>JBEVVS010000225.1:0-38622 GCA_040507005.1 Candidatus Thiodiazotropha sp.
GCTTTGCAATTTTTCCGAATCACTCTTCTGACCTAACTGATCCACATTGTTCAGGGCTTCATCGAGAATCTTCAACCGCTCGCCGTAATAGGCGATCTTCTCCTTCAACTCCGATTTCTGACGCACCTTAGACGTCATATCCTTCATCTCGTCGATGGCTGGCTTGAGCAGGGAAAACAGCTCCTGCTTGAGATCGAATTGAGTCTCTTCCTCACCGCGCAGGCTTGTGAGATCGAGACCGGCGGATATATTCTCGAAATTTTCCACCGTACGAGAGAGCTCCACATTGAGCTTCTCCAACTGTTGGTTTAGCGACACCTTCTGTGTCTCCGACTCAGCGCTGGCAATACGCTTACTCAATGCCGCAATATCCTTTTCGATATTCTCCCTGATGTTTACCAGATTGAGCAGTGTGGTGTGGGTTGCCAGCTGCTTGTCGGTGACCGCCGCAACATCCCCCTCGGCAAGCGCCAAACACGGCATGCCCAAAAACAGCGCCATGCACGATAACGAAATGAGCCGCCGGATGAATCGGGAAGTCGCAATAGTCATATTCATATCTTCATAATTAGCAGATCACTAAATGGCTCAGTCCTCGCCGATCATTGAAACAGGCCGTACTTACCCACTACAGCAACCACGGTGACCAAAAGTCCCAATATCAGGTTGACCAATATCAGTTGCCGAATGCGGCCAAGCGCTTGCACAGCCTTCGGTTTGTCATCGGCTTTCATCGCCGCCCCCAGGCGCTGATAGGGTATGGCATAGATAAAGATAAAAATGGCGGACATCAGGACACCAACCACCGTCATGAATCCCAGCCAAAAGCCAAAGCTCTCTTCATAGAGGGTGAACAACATCCAGAATCCACTCGCCAGGATGGCGATGACTGCCCCCCAGACCCAGGGAAAAAAGCCATCAAACACACGCAACAGCAGCGGCAACCGGAGGGGCGCCTCCAAGGCAATGTTCAGCGCGGGACGCAGCACCATGTGGGCAAAAAACATCCCGCCGACCCAAACAATGACGCCCAGGATATGCAGAGTCATAGCAATCGACATAAAACGCCACCTCCACAACGTGACTGATGAATCAGGCTTGCCCCATTGTGCCTAACCGCCATCCGATCTCCAACACTTTAACCACCCAATCCGCTCCTGTGGGATACCCGAGACTTGACCCCGACGGCCCGATTTGTCACTCACTGCCTGGATATAGATAACCGGCAAATGATGTTTGAAAAACTCTACTTGGCTAGGTAAACTACCAGATTCCCTGTTGATTTGGCGGGGATAACGTGTTGACTGGCGTCCTAAATTGGATGCCTTTTTTGTTTTATGGGTATCTACATGGTCGAGTCATTGATGACGACTTACAACCGGTTACCGATAACCTTCCTGCGGGGCGAAGGCGCTCATTTGTGGGATGAACAGGGCCGTTCTTATCTTGACGCCATCGCGGGCATCGCTGTCTGCGGGCTTGGCCATGCCCACCCAGAGATTCGAGACGCCTTGTGCGAACAGGCCGGCACCCTGCTCCACACCTCCAATATATACGGCATCGCCAACCAGGAGAAACTGGGCAGCAGGCTGTGCGAGCTGGCTTCCATGGAGCGGGTATTTTTCGCCAATTCCGGTGCCGAGGCCAATGAAGCGGCGATCAAGATCGCCCGCCTCTATGGCAACAAAAAAGGGGTCAAGAATCCCGCCATCATCGTCATGGATCAGAGTTTCCATGGTCGTACCCTTGCCACCCTGAGCGCCACCGGCAACCGTAAGGTTCAGGCTGGATTCGAACCCCTGGTTCAGGGATTCGTGCGTGTCCCATACAACGATATCGAAGCGATCATTGAGATAGCCAACAACAGCAACAATGTGGTAGCTGTGCTTGTTGAGCCCATTCAGGGCGAGGGCGGAGTCAATATCCCCGAAGCGGACTATCTGAACCAGATCCGGGATATTTGCACTGCAAACGAGTGGCTGATGATGCTGGATGAAATCCAGACCGGGATCGGTCGTACCGGCCGCATGTTCAGTCATCAACACAACGCTATCATCCCCGATGTGATGACCCTGGCAAAGGGTCTGGGTAACGGCGTACCCATCGGGGCCTGCCTGGCAAGAGGCACTGCGGCCGAGGTGTTCTCACCGGGAAATCACGGTTCCACCTTTGGCGGCAATCCACTCGCCTGTCAGGTTGCACTGACGGTACTGGATACCATTGAATCCCAGCAGTTGGTAGCCAGAGCCGCTCAACTGGGTGAACGGATGAGCGAGGGATTACAGTCCAAGCTCGGCAAGCAACAGGGCGTGGTCTCTATTCGTGTCTCCGGCCTGATGATCGGTATTGAACTGGACCGGCCATGCCCAGAGCTTGTAACCCAAGCCCTTGAACAGGGTCTTTTGATCAATGTCACCGCCGATCGGGTGGTACGGCTGCTGCCTCCATTGATCATCAGTGACAGCGAATGCGATGAAATCATCCACAAGGTCAGCGAATTGATAAAGCAATTATGACTAGGCATTTTCTTTCAATTCTCGATCTCAGCAGTGACGAACTGCATGCATTGGTCCGCCGGGCCAGCGAGCTGAAGCGCATGCAGCACAGAGGTGATATCCATACGCCCCTGAAAGGCAAGAATCTCGGCATGGTATTCGAGAAGTCATCCACCCGTACCCGTGTCTCGTTCGAAGTGGGCATGTCGCAACTGGGTGGACATGCCCTGTTTCTCTCTCCCAGGGATACTCAACTGGGGCGTGGCGAGCCGATCGAGGATAGCGCTCGTGTGCTGTCGCGAATGCTCGATATCATCATGATCCGCACCTACGATCAGTCGATCCTGGAACGCTTTGCCGCCCACTCCCAGGTGCCGGTGATCAATGCCCTCACCGATCTGCTCCATCCCTGCCAACTGCTGGCGGATATGCAGACCTATTTCGAGCATCGGGGTGAGATTAGCGGCAAACGAGTGGTCTGGATAGGCGACGGTAACAATATGTGCCACTCCTATATCAATGCCGCCAGACGCTTCGGTTTCCAGTTGAATATCGCATGTCCCGAGGGATACGATCCCGATCAATCGATCCTACAAGCGGCAAATGATCAAGCCTGTATAGTGAGAGATCCGCTGCAAGCCGCGGTAGGCGCCGACCTGGTGGTCACGGATGTATGGGCCAGCATGGGACAGGAAGAGGAACAGAAACAGCGAGAGCAGGCATTCGCCCTTTACCAGGTGAACGATGAACTGATGGCACGAGCGGCCGATGATGCACTCTTCTTCCACTGCCTGCCTGCCCATCGGGGTGAAGAGGTCACCGCATCGGTGATTGACAGAGATGATAGCGTTGTATGGGACGAAGCGGAAAACCGCCTGCATTCTCAAAAGGCGTTAATGGAGTTTCTTCTGCTCGGCAGGTAAACAGCTATTAAAAGTGTGGCCTGTTTCGAAACTAGGAACGTTGTGAGTTGTAAAATGCCCGATATTCGTCGGACTGAGAGATTGCCATGAAGAGATTCACTATTTCGATCTTCTGCCTACTGCTGCTGTTCCCGCTCCTGGGACAAGCCAGAACCTACTATGTCACCGACACCTTCAAGATCGCCATGCGCACGGGGGAAAGCATCAAACACCGCATCACCCGATACATCGATACAGGTACCGCGGTGGAGGTTATCTCCAGCAACAAGGAGTCCGGTTACAGCAAGGTCAGGGTTGGCTCAAGAGAGGGCTTTGTGCTCACCCGCCAGCTATTGCGTGAACCGGTGGCACGCACGCAACTGGAAACCATGCGCAATGAGATCAATGCATTAAAGGCGGCGCCGGGAGAGCTGCGCCGCAACCTGGCGGACCTACAGAAGAATCATCGTGAACTGCTCGCCTCTCACAAATCCCTGCAACAGATAAAGGACAAACAGGAGCAGGAGCTGCAAAGCATCCAGAGAACCGCATCCAATGCCATCCGCATCTCCAACGAGCGCAATGAACTGCGCAAACAGGTCGCCGACCTGACCCGGGAAGCGGAAGAGCTGAAACAGGAGAACCGCGACCTCAGCAATCAAGCCACCCGTGACTGGTTCCTTATCGGCGCAGGGGTCATCATCGCAGGTATCCTTATCGGCCTGATACTGCCCCATCTCCGCTTCCAGCGCCGACGCAGTTCCTGGGGTTCCCTCTAGGCCTGCTTCTCTCTCCGCCCGTAACCGCCAACTGGCGCTACGGGCTAGTTCCACCTGCCAACAAGGGAGTAGTTGTATGGAGGACAATCGTTAAGTTCCTAGTGAATACGCCGCTAGTATGGCAAGAGAGGTCGGATGCTGTTGCCTCTTCTCTTTTGGTCTAGGTTCAATTAATTCTTCAGGTTCAATCCATGAATGACATCGCATTCGAATTTGTGCAGCAGCTAGGCACCGAACTATCAACCGGCAAGCTGAAACTACCCGCTTTCCCGGATGTCGCGGTACGTGTCAAACAGGCCTTGGAAAGTGACGATGTGTCTGCTGATAAAGTGGCGAAAGTGATTGGCAGCGACCCGGTGCTCACAGCCAGACTGTTGAAAGTCGCGAACTCCAACTTCGCCAACCGCAGCGGCGCCCAGATCAAGGATTTGCGTACTGCGGTAGCACGCCTGGGTTACGACCTTGCCTACAGCACCGCAGTCTCCATCGCCGTGGAACAGATCATGGATTCCCAGTCTGTCGGAAAGATCAGGGAACAGCTCAAAGCACTCTGGCAACATAGCGTGAACGTCTCTGCTATTGCCTTTGTGATCGCCAAAAACCACTCCAATGTCAATCCCGATGAGGCGATGCTGGCCGGACTGCTGCATGATATCGGCAAGTACTATATCTACACCCGGCTCAAGGATCACCCTGAACTGTTCGATAACCCGGAGAGCATTACAGAGCTGCAGAAGAACTGGCACACAGGTATTGGCCACGCCATTCTCGAGGCGTGGCATTTCAGCGATGACATTGCCAATACAGCCAGTGATCATGACGACCTGGAGCGGGTCCATCTCGGTAAACCCGATGTCACAGATGTGGTTATTACCGCCAATCTCTGCGCCTACTGGGATAAGCTGGGTGAGGATTTTGACTGGGCAAAGGTAACAGCCGCGCAGCGCCTGAACCTGGATCACGACGCTATTCAGTCGATCCTGGAGGCATCAGGGGAGGAGATACAGTCGATCATGGGGGCCCTCGGTTGCTGAAGAGTCAACACCACAGCCCTTAGATATCCCCCAACCCCAAAGCGTGCTGCTGTAGATAGCTGGTAACCAGATCCAGATCGCTCTGCTTAAGTTCGGTAAAACGCCGCATGTTATGGATTGTATTCCCCCACTCCGGCGCCTTGAATGCGGAGGGCGCGAAGACCGCGTGACAGCGGGCGCACTCGTTTTCATAGACCACCTTTGCATAGTCCCAAAGGGTCTGCAGATTCGAACTCAACTGCTCTCTGGTAATCCACCCACTGATACTGGCAGCGCGCCAGCTCAGGCGTGTATCGGGATCGATCCTTGCCTCCTCACCACTATACTGCAGAGCGGATATAACCTTCGCGGCAATAACACCGCTGGAGATATCCTTATACAGCTTGCTGGAGTCGTTCAACGCCTCGTGGCCGGACACCTCCACTCGCAACCAACCTTCGGTACCACGTTCAACCACCGTCAACCTGGCGCCGGAGGCGATATGCGCCAACACATCACTGGAGGCATCCGGTGCTGCGAAGAGGGGCTTTTGATGCACCGAATATAACTGCGCCTGAGTCAGGCTATCCGCCTTGAGTTGATCTTGGAAGGCAGCTGATGCGGCCTGCACCATTCCATCAAGATCGGGCAGTTTATGGGCGATGCCTTTGTGGCAGTCGATACAGGTAAACGCCTCATCTATGGCCATGGGGTGCCAAAATCTGGCGTCGTTGCGTTGCGTGCCCAGGGTCATGGTCTCGAATGCATGGCAGTTTCTGCATTCCCGGGAATCGGTCTGTTTCATCGACTGCCAGACATTGTTGGCCAGCTGCATTCTTTTCGCTTCGAACTTCTCCGCCGTATCGATGCTCCCCATCAGCTTGTGGTAGATCTCATTGGTCGCTTTTATTTTACGCACCAGTTTCGCGGTCCAGGGCTTGGGCACATGACAATCCGAACAGATGGCCCTTACACCCGAATTGTTCTCGTAGTGGACGGAGTGGCTGTACTCTTCATAAACGGTATCCATCTCGTGGCAGCCGGTACAGAACTCCAGGGTATTGGTATGCTCCATGAAGGTGTTGAAACCACCCCAAAAGATGATGCCGCCAATACCGCCAATGATGAGCAGTGAACCCAGCGCCATTCGGCTCGGCGAGCGAAACCATTGCCACAACTTAGCCATTTTGCATTGCTCCGTTATTCTCGAGTCTGATCTGTCCGCTCATGGGATGCGGCTATCCAATGGCCACATCCGGGAATAAAAAAGGCCGCCAGTGTGAACCGGCGGCCTGGTCGTTTTGCCACCGAGTGGCTACTTCTTATTAGCCTCATAGGCTTTTAGCGCTTTCTCCATCAACTCCTGATGTGCATCATTGCTTAGCCAACCTTGCTCCGAAACCTTCTTCCAGAAGTTCTCATCCGACTGCTTCTGATGGCAACCCATGCAGACGCCGGTGCGTTCCATCTTCTCTCTCATCTCCTGCGGCAGGGGACCGGTAAGTGGCCAGTGGGAACCCACCGAGACCAGTTGTTTGCCTTCCCGGGTCACGATCTGCGACAGGTCGTGATCCAACTTGGGTATCGCCGGCGACTGTACCGTCGCCTTACCGGGGATCACATTGCCCATGGCATCGGTGAGATCGACGATGAGATCCTTTTCATAGCCCTGCATGAAGCGACCATCCTCGATGCCGTAACCCAGGGTCTTGGGATTGTCGTGGCAGGACTCACACTTCCGCGCCAGCCTGCCGGCAGTGTGGGGCTGGGCCGCCGCATGGTCGATACCCTTACCCTCTGGCGTATGCCAGATCTCGTTCTTTGCCAACACGGAACCATCCTTGCCGATAATGGTGGTGATCACCTGGCAACCCGGCATCAGCGGACTGACACGACCCTCGCCGTTGACCCCCAGGATCGGGGTCTCCCAACGCAGGTAGCTGCGGGTCTCGGAAACCTTGCCCGGCGACTTGATACCGTTGGTTCCCAGGGCGCCGTCGGCGGTCATGCCGTCCGGGCCGCGGGAGTTGGCATTGTCGATCCAGTCCACATCGGATTTCGGCTTGCCATCCTTACCCGCCGAGTAGTCCACCGTGACGTGGCAGCCGTAGCACTGGGGCACCCAGTCGGCGTGGCAGGCGTAGCACTCCATCGACTCCATGTGCTGGGCGATGTCCCACATCGCCACCTGTCCGTCCTTGGTCTTATATGACTTCTCTTTGTGGATGTTCTGCAGCACCGGCACCTCGAACTTGAGACCCGAGGCGGAGGTGACGAAGACCTTGTCTTCCGCTGTCTTGATCACATTGCCAAAGGGGTTGCCCCGGGCGGTGATCAGATACTCCTCACCCTTCTTCAACTTGATCAACTCACCCTTCTTCATGAACACCGGCACCTTCTTGGTGGTACCCCGGGCGGCTTTGTCGATATCGGTCTGGAACTCCTCGCCAAACCCCAAAGGCAGATCCCAGGGATATTGATTGGGCGAACCGTGACAGTCGGAGCACTCGATCTCCACCTGGGCAAGGGTGGTGCCGGCGATGTTGCCGTCCCCATGCATATCGATGGAGGTATGGCAGTCCTGACACAGCAGCCCGCCCTCCGGGTTACCCTCCCGGGACTCGATCTGATGGTGCAGATCGTCCTTGATGAAGAGGTATTTCTTGGTATGCAGTTTGTTCTGCTTGCCCCCCTGCTCGTTATAGGGTGAGCCATAGGGGAACTCCATGATGCCCTGGTAGCTCACGCCGATACGCTTGCCGCGGTTGTGGCAGGAGGCACAGGTCTCATGGGGGATACCGGTATAGGTATGACCGTTCACATGCACCGGACTCTTGCTGGCGCCTTGCAGACGATGCACCAGGGGACGACCTCTCTGTCCCTTGTCGATGGTTGGATCGCCACCCTCGTAGAGTCCTTCGTTGGAGTAAGGCACATGACAGGAGGAACAACCGGCGCCGCGATAATCACCCCGCTTTTCCCGGCCGCTGACACCCACGTGACAGCGCTGGCACTGCTGACGGGAGTAGGTGATCCCCGCCTTGTTGGGATGTTGCATCACCTCGTCCGGACTGACCTGGGGGATCTGCTTGATCTCGGTGGGCATCTGGTCGGGATGGGCGCTGGCATAGGCCTTCATGTATTTCTTATAGGCCTTGGTACCCACTGCCGGTACGATGCCATCGCTATCCTTCAGGGTGTAGTTGCCGTAGACAGTCTGCATGTTGTCCTGCAGACCCCATGACCAGAGGTTGCCCTGCAACTTACCGGCCTCGGTGTTCATCAAGGATTTTTCCAGCCGATCACCATAGCCGGAATGGCACTGTCCACAACTCGTCTCATTCACCCCCACAGCACCGGGGTCGGGCAGGAAAAGCTTGGGACCGCCCTTCTCCACCAAGGATGCCGGAGAACCCTTGTGCGCCTCCGCCATGGTAGTGCCGAGGGGATTGCCGCCGTGACAGATCACACAGCCGTTCTCGTCGTTATGCGAAGCGCCCTGCTCCAGGATGTCGTCCCACATGCGTCCCTCGGTAAAATCCTCGATGCCTTCGTGGCAACTGAGACAACCCTTCTCTTCAGCCATCTCCGGCGTCACCTTTTCAGGCACTGCGTTGGCCAGCCCGGCCATGCTCATCAGCACTACTGCCAAGACGATGCGATTCATGACTCCCCCTCTTATGATTGATCGTTTGCTTAAACCCTTGGGTTCAGCATGAATAACAGCACTATTTATGCCGTTATTCCTGAGTAATCCAGTGGGGATGTTGAGATAGCCATGTTCGGGCTAGAGGATAGTTCGAAGGGAGTAGCTAAGCCCTTGTAGCAAAGAAGATATACCTAATTCGTGATAAGCCTGAGCGGTCCCATTGCCAGATAGTTTTTTTATCTCTTGCCAATCCGCATTTGGCTTTTTTTTGTTTCAGACAGAAAAACGAAAATTGCGATTGAACGATTCGTTCAATCAGGCTGTTTCCCATTGAACATTTCGTTAAACATTTTCGGATCATCTAGGCTACTCAGACTTTGCAACAGCCTCTCTCTCTTCAATCACTTTTAGGGTATCCCTGGCCGCCAGCTTCCAGGTTTCATCATCGGTAAGGGTAAGAAATCGATTCAGGTCTTCCACAGCGCCTGTGCTGTCACCCATGGCATCCCGGGTGATGGCTCGATTGAAATAGGGCCCTGCGGTCTTTTCATCCAACTCGATACAGAGATCGAAATCGGCCAGGGCATTTTTGTAATCCGCATTGCCGTAGTGGAGCACGCCCCGGTTGAATCATGCCGGGATCAGATTCGGGCTCAATTCCACTGCCTTGTCCAAGTCGGCCATCGCCTCATCGAGACGATTGAACTTGCGATAGGCCTGGGAGCGGTTCACCAGCAGCAAGGCGCTGTCCGGCGCCAGCTTCACCGCCTGCTCAAGATCGGCCAGAGCATCCGCCGTTTGATCCAGACTCAGCATCAAACCGCCCCGGGCACCCAACAGCCCTGCATGATCCGGCGTCCGGGCAATGGCACTGTTGAGAATATCCACCCCCTGTTCAATGCGTCCCTCCCGGGCGTGCTGCAGGGCCACCGAAATGTGCTGCTCCGGGGTCAGGCGGGCGTGGGGATTGGGTGAGGCCGAGGGTTTGTCACCGGTCAGGGAGCTGGGAGTAGCAGCATCTGTGTTGGATTTTGCTGAGGCTTGAGGATCGGCCGACTGGTCGGAACAACCCAGTGACAGCAGCAGTAAACTATAGATCAACTTCTTCATTGTATGCATGCATTCCTAATTAATAAGGCTTAATCAATCATCTCCCTCTTTCTCGGTCGCCATGCCAGGTGGTGGAGAGAGATCATACTGCACCATCATGCGCCTCAATCGGGGGCGGGATATCTCCAGGATTTCGCACGCCCTGCCCCGATGCCAGCCAACGAGATCGAGCACATACTTGATATGCGCCTTCTCCATCGCCTGCAGGCTGATGGCGCCGGTGACCTTCGGCGGCTCCTGTTCTCCACCCTCTTTCATACCGCTGATCTCCCCCGGTAACAGGTCGATTGAGAGGCTCTCCGTGGGACACATGGCCACCGCCTTCATCAGCGCGTTCTCCAGCTCCCTGACATTGCCCGGCCAGTCGTATGCCTGCAACCTGCCCAGGGCATCCGAGGTGATATGCGTGACCTTACGATTGAGCTCGTTATTGATACGTCCTAGCAAGGCTTGGACCAATCCCATGATATCCTCCCTGCGCTCTCGCAACGGCGGCAAGTGGATATTCACCACCTGCAGACGATAGAAGAGATCCTCGCGGAAATTTCCCTGTTTCACCTGATCGGATAGATTGACATTGGTGGCGGCAATGATGCGGGCATTGGTGGTATGGGTCTGCTTTGCTCCCAGGGGGGTGAACTCCTTGTGCTGGATGACCCTGAGCAGTTTCGCCTGCATAACCGGTGACAGCTCACCCACCTCATCAAGGAAGATGGTACCGTTCTCCGCCAGGGTGAACTTGCCCACCTGCCGGGAGATGGCGCCGGTAAAGGCCCCCTTCTCATGGCCGAACATATCCGACTCCAGCAGTGTCTCCACGATGGCCGCACAGTTGACCACTACAAAGGGCCCCTCCGGATTGTTACCGCTGCGGTGGATCGCCCGTGCCACCAGCTCCTTGCCGGTACCCGACTCCCCGGTGATCAACACCGTGGCCGGGCTCTTGGCCACCATGCCGATGCTCTTGAAGATCTCCTTCATCGCCCGGGAGTGGCCGACCATGGAGAGAGAGGAGAGAGACTGACTGGCCGTATCCACCAACTCCCCTTCGCCATTCTGCACAATCTTGTGGATAGCGGCATCGAACTCGTCGAGATCGATGGGTTTGTGGATGTAGTCGTCGGCCCCCTGCTGCATCGCCTCGATGGTGCTCTCCATGTCGTGGAAGGCGGTGATCATGATGATACGCACACCCGGCAAAGCAGCCTTGAACTCCGGCAACCCCTGGAGCCCGGATTTGCCCGGCATGCGGATATCGAGCACGATGACCTCGGGATGAAACTGTTGGGAAGCTTGCAGACCCTCTTCCACACTATGGGCGATTTCCACATCGTGACCCAAACCGGAAAGATGCAACTGCAAGGTCCGGCAGCTGGCAAAATCATCGTCGACGATAAGGATTCTGGCCATGGTCCTGTAAACGTATTCACAGCTAATGAATAAGTCCTAGCCTAAAGGAATCTGCGCCACCCTGTCCAATGCCGTGGCGGCCGGGTCGGCATCAGCTTCCCGAACAGTGAACGGGTGCTATGGGTCAGTGGCTGACGGGTGTGGTCGGCAGACTGACCCTGGCGCAAACACCCCCTTCACTTCGCAGACTCAAAGCCACTTTTCCATGATGCTGATCGACGATCTGCTTGACGATGGCCAGCCCCAAACCGGTGCCCTTGGTGCGCGTCGTGTAGAAGGGTTCGAACAGACGATCCAACTCCTCATCCGGCAGGCCGGCGCCATTGTCGCAGATAGTGACCTCGATGGTATTGCCGGATTCGGCCAGCACCTGATGAGTATCGATGAGGATGGAACGATCATCCTCGGACTGGCTCTCCGTCGCCTGAATGGCATTCACGATCAGATTGGAAAAGAGCTGTCTGAGTTTATTCGCATCCGCCGGTAGCGCCGGTAGTCCCGGCTGGTGATTGACCGCTACCTGAACTGACGCATCCTCCACCCGTCGCTGCAGACTGAGCAGGGTGGTATCGATCAACTTTTGCATATTCACCCACTCCACATTGACCGCTTCAGGTTTGGCGTAGGCCAGCATATCGGTGAGGATGTTCTCCATATAACGGATCTGATCCAGACCGATTTCAGAGAGCTCAAACAGCTCGTTTTCAGACTGCTTGTTGAGCATCTGCATACACATCTTGACCGAAGAGAGGGGATTCCTCAGATCATGGGCGATCATGCTTGCCATCTTGCCCATGGTTGTCAGAGCCTGGGTGCGCGCCAACTCCTGATTGTGCTTATCTATCTCATCCTGCAGTCGCTTACGCTCAGTAATATCTTCCTTCACTGCGACATAATGGGTGATCTCCCCCGCCGGATTCTTGAGCGCCGAGATTGAAGCGGATTCCCAGTAGAGCTCCCCGTTTTTACGCCGGTTGTGGAACTCACCGCGCCACTCCTCTCCCTCCTTCACGGTGGTCCAGAGCCGCGCATACTCCTGCGACTCCATCTCACCGGATTTGAGCAGATTCGGCCGCTTACCGATAACCTCCTTCGGTTCATATCCCGTGACCTCAGTGAATTTGGGATTGACGTATTCGATCAATCCCTCTCTGTCTGTCAGCATCACGATGCTGGGGCTTTGCTCAACCGCATGGGAGAGCTTGCGCACCTTCTCTTCCGCCTTACGCCGATCGGTAACGTCCTCACCGATTGCGGTTATACCGATGATCTGTCCCTGGGAATCCGTTGACAATGTGTTGTGCCAAGCGATCCTGCGGTGTCCGCCGTATTTCATCTGCACATCCACCTCAACATCCCGTGAGACATCGCTCTGATTCAATAGCCCCCTGAAGGCGTCTTCCAGCGATTGCTTTTCTTGCTGGCGAATAAAACGATCGACCCAATCCCGATCGAGCACCTCCTCCTGGCGCCAACCCGTCAGGTGCAGAAAATAGTCGTTACAGAAGATCAGATGATTCCGGGTATCCAAACTGATCGCCGCCAACTGCATATTTTCCAATGTCTGTCGGAAGCGCCGTTCATATTCACTCTGTCGCTGGGCGTTGCGATGCCTCAAATTGGCCACGGCCAACAACCAGGAACCGAACAGGAGCACTAACAGAATGGCGAAATAGAGTGGCAGGTGCTGTCCGATGAACTGCCAGAAACCCGGCTTATAACGCCTCTGCGGAACCTGCGAGACCACCTTCCACTGAGAGGCATCAGCAGGTATTGCATAGCCACGCCCGCTGATACCGTGCATCGTCTGGGAGGCCACCTTCCAGGGGGTGACCGTCTCGAATGTGATCAGCCCCGCTTCGCTACGCAACTGGCCGGAACCGAGCTCGCCTATCGCCTGCCAGGCCTCGGCATGTTGTTGGGAAAAACGTTGTCTATGGTCGAGCTGGAAACCCCATTCATCTCTTCTGCTGGGACTGCTGAGCCAGTAACCTTCCCCATTCAGCAGATGAATATGATCGGCAATGTTGGCTGCCGCGCGATTAAAGTCACTCAACAGGCGTTCGCCCAGATAGTTCAGCACAAAGATACCCTTCTTTAATCCAACGCTGTTGTAGATGGGCACCGCAAAACGCATCATGGGTTTGATCGGTTGCTCGATCTCCCCCTCTTCAATGTTCAGATCCAGGGGCGATATATAGATCTCCCCTGGATTCAATGCCATGGTTTCCTGGAAATAGTAGCGCTTTGACTTATCCTGCAGCTGATCCGGCGATACCAGCTGAGGTTGACCGGAAGCGAAATTCACCCGCACACGTTCATGCCCCTCGAGGTCTATGAATCTGACCTGGTCGTAGAGGCGCTTCTCCTTGATAAAGGTATACGAGAGCTGCTCCACTTGATGGGCGCGTAACTCGCCATCCTCGCCAAAACCCTGCCTTTCGATATAACTGGAAAGAAAGATAAGGTCCGAAATGACGTTGGAGAGATCCCGGTTGAGGGCACTGCGAGCCAGTCCTACATTGAGCAGTTCACTTGACTCCCAGGTTACCCGTTCCGTTTCCGAGATGGTGTAGTAGTGGACATAGGCCCCGATGGCCAGGGTTGCAGCGAAGGGGATCAGAATGGCAATAAACTGCTTCAGCCAATCTAAGTGCATCACGCCGCCATTTCGCCGGCTCATCTGCCCGCACGCATCAGGCCACCCAACCCCATCTCTTCCAGGGCGTTGCCCAGTAGCTGTTTGACCTCGGAGACCTTTTCACATCGCAGTGCCGCCTGCAGCAACTCCCTGGCTCTGGAGCGGGAGACCGAACGCAGCACCCACTTCACCCGTAACAGACTGCCTCCGTTCATACTCAGACTGTCCACCCCCATACCGATCAGGAGCACAGCGGCGGCGGGATTGCCCGCCATCTCCCCACACACACTGACCTCCCGCTGAAAACCCTTGGCGCCGTTGACGATTTGGATCAATGCCCGCAACACCGACGGGTGCAAGTCGTCGTAGATGTCCGCCACATGGGCATTGTTCCGGTCCACTGCCAGCAAATATTGGGTCAGGTCATTGGTACCCACCGAGACGAAATCGATGCGCCGTGCCAGGGCGTCGACCTGATACACCGCCGCCGGCACTTCGATCATCACACCGACCTTCGGCATGGTGACGGCAAAGCCCTCTTCCATCAATTCATCATGGGCGCGCTGGATCAGCAACAGGGCATCATCCACCTCCTGGACATGGCTGATCATCGGCAGCAGAAGGCGTACGTTATTCAGCCCGATGGCGGCCCGCAGTATGGCCCGTACCTGGGTAAGGAATATCTCGGGATGATCCAGGGAGATACGAATTCCCCGCCATCCCAGAAAGGGATTCGATTCCTCCACCGGAAAGTACGGGAGGGGTTTATCACCACCGATATCGAGGGTGCGAATGGTGACCGGGCGGGGATGAAATGCGCTCAACACCTTTTGGTAATTGGTCACCTGCACCGACTCGCCGGGAAAGCTGTCACGTATCATGAACGGCAGTTCGGTGCGATAGAGACCGACCCCCTCGGACTCCTCGCTGACCTGGGAACTCAGCTCGGAGATCAAACCGGTATTCATATACAGCGGCACCCTGGCCCCATCGGTGGTTTCACAGGGCAGGTCCTTGTCCGCTTCGAGCTCCCTGAAAAGGGCCTGATCCTCGTTCGCAAGACGCTGATACTCCTGGATCACCGAAGGTGCGGGAGAGACATAAAGACGACCCAGATAGCCTTCCAGGATCACGAAGCGGCCATCGACCCGATTCACCGGCAGATCGCTAAGGCCCATCACGGCCGGCACATTCATCGCCCTCGCCAAGATCGCCAGATGGGAGAAGCTGGCCCCCTGGGCCGAGACCACACCCGCCAGACGCCCCTTTGGCACCTCGGCCATCTGCATGGCGCTGACATCATCCCCGACCAACACGGTGTTCTCGGGATATTCGACGGGTCCAACCACCTTCTGCTGTAGATACATCAGGATTCGCCGCCCCAGATCCCTGACATCCGAGGCGCGTTCCCGCAGATAGATATCCTCCATGGCGTCGAACACCTTGGCGTGTTCCTCGATGGTTTCACGCAACGCCCCCGGCGCCCAGTTACCCTCGTGAATTCTTCGCACCGTGCTGCCGATCAGAGAGTCCCCCCCCAACATCATCAACCAGGCGTCGAACAGGGCCCGGTCCTCCACCGGAAGCGTCTCTTCGAAACGATCCTCTATCGCCATCAGATCTTCCACCACCGCGGCGACCGCGGTGCGGAAATCCTCCTCTTCGCGCTCCGGATCCTTGCTCGACCTGTCCGGTACCGCCTCCAGATCGGCGGGAGGATAGACCACCACCGCAGTACCCAGGGCCACGCCTGGCGACCCGGGCCTACCCTGGAGAAAGCGGTTGGGTGGCGCCAGGTCATCCTCGGGCACCAGGTCGCCGCTGGCCTGGGCATGGGTAATGGCGCCGGCAAGCTGGGCTGCCAGGGTGAAAAGAAAGGTCACCTCCTGATCTTCGAAACTGCGCTGGATGTACTGCCTTACCACCAATACACCCAATACCTTGCGATTCTGGATGATGGGCACGCCGAGAAAGCCTTTGTACTGGGTCTCCCCCGTCTCATTGGTAAACAGATAGCGGCTGTGACTGGGCGCATCCGCCAGGTTGACCGGTTCCGCCCGTTCGCACACCAGACCGATGAGTCCCCGGTGGTAGGGCAGTCGCACCTTGCCTATCGCATCCCGATGCAGGCCCTCGGTAGCCATCAGCACATGCTCACGGCGTTCAAAGTCGGTGAGATAGACAGAACAGACATCGGTGCTGATTGCCCCCTTCACCTGAGAAACGATGATCTCAAGGGCCTGTCCCAGGTCAGGCGCTGCATTGACCTCTTTCACGATACGATGCAGGGTATCAAGCATGCCGGCGGTCCTTACGCATAGGGTTGGATTTCAGGTAGCCTTGCCAGGGGCGGATTTGTACACAGAAGTCGATCAGGACCTCCCGTATTATAAAGAATGTCGACCCTCGAGGGAGCGCGATTCAACGCCGCTGCTGTCTTAGATAGTTGGTGTGGAATCGATTCGGCGACCCTTCCGGATAGAGCAGGGGCGCCAGTTCTTCCAACGCCTTGGTGTAGACATTACGCTTGAAGTAGATCACCTCGCGGATGGGCTGCCAATACTTGACCCAGCGCCACTCCTCGAATTCCGGGGTCTCGCAACCATCGAGACAGAAGGCATCCTCCCCACATTGCGCACGCAGCAGGAACCAGATCTGCTTCTGACCGATGCACAGGGGTTCACGATTGCGACGGATATAGCGTTCGGGCAGTCGATAGCGCAGCCAGTTGCGGGTGAAACCCATGATCTCAACCTGCTCCGCATCAAGCCCCACCTCCTCTTGCAACTCACGAAACATCGCCTCTTCAGGGGATTCGTCAGGTTTTATGCCGCCCTGAGGGAACTGCCAAGCATCCTGCCCGACCCGACGCCCCCAAAAGAGTTGGCGATTGTCATTGCACAGGATGATGCCTACATTGGGTCGAAAACCGTCAGTGTCAATCAAGGTAGCAGCCAAAACATTGCAAGATCTCCCTATAGATTCTTCCATATTCCCCCTTGAGCAGCAAGGTGGCTTAACATAAGCCTTTGCTAATTATGGATATTCCGCTACTGTTCATATCCTGATCGCAGAAAACCTCGTAATTCCGGGCATTGAGAAGGCAGTAAGGGCATAGCATTAACATGGCATTGGCAATCTTTGATCTCGACAACACCCTCCTGGCAGGGGACTCGGACTATCTCTGGGGCGAGTTCCTGGTAGAGAAAGGCATCGTGGACGGTAAGGCCTATAAGCAGGAAAACGATCGCTTCTACAAAGAGTACAAGGCGGGTTGTCTGGATATCTTCGAATTTCAGCGTTTCTCCTTAAGACCCCTGCGCGAAAACACCATGCAAAACCTGCTCGCCTGGCGCAGCGAGTTTCTCGAGGCAAAGATCGCACCCATCATCAGCCCCCAATCACGTCAATTGGTGGAGAAACACCGTCATGCCGGGGATACACTGCTGATCATTACCGCCACCAATGCATTCGTCACCGCCCCGATCGCCCAACACTACGGTATCGAGCATCTGATCGCCACCGAGCCGGAGCGATTGGATGGCCACTATACTGGTGAGGTGGCGGGGGAACCCAGCTTCAAGGAGGGCAAGGTGAACCGTCTCAACCGTTGGTTGCAAGAGCATTCTGCGGATCTGCAAGGAAGCTGGTTCTACAGCGATTCACACAACGATCTTCCCCTTCTGGAAGCCGTGGAACACCCGGTCGCCGTGGATCCCGACGAAACCCTGTGGGAAATCGCCAAGCAGCGAAACTGGGAGATACTGCTATTACATGGTTGAGCAGGGCCTGTGATCACCAACCCAATGCACACAGCTCAGGCGGCCGCCTAAGCTGACCAGGAGGTTCATGATGGGAAACAGCGCATTCTTTGCCGTATTGATCGTACTCATACTCGGTATCCTGTATGTCATGAAGAGCAGTGACAATCCCCCGGATACCAACATCCACCAAACCCCCAAGGAGTACATCGAGATGGTGGAAAAGAGGAAGGCCGAGCGGATCTCGGCAGAAAAGGCGCAACAGCAGGCGTCTCAGAGGCAGCCAGAGAAGGAATCCGAGACTCAACGCTGACAAAAGGGCCGCTGGTCCGGATTCTCCACAGCGGCCACCACAGCGGCCACAAATTCCCCCAGCTCAAGGGGGGTGACAGATTCCAGGAGGCGCCGCATCAATTTGGGATCAACGGCCGCCTGAACGACCCGTCCATCCGCCAGAGCGACATCCACACCAGCCACATGGCGATGCGCCGCGCCTTCCCGCTCCGCGACCAGGGCCTCATTCTTGTCCAGCAACAGATCGTAATGGGCCTCGATCTCCGCATCCATGGCCTCATCCAGATCTTCCGGCAGTGCAACCAGCCACCCATCCTCCCCAACGGAGGCCTCCGGCTCCAGACCCAGCTGGCGCAAATAGTCGATGAAGCCATGCCAGGAGGACTCATCGAACAGGATGTATTCCAACATAGAAAGTGCTGCCTCCTCAGTAGACTCACGAATTGAGCCTCTACCCCGGTTATGCTCACTCTAACCGATAAGCAGGGAGTCTACCCCATGAAGAGAAACAATTTCCTCGCCTCGATGCTATACAACCTGGACCTCAACCGGCGGCGCCGAGTCATGCTCCAGGAATCACCCTTGGCGGGTTATCAATACCATCGTGCCGCATCGATCTGGCCCTTTCTGCGAGTGGGAGAACAACTTCATCTCAAGCGTGAACCGAGCAATCCCCATGATCCCTATGCCATCGCCGTGTGGTTCAAGAATGAGCACCTGGGTTATATACCCCGTCGCGAAAACCGCACCCTGGCCCGACTGATGGACCAAGGTGAGCAGTTGGAGACCACTATTGTGCGTCTCTTGGAAGAGGAGAACCCCTGGCGCAAGATTCGGTTTCGTGTGGAGTGGCTATATCAATGACTTTGCCGATACCGTTCCGGCAGGTCGGTTCGCCACAGATCACAGCCCTAACGCATGCATAAACCCCCGGGGCCGCTACCGGTACCCATATGTTCCACTTCGATTTCGATCGGCCGCGTAATCCCCTTCATGGTGAGATCACCCATGAGCCTGGCCTTTGCCCCTGCCCTGTTCTTTATATGAGGTACTGACGAAGCTTGCTTGGGGATATGCCTCAACATTCAAGAAATCCTCATCCCGGAGATGTTTGTCACGCTCGGCGTGGTTGGAGTCGATACTCCTGGTGTCGATCAAGACTTCAACCTTCGCCTCGGACGGGTTGTTTTCGTCATAACTGAACTCGCCAATAAAGGTATTGAATCGCCCGGTCAACCAGCTGAATCCGAGATGACTGATTTTGAATTGGATATAGGCATGTCCGCCTTCGGTGTCGATGAGATAATCCGACGCCAAAACCGACTGCAGATTGCTGTTTAACAGAAATAGAACCATCAATGATTTGATGGGAGTTTTAATCATATCCTGCTCAAATAAATTTATAGTTTCAGATTAAATAAGTTTAGCTAATTGTCCCGGTTTTTAATCGAACATTATTCAGTTATTTGATTGCTCAAAACATCATAAAAAAACCGAATGAGAATGTAATTAATAAACAAGATTTAATTTCATTTTTCAGTTGCATGATAGTTTTTTAGATTCAACTCTCAGTTACCACTTCGACCAGTTCTCACTTCTTGTATACCCTTTCCAACACCACCTAAAAGGCAAGGCGATCAAGTGTTATTTCGGATATTTTTAACAATCTAAATTCCATATTTTCGAGCTCTTTCACACTGTAGAGCGGCGCAACAAAATATGTGAATCTCGTCCTATAAAACTGTGATCTCGTAAGTGAATAAAAGCAGGTGTTGACCGCCATAGTTAGCAACCAAAGGATTTCGCAATTGAGGTTGTATAATGAAAGCTCGTCACACTCTGCTACCACTAGTTCTACTCCCCGCATTTTTTTTAACCGAGATGACTCAACTGCAAGCTGGGCAGGTCTATGAAAAAGACTACGCCACAGTTAGTGAATCATTCAGTTTCGACAAGGCCGTATGGAGAGAAAGAAGGGCGCTTCTTGTTCTCAAGGGCAGTGGAACACCTGGTTCGAAGGTAGAAGCCTTCATCGCCGGTACTAATACTTATCTGGGCACGAAAACCGTCAACAGACGCGGCTACTGGCGGTTTAAATTCTATAACCCGGCCGCTATTCCCTGTAGCGTCAGTGTTGACAGTGGCGATTTAGTTGTGCAGAAGGACGTCACCCGCGCACCGGCCGATTGCATCAGCGGCAGCGAGCCACCCGTTGAGGAGACACCACCTGAAGTCGTTGAAGAACCAGAGACTCCGCCTGAAGTCGTTGAAGAACCGGAGACTCCGCCGGAAATCGTTGAACAACCCGAGCCACCTGTCGAAGAACCTGAGCCGGTAGTTGAGAATTCAGCCCCTGTAATTTACGGTTCACCGTCAACCTCAGTTGCAGAAGGCGCTGGCTATCGCTTTACACCCCAGGCCAGTGACGCTGACGGCGACAGCCTGACATTCTCCATTGTCAACGCACCTAGCTGGGCCAGTTTCAACACCTCTACCGGTGTCCTGAGCGGTACGCCCGGTTTCGATACCGCTGGCACAACCAGCAATATTCAGATCAGTGTCACCGACGGCAGCGCCGTGGCAAGCTTGAATGCCTTCAGCATCACCGTCAGCAACACCAATCGCGCACCCAGCATCGATGGCTCACCAGCCACCAATACCGATGAAGGGAGTGCATACAGCTTTACACCCAGTGCATACGATCCAGATGGCGACGACCTCAGATTCTCAATCGAGAATCAGCCACACTGGGCAAACTTTAATCCTAATACTGGAAACCTCAGCGGTACGCCTGATTCAGATTCAGCTGGCAGTTACCCGAATATCGTCATCTCAGTCTCAGACGGTAGCGACCGGGTAAGCCTGAATGGATTCACGGTTACCATTAATGACGTACCTGAACCTAACACTGCGCCTGTTATCAGTGGTACTGCCGCAGCCAGCGTTATCGCCGGAAACCAATACTGGTTTGCACCCTCGGCCTCTGATGCGGACAATGACACGCTCTCCTTCAGTGTTTCGAATCTGCCGAATTGGGCCAGCTTCAACGCCGATACCGGTGTACTGAATGGCTCACCCAGCAGTGAAGACGTGGGTGTCTACAACAGCATCGTCATCACAGTCACTGATGGCACCGCCACTGCCTCGCTGAGCCCGCTGAGCATCACGGTGGTTGAACCTGAACCCACAATTGGCGACGTAGCTCTCGGTTGGGTACCTCCTTCAACTCGTACTGACGGCTCAGCCCTCGACTTGAGTGAGATCGCCGGTTACAAGATCTACATGGGAACCACTGCCGACAACCTGGAGCAGATCGTTGACCTGGCAGATTCCACCATCCAAGACTATGTGGTTGAAAATCTGGATGTCGGTGACTACTACTTTGCCGTCACAACCTATGACATGGATGGCAATGAGAGTGGTTTCTCCAATATCGCAATGAAGAGTACGATGTAACAGGAGATTTAGACAACCCTGATTATAGCTTCCATTGAATAGTCGGTTGGTTGGCTATACACGCACCGAATCTCAAGGACTGATATCCTTGAATTCGGTGCACTCTTTTCAGGGGTACAGAAGATACGCCGATATCTGAGACAAGCAAAGTCTAAGCGCAGTGTGTATTACCTTTAGATTCACTTGTTATAGTTTTAAATTCAAGATTGATAGTAATTTTTCCCTGTCCTTCCTGTGCAAGACCCTGAGAGGGATTGGGAACTCTCCATATAAGGTTAACATCTTATAGCCGAACAGCTTGTGCCTTTTGATTGCGATAATAGAGCTCAAAGGTATCTCTTGTTTTTTTTGCATGACATCGTTTACGATTAATAGATCATCACGCACCTCGAAAACGGGAGTTTGAGACTGCTTGTATCTGGCATAGACCGCCACGCCGATAAGAGTGTATAGGAAAAGATTAGATATCAAGACATGTATCAGGTCTTTGCCCAAGTAATATGGGATAGCAACAGTCAACACCAACCCAACTGGTATTAGATATATAGAATAAACGATTGTTAGCCTGGTCAAGATAGAGTTTCATTTGTTACTTCATTAACCTTTCGTCATATGTCTCCACTGTCCCTGGCTCTTCGCGCACTTTTCACCAGAGCCATAGCAAACACAACAGACAGTATAAGAACCAGGGTTATGCCCACCGCCTTCTCAGTCGGGATGAGCAGATTAACCAGAAAAGCGCTTATGGTGCATGCTGTAAAAGGAATACTAAAAGCAATATAAGCTCCCCAAATATTATGGGATAGAATTGCTTTGAGTATGGCCTTTTGATGTTTTTTTAACGGCGCCTGGGTATCAGTTTTCATCGCTAATGCTAACCCTTACATCATCCAACCAGGCAGTACCTGCGTCATTCAATACAGCTGTAATTTGCAATTGAGCTGTATTGTCAGGGACTACACCTGTTGCTGTAATCCGTTGCCATTGGTTAGTACCTGTGACTACTTCTGAACCGATTTCGCTAATAAATCTTCGGTTGGCTTTTCGGAACACCAGACTGATGTCGAATCCGTCCGGACCCAGGTTTTCGCTTTTGATCATGGCGCTCAGTGTGATGGATTTTCCGCTGGCATCTTCAAGCGGCAGCCATTGGTAAACCATGCCCCAGCTCTGAACCAGCTTGCGTTCGATGCGGTAACTGTTCTTGCCATCCGTACTCTCGGAGGTGTCGACGGATACCAGGTACGACGGCTTTCCCGCATGCTGTGAAAACCCCCAGCCTTCGAGGTATTGGTCGGACGCTTCGAAGCTTGGGTTTTTCAGTGGCAGCGAAATGGTTTTCGTTGATTGGATCTTCTGTTGTTGTGACGGATTTTGAGATGGTGATTCGGCATTACCGTTGCAGGCGACAAGCATCAGCGCTGCAGCAACCATCAAAGAAAGTGATAACTTGTTGTTTTTCATGTATATTTATTCTATAGATACAGATTGAATATTGATAATGCATAGCAATCTACCGTGATACCTTTACCGCGACTTAGCTCGAACCACTATTCAGGCGCCTCTTGCTCATCGGCCGGAAATCTTCTCCTTAAGCATTCATTATCTCATTTTGCACTTTTGTTTTCATAGCATTAATTAGTGCTGTATTTGTCCCTGATGCATGAGTGGACATTCAGGCTCTTTAACTACATTGCTTCATTGAATTCATCCATATAGCGTGCGGTGCCACCGGTTTCCGGCAAGGCTGATTTATCGAATACAACAACCATGAACGCTTCATCCGGGACCCCTTCCCACTGACTGACGAGCCTATATTTCGACGCCGGCTCAAAGCCAAAGCGAGGGTAATACTCAGGGTGCCCCAGGACAATCACGAACGGGCAATCATTGCTGCGCAGATACTCAAGTCCATAACTGACAAGTTGGGAACCGATGCCTTTTCCTTGATGAGATGGGAGCACCGCCATCGGCGCAAGGCCCATTGCCGATGCATTGTCACCTGCAACTGTAACCGGGGTAAAGAGTATATGGCCGACGACAGCACTATCCTCAACGGCCACGAAAGAGAGATAATTTTTGCAAGATACGCGGAGTTTATCCACTAAGTCCGCTTCGGGACCGTTGTCAAATGCGACAATATTCAGTTTGCGGATGGCCTCAAGGTCAGTTTGCTTCTCTTTGCGGATTTCTGTCATTGATAAGATAATTTGACCGAATTGTTATCTGTTTTACCATTTTCCCGTAGCAGGCGGCTTTAAAACTGTTTTCAAAAATTGAAAATATTTTGGGTTCTCTGTCTCAAATATTTCTTTGCCGCAAGGCTTTGAGGGCTTTAGATGCAGCTGATAAACCTTTCCTAGGATCTCACCGCCAACACGATCTGATTCCTGAGCGACTTCAACAAATTGAGTCGTTTCTTATCGATCTCCAGGCCGCGGGGGCTGGAGTGATCGGCATAGATCAAACCCACCGCCCTGTTGTTGACTACCAGGGGAAACAGCAGAAAGGAGCCGGCGCTGGAGATCTTCTTATACCAATCCGGGATATCCGCCTGGATCTTCTCTTCTGTGGTATCAGCGATATAGACATCGACAGCATTCTTCAGTGCCCCGTGAAACACGTCCACATTGTAGGCCGTGGGGAAGTGGAATAGCTTGACGAACTCTTCTGCGGTATCGCCAAAACCCAAGCGCCCCACCATCTCGCCGCGCTTGCGATCCAACAACGCCAACACCACGCGTTGAAAGCCCACTGCCCGATACATGGTTTCAAGCACCACGTTGAAAATCTCGGAGACGCTGTGGTTGCCCACCAGCATCCCCGTCACCTCCTGCAGACCGTCCATCAGCAAGGTCTCGGCGTCTTCCGGGGTCGTGGGAACGTCAATGCCTGCGGCCGTGGTTTCGACTGTCTGGGTCCCCTCTTCATCAAGAATCTGGGTCTCGGCCAGGCCATCTTTTTCCAACCCTTTGGGTTTGCTCTTTTCCACCTCTTTACGGGATTGCAGATCTTCCGATTTAGCAGTGAGCTTTTTCACGAACTGATGTGATATGTCACCGGATATCGCCTTGGCAATCTCCTGAAACTCATCGATGGACTGGGTTGCAAAACGACTCACCTGTTTGTTTGTGATATTCAGTCCCTTGGCATATTTTTTTGTAATGGCTTGCATCGCGGATGCATCGTCAAGCCCCGATTCGACCATCGCCGTCATGGCATCGTCGGCGAAAGCGGTGACCAGGCGCCTGCGCTCCAATCGATTCACCGGTTTATGATCACCCTGCCAGCGCTTCATGCTATCGATCAACGACTTGGGAAAGTTCCACTGAGCGGCGATCTCGATGCCGATCTTTTCATAGCTGACACCCAGTACGGCATGTTGCGCCGCGACTGGCTCCTTCCCCTCCACCTTGATCGAGCGCTCGATCTCTTTGGACTCATCCGGCAGATAGAAAGCCACCAACAGTTTACCCAGGTCGTTCAGCAGACCGGTGAGGAAATAGGCCTCGGCCTCGCTCTGGTCTATCTCCCCCGCCACCTTGTGCGCCAGGGTGGCGCGGAACATTGCCGAAGAGACCAACTCCCGAAGGTGCTCTGCCTGCTGCTTGTTTTCGATATGCTCGAAAAAGATCAACGAGGCCGCCAGGGAGCGAATGGCCTGGGTACCCAACACCACCACTGCCCGGGAGACGGTTCCGATTCTGCCGGAAAAGCGCCCATAGTAGGCTGAGTTGACCACCTTCAGGATCTTGTTGGTAAGGGCGAAATCATTGACGATGACCCCCGCCATCTGATTCACATCCTTGTTGCTGGCATCGGCCATGGCATTGATGCTGCGCACCGACTGGGACAAGGCGGGAAAATCGCTCTTCCTTTTCATGCGCCGCAACAGAAACTCCACCGTACCGCTGGCATCCTCGTCGACGCTCAGTTTCTCCACTTTGTTGCCGCGCATCTCGTTGAAGGCCTGCAACATCTCGGTTGCATCGCTGTAGCGCAGCACAGGATCCTTTTCCAGGGATTTGAGGATAAAGCTATCCAGCTTCTCGTCCACCGCCTGGTTGAACTGGGAGGGCGGCTTGACCTCCAGCTTGAGTATGGCATCGATTACGATCTGCTGGTTGTTGCCGCTGAAGACCGGCATACCGGTGAGCATCTCATCCAGAATCAGTCCCAGGGCAAACACATCCGCCTGGGGGCCCACCTCGCCCTTCTGAATATATTCCGGCGCCAGGTAACGGGGAGTGCCGATAAGCTGTTGATCCGGTCCCTTGGCTTCGGAGAGCAGACGGGCGATGCCGAAGTCCATGATCTTCGGCACCTTGTCTTTGTTGATAACGATATTCGCCGGTTTCAGATCACGATGTACGATCCCGGCCTTGTGGGCCTGACTCATGCCCTCCAGCAGGCCTTGAAAGATCTGCAGCGCATCACCCAACTCCAGGGGGTGACCGCCGATCAGATCCTTGAGCAGATCACCTTGTGCATATTCGAACACCAGATAGGGGATCTTCTGGTGTTCACCGGCCTCGTAGATGGAGACGATATTGGCGTGCTGCAGCTTGCTCGCGGCCCGGGCCTCATCCTGAAACGCTGACTCCTGCAAAGACTTGTTGAGCAATTTAATCGCAACCTTGCGCTCCAACTGGCTGTCGTGGCAGAGATAGACTGTACCCTGATTGCCCACGCCAAGTTGTTCACCGACCTGAAATCGCCCGATCTGTTTAGGCTTCATCACCTCTCCTGGATTATCCCCATGATTCTTATCGGCAAGCCGGTGAAAACCTGATGCCGATGTGACGGCAGTGGCCGCAAGGGAGTCGAATGAGCGTACTAGCCGGATGGGCTGGCCAATAACCGGCTGACCAGGCTCGATAGCATCCCCAGATCGATATTCGGCAGCTGGTCGATGTCCTCACCTGTCTGAATACCCAACAGGTGCAGTCGCGATGGCAACTCACCAAGCTTCCCGGCCAGGGCAATCGACTCGGCCACGCCGAAACCGTGGCTGGAGGTGTGATACGCCAGCTGGTGCAACTGCTCAAGATCGATGTTTATCACACCGCCCGGCCTATCCGAAAGGCGCACGGCATCGATAATCACAACCTGTGCTACGCCTTGAAAATAGCCCACCAGTTGACTGCCGGGACGATCCAGCTTGAGCAGCTCGCAATCCTGCAAGCCCAAGCCGGCCAGGTGATCCACCGCCTGCCAGGCCAGGCGATCGGCCCCGAAAGGTGAGCCGATCCCGATAACCCGATTCATCGACGATGCACGTCGAGGGTGAGAAAGTGTGTGGCACAGGAGATACAGGGATCATAGTTGCGAATCACCTGTTCCGCCCGCAGACGCAGGGCATCGTCCGAATTGTGCAGACCAAAGCGTTCCAGGGAGAGGCGGATATCCTCTTCGATGCGTCCCTGATTCTGACTGGTGGGGGGAACGATGCGGGCATGCCGCACCATCCCCTGGTCATCCACGTCGTAGCGGTGCCAAAGGATACCCCGTGGGGCTTCGGTGCAACCGAAGGCATTCCCCTCCCGGGGCTGCAGCGGGATATAGGGCTCATCGGGCAGACGGTAGTTCTGCAGCAGTCGAATCGCCTCATAGATCGCCAGATGCAGTTCGATGGCCCGGGCCACGATACTGTGGAACATGTTGTGGCTGGGAAAATCTATCCCGCACTCATCCAAACTCTTGCGCACCGGTGGCGGCAACTGGTGGAAGTTGAGATTGATCCGCGCCAGGGGACCGACCAGATAGGGCCGTCCATCCAGGGTCGAATGCAGTGCGGTTGAGTGGGGTGACTGATGTTCCTTGAACGAGCTCTCGTAGAAATTGATCTCGGTGTCGAGTCCCTGTCCCGAGATCAGGTTGCCCCGATTGATGGCGTACTCGTCGGGGTGGCTCATGGCAACGCTGATAAAGGCCTGTTCGTCATCCGGAAAATCGAGCCCCGCCGTCCAACCCACCAGGGCCTCCGCAGCAGGCAGTGCCGCTTGCAGACGATGCAGCAGGGCATCGACCTCCTCCTGCCGCGGCGGCCGGTAGAAACCACCCACGCGAACCCCCACCGGATGTACCGAACGACCGCCGAAGAGTGCAATCAGATCGTTGCCCAGGGTCTGCAGTTCAAGGCCGCGCCGCACCGCATCCGGATAGTCGGATGCCATGGCGATGGCGGAATCGAAACCGAGAAAGTCCGGGGCCGCCAACAGGTGAATATGCAGCGCATGGCTCTGCAGCCATTCACCGCAATACATGGCCCGGCGCATATCCCGCAACCAGTCGGGGGGCGTTAATCCGAACAGATCCTCGAAGGCCTGTACCGCACTCATCTGGTAGGCCACCGGGCAGATGCCACAGATGCGCGCCACCATATCGATCACCTGATCGCACTCGTAACCCTCGACGAATTTCTCGAACAGACGGGGGGGTTCATAGATATGCAGGGCCAGGTTCTGGATGGCGCCGTCCGCCACATCGATCTTCAGGGCACCCTCGCCCTCGACCCGGGTCAGGACCGGCACATGGATGTGAATATCGCGTGATTTGTCATTCATGGGTTGTATCTTTCAACCGCTCACCCGCCTGTTTGAAGGCAGGGGCGTGATTGGCAATGAAATGGAAACGGCGCGCCACAGCGGCGCGGTCGAGACCCAGCTCGGTGAAACACTCGGCCAGGGATTGATCGTTGATCAGCTTCAGGGGCCCGTAACAGCTGTAGCAACCTCGGCCCGTGGATGGACAGAGTGCGCCGCACCCGGCTACGGTCACCGGCCCCATGCAGGGCTCACCCTTGCTTACCATGGTACAGACCAGCCCGAGACGCTTGCACTCCATACACACCGATCGGGTCTCCGGACGAGGTTTGACACCGCTCAACAGATCGCGCAAGGCGCCGATGACTTGGCGCGAATTGACCGGGCAACCCGGGATCTCGAAATCGACCTTGACGTAGTGCGAGATGGGATTGGAGTGTTGCAACGCATCTATATAGTCCGGTCGATCATAGACCGCCCCCATCCAAGCATCACGATCGGCAAAATTAGCCAGCGCCTGCAATCCCCCCGCGGTGGCGCAAGCGCCAATGGAAACCAGCAGCGCACTGTTCTCCCGTACCTGCTTGATGCGTTCGATATCCTCCGGCGTGGAGACGCTCCCCTCCACCAGCGCAATGTCGGCTTCAGCCACCGGATCACTGGGGCCGGCCTCGGCAAAATGTACAATATCCACCAACTCAGGAAGCAGCAGCAGCGGCTCACCCAGATTCAGCAGCGCCAGCTGACAGCCGTCGCAGGAACTGAACTTGTGTACCGCGAGTTTTGGTTTGATGCCTGTCATGTTGTTACTCCATCTCCCAAGAAATGTCAGCTACATCTGATTGCACAGCCATAGGGCCGAGAAGTTTTGAGTTATGAGTTTTTAGTCAAAACCCCTTGGCCCCCAAAAAATCCGCCAGGTCCGAATAGCAGAACACCGGCCCATCCTGGCAAACATAGTGAGGACCGATCTGGCAGTGGCCGCACTGTCCAATACCGCACTGCATGTTGCGCTCCATACTGAACCAGATGCTGCCGTCGGCCAGACCCATCTCCCGTAAACCGGCAATCGCCGCCAGCATCATCAGTTCCGGACCACACAGCATGGCGACCGTGCGATGGGGCCGCACCGAGATCTGACTCATCAACTCGGTAACCATTCCCTGTTGTCCTTTCCAGCCCTTGCCGACCACATCCGCCGCCAGCAGGATATGCACGTCGCGCAGCTTCGCCCATTCGTCGTACTGTTCGCGCCATATCAGGTCATCGGAGTGTTTGACCCCCTGCAGGATATGGATCCGGCCATAGTATTCCCGACGACGCATGATGAACCGGATCACCGAGACCAGCGGCGCACAACCCAGTCCGCCGGTGATGAGCAGCACATCCTTGCCCTTCATCCGCGCCAGGGGCCAACCCCGGCCAAAGGGACCACGAATCCCCACCCGGTCACCCGGTTGCAGCTTCGACATGCCCTCGGAGACACGACCCACCACCCGAATGGTGTGGTCGAAGTAGTGGTTGTCCAGGGGATCGTTGACGATGGAGATGGGGATCTCCCCGACACCGAACAGGGTCACCATGTTGAACTGTCCGGGATCGAATTCGTAGGCCTTTTGCACCTCCCAGTCGTAGCGCAAGCGCAGGGTGAAGATGGTTGGCGACTCCTGGATACGTTCGTCGATCACCGCGACATGTGGCATATGGGGATCAAACATCGAGACTGCCCTCCTCCAATACAGCGGTAACCTCCTGGGTCAGATCTATACCCACCGGACACCAGGTGATACAACGGCCACATCCGGTACAACCGATACGCCGCTGCTGCACCTGCCAGCCGGCCAGCTTATGGGTCAACCATTGACGATAGCGGTGTTTGACATTGCTCCGGACCTGGAAGTGACCCATATCGCTATGGGTCGGACTGAAACAGGAGTCCCAATTACGCACCATCTCGGCGGTATCGCCGGTCAGGGCCAGCTCATGACCGACCTGGTAGCAGAAGCAGGTGGGACAGACCGCGGTGCAGTTGCCGCAAGACAGACAGCGCTCTGCCACCTGGTCCCACTGAGCATGCTCCAGCCGTTTGTAGAGTTGTTGCAGTTCGTGACTCCCGGGCAGCTTGCGCTGCTGTTCCCGGGCCGCTTGATCGGTGGCCTGCAACATCGCCTCTAGTTGGGCATCGTCTGCGGGCTGCAGTGCCAACTGGCTGGTGATCGCCTCACCCTTTGCACTCAGATGCCAGATCAGAAAACCCTCCTCCAGTTCCGCCATGCCGATGTCGTAACCACCATCCAAGGCCGGCCCGTCACCGGTGGAGAGACAGAAGCAGGTGCTGGCGGAATGGGCGCAATCGACGCCGATCAGCAACAGGCTTTCACGCCGTTCCTTATAATGGGGATCGGGACGCATCTCCAGTTCGAAGTGGTGATCCAAGATCGACAGGGCCGCCAGATCGCAGGCCCGTACACCGAGCACCGCGGTGGGTCTCACCTCCGGCAGGGTTCGATTGAAGGTGAAGGGATCGGCAATCTCCTGCCAGAGCACCTCGCGGGGGGCGAAACAGAGTGGCTTCAAACCCTGGGGACCGTGATTCCAATTAAACACCCACTGACTATCTTCTTTATTCAGTCGATAGCGCCCCGGTTGCTGATCGTTGCTAATACCCACGGGCAATGCGTCCGGGCCCTCAAGGGGCTCGAATTGAATCGCGCCGTCACGCACACGGGGGCCCAGTATTTTGTAACCGGCCTGACTCAAAACTGTAAATAGTGTCTGTAATGACGAACGAGCCAAAAAACCCGGGCGTCTTTCGACCGCTGAGTGGTGCTGAGAATTCACACTGGATCCTTGAGACCGTCACTTGGTCATCACTGGAAAAAAAGCGTAAAGTTAAAAAAATGTGTTTGTGCTGCTGAAGAATTCGCAATGAAAGTTGCTAGGTTCTCCGACTTAATTCTAGTCAAGGAATCAATACTGCACAGGTAAATTAAACATAAAACAAGCTGTACTATGACCTTCATCAATCAGGGATATTGGATGCACTGAATCGGGGCAAGGACAGGACTGCACCGACCATTGACAACTGCCATTGATCAACTCGGAATGAGTTATAACCCCGGCAACCAGAGCAGGAATTCAGGCTATGCAAAAAGACATGGTGACCATCGACGGTAACGAAGCCGCCGCGCATATCGCGCACCTAACCAATGAAGTCATCGCCATCTACCCGATCACACCTGCATCATCCATGGGAGAGTGGTCCGATGAGTGGTCGGCGAAGGGCATCAAAAACATCTGGGGTTCGGTGCCGGACGTGATCGAGATGCAGAGCGAGGCCGGCGCCGCAGGCACCGTGCACGGGGCGTTACAGGCGGGGTCACTCTCCACCTCCTTTACCGCCTCCCAGGGTCTGCTGTTGATGATACCCAACATGTACAAGATCGCTGGTGAGCTGACCCCCACCGTGCTACATGTCTCGGCCCGTTCCCTGGCGGTTCAGGCCCTCTCCATCTTCGGTGACCACAGCGATGTGATGGCCTGCCGGGCCACCGGCTACGCCATGCTCTGCTCCGCCAGCGTGCAGGAGGTGGCGGACTTCGCCCTGATCGCCCAGGCGGCGAGCCTGGAGAGCCGCGTCCCCTACCTCCACTTCTTCGACGGTTTCCGCACCTCCCATGAGGTAAACAAGATTCAATTACCCCGGGAAGAGACCATCAAGGGGATGATCAACGAGGAGTGGATCAATGCCCACCGGGAGCGCGCCCTCTCCCCCGATCGACCGGTGATTCGCGGCACCTCGCAAAACCCCGATGTCTATTTTCAGGGGCGGGAAACCGTGAATCCCTTCTATGATGCGGCACCTGCAATCCTGCAAGGGGCCATGGACAGATTCGCCCGCCTCAGCGGTCGCCAATACGGTCTATTTGAATATTTAGGTGCCGAGCAACCCGAACATATCATCATGCTGATGGGCTCCGGCATCGGCGCCGCCCAGGAGGTGGTGGAGCACCTGACTGCCGCGGGGGATAGGATCGGCATGGTCAAGGTGCGTCTGTTCCGCCCCTTTGCGGCGGAAAGCCTGCTCCAAGCGGTACCCGACACGGTGAAAAAGATCGCCGTGCTCGACCGCACCAAGGAGCCGGGTGCCGATGGCGAACCTCTCTATAAGGATGTCCTGGGGGCGTTCGCCCAGGCCTTCAATGAGGGCCGCCGCGCAAGCCTGCCACGCATTGTCGGTGGACGCTACGGCCTCTCCTCCAAGGAGTTCACCCCGGCGATGGTGAAGGGGATCTTCGACGAGCTTAAGAAGGAGCAGCCGAGAAACCCCTTCACCATCGGCATCATCGACGATCTCAGCAAGACCAGTCTGCCCTGGGACAGCAGCTTCCGTCCCGCCGCCAGCCAGAGTTTCACCGCCTGCGTCTTCTACGGCCTGGGCGCAGACGGCACCGTCTCCGCCAACAAGAACTCCATCAAGATCATCGGCGAGCAGACAGAAAACCATGCCCAGGGTTATTTCCAATACGACTCCAAGAAATCGGGGGCGATCACCATCTCCCATCTGCGCTTCGGCCCCGACCCGATCAACAGCACCTATCTGATCGGCGCCGACATGGCCAGCTTTGTGGCCTGTCACCAGCCCACCTTTCTCGGCCGCTACGAGATGCTCGACAAGGCGAAACCGGGGGGCGTGTTCCTGCTCAATACCGGAGCCGCGCCGGATCAGGTCTGGGAGACCCTGCCGGGCAAGATGCAGCGCCAGCTCATCGACAAACAACTCAGCTTCTACATCATCGATGCCTACGCAATCGCCGAGAAGACCGGCATGGGCCGGCGCATCAACACCATCATGCAGACCTGCTTCTTCGCCATCTCCGGCCTGCTGGAGCAAGACCAGGCCATCGAGCTGATCAAGGATGCGGTGAAGAAGAGCTACGGCCGCAAGGGGGCGAGGCTGCTGCAACGCAACTACGACGCCATCGATGCGGCGCTGTCCGGCCTGCACCAGATCCAGGTACCGGAATCGGTGACCAAGGATGAGAGCCCCAAACCGGTGGTGCCCGCCGATGCCCCCGCTTTCGTACAGCAGGTCACCTCCCTGATCATCGCCGGACTGGGGGATGCGGTGCCGGTGAGCCTGATGCCCAACGACGGCACCTGGCCCGTGGGCACCACCGCCTATGAGAAACGCAACATCGCCCTGCAGCTGCCGAAGTGGGAGATGGATCTCTGCACCCACTGCGGCAAGTGCCCCCTGGTCTGCCCCCATGCGGCGATCCGCTCCAAGGTCTTCCCCAATGCGATGACCGAGGATGCCCCCGAGAGTTTCCTCCATACCCAGATCAAGGGGGCCAAGGATTTCGCACCTGACAGCCATATCAGCTATCAGGTGGCCCCGGACGACTGTACCGGTTGCGGCCTCTGCGTGGAGATCTGTCCCATCAGGGACAAGCAGAATCCCCAGCGCAAGGCCCTAAACATGGTGGACGACGAGGCCTACCATCAACAGGAGCGGGGCAACTGGGAGTTCTTCCTCACCCTGCCCGAGTACGATCGCACCAAACTCAAACAGACCACCATCAAGGGGGCGATGATCATGCAGCCCCTGTTCGAGTTCTCCGGCGCCTGTGTCGGCTGCGGCGAGACCCCCTATGTGAAGCTGGCGACCCAGCTCTTCGGCGACCGCATGCTCATCGCCAACGCCACCGGCTGCTCGTCGATCTACGGCGGCAATCTGCCCACCACCCCCTACACCACCAATCCCGATGGCCGCGGCCCCACCTGGTCCAACTCCCTGTTCGAGGACAATGCGGAGTTCGGCCTGGGTATGCGCATCGCCATCGACATGCAGCGGGATCAGGCGGTGGCCATGATCAACCAGATGCGGGATCAGCTGGGTGGCGAACTGAGCGATGCCCTGCTCAAGGCGGAACAGCAGAACGAGGCGGAGATCTTCGAACAGCGTCAACGCATCGAGACCCTGAAGGAGAAACTAGCCGGAATCGAGAGCCCCGAGTCCAAGCGCCTGCTGGCGGTAGCCGACAGCCTGGCGAAAAAGAGCGTCTGGCTGGTGGGGGGCGACGGCTGGGCCTACGACATCGGCTACGGCGGCGTCGACCACGTGCTGGCATCGGGACGCAACGTCAACATCCTGCTGCTGGACACCGAGACCTACTCCAACACCGGCGGCCAGACCTCCAAGGCCACCCCCCTGGGCGCGGTGGCCAAGTTCTCCGCCAGCGGCAAGCCGACCAATAAAAAGGATATCGCCCTGATGGCCATGTCTTACGGCAATGTCTATGTTGGGCAGGTGGCGTTCGGCGCCAAGGATGTGCAGACCCTGCGCATCTTTCTCGAGGCCGAATCCTACGACGGCCCCTCCCTGATCATCTGTTATTCCCCCTGCATCGCCCACGGGGTCGATCTGTCGAACAACATCCGCCAACAGGAACTGGCGGTGGACTCGGGCCACTGGCCCCTCTTCCGCTACGATCCCCGGCGCAGCGAAAAGGGTGAGAATCCGTTGAAGATGGACTCCAAGGAACCCTCCATCCCCTATCGGGACTTTGCCTCCACCGAGACCCGCTTCAGTGTACTGGAACGCACCCATCCGCAACACTCGGAGCGCTTCCTGCGCCAGGCGCAGCACCATATCAAGACCCGTTATCAGCTCTATGAGCAGTTGGCGAAGTTGGCGGTTGATGAAAAGGAACAATAGCTTGACAACACGCCCACCCTCATCCGCGGCAGGGTACCAAGCCTGTCAGTAGGATAGAGAACTATCTTTTCGGCATGGAAGAGAGGTAGACTTTACCAAAGACCTCTCAGAGTCTCATGATCATGGATGATATACAGATATTCAACCTGATGCCCTCCAAGCGCCGGACAATGCACGCAAGGCGCGAACATGTCATAGAGAGTGTCGCACCTCACCCATCACTATTATCCCTATTCAGATTTCCGTTTGGTCGTAACATACCGAAGCGGAATATATTCAGAGCGATTTTTCAAGAACTTGTGGATGCCACAGAGGGATTAGGGGCCTTGGTGGCGGGTTTTATCACGACATATGGGTCGTCTAATTATAGTTACAAGGGATAACCATGTTATAAGTTTCATTCTTGATTTTATTACTTTTCTCCTATGCCGTAGAAGCACAAGATCCTTGTGCGTTTATATCAGAGCTAGAGAAAATCCTAAAAACTGACCCCGTCAAATCAGCAGAAGAGCATCTCTACACGGCAGAAGGACATTTTCTAAGTGTGGGCAATGGGTTCACCTCTGCCAGGCCGGGCTTCGAGAACTCAGAAGAAATGGTTTGTGTTATGAACAAACATGGTTTTAACATGATTTGGGCGGGCGGTGATGTTATAGCTTGCGAAAATCAGAAGGAACTTGGAAAAGCAGTCGAGTATTATGCAAAACAATATAATCAGAAAGTTAAGGCCATGTTGAGTGCACAAGGTAGCTACCAATGCACCTTGTAACCAGGACCTGCACAAAAACCCAAAAGCTCCGCTTTAACTCCGAGAAGCGGGACCCAAAGAGATTAAGGAGGATTTTCAATGGCTCCAAAAGTAATACGATATACTGGATTGTCCATTTTACTATTAATTGGCTGGGTGGGCGCAGCCAATCCAGCGCTTATTTCTACTAGCCCAGATCCAATAACATTAGGAAATTCAAATGGAATGGTGACAGCAACATTTGCAGGTGGCGACTCGGATACAAACAGCTTTGGTTTTGAGATTTTAGGCAGCGACAACGGCAGTCCAATATTTTTTGGTTTCTCGTTCGATACTTTTATTACAGTTCACGGTGGAATGATTAGCGCACCTCACATATTCAATTGGTCGGACAACTATGCAACCATTCAAACAATAGGCACTGGTTCCCCCTTTACAGGAGGATTTACTTTCGTAACAGAAAGTACGCCGACTACAGGTACATTCGAGTTTTTTGATATTGACAACAACCATCAATCCATTCCAATAACGTTTTCAGTTGCGCCTATCCCCATCCCTGCTGCTGCATGGCTGTTTGGCTCAGCACTAGTTTTACTGGTATGGCTTCCGCGAAATATTAGGTTACAAAATATATCAAATTAATAAGGCACAAGATCACTGCATCTAAGCACAGTATATTCAGAACGTTAGTCAAAAAAGGTGCTGGCGAGTGATAGCAAAGAAAACACCACGCGCTATTGCGATCGAAATACTACTCTATATAAGCATCCCCATAGCTGGGATGTTTTTCCTGTTCTGGTTGATAAGTAACAATAATCCCCATGAAGCAATGGATATTCAAATAGTGATTTTCGATGATTCATTTTGCGAAGGTCCAGGATATGTGGTCGAAATGGAAGAAAAAACAGTGTCCATTTCAGGCGACCAAGTAGGGCGAGAAAATACCGGCAATGCAAAGTTTGAATCGCAAATCAACATCTCGCCATTGCCAAGAGAAGATGGTTGGTTCACCTATGTGTTTAAGGCAAAGTACGAAAACTGTCCAGATCTAACAAGCGAAGAACGGAGGGTCAAACCAGGGTGGTACATTTATGAATTCATTCGCAACGGGGAAATCATGCACAAGGTAAGAAACAAATACGGCGAAACGTAACAAATAGCTTTTATCGTTCGTCACTTTGTTCCTCACTGGGATACCCTGCTGATCTTACACCAATTTAGTTAACGGTATATTTAGACAAGGATAAAAGGACCAATGAAGCAGATAACATTATTAATTGTGCTGCTCTTGTTAGCAGGATGCGGCGTTGTTGACAGCATGACTGAAGGGTTTAAACACACTCAACAAGTGGCAAACGATCTCGAACAATCAGTAGGAAGTAAACCTTTTGTCGGGTTTAATTGGAATAACGGATCACTTACAAATGTAACCGTTACTTTCAGTGAGATACCAAAAGGAAAATCAATTGAAGAACTGATAGCAATATCAAGAGACTCAATTGGCAAGCACTTCAAACAAACCCCTAATCATATAATCGTGGCGTTCTCTGTAGACGGAAGTATTTAATGAAATATTTTAACAAGCGCATAAGTCGTGCAGTAATGATGCTATTGGCCCTCTCACTGGCAGGGTGCGCAAATCCTTTAAACAAAACCACCTATTATAGATATTTGGAAGCAGGCGCAACCGCGGAAAAGCAGGCCGATGCTGCTACAGCGGAGATAGCGTACTCAAGAGCTCTGGGTAATGTATATATGGGGAACCTGGGGCCGGAGAGAGAGGCGGAGGCGCTTTTCAATCTTGGGCGACTGGAAAGGCTAAATGGAAAATTACAGCAATCCCTAGAGCACTTGCTTAAATCTTTGGAAATTGACGAAAGTAAAAACAATGCAAAACCAGAAATCATAAAAAGCACGCTAGGGGAAATAGCGAAAACCTGTTATGAAATGAAAGCATATGAAAAGGGAGTGATCTATTTGGAGCGTTTGCACGCCATGGGATTGGATAGTTTTCGCTCTCCGCAATCGAAACGATTTATTCATGATATATTTTCTGAGTACGCTGAAATACTTGATGATCTTGGCATGGCTGACAAAGCCGATAAATTCAGAAATGCATCCCCACCTCGGTAATCAGTTCACCCCTTCACGCTTTTAACTTGCCTCAGCTCCCATATGGCGTCATGGGCTTTTGCCCGTGCCACCAGTGCTTGAGCGGTCTCGCCATGCTGAAGATTTGCCCAACGGGCCTGTATATTGAGCACATCGACGACGCTGAAGTCCGCCTCCCGAAGGGCATCCTGCAAGCGCCAGATAATCTCTTCCAATGTGGTGTGATCGGTTCTGGGAAGCATGATAATGAACTCCCCTCCCCCCCAGCGAGACAGCAGATCGACTTTACGAATCGCTTGCTTCACCGCTTTCGCCATCTCACGAAACACCCAACGTAACGCCTGCCGTCCATGGTTCTTAACAATGATATCTTCGTCCTCTATGGTGAGCATGATGAGACAGAGCGGCTCTTTATATCGATTTGCTTTCTCTGCGGTGAAGTTCAACAGCTCTTGCAGAAAAGAGGCGCTGTAAAGGCCCGACAGTTCATCCTGATAGGAGAGACTGTCGGATTCATGGAACAGTCGCTTGGCGATTATGCTGGAGAGATTTTCATGAAAGCGGGAAGCGATGCGGGGATAGAGCCGGGCGATCCGATGGATACTCTCCCAGCGCAATGACAATGCCTGCACATCACCCACCGCAACAACATCGGCCAATCGCTCCCGGTTGGTAACTAGCGACGACACGCCGAAAACACCACCAGGTTTATAGGCGCCGACCAGATAGGTCGAGCCATCATCCCGGGTGCGCCAGGCCTCCGCCTCCCCTTTGAGCAGCACAAGCATGTTGTTGTATGCGGTCCCTTGCAGCAGGATCGTCTCGTCCGGCTGATACTCCCTGATACGACTCACGGCCACCAGTTTTCTCACCTGCCAGGGGCGCATGCCTTTAAACAATTGGCATTTATCCAATACATCCGTTCTCAGGCGCAGTGAAAGTAGATCCCATACGCTGATCAGGCGTGTGTTTTGCAGCATCAATGG
>JBEVVS010000247.1:0-35988 GCA_040507005.1 Candidatus Thiodiazotropha sp.
GCCTCTCCCAACGCCTCAGCGCCAGCGTCGGACAGGAGCGCATCAACACCGACCTGGCCGGCGATCCCGCCGCCGCCCAATCCACCACCACCTCGGATCACGTCAGGGTACAGACCCCCTGGCTGGAGATCGACGACGTCTTCTACGAGGCCCGCGGCGCCACCTGGGCGCTGATCCACTTCCTTCACGCGGTGGAGATCGACTTCCAGGAGATCCTGAGAAAAAAGAACGCCCTGGTAAGCCTGCGCCAGATCATCCGCGAGCTGGAATCCACCCAGGGTTCGATCAGCAGCCCGATGGTGTTGAACGGCAGCGGGTTTGGCATCTTCGCCAACTACTCGCTGGTGATGGCCTCCTATATTTCGCGGGCCAATGCGGCGGTTATTGATTTGAGGAGTTTGTTGAGTCAGGGATAGGGATTGCTATTTACGAAGCAAGTTGTAAAAAGAGACTAATTAGACGTAGGAACTCTTGTTCGATCTGACAATTCGAAACATGTACATGTATTACGACCTCGTCTGAAAAATCGCCCAGATGAAGTAAGTTCGACTGCTTCCGAAAAGTGGAATTACATGATAGAGGGTTAGGTCGACAAAAAAAGGCCAATCGCGGACGTTTGCTCATTTCGCTACTTTTGCCGAAACAGTTAGAATATTGTGGACTGATTAGGGAATTACTTCATACAAACAGGACTTCTTCACATGGGTATACTTCTAAGTACCTCAAATGAGAATCAGTACGCAAGCGGTATAACATCTAAGCATTTATCTACCATGCTGCGCACTGCAGATAAATGCTTAGATGTTAGTGTGTAAAACCAAGATTCGAGATACGGATGGAAGAAAATTACGTACTTATAGATTTTGAAAATGTTCAGCCTAAGAATTTAGAGCTGCTTTCAAAACACCCATTTAAAATCTTTGTATTTGTAGGCGCAAATCAAACAAAAGTTTCCTTTGATTTGGCTTCTGCAATGCAAACACTGGGAAGAAATGCAAAATATATTAAGATTACTGGTAATGGGCCAAATGCACTAGATTTTCATATAGCATTTTATGTTGGTGAATTTGCTTCAAATAATCAAAATGCTCACTTTTACATTATCTCAAAAGACAAAGGTTTTGATCCCTTGGTGGCACATTTAAAATCAAGAGGCTTTAGAATACAAAGGTCAAGTGATCTTGCCGAGATTCCAATTTTAAGAGTGTCTGGTAATACCAGTACTGAAGAAAAGATCACTACCATTGTTGCTAATTTAATTAGCAGAGGCCAATCTAGGCCAAGAAAGGTCAAAACATTACAAAACACCATTAATACCCTGTTCACTAAAAAGCTCGATAATGAAGAAATGCAAAAGGTTGTAAGTTCACTAAGTCAAAAGAAGTATATCCAAATTAACGATGGCAATGTTTCGTACAATCTTCCAAAAACACACTAACAAGGCAAATCACGCGGATGGCAAAACCGCCGCTCTGGTTTTGCCGCCGGTGTTTGCAGCGTTAGGTTTCATGGAGGTTAGATATTCTTCTATGGCAATAAATATCTCTGATGATGACGAATTCTATCAGCAGTGGTTAAGGTTAAATCCTGAGGGTTACGTTTTAAGCTTGAAAAAAAGCAAAGCAATCACGTATATGAGCCTGCATAGGAGTATTTGTTCACACATTAGTGTCTATGACAAACGGCATCCTTTTGGTGCATTCACAGAAAGAGCCTATATGAAGGTTTGCGCCAACTCTATTAATGAAATCGAGTCATGGATTAAAGATAATACGAATGACGGAAAAATAACTTTAGAATGCAGTCATTGCAATCCAAGAGATAATGCCGCTTTCTATATGAAATCAAAACACTCTCACACAGAAGCAGAGAAGTTTGAAAAAGAAGTCGAGCTTTCCAAGAAACGAACATCAAAAGAAAGGATGTCCCGGCTATCAAAAGCAAGCTCGAAACCAACACGCAGTCCCACAATTAGCTATACATATAACAGAAACCCGGATGTAGTAGCAGAGGTTCTCAATCGTGCAAAAGGAATATGCGAAAACTGCGGCAAATCAGCACCTTTTATAAGAGCTTCAGATAATACACCATATTTAGAGGTTCACCACAAAAAACAGCTATCACATGGCGGAGAAGACACTGTTAAAAATGCAATAGCCCTATGCCCAAACTGTCACAGGGAATCGCATTATGGTAAAGAAACCTAACATGCGGCTAAACTCGGACCCTGTAAAGCGGCGCGGCTTTCGCTACGCTCAACTCACACCGCTTCACAGGGCCGGTTAGCCTTGACGGTATGCATTGAAAATGGAGGATCAAAAGGAATGGTATTTGTAACAAAGCAATCCGGAAAAGCTATGCGCCCAGAAACCGGAATTGAAGTTGTTATTGATAAACATCTATCAGGTATCGCTTTAGAAGATTCGGTACAAGCCCTCTGGAAAGAGTTTAGAAACACCAGTGGATTAGCTTCATTTGCAAGACTGGACTCAACCTCTGCATCTAAAACGGCAAGAGCATTTGATAGCTTAATTCAATATCTTCCTGAACAACTTACAGGTATGCATGGATCAACGAAGAAAACTGTAGTTTCATGCCTAGAAGGCGAGTACTACAGCATATTAAGGGCTATTTGGCCTTATCTATCTCTTCAATCAAAAAAAACGATTAAGAACTTTTGCAGTAACGGCTTTTTAACCACGATGCATGCCACTCTTGATATGAGTGGAGTGGATTAGTTATGCAGAACAATACAAGCACCTTCACAGGAATCACTCAATTCGTTAATAACGGCTAATTTAAAGCTATATTGCGGCTTATTATCGGCTAATTTATAGCTATGAGCTGGATACCGAAATACACGATTAGCAACAAACTTCTCTCGACCATCCGTGAGATAGGTGAGTCATTGGGGGAGCTTAATATGTGCTTTCCTCGTAAAAGTCCTCTTGTGGCCAATTGCTGAATCTTGCACCACAAATATCAGCCCAAGCGATCTATCTATTTATTGCTTATCCTGGCCAGGACTTTTGATATCGGAATCTTCAACCTTACTATGTAACTTCTTTTTCTTCTTAGCCTTGTTCTGTTCACGCTCCAACTTGGCGATATAGATATCCTCTTCCGCCTGCCCCTTAAGCCATAACTTGTTAAGCGAGTCAGCCATTCGTTAGCGCACCGGGGTCATGCCGTAGGATCTGAGAATAGAGACGAACTCCTGCAACGCCTCCACCCCGCTCGCTTCAGCCTGTACGCACCATTGGCTCAGCGCCTCAAGGCGTTTTTCATGACTTGAGGTCTGCTGCTCCCAGATCGCCTGCAGCTTGAGCTTGAAATCGTAGACCTTGTTCAACACCGCATTGGTGTCGAGGATCTCCTGCAGCCGCATTTGATCGCTGTCACTCAACAGCATACTGTCCCGGCGCACCATTCGCCGGGCACTTCGGTAGAGACGTCTTATTGGAGGCTCGGCGTGCCTGATCTCATCGCGGAAGACCGGCTTCAGCACCTTGCGGCTGTAGTCGCTGAAGAGTTGCAGCCGATTGACCGTGAGCGCCTTGATGGCATCCATATCGAGCTGCGGTCGCTCGTCGACAAAGGCGCGCCTGGGGGCCACCTTGAGCACCTGTGCAAGGCCCAGGAGGGAGAAGAGTCTGATATAGAACCAGCCTATGTCGAACTCCCACCAGCGGTTTGACAGCTTGGCCGAACTGGCGAAGGCGTGGTGGTTGTTGTGCAGCTCCTCGCCGCCGATGAAGATGCCCCAGGGGATGATATTGGTCGCCGCATTGGGGATTTCGAAGTTGCGGTAGCCCCAATAGTGTCCGATGCCGTTGATCACCCCCGCCGCCCAGAAGGGTATCCAGATCATCTGGATCGCCCACACCGTGATCCCCGCCGGGCCGAGGAGGATAAACTCAAGCAGCAGCAACAGTGCAATGCCTGAATAGTTGTAACGCTGATAGAGATTGCGCTCCAGCCAGTCGTCGGGTGTCCCCTTGCCGTAGCGCTCCAGGGTGTCCGAATTCTTCGCCTCTTCCTGATAGAGCTCGGCCCCCTGCCACAACACCTTACTCAACCCCTTGGTCTGCGGACTGTGGGGATCGCTCTCGGTTTCACACTTCGCATGGTGCTTGCGGTGGATGGCCACCCATTCCCGGGTCACCATGCCGGTGGTCAGCCAGAGCCAAAAACGAAAAAAATGACTCAGTAGCGGATGCAGTTCCAGCGCCCGATGGGCCTGGTGACGATGCAGAAAGACGGTCACCGAAACGATGGTGATATGGGTGAGAAGGAGGGTCAGAATGATTAAGTCGGTCAGGGAAAAATCGAATAAACCATTGAGTATCATAAATAATCCTGCGGACAGTCATGCCTTGCGGAAAATGGCAAGTGAGTCATAGATCGGGGCTACCCCAAAACAGGTTTGGATCATCGCCGGGTGCTGCAGGCAGCGAGATTGCCCTAGAAGTATATACGCTATTCTTTGGCTTGTATCCAATCGGCCACTAGGTCAGCGACAGGAGGGCCGAGACCAACAGTCTCGAATCGTAGTAGGGGGCACTGCTGGTACTGATAAGCTGAGTATCGACAACCTGAATACCCAGCCCTTCCAGGAGCTTGCTGGAGAGTCGCGATGGATAGTCGCCGTTTTTGCTGTCCATGAGGATAAAATTCAGCAACCTTCCCTCGCTGACATTGCCCGATGAATCTTTGCCTAGGTAGGCGAGCAACTGCTTTATGGAATCGTTCAGATCCATTCCCAGCTGTTCCGGGTCTTTTCCCAGATTCGGCACGTAGATCTTGGGACAGGCATTTTCCGCTATCGATGTCCCGACACCTTTTGGCAGCAGATTGGCGACGATGCTGGAGTAGAAGCTGCCGGGTGGATAGACGATCATTTCAGCCGTTTGGATCAGCTTGTGATTCTTTTTGCGCAACTGGGACTTGACCGGTGTGTACTTGTCCAGTCGCTTTGACAGAGAGAGCTGTTTCACCGGACTCACCAGGGGAGATACCTGTTTGCCCGTCAACAGATGCTGACCCACAACACGACTGCCGTCCTCGAGTTCAGCTGCGAGATGGTAATTGTCGTTCACAACTGCGCGCACGATCCCCTGCACCCCCACCATCTTTTCAAACAGAAAGATGATCGGATCGAGGTGCTCATGGTTATTGAGATAACCGCCGCTGAGAATAAGATTGCCGATACTGGCACCGCGCAGATCGAACTTTGCCGGCATGGCGTCATAGAAATAACCCAGTTGATTGCGAATGATGCGCCGTATCGGGTTATTCACCGGCTCCACCAGCGGGTGTCTGCCTCTGATCATCGACTCGAGCTGATCCAGCAACTCTCCTTTACCCGCCTTGAGGGGAAAACGGTAGGTCAGCAGATCGAAGACCTCCGGGTGACCGGTCACGGTTTCATCCGCCAGGGCTACCATTCGACTGCGCAGATCACCGATTGAGGGCATATCGAATGCCTGCCTCAGCTCGGCCGAACTGCCACCGGAGTCGAAGGGGGTCACCAGGTGAATTGAATTGTGGGTGTAGCTTTTCAGCACCCGACTCACGTCGTTCAGGGCGGAGCCTCCGCTGAAGAAGAGTATCCTTGGTCCGAGTTCAGGACTTTTCTGGTATCGACTGATGCGGAGCGGATCAGGAATGCGCGCAGCGCGCGTTACATTGATGCTTTTCATATGAGAAGCCAATTATAGTATGGAATGGATGCCTTCACAGACTCTTTTTGAGTTCAAGCAACAATCTGGCATTGGCCATGAATCAATGACATGATCCAGGGATTAACAACATCAACTATGTAAAGCGTGACGATGTCAGGGGGAGTTGGCTGGAATCCCACTTCAGATGGCAGATCCGTACCTTCTGGTTGATCTATCACATCGTCAAGGGCTGGCTAAGGCTTTCCGAGGAGAGGCCGATGTACAGTATGAGTGACCACTGATTGGTACCTGCATCATGCAAGCGCTACAACCCTCGTCCCTATCCCGGCAACGGCTTATAGAGGCCCTGATCAGGGGCGCCATCTGGGCCTTTATCGGCCTGCTCTACGCCATGCTGTTCGTTTTCCTGGCGGCATTCGCCGAGCATTGGCAGCTGCCCGTCGATCCCAACCTTTTCGCGGCTGTACTGGCCGGGACCCTTGGCGCGCTGATCTACAGCAGTATGCGACTTGCGGTGTTGATGACAACCATTATTTCACCCCTCTCCCTATTCTATTTCATCCTCTCCGAGCATCCGGTGGATCTGCGCTTTCTAGTGATTCTGGTCTCCGGGGTGGGAGCGGTTGTGGGCGCGCTCTACGGCAGCTTTTCCATGGGCTCGCGGGTCAATCGGGCGGATGCAAAAACATTGGCTGGATTCAGCGCCGGCTGGCTGGCCTCACTCATCTATCTGTTGCTGGTGAATCTCACCCCACCGGTTTCGATCAGCATGATTGTCGCCCTGCTCTGTCCCCTGACCGGTATCATCTATGTCGCCCTGGTCCCTGGCTTTATCAAACTCTATGACAACCTGCTGCCACCCATTGGCGATGGCTTGATGGTGGGGGCGGGGGTTTCGGGGTTTATCGCCCTCTGTTTCTTCGTCATGATCAGCAGCATCGACGACCGTGTGGCCGGACCCCTCTACCCTGCCTTGGAGGTGATGCACGCCAATCTGCCTGGCGCCCTCCTGGGCGGCATTATCGGCGCAGGCCTGGCCGGTATCGCATCGGGACTGCTATTGACTGACTGGCAGGATCTGTAGAGCCGATTCAGTTCAGCATCTCGCTTGTTAAATATCAGTCCGCAAATGAACGCGAATATTGCGTTTCAACCTATTGACTGAGAGAGTACTGCACCCATTGGCTATTCAGCCAGGCTTGGGTGTCAAAGGATAAGGAAAAGCACTCTAGGATCGAAGTCATTCCATTTGCGTTTATTCGCGTTCATTTGCGGACTCATATCACTTACCAATCCGAGTGAACGAAACCCCACTCCGGATGATCCACCCGCTCATAGGTGTGGGCACCGAAGGCGTCCCGTTGCGCTTGGATCAGGTTTTGCGGCAATCGCTCGGTGCGGTAACTGTCGAAATAGTTGAGACAAGCGCTCATCACCGGCACCGGGATCCCGGCTTGGGTGGCGAAACCGATCACCCTGCGCCAGGCACCCTGCAATCCCTGCAGCTGGGCACCCAGCGCGGGATCGACCATCAGGTTTCTCGGTTTCATCTCTGTGGAATAGGCCTCCCGGATAGGGTCGAGCAGGCGTGCCCGGATAATGCACCCGCCCTTCCAGATGCGCGCGGTCTCCGCCAAGTCGATGGACCAATGATAGCGATCCGAAGCGCTTTGAATCAGGTCCAGTCCTTGTGCATAGGCGGTAATCCGTGCAGCGTAGATGGCCCCATGCAGATCCGCCAGCAGGGTCTCCCGGTCGGCGCTATCCACGGCCTCCGGTCCCTGCAGCAAAGGAGAGGCCGCCACCCGCTGCTCCTTCATGGATGAGAGCAACCGGGCATCCACCGCGGCGGCGATACCGGGTACCGCAACACCCTGTTCAAGGGCTGCCTGTACCGTCCAGCGACCCGTGCCCTTCTGCCCCGCCTTGTCCATCACCAGACTCACCAGGGGTTGGCCGCTCTCTTGATCCACGACTTTCATCACCTGGGCCGTCAGCTCCACCAGGAACGACTCCATGGGGCCCTGGTTCCAAGCATCGAACTGCCGGGCCATCTCATTTTCCCCGAGACCCAGGCCGCGGCGCATCAGATCATAGACCTCCGCAAGCAGTTGCATATCCGCATATTCGATGCCGTTATGCACCATCTTGACGAAATGGCCGGCCCCGTCAGGCCCCACGTGGGTGACGCAGGCACCCGCTTCGGTCTGGGCGGTGATCGCCTCGAACACCCCACTCACCTCTGCATAGGAGTCCCTGGAGCCACCCGGCATCATGGATGGCCCATGACGGGCCCCCTCCTCGCCGCCGGAGATACCGACACCGACGAAATGGAGCCCCTTTTCCCGAAGATAGCGCTCCCGACGCCGGGTATCCTCGAACCAGGAGTTGCCCCCGTCCATGACGATGTCGCCAGCTTCCAACAGCGGGATCAACTGCTCGATGACCTGATCCACGGGATCTCCTGCCTTGATCATCAACAGAATCCGTCGCGGTCGCTCCAACAGGTCGATAAACCGGGCCAGGTCCGGATCACCGCCAAACCGTTTGTTCCTGTTTTCACCCAAAAACTCGGTGATTGCCCCACTGCGCCGGTTCCATACCGCCACCGGAAAGCCCTTCTCTTCCATATTCAGCGCCAGGTTGCGTCCCATGACACCCAGCCCGATCAGGCCGATATGAAACTGTTTGTTTTCAGGCATAGTCTGTTCCTGTCAATTAAGACCAGTTGATACTAAATCAATAATCCCAGCCGTTGATCTTCCGGCAAAGAGCGGGCCGCCTGGAGGTCCATCATCCAATCCCCATCCCGGGCAATGGTTGCGGGAACGTTGTGATCAACCAGCGCCCTGCGCACGGCATCGCTCTTATCCTCACCCTGGACCAGCACTAACAGATGCCTGGCGCTTTGGATTACCGGCGGTGTAATGGTCAAACGTTGTAGCGGCGGTTTTGTACCGATGCTCGGCATCACCCGTCGCTTGTCTTCATCCAATGCAGCCGATCCGGGAAAGATCGACGCCGTATGGCCGTCATCACCGACGCCCAGGAGCAGGATATCGATCCTCTCCGGCAGCACCAGTTCATACACCTGCGCTGCCTTGTCAGGTTCCTCTTCACCGCACATGCGATAGACATTCATGCCTTCCGGACGATCACCATCTGGAAACAGGCTGTTCATCACAGTGGAGTAGTTGTTGTCGGGGGTATTCACAGGCACACAGCGCTCATCACCGAAGAAGAGATTGATCTGCGACCAGGGAATATCCTTGCGCAGTGCCAGACGTTGATAGACAGGCAACGGCGTCGACCCACCGGCCAACATCAGATGACAGCGCGGTGACGACTCAAGCACCAGCTGGATCTTGTTGCAGATCCAGCGTTCGGCCTGTTCATTAAACTCAGTTGGATCCAGAATGAAACGTTCCATTAGATCTCCCGCCATTGACGGCTGTAGCGGTCCATCAGTTTTTCGGCTTCCACAGGGCCTTCACTGCCCTCGGCATAGAATACGGGCTGTGTTTTTGCAGCTGCATCCCAGTGACTCAGAATTGGGGTGATGAAACGCCAGGCAAACTCGACTTCATCCCGTCTTGCGAACAAAGTGGCATCGCCTTTCACCGCATCCAGCAAGAGTCGCTCATAGGCGTCTTTGATGGGATGCGTGTAGGCTTCGGAGTAGCTGAAATCCATCTCCACCGAACCCACTTCCAGCTCACCACCAGGCCGCTTGCTGGATATTTTCAGGGCCATGCCCTCGTCGGGTTGGATACGGATAGTCAAGACATTCGGCTCCAGGTCCTGACATACATCATCGCGTCCGAACAGACATAAGGGGACAGGACGAAAAACCACCGAGATTTCGGTTATCCGTTTGCTCAGATGTTTGCCTACCCGCAGAAAAAATGGCACACCTTGCCAGCGCCAGTTATCGATATAGCATTTGATCGCGGCATAGGTTGGAGTGCGTGAATCCGGCTCCACGTTATCCTCATCACGGTAACCCCGATACTGACCAAAGACCACATGATCCTGAACCTCATGGGATGTGAACTGGCGCAGGGAACGCAACACCTCGACCCGCTTATCCCGAATATCATCGGCAGCGAAAGAGACCGGCGGCTCCATGGCGCAGAGAGAGAGAACCTGAAGCAGATGACTCTGCACCATATCTCTGATCACACCGGTTCTGTCATAGAACCGGCCGCGGCCCTCCACGCCGATAGACTCGGCGGCTGTGATTTGGATGTGATCGATATATTTTCGATTCCATAGGGGCTCGAAGATGGTATTACCCAAACGAGCCACCAATATATTCTGCACCGTCTCCTTGCCCAGATAGTGGTCGATGCGATAGACCTGATCCTCTTGCAGCACCTCGGCGACAATCCGATTCAGGTCGCTCGCCGATTCAAGATCGCGGCCATAGGGTTTTTCCATAATGACCCGAGTCCAGGGTGTTTCGGCACCACCGGACTGGAGCAAACCCGCCTCACTCAGACGGTGCAATATCACCGGCGCGGCAGACGGGGGGGTCGCAAAGTAGAAGAGACGATTCCCTTCACTGCGGATGTCTTGTTCAATGGCCTCCAACACCTGACGCAGGGCGACATAACCCTCCGGGTCTTCAAAATTGCCTTCCACATAGCGGACACGCTGGCTGAATGCCTGCCAGACACCATTATCTATGGGTTGTGTTCGCGAGTAGGCCTGTAGGCCATCGAACAGAACAGTACGATATTCAGCATCGCTTTGCGGTCTACGACTGTAACCGATGACGGCAAAGCGTTCGTCCACTGCCTTTTCACACGCCAGGTTATACAACGCGGGAATGAGTTTGCGCTGGGTCAAATCACCCGCTGCGCCAAATATCACCAATGTGCAGGGCTCTAATCGATCTGCCTGAAGAAACAGTTCGCTGGCGTTAAAGTGTTGATGTATCGGAATATCGGTGGCCGTCATATTACCCGCCTTTGGATTTTTGTTAATTCATTATAGCGCCAGTGAGATGTCGATAATCTGCAATCGAGCCATATCAGGCGATTTTATTGCGGCATACAATTTATATGGCATGTCGAAGGGCTAAATATCCCATTTTCATTCGGGTCTTAGTTTAGCTCGCGATTTAAAAATATTCCCAAATCCGTTGTATAATAAATCTACATCTATAACAAAGATGAATGAAACGATTTTCACCATAAAACTATCTATATTATTTTTTACTTGGGTTTCCATCAATAGAACAAACAGGCCCCTGATCACGATTTTCGACCCATTGAATGTAGAAGCGGCGCTCAAACGCCATATCAATTGCAAGGATGCATATATTTTTAACGACCCTTAGTCAATGGGAACATCGCTTCATTACACAATGCTTTAGCACTGTCTTTTACCCCTTTTAAATATTTCAGGAACAACACATTGCATCAAGATATTAAAATTGGCGTATTTGTCGACGCTGAAAATGTTCGATACAACGGAGGATACCAACTGCGCTACGACATCCTGAGGATGTTTGCAGGGCGCTATGGCGGGTCCCTACTCAGACTGAATACCTATATAGCCTTCGACCAGGAGCGCGCCAAGGAAGACCCTGAATATCGTCGTCGTGCAACCACCTATCAGCAAATGGTCAGGGAGTATGGCTGGAAGATTATCGTGAAGAATGTGCGCCGATATACGGACGAAGAGGGGAATGTCACTACCAAGGCAAACGCAGACCTGGATATGGCTGTCGATGCCATGTTGCAAGCGGAGAAGCTCGATCTGTTACTGCTGGTCACCGGTGATGGTGATTTTCTGCAGGTGGTGACCGCGCTGCAAGATCGTGGCTGTCGAGTGGAGTTGCTCGGATTCAGAAATGTCTCACAGGAGTTGCGAAGACTGGTTGACGACTACTATTCGGGTTTCCTGATCCCTGACCTGCTGCCGATCTCTTATGAACCTCGCAATGAGTGGGGAGAACCCGGCTCATGCGTACGGGGTGTCTGCGCAAAATGGTTTCCTGAGAAAGGCTATGGTTTTTTACGCTTTCTCAAGCGCATCGATCCGAATATGTGGATTATCGATCCCCGCCAAGAGGGCTCGCCCTATGAAAGCGTCTTTTGTCATGCCAACGAACTGGCCGACGAAGTCACCGATGAGGTGATGTCGAACCGGGATTCCATACTCGAGTTCTATATTCAGAAGAGTGACAAGGATGATGGTTATGTGGCCAATAACGTACGCCTGGTTCCCAGCTATGGCGGAACGGGACTCTAGCCGTACCGGCACATATCACCATTTGCCCGAGCTGAATCCACCACCATTATCCACGAGGATTTGGCCATCGCCTGCCGAGGATGAGGATCAACCAGTATCAAGGATTGTCTGGTAGCCCCTGGTTGATCCTGCGGCACGCACAATGGTGCCGCCGCGCAGGGGGTATTTCCCCGCCTGACGATCCGCGTAATAGAGCTTGAGTGACTCTTTGATCACCGGAAATGCTAGCTTGTCCCAAGGTATCTCTTGTTCATGGAACAACTTGACCTCGAGACTCTCATCCCCCGCAGCGTAGTCGAGGTCGATAAGCCGGCTGCGAAACAGCATATAGACCTGATTGATATGCGGCAGATTGAAGAGTGTGTAGAGCCCCTCCACTTCTACTCTGGCACAGGCCTCCTCCAGGGTCTCCCGCGCGGCCCCTTGCTGACTCGTCTCGCCATTCTCCATAAATCCCGCCGGTACGGTCCAAAATCCGTAACGGGGCTCGATGGCGCGGCGACATAAAAGAATCTGCTGCTCCCACTCGGGTATACAGCCAACCACGATCTTGGGATTCTGGTAATGAACGGTATGGCATGTATTGCACACATGTCTTGGCCTGTTATCCCCATCGGGAACCCGAATCTCTACCTCTGAGCCGCAGTGGCTGCAATACTTCATTATTTATATCCTATCGACCCGCCAGTCACTATTGTCACCGATTGATGAAAGCGGCGTCCAGACGCATATTACTGCTGGGCTGTAACAGGCTCCTGCCGCCGATTCCTGATATGATGTCGGACCTTTTAAATACGCTAAAGATCCTTCGTCAGATTATCAGGAGTCAATATAGAAGATGCAGGAACAGATCCCAGAGGCCAATCTTGATGAAGCGATTGCAGCCATCGATCTCGGCTCAAACAGTTTTCACCTGATCGTTGCACGGGTCATAGAGGGCCATCTGCAGATCATCGACAGAATGAAAGATACCGTCAGACTCGGCGAGGGTCTGACCGAGGAGAAACGCCTCAAACCCCACGTGGCTGAGCGTGCCCTGGATTGTTTGGGCCGATATGCGCAACGATTGCGTCCCCTACCGGCAGAGAATATTCGTGTGGTCGGTACCAATACCATGCGCCAGATCCATCCGGATGACAATTTTCACAGTCTTGCGGAGAAGGCGTTACTGCATCCTATAGAGATCATCGCTGGACGGGAAGAGGCCCGACTGGTCTATCTTGGCGTAGCGCACGGGCTCGCCGCGGGGGACGAAACACGCCTGGTGGTCGACATAGGCGGTGGCAGTACCGAGCTGATCATCGGTCAGGGCTATCAACCCCATGAACGGGAGAGTCTGCATATGGGCTGTGTCAGCATTACCCGCAGATTCTTCCCTGACGGCAACATAACAGCACAAGCCATGCGTGATGCAGAGCTTGCCTGCAGCCTGGAAATCCGGCCGGTACGGTATGAATTCAGAGATGGGGATTGGACCCGGGCAATCGGCAGCTCAGGCAGTATCAAATCGATCGGTAACGTCATCCTGCAGCAGGGTTGGAGCAAAACCGGGATCTGCTGCGAATCACTGGCGCGGCTTAAACAGGCCCTGATTGACGCCGGCAACATCAACAAGTTCTCATTGAAAGGGGTGTCAGAAGAGAGAAAACCGGTTTTTGCCGGTGGTCTGGCGGTACTCTCCGCCGTCTTCGAACAGATCGGCATCGAACACATGGAAGTCTCTTCCGAGGCCTTGCGGGAAGGCTTGATATACGACATGGTCGGTCGCGGTCAGGAGGAGGATGCCCGTGAGCGCACCCTGAAAACCCTGATGCGCCGCTATGACGTGGATGAGGAACAGGTTGATCGGGTGAATGCAACCGCCGTCGCTCTCCTCGAACAGGCTAAACGGGCCTGGAAGCTTGAAGAACCACGCTATGAAGCCATGCTATCTTGGGCGGCAAAAGTGCATGAGATTGGCCTGACCGTCTCCCACAGCCAATTCCAGAAACATGGTGCCTATCTGCTGGAAAAATCAGATCTATCCGGCTTTTCCCTGCAAGAGCAGAAGGTCCTGGCTGCCTTGGTCAGAGGCCATCGGCGTAAGTTCCCGACCGCCATCTTCGAGGCGCTCGCCAAAGATGTGGTGAGTTGTACCAAACTGCTCTGCATCCTCCTCCGACTCTCGGTATTGACCCATCGGGCACGATCCGCGGTGGCCAAACCCATTCCCAGACTTGAAGTGGAAGATCACAAGATATCCCTGGTTTTTCCCGAAGATTGGATCGCCCACCACCCGTTGACCCGAAAGGAGCTGGAGCAGGAAGCCAGCTATCTGGAGGCGGCGGGTTATCTGCTCAGGTTTTCCTGAAGCAGCGGACCCAGTGCGCCGAGTATCTCTTCGCTGCTGGACCCGTGAGCCAGCCTGCGTACCAGTTTGCCCTGCTTGTCGATAATGTAGGTATCCGCCGTATGATCGACCACATAGGGCTGATCATCCTTTTTATCCACGATACGATAGGCAGCTCCATAGCGGGCGACAATATCGTCGATCTCACTTTTTGTGCCGGTCAGACCCAGCAGTGAAGGATAAAAATACTCCACATACTCCTGCAGACGCTGCGGCGTGTCCCGATCGGGATCGACGCTGATAAACAACGGCTGTATCCGATCCTTGTGGGCCTCATCCATTGCAGACAAGGTCGTGCCTATCATGGCCAGGGTGGTCGGGCAGATATCGGGACACCAGGTATAGCCGAAGTAGAGCAATACCACCTTCCCGCGGTAATCACTCAAAGCGACAGGTCCGCGAGAAGAGTTTAAGCTGAAATCCCCTCCTGTTGGTTCTGCATCCAGGGCTGGATTGATCGTGGCTTGCCCCTTATCAAGGTCAGGGTTCCAAAACAGCAGCAACCATGCGAGTAGACAACCCGTCACTAGGATAGCCAAATAAAGTCCTATTCTCTGCATCTAAAAAACTCTAATACCCGAAGACTATGGTTATCTACCGCCGCTTCATCTTGATGGTGCGGCAGTTTGAAAAAAGAGACAATGATGCCTGGTGTTTCCAGGACCAGCATTGATATATGGCAAGCCGCCATGTATTCCTGGCCAGAGGGACGCTTTGATGATCACTGTGGCGATTGCTGTGACTCTTGCATGACCGTACCCGACACCAATTGCAAACTCTGATCCACCAATTGGCTGTAGTCGCTGAGCAGTGATAGCAACATACTGTCTTTGTCATTCAGTTGCATGTTGTCGATCTCTTGTTCATCTGCAACAGCGTATTTTTTTGCGATCTGCGCCTTTATGTGGGACAGGCCTTGGCTCAGGGCTGCGGCTTTACGACGAAGATCATCCACCAGAAAACCGGCTCTGATTGGGTTGACACGGTTTGTGCTGTGCATCGCGATCAAACGCTCCACATCGGTTTGCGCCTTTCCAATACTGCGCTCGATGTTGTGGATCTCCCTGACATCGAACTTCATATTCATGCGTACGCTTCTTAATTGAACACGCAGTTGCGGCGCCAGCTGTTGCATGGCCTTGGCGTGCTTCATCAGACTCATGAGAGCCATCTCATCAAGCGCTTCGAAGTCAGCCGTGGAGGCAGGCTTTATCCAGGCAAGGATGAAGACCAGGACAAGCAATAACAGAGCGTGGCGCAGTTGTAATTCGTTGTTATGAAATTGTCGGCTATTCAAACTCATTTCTCTGTCTCGAAACAATCCTTATATCTCTGCCAGGTCTCCCTTATCTTGCAGCCATTTTTTACGATCGGATGCCCTCTTCTTGGCCAGCATCATATCCATGATACGGTTAGTGCTGTCTCCATGCTCTATCGTCAACTGTATCAGGCGACGGGTGTCCGGATGGATCGTCGTCTCTCTCAGCTGCAAGGGGTTCATTTCACCCAGGCCTTTAAAGCGTTGCACATTGACCTTGCCGCGCAGTTTCTCCGCTTCGATGCGGTCCAAGACCCCCTGCTTTTCCGAGTCATCCAAAGCATAGAAGACCTGTTTTCCCACATCGATTCGGTATAGGGGAGGCATGGCTATATAGACATGCCCCTGTTCCACTAGTTGCTTGAAATGACGCAGAAACAATGCACACAGCAGGGTTGCGATATGCAGCCCGTCCGAATCCGCATCGGCCAGGATACAGATTTTACCGAACCTCAGATTTGACAAATCATTGCTACCTGGCTCAACACCGATGGCAACGGAAATGTCATGCACCTCCTGGGAAGCCAGCACATCGCCATGCTCAACCTCCCAGGTGTTGAGGATCTTACCCCGTAGCGGCATGATCGCTTGGAACTCCCGGTCCCGTGCCTGCTTTGCCGACCCGCCGGCAGAATCCCCCTCTACCAGAAACAACTCGCTTCTGCCCGGATCCACAGAGCTGCAATCAGCCAACTTGCCAGGCAGCGCCGGTCCTTGTGTGACCTTCTTTCTGGCTACCTTGCGGCCGGCACGCATACGACTCTGTGCCGATGCGATCGCCATCTCGGCAATCAGCTCACCCGCATCCGTATGCTGATTCAACCACAGACTGAACGAGTCCTTGACCACTCCGGAAACAAAGGCAGCGCACTCCCTGGAAGATAGACGCTCTTTGGTTTGACCGGAAAACTGCGGATCCTGTAATTTGACAGAGAGCACATAACAGACCCGATTCCATACATCCTCCGGGGTCAGCTTGATACCACGGGGCAGCAGATTGCGAAATTCGCAGAACTCCCTGACAGCGTCGGTGAGGCCTGTACGCAGACCGTTCACATGGGTCCCCCCCTGGGAGGTGGGAATCAGATTGACATAGCTTTCGGTCACCAGTTCACCCACCTCTGTCAGCCAGACCACCGCCCAGGCGGCTGTTTCGGTGTTCCCCGACATCTCCCCGACAAACGCCTCTTGAGGTATCTTCTCCAGCCCCTGCAAGGCATCCAGCAGATAGTCTCTTAGGCCGTCCTGGTAGACCCATGACTCCTTCTCGCCACTCTTCTCATCGAAGAATGTGACCTTCAGGCCGGGACAGAGTACCGCCTTCGCCCGCAAGACATGGCGCAATTGGCGGGTTGAGAAGCGTGCGCTGTCGAAATAACTCGAATCCGGCCAGAAACGCAAGCGTGTCCCGGTGTTGTTACGTCCCACCTTACCCACGATCTCCAGGTCAGAGACCTTATGGCCGTTGGCAAAGGCCATATTGAACTCCTTGGCATCCCGTCGCACCCAGACTTCCAAATGTTTGGAAAGGGCGTTGACTACGGACACACCGACCCCGTGCAGACCACCTGAGAAGCGATAGCTTTTGTTGGAAAATTTGCCGCCGGCATGGAGTTTGGTCAGGATCACCTCGACGCCCGGCACCCCCTGCTGGGGATGGATATCCACAGGCATACCCCGGCCGTCATCCAGCACCTCGAGGGATCCGTCTTTGTACAAGGTGACATCGATCGATTTGGCAAAGCCGGCAACCGCTTCGTCCACGCTATTATCGATCACCTCCTGGGCGAGATGATTGGGCCGGGTGGTATCGGTATACATCCCAGGTCGCTTTCGTACCGGTTCAAGGCCGCTGAGGACTTCGATATCAGAAGCGTCGTAACTGCCACTCATCTTAGTTTGTCGATCCTATGCAAATGGTTTTCAACGGCGGGAGTTTACACATCTGGGAGAGTGCTGGCGAGTCTCGGCAGCCTGTTTCATCTCCCCCCGGCAGTGTATCAGGTTGGCTCCTATCATTGACCCGCGCAGCTGGGGTAGGTTAGTTTACCCTCAAGGTCAGCGCTTCTGCGGAAGCGAAACATTACAGTGATAGCGAAAGTGCCAAGAAAACAGAAGACACCCCCATTCGAAGAGGCGATGAAAGAGCTTGAAAGCCTGATTGAATCCCTGGAACAGGGTGATTTATCCCTCGAAGCCTCCTTAAAATCATTTGAACGCGGGGTTGCCCTGACCCGAATCTGCCAAGCATCACTTAAGGAGGCTGAACAGAAGGTACGCATCCTCAATGGCGAGACCCAAGACGCCGATCTGGAACCCTTCTCAGATGACCATGAATGATGGCCTGAAGGCCTTCAGCCTGGAGTGCCAACAGCGTGTCGAACAGGCCCTGGAGCGGCTTCTTCCCCCATCCACCACCCTGCCTACCCGCCTGCACGAGGCCATGCGATACGCCACCCTCAATGGCGGAAAGCGTGTCCGGCCGATACTGGTGTATGCAACCGGACAGGCACTGCATATCAGCAGGGAAAGGCTTGACGCCCCGGCCTGTGCCGTGGAATTGATCCACGCCTATTCTCTGGTGCATGATGACCTGCCGGCAATGGATGATGATGACCTGAGGCGTAATCAGCCCAGCTGTCACCGCGCCTATGACGAGGCGACGGCGATCCTGGTTGGTGATGCCCTGCAATCCCTGGCCTTCAAATCCCTCTGTTGCGACCCCTCCATGCAGGCAGATGCCCAGGTCAGGCTCTCGATGGTGGAGACACTGGCAAGGGCCAGCGGCTCTCGCGGTATGGCCGGGGGACAGGCGATCGACCTGCAGGCAGTCGGCCGGGAGCTCAACCTGGCGGAGCTGGAAAATCTGCACATCCACAAGACCGGCGCATTGATTCGAGCCGCGGTGCGTCTGGCTGCGCTGCTCGATCCGAGCGCCGATAAAAAGCTCATCCAGCGTCTTGATCACTATGCCAAATGCATCGGACTGGCGTTTCAGATTCAGGACGACATCCTGGATGTGGAGGGTGATCCTGAAACCCTGGGGAAGACCAAAGGCAAGGACCTGGCCCAGGAGAAACCGACCTATCCCACTCTGCTTGGGCTCGCCGGGGCTAAAGAGAAGGGGGAAAATCTGATACAGGAGGCGCTACAAAGCCTTCAGAGCTTTGACGCCGAGGCAGATCCTCTGCGTTGGATTGGACACTATATCACCGCCAGAACCCACTGATTGATATCTTTGAAAACCTAGCGCAAATTCCACTTAAACTTGCTAAGTAACTGTTGTGAAAAAAGTTATCTGGAATAACATCAGGAAAATTCCAAATACTCCAGGTTTGACTCCAGATAGATGTTTTAGAGATAATTAATGGTTCGACCCGGTTGATTCCGGGGGTATGATCACAATCTGGACCTGAATCGGATGATTCAGCTGTAAATACCTGATCTTCTCTCAGTTGTCCCCGATCTTTGGTGACGATACCCTTGAATCAAAGTTGCTCACAGGCTTACACCTCATGGTGGGGCAGGAATAGATAACATGCTCGACAAGACACCGCTCAGCGGTTCACAAATAGCCGATGTACAGAACAGCGCCGATACGCGCCAAATAGCCATCAACAAGGTGGGTATCAAAGACATTCGCCACCCCATGCGAATCAGGGACCGCAGTGAGGGCGAGCAGCACACGATTGCCAACTTCAACATGTACGTCAATCTACCACACAACTTCAAGGGCACCCATATGTCCAGGTTTGTGGAGATCCTCAACAGCCATGAAACAGAGCTTACGGTCGAGTCATTCAAGGACATGTTGGCGGAGATGACTGAACGACTGGAGGCTGAGTCGGGCCATATTGAGATGAATTTCCCCTTCTTCATCAATAAGACAGCACCGGTTTCAGGGGTCAAGAGCCTGCTCGATTACGATGTCACCTTGATTGGCGAGATCCATGGGGGCACACCCGTCATCCACATTAAGGTTGTGGTTCCGGTAACCAGCCTCTGTCCCTGTTCGAAGAAGATCTCCGACCGCGGCGCGCACAATCAACGTTCCCATGTCACTGTGCAGGCACGCACCGTCGGCTTTATCTGGATCGAAGAGATCATTGACATGGTGGAGAAACAGGCCTCCTGTGAACTCTACGGTCTGCTGAAAAGACCGGATGAAAAATTCGTCACCGAACATGCCTATGACAATCCGAAATTCGTCGAAGACATGGTTAGGGACATTGCCGTGCAATTGAATCGGGAAGCGCGTATCAGCGCCTATATTGTGGAGTCGGAGAATTTCGAATCCATCCACAACCACTCCGCCTACGCTTTGATCGAACGGGACAAGACAACCGATCCCGTGTGAATCCGTAAGATGGCATCGGCGCGTGTCGGATGCGATAGGTGGCAGCGGACACCTGCGTGCCCGATGACAGGTCAGTAGCGTTTCTCCAGCAGCAATACCGAGCCCTGATCCTCCATCTTGACCTGGTTGAGAAAACTCATCCCCAACAGCACCCGGGCCGGACCATTGTTGCCGATGACAAACCCTCGCACGTTATGCAGGGTGATTTCCCCTACCTGAACCCGGTCGAGAGTCACATCATAGGCTCTTGCAGTGCCACTCGCAGTATTCACGATGATAGGCTTGCCATCCAGCTTGTAGGAGAGTCCCAGACGCTTGGCCTGATTGGCGTGCATGGCAACCGCCGTTGCCCCGGTATCGACCATGAAATTGACCGTCCTGCCATTGATCGATCCCACCGTGGTATAGGCCCCGGCCTGGTTGCGCCAAACCTTGGCGGTCAGCAGTTCCGGCTTGGAAAATCGGGTGGTGATATGCCCGCCAAGGGGATAGGTTCTCTGCTCACCTTCCACCTCGATCACCGCCTCCTTGCTGTTTGAAGAGATCAGCCGTACACCCTCAGGGGACGGCTTGCCGGGCTTCAGTAACCTTCTAACACCGTCAATGGTCACCATCGCCTTGTCTGTAAACAACGCCTCCACAACGATCTGATCCGCCGCCAAGACCTGAGCAGGAGAGATAGCCGCCAAAAGCAGTAATATGAAACAGCCCTTTCTCATCAAAACCATCCTGTCAGGTTGAGCAGCAAGATAGTGCCTGCGGTGAAGAACCCTGCCATAACGTCGTCCAGCATGATACCCAATCCACCTTTCACTTTATGGTCAATCCAGAGAATAGGCCAGGGTTTGAGGATATCAAACCCTCGAAACAGCAGAAATCCAATCCCAATCCATACCCAGCCCGACGGCGCGAGTGCCATCGCAACCAGGTAACCGACGATCTCATCCCACACGATGCCGCTATGGTCATGCACCCCCAGATCGTCAGAAGTGCGTTGACAGATCCACACCCCGGCAATAAAGGCCAGCAGCACGAGGAGTGCATAGAGTGGCAATGAGAGCGGCTGAATCAACAGATAGAGGGGTATCCCGACCAGGGTACCGTAGGTGCCAGGCGCCTTGGGCAGCAGACCAGCGCCGAAACCGAAAGCAAGCAGATGAACCGGCTTGCGCAGATCGGGTTTCACTGCCTCTTTACTCATCGATCGGAACCATCCCCGGCGTTCGTCTCTGAAGCATGTTTAAGACTCTCCAGCCCGGCTTGAAAAATGTTCGTAGCCCCCATGCTCATTCGTCCACAGAGATCCATCCCCTTGCAGACAGCGCAATCCCCGCTGTGCCTCGATGATACCGATGCAGGTCATATTCACGCCGCTTTGCTTCGAGATCCCGGCTAGCCGGTCGCTATATGCCGGCGGCAGGGTGAAACAGAGCTCGTAATCGTCGCCACCCGCGAGAATGGTGGCCCAGTCGTCTGCTTGGAGAATGCTGGCCACCTGAGACGAGAGGGGGATCTTATCCAGCTCCAGCCTGGCGCCGACCCCGCTCGATGCCAGAATATGCCCAAGATGTCGATGGCACTGCTGGCGAGACCACGCAGGGCCAGACCCGCCTCGACCCTCGGTATCGGCCATTCGAGCCGCCCGCCGAGCCTCTGCAGATCCTGCTTGCCGGCCCATTCATGTTGACGACTCAGGGCCATTGCCGCATCACCCAGGGTCCCTGTTACATAGATCTCATCTCCAACCCGCGCACCGCCGCGGGTGATGCCCGTGCCCTCGGGTAACAGGCCATGCACTTGAACCGTAATGCTCAGCGGTCCTGAAGTGGTGTCCCCACCCACCAGTTGGAGCTTATAGCGCCCTGCCAGTTCGGCAAATCCCCGGCAGAACTCCCTGAGCCAATCCTCATCCACCTCGGGGAGTGTCAACGCCAGTGTGGCCCAGGCTGGTTCAGCTCCCATGGCCGCCAGGTCACTGAGATTGACCGCCAGGGTCTTGTGGCCAAGATTCACCGGTGAGGTATCGGGAAAAAAGTGCACACCGGCCACCAGGGTATCCATACTCACCGCCAGATCCATCCCCTGGGGCACCCGCAGCAGTGCAGCATCATCTCCCACGCCCAACACCACATCACCCCGCTTGGGCGTCATGCCAGCAAAATAGTCATTGATGAGGTCGAATTCAGAGATCGGGCGACGCTTACTCATTAGGTTGGCTGCTGTCTCCGGTAAACCGTCAGTGTAACTTTCAAGCTATTGAAGAAAAAGGGGGAGCTGCCTGATAAAACTGTTCAGCCGGTTACCGGCGCACTTATGTAACCGACCCTCGCCATCCTGGTGCGGCGGGACACCTGTACAAAGCTGATAAGAGATAGGGATTAATGGCGACCAGAGACTAACCTGAAAGGGATAACCAGCTGAAGCCCTAACTTCGACCCGCTTTCACTTCGACCGTGCGTACCTTCTTCGCCACCTGATCGAGCACGCCATTGACAAATTTATGACCCTGTTCCGCACCAAACACCTTGGCCAGTTCCACCGCCTCGTTGATTACCACGCGATAGGGGATATCCGGCTTGTGGCGTAATTCGTAGGCACCCAGCCGCAGAATGGCGCGCTCTACCGGATCCACACTCTCGATGGCCCGGTCCAGGGTGGGCTTGAGCAGTTCATCCAGTTCCACCAGATGGCTCGGCACGCCCCTCATCAGATCCTGAAAGTAGGGAACCTCGAAACACTTCAGATCCTGTTCCTCGAGAAACTGATTGATGATATCAGCAACATCCTGTCCGGCTACCTGCCATTGATAGATAGCCTGCACAGCATGCTTACGTGCTTGACTGCGTTTTTCACTCATTAACCGATCTGACGTAACAGGTTAACCATTTCAATCGCAGACAGGGTTGCCTCCGCACCTTTGTTTCCAGCCTTGGTGCCGGCACGTTCAATGGCCTGTTCAATGGTATCCACGGTAAGCACGCCGAAGGCGATTGGGACGCCATGTTTCAAAGTCACCTGTGCCATGCCTTTCACACACTCACCGGCAACATATTCAAAATGGGGTGTGCCTCCTCGTATCACAGCGCCTAGGGCGATGATCGCGTCGTACTCACCCTTCGCCGCTAACTTCTCCAATGCAAGCGGCATCTCAAATGCACCCGGCACCCGCACCAAGGTAATGTCTTCTTCATTGGCGCCATGTCGCTTCAGGGTATCCACGGCCCCATCCAGCAGACTCTCAACAATGAAGCTGTTAAAGCGCGCAACCACTACACAGAAGCGTGCATCTTTGACAGTCATTGCCCCTTCGATTGTCTTCATACTCATCTGTTACTACCCTGAAATTGATAAACCGATATTGTCTCTTCACACCTAACTATAGCCAGTGTCCGTTCACAGCACCGCATATTTTTTAAGTCCTAAACCCAGGCCGGCTCACTTTCCAGCCACATACTCGGTGACTTCCATATCGAATCCGGACAGGGCATGAATGCTCTTGGGTGCACTCAACACCCGCATCTTTCTCACTCCCAGATCGAACAGAATCTGAGCGCCCACCCCATAGGTTCGCAGCTCCTTGCTATTGTCGTTCTTGATAAACTTTTTCTGCGAATCATCCACAGCTTGCATGTCAATCATGCGCTGTACGATCTCCCTGGCTGTATCGTGATTTCTCAGCACCACGATGACACCCTCATCCTCCTTGCCGATCATACTCATGGCACTGCGCAGCGGCCATCCGCATTCTCCGAATTTGGCTTCGAACAGATCGCAGAGACTGTTCTGCATATGAACCCTTACCAGAGTAGGCCGGTCAGCCGAGGGATGTCCCTTGACCAATGCCAGGTGGAGTTCATTGTCCACCACATCCTGGTAGGCAACCAGCCGGAAATCACCATACTCGGTGGGAAAACTGCATTCACTCACCCGCTCGATGGTGGTCTCGTTCTTCACTCGATAGTGGATCAGGTCGGCAATGGTGCCGATCTTCAGGTCGAAGTCAGCGGCAAATTTCTCCAGGTCGGGGCGGCGTGCCATGGTGCCGTCTTCGTTGAGTATCTCGACAATCACCGCCGCCGGTGACTGGCCCGCAAGACGTGCCAGATCACATCCCGCCTCTGTATGTCCGGCACGCACCAACACGCCACCGGGTTGAGCCATCAAGGGAAAGATATGTCCAGGCTGAACCAGGTCCTGGGGCTTGGCATCTGGGGCCACGGCCGCGAGTATGGTAGTGGATCGATCGGCGGCCGAGATACCTGTAGTAACGCCTTCCGCCGCCTCTATTGAGACAGTGAAGTTGGTTGCAGAAAGCTCATCATCCGTGGTGACCATCAATGGCAGACGCAGTTGACTGCAATGCTCCTTGGTCAATGTCAGACAGATCAGACCGCGCCCATAGCGGGCCATGAAATTGATCGCTTCGGGGGTTACGCACTCCGCCGCCATGACCAGGTCGCCTTCGTTTTCCCGGTCCTCGTCGTCCATGATAATGACCATCTTGCCCTGCCGCAGGTCCTCAAGGATCTCTTGTGTGGTGTTAAGCGCCATGTACTACCCATGAATTTTGTTCAAAGTTAACCCCTTATTCTAACAGAGCAATATCTTCAGGGCACCCGCAATTCACCTGCCGATTCCACCTCGGCCCAGTGTGATGCATTTGTGAGGATTTCGTGATCCGCAAGGGAGGTCGGCGGTTCAGACTCTCTTACACAGTAAGAATCACCAATCCAACCCTGTAAATGAGGAGACGAGCATGAAAAAGAGCCTGACTGTATTGGCAGCATCCCTAGGTTTACTTTTCTCGGCAAACAGCTTGGCCAGTGACCGCGCAATCAGTGTGGAGATCACGAATCTGACCAACGCCATCTATTTCACCCCTCTGCTGGTGGCCAACCACAATCGCCATACCGACCTGTTCGAGGTAGGGACAGCGGCATCGGCCAACCTGCAAGCGATGGCTGAGGGCGGTAACATCGATGGCCTGATCGCCGATCTGGAAGCCGCGGGTGGCGAATATGTTGCCAACCCGGCCTCCGGCCTGCTGGCCCCGGGTGCCAGCGCCGAGGCAATCATCGATAGACCGAATAAAAGAAACCGCTTTCTCTCGGTGGTGGCCATGCTGCTTCCCACCAACGATGGGTTTGTCGGTCTCGACAGCTTGAGAATCCCCAAGAAGAAGGGGACATATACCTACTATCTGCACGGTTATGATGCCGGCACCGAGGCGAACGATGAGATTATCAATGGCGGCGGCATGCCCGGTGTGCTGGGGATTCCTGCAGATCCAGGCGGCAATGCGGGTAGCGGCGGCACCTCCACAACGGGAGCGGACCACAATCCCACAGTCCATATTCATCGGGGCGTAATCGGTGACAATGATCCGACGGGTGGTGAGAGCGATCTCGATGCCAGAGTACACACCTGGCAGGGACCGGTGGCGCGATTGGTGATTCGTGTCAACGAGGATGATTAGACGGCGAACAAATAAATCGCCTACTGATTGCGAATAAAACCCCGCTCCTTCAGCAGTGTCTCGGTCACACCCGAGGCACTGTTTTTTGTTTCCGGATCCCCCAGCATCAACCGCTCCAGATAGCGGGCGATCAGATCCACCTCCAGATTGACTTCGCTGCCGGCACGGTAGTTTTCCATAATGGTCTGTTTCAGGGTGTGCGGTACGATATTCAAATCGAAACCGGCCCCATCCACCCCATTCACCGTCAGACTCACCCCATCCACACAGATCGATCCCTTATGGGCAATGTAGCGAGCCAAGGCGGCTGGCGCTTCGATCCTGAAACGTATTGATCGGGCATCATCCCGCCGTTCAACCACACGACCCACCCCATCCACATGCCCGCTGACCAGGTGCCCTCCCAGGGGCGTGCTCAGGGTCAGCGCCTTCTCCAGGTTCACCGGACTGCCCGGCAAAAGTTTCTCAAGGGTGGTGAGAGAGAGGGTCTCCCTGGAAACATCGGCGCTAAAACCATCCCCAGACAAGCCGATCACTGTCAGGCAGATGCCATTGGTGGCAATACTGTCACCCACTGCCACATTGCTCATATCAAGCTGCCCGGCGTCAATGGTCAAGCGCAGATCGCCCTGCCTCGGTGCTATACTGGCAACTCTTCCAACTGCCTGGATGATACCGGTAAACATGATCAGTCCCCAATTCCGCTAAGTTTGGCCGTGATCCGAATATCCGGACCGATCTGGCGTAAATCCGTAACCTGTAACGGGATTCGATCGGTCATTTGCGCTATGCCCGGAAGCAGAAAAAGACTTCGCCCCTCGCTTCCCATCAGGTGCGGCGCCTGATAGACGATCAGTTCGTCAACCAAGCCCTGTTCCAGCATCGCACCGGCCAGGGTCGCCCCTGATTCCAATAGCACCTCATTGATCTCCTGTTGTCCCAGATAACGTACCACCTGTTGCAGATCGAGTCGCTGCTCGTCACCCGGCAACCTCACAATTTGAGCGCCGGCACTCTCCAATGGGGCACCGTGAAGGTGTTCTTCATCACTGCAGATAATCAGCGTCGGACCTGGCAGACCCAGCATCTTGGCGTCAACCGGGGTGGCCAGTTGAGGATCCAATACCACCCGCAGCGGATGCGGAACCGGGATATCTTGATCCAGACCCAGCTCCCTCCCGGACAATCGAACATTCATGGAGGGATCGTCAGCCAGCAAAGTACCGACACCGGTGAGAATAGCGGCGCTCTGGGCACGCAACCTTTGAACATCCGCCCGGGCTGCAGGCGAGGTTATCCATTGACTCTCACCGTTGGCCATAGCGGTACGGCCATCCAGACTCATCGCCATTTTGCAGCGAATAAAGGGGAGTCCTTGGGTCATGCGTTTGATAAAACCGGGATTCAGTGCCTGGGCCTGGGCCTGCAATACCCCTTCAGTGACCTGGATACCGGCTTGACGCAATTGCTCGATACCGCGCCCCGCCACCTGGGGATTGGGGTCGGGCATCGCCACCACGACTCGTTTGATGCCTGACTCGATAAGGGCATCGGTACATGGCGGTGTCCTGCCCTGATGACAGCAAGGTTCCAGGGTCACATAGAGTGTCGCCCCCCTGGCAGCAGACCCTGCCTTGGCCAAGGCATTTCGCTCCGCATGGGGTTCCCCCGCACGTCGGTGATAACCCGAGCCGATGATCTCGCCATCCATGACGATCAGGCTGCCGACCCGGGGATTTGGGTGGGTGCTATACCAACCGAGCTTGGCAAGCTGAATCGCCCGCGCCATGTAGCGTTGATCGAGGGCGCTGTTCAACGCTTTTTTTCCTCTTCACGCAATAGATCAAGCTGTCGCCGAAGCTCTTCCGGGCTCGGTTGTTGTTCCAACCTTTCGATCTCTTCACGAAAGGCATTCACATCCTCAAACTTACGATACACGGAAGCAAACCTGACGTAGGCTACCTGGTCCAATCGTTTCAACTCATCCATGACCAGCTCGCCAATCGCCAGTGAGGCCACCTCCCGTTCACCCCCCGCCATCAACTTACGCGTTATGTGATTGATTGCAGTATCCAGCTGTTCGGCACTCACGGGCCTTTTTTCCAGTGCCCGCGCCATGCCGGCTCGCAACTTCCGACCGTCGAAATGGACCCGGCTACCATCCTGTTTCACCACCCAGGGCAGATTGAGTTCAGCGGTCTCATAGGTAGTGAAGCGCTCTTTGCAGACCGTACACTCGCGACGCCGGCGTATCTGATCGCCCTCTCCCGCTAGTCGGGAGTCGATAACTTTCGTATCCTGGGCCCCGCAGAATGGACAACGCATTTTTAAAAATTTTGAATTTTGATTTTTGAATTTTGAATTATTTTGTTCACTGTCTACACACCTTTTGCCCTCGAAAATCAATGCGAAGTAGGCAAGTTAAATTCATAATTCAAAATTAACCCCTGTAGACAGGATATCTACTGCAGATCGACAACACCTTGGTTTTGATCAACTCGATCACTGACTGATCGCCTCGACCATCGATGACATCACACATCCAACCCGCCAGTTCAACACACTCCTTTTCACCGAATCCTCGGGTTGTCACCGCTGGGGTCCCTACCCTGATCCCGGAGGTGACGAAGGGAGACTGAGGATCATTGGGTACGGCATTTTTATTCACCGTAATGTTCGCCGCTCCAAGCCAGGCATCCACATCCTTACCGGTCAATCCCGCCTCGATGAAGCTGACCAGAAAAAGATGGTCATCGGTACCCTTGGAAACCACATCATATCCCCGATCCATGAAGACCCTGGCCATGGCGCGTGCATTCTCAATCACATCCTGCTGATAGGCTTTGAAATCAGGTTCCATCGCCTCTTTGAAGGCCACCGCCTTGGCTGCAATGACATGCATAAGGGGGCCACCTTGGGTGCCGGGAAAGACCAATGAATTGAATTTCTTTTCCAGCTCCGGATTGGCCTTGGCCAGGATCAGCCCGCCACGGGGTCCACGCAGGGTCTTGTGGGTTGTGGTTGTGGTGACATCCGCAATCTGCACCGGACTGGGATAGTGTCCGGCGGCTATCAATCCAGCCACATGGGCCATGTCCACGAACAGATAGGCACCCACGTCATCCGCGATGTCGCGAAAGCGTTGCCAATCCACCACCCGCGAATAGGCAGAGAAACCTGCCACGATCATTTTCGGTTTGTGCTCTTTGGCCAGGCGCTCAACCTCATCGTAGTCGATCTCGCCACTATCGGGATTCAAGCCGTACTGGACGGCGTGGTATATCTTTCCCGAGAAATTGGGTTTTGCGCCATGGGTCAGATGACCGCCATGGGCCAGACTCATACCAAGAATGGTATCCCCAGGCTCACACAACGCCATATAGACCGCAGCATTGGCCTGGGAGCCTGAATGGGGTTGTACATTTGCATAGTCGGCATTGAACAATGCCTTGGCCCGATCGATGGCCAGTTGCTCGGCGACATCCACGTTTTCACAACCGCCATAGTAACGCTTGTGGGGATAGCCCTCAGCATACTTGTTGGTCATCACTCCACCCTGGGCCTGCATAACCCTGGGGCTTGTGTAGTTTTCCGATGCAATCAGCTCAATATGCTCTTCCTGACGCCGCTCCTCCGCCTCTATGGCTGCCCAAAGTTCGTCGTCATAACCCTGAATTTGCATGCTTTTTTTGAACATCTCGATCTCTCCGGCCATAGTGGAAGGGCGGAAATATAGCAAAATATCGCATCTGAGTCCTGTGCTATTCGATGACCTGACAATTCAGGCCACTCCTATCGGGCGGTTTTAAGAACCATTGCGGAATAGAGAGAGGATACCCGATTGTTTGATCAGCAGAATGATGTCTTCCCTCATCCCCATTACATGGATGAGCACTATGCCGATAAACAGTAAAAACAGTAAAACCACTACGGATACGAAACCGCTGATCTCCAGGCGCCGCTTCATCTTCACATCATCGGTCATGACGCGGGTGACCTGACCCAATACAGGAAATTCCAACTCGGTTCTGAGTGTGCGCATGTCAAAATAGACTGGTTTCAGCAAGGAGAGTAAAAATGCCAGGCCACCGCCTATGGCCAGCGCCATCATTAGTGCAAGTCCGGTCAGCAGGAGTCGCTTTGGACCAATGGGGAGTATAGGAACATTCGGTGGTTCGACGATTCGGAATTTGAGGTTGTCACCGGCCTCATCAGCCTGTTCTGACATCTTCGCCGATTCCAGTCGTTGAACCAGTTCTTGGTAGTTCTCTTTATTGATGCTGTAGTCACGATTTAATCGGGTCAATTCCGCTTCAACCTTCGGCATCGTGTCCAGCTTTTCCTTCAGCTCATCGACCCGGGCTTGATATTCATCGTGACGTAACCGAACCGTTCTTAAATCGACCTCCGATTGACGATACGAGAGTTTCAGCTGCTCCAAGGCCGACGATGCGTTAGTTGATGCGGTTGCTGTATTGGTGACAACAGCGGGTGAGTTTTCTGCCTGCCTTTTTAAGTCCTCAATGGTCTGCTTGATCTCTTGAACACTTGGATGTTGTTCAGTATATCGAAGCAGCAGCTCATCCAGCCGCGTCTGCATCGCAAGTAGGCGTTGTGCGGTAGGAGAATCGGCATTGGCGGAGACACCCATACTTGCCCTTCTCCTCTCCTCTTCCGCAAGCGTTCTGCTATATTGACGCTTGAGCTCATCGCGGCGAATCCGTGCCTCCTTGAGTTCCAGCTCAATATCCTCTAGCCCTGTCTTCGCTAATTCAAGCCGCTGAAAAATGCCGCCCCCATCCCGCGGCAGGGTATCAACATTCTGTCGTTTGAACTCCGTCAGCTTATTCTCTGCCTCGGTAAGCCTGGCCTCATACTCACGAATCTGTTGTCTCAGAAACTTTTGTGCCGCATCGGATTCGATGCGAGTATCACCCAAAGCGCTTTCCACAAAGATATCCAACAATACCTTTACCACCTTTTGCGCCATAAAGCGGTCTTGATAAGTGTATCTGATGGTATAGAAATTTTCTGTCTCGCCACGGGTACCGGGAATGGGTCTGCGGTTAACATCGACAACTATCGTATTTTGTAGCCTGTCAATGAGCTGCTCTCGCTCTTGACGATTGGTAGCCAGATGATCGAGGTCTGTCTGGAGTATCAGTTTTTGAAGATTTTCATGACTGAGCAGGGTCCTTGTCATCAGGTGCAGTCGCTGTTTCATGTCGTTCTGCACGGCCAATCCCTCGAGCAGAGGTCTCAGCACACTCTCGGTATCCACATACACTTTCGCTTCTGATTCATATTTGTCAGGCATGACAAATATGACAGCCCAGCCGATCAAGGCAACAACCCAGGCGAGTATGACCGCCGGCCATCTAAAACGCCATGCCGATCTGATGTAGTTCTTGATCTGTAATATAATTTCGTTCATTTATCTATTTGAATATGCCTAAAGCTGAAACCAAATAATACCCGATTTCATATCCGCGCTTGTTCTTTGCAGTGATGTTTCCTTGATAAACAACTATCCCAGGATTATCTCGTCTTAGTCTATCTACTCCAACACAGCATATCCAGTTTTAGATTCCCCGGCCTCGGCTGGCTCAGGGGCCTACCCGGGTGTTCAATCGCAGCCGATCCGTGCCTTGGATTGCGTGTTGGCAAGCACCGGAAAAACGGTTGGTTCAATATAATTTTAGTCTTTTTATTTCAATTAGTTAATTCTCAATTACTCGGTATGGCATAGATTTCCCGCGGGGATCGGGGCAATAATTGAGCTATATTGTGCTAAGAGGCTGTGACAGGTGCATTTCCCATTGTGACCTCCACCTCGAATATCTGATTGAGATCTCTGCAAAAATCACCTGTTAAATGAACTTTTTCGTGAACTGTCAGGCGTCATGAATAGCAACTTGAAATGTGTGGATGGTTTGTACTACCCGGAATTTCACGCCGGTTGGGGCGGTTGTGCCGAAGAATTGTTCCACTACACATCGAGGTACTTTGCCTGCACCCAGGCATTTTTGCGAAACCTCGCGGATCAGCGCCAATTCAACATGTCCGGTTATCAGGCCAACAATCTGAGCAAAAACCAGAGGTATCTGATGGCCGCAATACTCGCGTTCGAGCCGGACTTGCAATCTGCCCGAGGCGTAACCCAGATAGTCCGTGCTGTGATCAACGGTGAGAGCGAAATCAGCGAATCCCTAGCAGACAGTTATCGGGATGCTTTGAATCTCATACCCCAGGATGCGGAACTCGTCTACTCATTCAGGACACACCACCACCGTCAACCCGATATTGCTCCTGTGGATCCTTTCCTGAACCTGGCAGGCCGTTTGAATCTCCCGGTAGCGGTACATAAACACCATCTGGAAGTTCCCCTGAAGACCTTGGCACAACACCTTGACTCGCCAAACTCATCCCTGCGTAACAGCCTGCAAGAGGCGATCTTAAATCTCCATTTTGCCGGGTATGCGTTGAAGAATCATCCAGGTTTGACCCATAAGGCAGCACGCCAGCTGGGAGACGAAAGTTCCCTCTGAAACTCAATCGACCCAGACGCGGGCATTACGAAACAGTCGCATCCAAGGGGCATCCTCGTCCCACTCATCCGGATGCCAGGAGTGTTGAACCGTGCGGGTGACGCGCTCCGGATGGGGCATCATAATTGTCACCCTTCCATCTCTGTTGCAGAGCCCGGCAATACCTTCCGGAGAGCCGTTTGGATTGGCTGGATAGCGACTCGCCAATTCGCCGTTGTTTTCCAGGTATCGCAACACCGTCAGCTCATCTGCACCCTGCAGTTGCTGCTGATCATTGAACTCGGCACGACCCTCGGCGTGGGCTACCACGATAGGCAGTCTCGAACCGCTCATGCCATGCAGCAAAATCGAGGGTGATTCACAGACCTCCACAGTGACGAGTCTTGCCTCAAACTGTTCCGAGCGGTTGCGCACGAAGTGGGGCCAGTGATCGGCGCCGGGAATCAGTTGATGTAGATTGGAGAGCATCTGACAACCGTTGCAGACGCCCAGGGCAAAGCTGTCCTGGCGCGTAAAAAAGGCCTCGAACTCGTCCCGCGCACGGCTGTTGTAAAGGGCGGATTTGGCCCAACCCTCCCCCGCACCCAATACATCACCATAGGAAAAACCACCACAGGCCACCAAGCCTCTAAAACGACTCAGACTGATGCGCCCGTCGATGATATCCGACATATGCACATCCACACATTCGAATCCGGCACGATGGAAAGCCGCCGCCATTTCAAGCTGACCGTTGACTCCCTGTTCCCGCAATATCGCCATCGGCGGCTTGACACCGGTGGCGATCATAGGTGTGGTGATGTCGTCATCGGGATCAAAACTCAATGCGATCTGGATACCCGGATCCGCTGCAGCGATCCGGTCAAACTCCTCCTGGGCACAAGCGGGATTGTCACGCAGCGCCTGCATCTGCCGTGTTGTCTCCGACCAGGCCTGCTGAAATTCAACCCGGGTGGCGCTCAACACCTCTTTTCCGGCCCGTTTGAACTCGATTTTGTCATCACTGTTGAGGGTTCCGATAACGTGGCTGCAACGTCCCAAGCCTTCATCATTCAGCATTTTCAAAACTTCATCTGTATCCCGGTGACGCACTTGAATCACCGCCCCCAACTCCTCATTGAAGAGTATCGCGAGGTCCTCATCCCCAAGGTCATCGATCTCCACACTCACGCCGCATCGGCCCGCAAAGGCCATTTCGCAGATGGTGATGAAAAGTCCGCCGTCGGAACGGTCATGGTAGGCCAATAACAGATCACTCTGGTTCAGTTCCTGGATCAGGGCAAAAAAGCGCCGTAGCGCTGTGGGGTCTTCCAAGTCCGCACCCCGGTGACCAATTTGTTGATATACCTGACCCAAAGCGGTGGCGCCCAAGCGGTTCTTCCCCTTTCCCAGATCGATCAGAATCAAGTCTGAATCGTCCGCATCATTTCGCAACATCGGGGTTTGGGTTAACCTGACATCCTTCACCGGGGCAAAGGCGGATACGATCAGGGAGAGTGGCGCAGTCACGGCACGTGATTCATCACCCGCCTGCCATACCGTCTTCATCGACATGGAATCCTTGCCCACCGGGATTGCAATCCCCAACGCGGGACATAGCTCCATACCCACCGCCTTCACGGTCTCGTACAGCTTCACATCCTCACCGGGATGTCCCGCCGGGGCCATCCAATTGGCGGAGAGCTTGATATCCGACAGTTTCTCGATATTCGCCGCCGCGATGTTGGTGATCGCCTCGCCGATGGCCATGCGTCCGGATGCTGGCGCATCCAGCAGCGCCAAGGGGGTCCGCTCTCCCATTGCCATCGCCTCACCGGTATATCCCATCAGTCCGGAGGTGGTAACAGCCAGATCGGCAACCGGAACCTGCCAGGGGCCCACCATCTGATCTCGACTCACCATGCCGGTTACCGAACGATCCCCGATAGTGATCAGAAAGGTCTTGTTGGCCACCGTCGGCAAGCGCAGCACGCGCAGAGCCGCCTGCCTGATGTTGACACCGCTGAAATCGAGCTCCTGCTTTTTGAAGGTCTTGCTGCGCACATCCCGCAGCATGCGCGGTGGTTTGCCGAACAGCAGGTTCATAGGTATATCGATAGGGTTGTTGTCGAAATGGGCATCACCCAGGACCAGGTGTTCCTCATCCATCGCCTCGCCAACGATGGCATAGGGGCAGCGCTCACGTTCACAGATCGCCTTGAACTCCTCCAGTTTGCCCGCATCCACGGCCATGACGTAGCGCTCCTGGGACTCGTTGCACCAGATCTCCATCGGTGACATCCCAGGATCATCGTTAGGCACCGTGCGCAGCTCGAAACGTCCACCCAGGGCTGCATCGTGAACCAACTCCGGCAAGGCATTGGAGAGTCCGCCCGCCCCCACATCATGAATAAACAGAATCGGATTGGCATCCCCCTTTGCCCAACAGACATCGATTACCTCTTGGCAGCGACGCTGCATCTCCGGATTTGAGCGCTGTACGGATGCAAAGTCGAGATCCTCGGCGGATGTGCCGCTGGCCATGCTGGAGGCCGCACCCCCACCGAGACCGATCAGCATCGCGGGACCGCCTAGAACGACCAAGGGTGAACCGGCAGGAAAACCACCCTTTTCAATGTGATCCGCACGGATATTGCCCAAGCCGCCGGCCAGCATGATCGGTTTGTGATAACCGCGCAGCTCTGCGCCATCAGGCCCAGGCACCTGGGATTCATAGGTACGGAAATAGCCGTTCAGATTGGGTCGGCCGAATTCGTTATTGAAGGAAGCGGCACCAATCGGGCCTTCGAGCATGATATCCAGGGCAGAGACGATACGGCCGGGTTTGCCATTGTCGACCTCCCAGGGCATCTCCCAACCGGGTATGCGTAGATTCGAAACCGAGAAACCACACAGACCGGCCTTGGGTTTGGCGCCCTTACCCGTTGCCCCCTCGTCACGAATCTCGCCACCGGATCCTGTCGCCGCGCCCGGATCGGGAGAGATCGCGGTTGGATGGTTGTGGGTCTCCACCTTCATCAGGATGTGGATATCCTCCTGGCCGAAGCTATAGGTACCGGTGTCAGGATCGAGGACGAAGCGCTCTGCGGATGGACCACTGATGACCGCGGCATTATCCTTGTAGGCGGAAAGGACGTCACCCGGTGAACTCGCGGTGGTATTACGTATCATCTCAAACAGAGAGCGCTGCTGCTGCTCCCCGTCAATGATCCAGTCGGCATTGAATATCTTATGTCTGCAGTGCTCGGAATTGGCCTGGGCAAACATCATCAATTCCACATCGGTGGGATTCCGCTGCAGGGCTTGAAAGCTCTCTACCAGATATTCGATCTCATCTTCCGACAGGGCAAGCCCCAAGTCTGTATTGGCATTGCGCAAGGCCGACTCTCCGCCCCCCAATATATCCACCTGAATATAGGGTTTAGGCTCTGCCCGGCTGAATAGACAGGTCGCATCCTCCGCATCCGACAGCACAGTCTCGGTCATACGATCATGCAGCTGTTCAGACGCGATTACATACTGACTGCTATCGAGAGCCTCCCCATCTATGGTCAGATAGTAGGCCAAACCACGTTCCAGACGTTGTATCTTCTGCAAACCGCAATGGTGGGCGATATCTGTGGCTTTGGTGGACCAGGGCGATAAGGTACCCGGTCGTGGAACCACAAGCAGCAGTGTGCCTTGATGCACGATATCGGGCATGGCGGGGCCGTAACGCAGCAGATTGTCAAGCACAGCCCGCTCTCTCTCATCTAGAGATTGATTGACATCGGCGAAATGAAGATACTCCGAAACAATCCCCACTTTTGCATCAAATAAGTTGGAGAGACGTTGGGCGAGTTTCTTTAACCGGAATTCAGAGAGGGCGGGTGCGCCACGGAGAATCAACATGACTGGATCCTGCAGATCATAAAAGACACAATGATACTCGAAATCCACCAATTAGGAGAGTCGT
>JBEVVS010000087.1:0-34386 GCA_040507005.1 Candidatus Thiodiazotropha sp.
CTTGCGCCCCTTGACCGTCCCTGCCATCTGGATTGCGCCTCCATAGAGGAGCAGTTTCTCCGTCAAGGTGGTCTTACCCGCATCGGGATGGGAGATGATAGCAAATGTGCGTCTCTTATTGATTTCGTTGATTAAATTACTGCCTGACAAATTCTTATTCCTCGATATGTACACAAGTATGTACACATTTCCAAATGTGCTTTCGCTCGATCACCAAGCACTAAAAAACCTGTTATTTTAACCCATAACTAGGCTTTATGTGAGGTCAAATTAAGATTTAAAAAGAGGAGCGGTGTCTAGGTTAGTGGGACAAATAGTCAAAAACCGACTTTTTAGCCATATAGCGTTTGACTATTTAGAAAACGGATTCAAAAATAAGTACTTACCCTAATGTCTACTGGATTGATAGACCACCAACAATGTGTGAGAAAGCATGCCAAAACCACGATACCTGCTTAATGGAGCACCGATAATTGTCAAGGACGACTTCGTCATTACGGCAGGTTCGTTAGAGTACGATGATGAACAATTCCAAAACCTGAGGGAACAAAAGAAACAAAGCCATATTATTTATAGGGATAGCCAATCGAACTGCATACTGACTATTCCGATAACAAGCGATATCAAGCCAGAGGGGCGGAATACCGAAATAATTGCAAAGGAAAGACCTTACCTCGTCAACCTGCTCGTCAAGCTTGCTATTCGGAGATACTTTGAGAGCACAAACCTCAGAGCACTGAACCTTACGCCTCTACGTATTTTCGATCCGAAAAATATTCGTCAATCTCTTTTCGCCAATCCCAATGAAGTGCCGGACTGGTTAATCAAAACCACAGTCTACGAGCTTCAGACTCGATCAATTTTAAATCAGAACGGCGATATTGTGCCGCTTCTAACCTGCGACATCAATGTAAGGAACTTCATCGAGGCCTCATGCGATACCTTACTAAGTTCCGGGGTGGATCTGGTTGGAAGATATGTTCAGGTAACGAAACTGGAAGACTCGGACTTCCTGTCTCCAAAAAGACAGTTAGTTGGAAGAGTTGTTGAGGTCAATGGTGAGGTACTTGTACTGGATGACCATTTAGAAGGCTATGAAACCATTCAATCTTCTCAAGCATATTTAGAACCCCGGAATGAAAATATTAAACACGTCGTATTCTGTTTACTAGGAAAAAAAGCGGAGCGATTTTGGGCGAACACGATGGCTAAGGAAGCCAATTTAAGGCAAGGGCCATCCAAATACGAAAAAATACGAAAAGTGTTTGAGAGAATACGCCAAAATGAGATTGAACTCCTTCCTGGGCTTAAACTTGAGCTCGGTCCATTTTTTGGCGAAACCAACAATTTCACATTCGAGCACTCTGAACTCATCCCCAAACCCACATTTATATTCGATCCCACACAGCGAAGAACTGACACGTGGCACCAACGGGGCTTGGATGAACATGGCCCCTATGATCAAAACGTTTTTCCAAATAAGAAGCTTAGAATCGCCGCAATTTGTCAAAAGCCCTATCAAGGCCGCGTTGAACAGTTGTTAAATAAGTTCTTCGATGGGATGCCAAACGAAAATTCATCTCGTGGGTTTCCTCCGTATAAAAAAGGGTTTATTCGGAGATTCAAGTTTGAAAAGCCTGAGATACAAATTTTCACCACAGATAACAATAGTGCGGAATCATATTTATCCGCATGCAGAGCCGCTATGGAAAATTCTTCTTCCAGCGGATTTGATTGGAATCTGGCTTTTATTCAGATTGAAGAAAGCTTCAAACAGTATCCTTTGGAAAGCAATCCTTACCTGAATTGTAAGGCATTTTTCTTCAAGAGAAATATTCCGGTCCAGAGCTTCACAGAAAACACACTCGGCATGAGTTCAAACTCATTAGGATACTCACTCAACCAAATGAGTCTCGCATCGTATGCAAAAATAGGCGGACAACCTTGGCTGTTAAAGGCAGATAGCACAATTGCACATGAACTTGTTGTAGGACTAGGCTCCTGCAACCTCAGCGAAAGCAGGACCGGGCAAAAAGATAGAATTGTAGGCATAACGACTGTTTTTTCGGGTGACGGAAACTACATTCTCAACAACCAAACAAGAGCAGTCTCATATGATGACTACTGCCAAGAACTTATTAACTCCCTAACAGATCTCCTGAAACGCGTAAAGCAAGATCAAAATTGGCAGGAAACCGATCCAATTAGACTGGTTTTTCATACTTTCAAACCTCTAAAGGACCTGGAAATCAAGGCTGTTACTGATGCTGTTGCAGCTTTGTCATTAAAACATCTAGAGTTTGCATTTATTCACTTTGCAAACGACCACCCATTCGTCGTATTTGACCTTGAACAGGCTGGTGCCGGTTACAACAAAAAGGGTCAGTTGGTTCCCGAAAAAGGTATGAGATATTCGATTAATCAAAACGAGTCACTGGTTTGCTTTACCGGTCCAAAAGATATCAAAAAAGAAACACATGGAATGCCTAATCCTGTGCTTATGCGACTACATCGTAATTCCACTTTTACGGATATGACGTATTTGACACGTCAAGCATTTGCATTCGCCAATCATAATTGGCGTAGCTTTTACTCGTCTCACTTACCGATCACGATTCGGTATTCTGAGTTGATAGCAGATTTGCTCATGAGGATGCAGAAAGTTCCAAATTGGGATGAAGACGCAGTATTCGGAAAAATTGGCCGCACCAGGTGGTTCTTATGAGAAAGTCTGGCAATGAAAAAGATATTTTTGGTTTCCGAGAGTCATTGCTTGTAAAAACCGACAAGCTTGACGATCTCGATTTTCATTTGCAGGCATTTTGTCACTGGATATCTGATGGTCAGTTTCCAGATGAAACAGCAATAGCACAAGAACAGCAAGAAATTATCAAGAAATCCCTGCTGACTTACAAAGAAATTGCTTTTCTTGGTTTTTTAATGGACCGAGGACTGAAAGAACCAGAGCTTATTAAAAAATTTAGCGAGGGATTGCAAAGACTACAAGGCCGAACTCTTTTTATACCGGATCAGCCACAGTCCTTTGAACAAGACAGGATATCACAACTTGGAATCGCCTTAGGTATCTTGAGTTACCAAAGCAACCAAGACAAAGAAATGCAATGGCTGACAAACGAAGTTCTGAAACCAGGAAGTGACATACACCCGAAGGGCTCAATTGAACGCGGGTTTATGTCGTTCATCTTGTACATTTCAGCTAATGATAAACTTCCTCTTGATATAAATCCGCTAGTCCTTGGAATTCTCGGTTCTACAGGATACTCGACACCAGATGATGAACAGAGAACAAAGATTGCACAATATATCCTGGCTCCTGAGAATTGGCCAAATCAGTCTATCGATGCAGTGATTGCTCTAACTGTCTTTGACTGGCTGTTCGAAGACCAAGTTACTTGCCTTCCTAATAAGGCGACACATGAAGATGTTTTGTCAATCCTGGAGAATGTATCAGATGCAATGCGACACTGGAGGTGGGAAGAAAAGGCAGTGACATCGAATTCACAAGTTGCCAAATGGAACATCTCTAACGAATATCACGTCCAAGCACTGCTCGGCTTAATTTTAGAGCCAATTTTTCATGACCTCGACGACGAAGAATATCTAAAATCTCTGGGCCAAAAAAAACCTCGTGCCGATTTTGCAATTCCATCATTACAACTAATCATCGAGGTGAAGTTTATGAGACAAGGCACACAGTCCGCAATCACAAAAGTCATTGATGAAGTAGCGGCAGATGCGTCACTTTACCTTCGAGATGATACTCCGTACGAAAAGATGATTGTTTTTATTTGGGATGATTCTCGAAGCACGGATCAACATCAAGAACTTAAAAACGCCATTAATCGTATTGGTGGGATAGAAGGCACGGTTATATTGTCCCGTCCAGGACGCATGGTTTGATGATGGATTATACTACTAACTTAATATCGATTTGAATTATTCCCCCCTCACAGGGCGTTAACATCATTTGAATATAAGTGTCACCTACCAGATCTAGTAGGTGACACATCAAATCGGTTACTAGCGGCCGCGATCGAGATCCTGATCGCGTTTTCTCTTACGACGATAGCGTTGCACTTTCGACTGTGAAGCGGGCTTCGGCGCTTCCCCTGAATCGCTATCCTCGTCTTCAGCAGGTTCATTTCCGGCAGCAATATCGAACTCTTTTTTCAGTTCGATCGGCTTCGTGCGGGGCCTCCCAGAAGCCGCAGCATTGAATTCTTCCCGTGCATCTTCTGCCGCTTCGCGTGCCTGCTCGTTCTCTTTTTCCCTGGTCTTTTTGAGTACCGGAGCGAACGACGGTAGATGATCCCGGCTGCCGCGATCCTGGATTCTTGCTTCCCTCCGGAGGGACTCTTCGAGTGATTTCAGCTCGCGCTTTTCGATTTTTTCGAGGGCGCGCACCTTCCGCCGTAGGTCGAAACGCTGCATTTCATGGCGACGTTTGAGTGCCTTGTGCTCGGCTACCTGGGAGACAGTCAGTTGTTCCCGTTCCTCCCGGTAGCGCTGGAAGCGTTTCCTGTCCTGATACTTGTGGAGTTGCTTTTTGATCAATTCCACCCCGGAGACTTTTCCAAGGAAGGCGGCCAAACCGGTCAGTTTTCTTGCATCCCGCTCCTTCCTGAGCCGCCTGCTTTGCATCAGATAGGCGGCACGCCGGGCGCTCCGTAGTGCCTTCTGGTTGCCTGCGAGAGCAACGCGGTCCTGGTGCTGTTTCTGTTTGAGAGCCGTCTTCGCCTGCTCCAACTCCTTGCGCCGCTCGGCCTGGTTACGTTTGAGCTCTGCGAGCGCGTCGGCCTGCTGCTCATTCCTGACATAACCCTCGATTTCTTTGCGATGACGGTCGGCTAATGCCCGTGCCTCATCGACCGTTGGCAGGGATTCTGGCGGGTATTCTTTATCCAGAAAGGCGCGAATGTCCTTGGTCCGGACAGACTTGTCATCGATCAGTTTTGGCAGCGCGTTCATGTTGCCGTAGATATCGATCAGCACATAAGGCCGCTTGCCTGTCGCGAGTATGTAGCCCTTCTCGGCAAGCGCCTGGACGAAAGCTTTCGGACTGTCGCTCGCCCGCCAGGCATCGGTGACTTGCTCCATCCGATCTTCTTTGGAGAAACCGGTGCTCCGTTCCTGGTGCATTTCATAGAGGGAAAGCTGCTTGGTCTTGCCATCCCGGTCCCTGGAATAACCGTCCGGTAGTTCGAGGCCGTGGTCGCACGCGAACTCGCGCGTGACCATCATCAGCTTCTCCCGATCGAAGGCGAGCTGGACGGCTTTCTCGTTGTCGGCGTCGATCCGCGACCAGACGACATGGCAATGCTCGCGGCCATATTTACTGTGAAAGATGACGGCGCGCGGCTGGCCGGAGAGGCCGAGTTTGCTCTCGACCCGGTTAATGTAATCAAAATATTGCTCGCGGGTCAGCGGGTCCTGTGCCGGATCGGGATTGACGGAGAGACTATATAGATAGTTTTCGCAGCGGGTGAGAGCATGGGCCTGAGCCTCCCATTCAGCGAAGGCCCCATGCAGATCGCCCGCGATCGCGCCACTGACCTCCGCCAACTCGACCATCTCATTGTCGTGGGCATTGAGTAGATGGGTCGCCAGATCCTGGCCAAGTGCGCGTTGTGATGCGAAGGGGATCATGGGTTCCTCCCCAGCCCCTTAAGGAGCGCGGCACGGATTTCGGTGAGGGTCTGAACCGCCTCCTCCATGAGCGGTGTGCTGTCCTGATCCGCGTCCAAATCGCTCAATTCCTGGCGGATCTTGGCGGCCTCAAAGAGCAGTTTGGCGAGCAGTTTTTCCTCGATGGCAGGGCGGCGGGATTGCCGGGGCGCATCGTGCGAGAAGACAGATTTGGTGAGGAAGGCACTGGTGGAAAGGCCGGACTTTTGAACGCGCGAATAGAACTCCTCCCGCAGCTCTTTCGGCGGGCGGTAGGAGATCGGTGCGTCACGCTTTTTGTCTTTTCTTTCCGGCATGGCCTCCACTCTAGTTAGAGGAAGCAACAGCTCTCCTCGCGCTTTCCTCGCGCGCCATGCCTGCGGGTCCAGGGTCGCCACCCTGGTCGATGGGTTTCCAAAGGGAGAACCGAAGTCTCCTTTTGGTCGTGGTCCAGGAAGCGAAAGTCCTGGTCGATGCCGGTGCCGAAACACCGGTCCTGGGTTCCAAGGGGCAGCGACGCGCCCTTTGGTCTGGGTTGTCAGGGGCACGAAGACCCTTGACTCGATGGGGGTCCAGGGGGAGAGCGAAGTCTCCACCGGTCGGGATGAAACGCCGAAACCGTTTCCTCAGTCCGGAGTGCCACATATAGCACGGAGGACTGAGCCCACTCACTTAGTGAAGATCGCCATAAAGCGACTCTGAACTTAGTGAGTCCCAGGGGGGTACGCGGGGGATGGGAAATCCCCCAGCAAGGTGCGCGCGGTGGAGACCAGAATGGTACTACCGCGCACACCTTGTGCTCATCCCTATTCGGAATTCGCATCTACTCTGATGATAACGCCAGAGCCGTTAACTTTTTCTTAATTATTGCTCGAATGCCGTGTATTTCTGCGGTGCACACGCCAGTTCTCGCAGTCTGTTTAGCACGAGGTTTGCACGAGGAAAAGCCCTAAATCGCATCCCTAGAATGAAGTGCACTTCAGGCGGGATGGCCATACGCAGTTTGGAATGTACATCCCAATTTGTTTAACGCCGCAACGGCCAGGATTGGAGTGTACATTACAATGAACGAGCAACCTCTATTCCCAGACCTCGGGAAACCGACCAAAGAAACATACGACGCTTTTCAGCAGGCATACGATCTCTTCAATCGCAGCCTGTTTAAAAGCGGACTTCCAAATTGCCTTATCACCTTGCAGCGCCGGAAACGGACCTATGGATATTTCTCAGCGGAACGCTTTGGCCGCGAAGACGGCCACGCGACCGATGAAATCGCCCTCAATCCGGCGCATTTCCGAGACCGTCCGGTCAAGGAAATCCTGGCTACGCTAGCTCATGAGATGGTCCATCTCTGGCAACATCATTTCGGCAAGACTGGACGGGGCCGCTACCACAATAAACAATGGGCAGAGAAGATGAAGGAGATCGGCCTCCAGCCTACGGATACGGGTGAAGAAGGTGGCAAGGAGACCGGTGACAAGGTCCATCATTTAATTATGCCGGATGGTCGTTTCGACCGTGTAACGAATAAACTTCTCGCCCGTAGCTTTACCATCACCTGGATGGAAAAGCCACGCGCCGCACCAGCGGCCCGCTCGGAGAGCGGTGGCGAGAATGCCGAAACCGAAAACAAGAGCGGCAAGCGCGTCAAGTATCTCTGCACCAACGAACAGTGCGACCAAAAGGCCTGGGCTAAGCACGATGCAAAGCTGGTCTGCGGCCACCACATGCTCCCCATGAATCCTGTCTAAAGAAGCGCAGGCCTTACGACCTGCATAACTTCTGTGAAACCCAAAAAAAGCGGCCCCTTTCGGGGCCGCTCCTTGCATCGGACTACAAGCCATCTACATCGGGTAGCTTCTGATCCAGTAATTTTACGATCTCCTTTGGAAAGTAATCCCGTGGCTCACCGTATCCAAAGCTGTAGTCCGGGTTGTCGTAGGGGATTTGTTCCACGCCGTCTTTCTTGATCGAGCCAATGACGGTATTGTGCAGCCCCCATTCTTCCACGGCGACCTCATATCCGGCTTCAGTAAGAACGGATTCGACTTGCCAGGTTTCGACCTGTCCGTCGCCATCCATGAAGCCAAATTTCTCGAAGGCTTCAGTCCAGCTCCATCTATAGTCGCCACCACAACAATCACATTCGCTAATAGGCATCTTAAGACCTCCTTGTCTTGAGATGAAGGGGAGGCTTACGCCTCCGCCTCGTCTTCGTTATCCCTTTCGTTACGGGCCAGTTCGACCGTGCGGTCGTAGGCCTTTCCTGCCAGTCTCGCCAGACGCAAGAGTTGCGTTCCGGAAAAGCCGTCCGTGTCGTTGAGATCACCGTCACCATCCTTGTAGGTGCGAGCGAAGGTAACGTTGAAGAAGACGCCGTTCTCGCTTTCGTTTTTCCAGATGGCCGCCTTGATCGCGCCATCGCGCAGGGTCTCGACCGGACGTTGTTTTGTTTTCTTAGTCATTTTCTTTCTCCTTTTCGTTTTGCTTGAGCCGTGCCCATCACGGCCTTTGCAGGTACCCGATCACATACGGATAAGGAGCGGCCCAAATCTGGAAACAGCGAATGGAGCGGCCCGCACCCCGGACCTGGCCGGGGGAGGACACGGGAGCGTCCGTTTCCACCCTGAAAGGGTTGATTTGGGGAAAGTGAGTGAACGTATGCAGGGTTAACCGGAAAAGGCGTGAATGAAGGGGATGGCGATCAAACCAGAAATGGAGATCCATAAGGAAATGCAAACAATAATAACGCCGGGGACGAATTGCTCGAAGACAGTCAGAAATCTGGCCAATAAGAAGAAAGTGACAAGAACGGTTCGGCAGACCCGACCAACCCCCATCTCCATGACTGGATGAAACCGTGAGCTTAACAGCAGTCTTGATCGGCTTTATGCAGCGACCTCGTCCTCACGAGGTTTCCACGAGGAAAGGCCAAGTCCGGTTCTCTCAGAATGGATCTCGTAAACAGACACGCGAGGAGAGATACATGCCCAAACACATTCACGTCAAAGAGGCGGTCCATAACGCCGCACAGTCCTTACGAGAAAACGGCGACCAAGGATATAGAGCCTATTCCGAGCTTGCGAACAGACATCAGGAAACAGCGATCAGAAACGGCCATCGACAGGCCGCAGCCTTTTGGGCCGAAGTGGTGAAGTTCTGCAAAGCGAAGGAACGAGCCGATCCAGGCTACATCCTTCAAATCGAACCTTACCCCGTAAGTTAAAAACCAGACCCGCACCGGACATCGGTGCGGGTAATTTTTTCAGGAGACTGACATGAGTAAATCTTTTCCAGATATGACCAAAGACATTCCGCGCGGCGTGCCGACGCGCTATCTCAAACAACAAACCGTGCCGCAGGCCCGATTTCAGGATACAGCCTTGTTGCTCAGAAGCAGCACGCTCTCCTATGATCCTGCCAATCCTGGCAGCAAGATATTATTCGGTGCACTCGGCGATAAGCTCCTTGGGATCGAGGACAATCGCCACATCATGACTGTGGCGGGATCTCGCGCCGGGAAGTCCGTGACCCTGATTAGTAACCTCCTTTTCTACCAGGGAAGCATCCTGGCGACCGACCCCAAGGGGGAACTTGCCAACATCACGGCAGAGCGGCGCGCCGCGCTGGGACAGCGGGTTTGTGTCCTCGATCCGTTTCATTACGGCTCGGAGCGTATATCCAAATTCCGGGCATCTTATAATCCAATGGCGGTCCTGACCCTCACGAGCTCGACCATCATCGAGGATGCGAGCCTGATCGCGGATGCGATGGTGATCCAGAACCCCAACGGAAAAGATCCTCATTGGGATGAAAGTGCCAAGAACTTCATCGAGGGCGTAATTCTCCATGTCGCGACTGATCCCCGCTATGAGGGCCGCCGTCATCTGGTGACGGTCCGCGACCTGATCAAGATCGCAATGATGCCGGAACCATCCCCGGAGGATGACGACGATCCGATGGCCGTCCTCGAAATCGAGATGCTCGATAACGCTGAACGCCTGGAGCAGCACGAAACCACCGCTGATATCGCCAACGCGATCGAAGGCGCGGCGCGGGATTTCTATGAGAAATCAGACCGGGAGCGCGACAGCGTCCTCTCGACCGTCCGGCGGCACACCAAGTTTCTGGACTATACGGCGATGCGGAAGATCCTGACCGGGCATGATTTCGATCTCAGGGATCTGAAGCGTGATCCGAACGGTGTCAGCATCTATCTCTGTTTCCCAGCCACCCGGACAGAGATCTGCAATCGCTGGCTCCGGCTGTTCGTCAACCAGCTCCTGAATGCGATGGAGCGGGAGAAGGCCGAATCAAAGGCCCCTGTTCTCGCCTGCCTCGATGAGTTCCCTGTGCTCGGCTATATGCGGACGCTCGAAAGCGCCGCAGGCCAGATCGCCTCATACCATGTAAAGCTATGGGTGATCCTCCAGGACTGGAGCCAGGGCAAGGCGCTCTATGGCGAACGCTGGGAAACCTTCACCGGCAATGCCGGTATCCTGCAATTCTTCGGTAATAACGACCTCGCCACAACGGAATATATTTCCAAACGGCTCGGCAAAACTCCGGTAGAAACTGCCCGTCTCGGTGAAGTCGGAAGGGAACAACAGGAAGCTGGCCTAAACGGCAAATCCAGCGCGGTCGAGCTGCACGACCTCATGACAGCAGAAGAGATCAGCCGTCATTTCGCCCGTAACGACTGGCTTAAACGCCAGCTCGTCCTCTGGGCCGGTTATCACCCGATGATCCTGCAACGGGTCGAGTATTTCGACGAAATAAGCCCAGTCTATAAACACTTCAGGGGGAAATTCTCCTCCCCCTGACCGGGAGGGATTCAGGGGCGGTGCTTCAAGCATCTCCGAGGCTTAGAAAATTTAAGCCGCCCGTTGCGGGCGGCTCTTTGATTATTTAATAAGCCTTAGTGCCTCTATGATACGCGTTATAACGCTAACAAATTATCCAGCTCTTGTTTGATGCTTCTTCTCAATTCCTCGATTGGCATAGGCAAGGGCATCTCCCGAGAAGCGTATTGATTCTCATGATTGGCCAGTACGAGCGTAAGATATCGCCATGAAAAACTTTCATTACTATGAATCCCCATAAGAGCAAGCAATGCTTCTGGTGACTTCGCCTGCACTATAAGTCCTTTCGGGATACCTATCTTTTCGTGAGAAGTACCACACTGAAGGTCACGAAGTTTTTCATCTAAAGTTTTTCTACGTGAGTACGGCAGAATGCCCAAATCATAAGCAAGCAGGACGAATAGATCAGTGTAATGATATCTCACATTTACGTTATCATCATCATCGACAGAAAGATCCATCCGTATAAATCCACCACCCACACCTTCGCCTTCTGGTGATGACTCGAAGCCAAGCTTATCTAACAAGTGGATCTGCGGACGCAAGATGCACTTGTGGATTTCCCAGTTGTTTGTCGATGTATCATCTTGATCTGATGATCCATCAAGTAACGTTTTCACTTGTATCTTTACTATGGAATCATCGTCATCAAAAATGACATCAAAACCATCATGGTCTACGTCCTCGAAATAGGTTTTGAGATAATAATCTCTTTTTGCGGCTGCTAATTTCAGATCATAAGAAAGGCGGCTCATGAATATGGATTCGCGCGCATGAAAATTCTTCTTTTCTGATAAATACTTTTTCAACATAGTTTTTCTGTTTCACGCCTATTCTAAGCAAAGAATTTGTCGGCTTTATAGTGTGGCATGTACATTTCTGGTCAATGCTAAGGAATGGAACATGTGCATGGTTTAGCTGTCATTTCTTGACCGCCATTTCTTAACTCTTCGCCATAGTGCGTTTAAGTTGACACCGAAACCAAAAAAATTGGGCTTGGCATCGATCACGTCTTCTTCTCGCTCTGAAATAGATTTGGTTTCTCGTTCGGCTATAAGATCCTCTATAGCTCTTCTGTACCCAGAACCACTATCCCGATCACCTAGTTGGTAATCTGCCTTTTTAAGGGCCGCCAATGTAAATGTCTCCAACTCTGTGCGGTCTCCGGACTTAACAAATCGCATAGCCGCAGCCATGATCTCCTGTGATTCTTTGTCTCTTCCAGCCATAACTTAACTATTCAATCGCATTCGAATATCTATCCACTCAATGTATAACCCAGATAGCAGGCGAAAGAGATAGAGGCAACAAAATATCGAAATAGCTTACGCTCCTTGTTTCTTAAGAGTTTCATTCAAAACTACTTCCCCTTCGGCCTCCGGGTCAGCTTGATCCCTTTCGCGCCTGCCTGCTTCCGCTCTTTGATCCCGAGCAATCGCGCCATAGCCACGTCCCTACCATAGAGATAAGCGAGTTCTGACGGAAGTCGTCCCTGCTTATCCCGAAACAAAAATTCGATCGTATCGCTTTTCAGTAATTCTCTTATTGCTGGTCGCGCACCACCTGCGGCCAGGATGTGCAGAACGGAAGCCCCTGTCTCATGGTGCTGAAAGTTCAAAGGAAACCCTTCCTCTACAAAGATTTTCAGCTTATGCGGATTGCCACGCCTGGCAACGCCCAACAGAAAATAATTGAGCGTAAAACTCATGGCGAGTTTGAGAGCCGTGTTATCCGTCAGGGCCGTTTGAATACACGAGCGCAGATAATCACCCGGCACATCATCCGGCAAGGCTTGTCCGGTCCAGACTGGCTCTACCATGGCTCCCTCGCAAAGACGTAAAGCCGGTCCGTTAGTTTTGCACTGATATTTTCGGTAATCTTGTCAACGCCACCTTCTTCAGGAGCAAGCTTTGCCAATGTCGGTTTGTCGTTAAGGAACAAGGCTAAGAGTTGGGCTGGCTCATTGACCAGCCTGTCAAAATCCGATGCAACAGTGACGTAGTAGCGGTTCACTTGATAGCTGGCTTCTTTCAGGAAGAACAGGAGATTTGCTTCGGGGGTTATGAGTGCCCAACCAGAATATTTAAAATGCGTATATTGTTCATCCTGCCGTTGTTGACGTGACCACTCGGAATAAAGCTGCTCGGCTTCAGGACTATAGAACGCTTCGGTCACGACGGCCTGAACGAGGCCTTCTTCGGAGGTGTTATGCAAGGTCAGTTCCCTGACCGCAAATTCCTCTCCTTCGGTCTTTCGGTTCCGATAGATGCCTGACAGGCATATTGGCTGCACCTGATCAACTTTATCGCGCCGCGAAGGACCAAGATATTCAGACAGGCGGAGCGCCGCGTGCACGTCAACGGCCTGTTCTTCCAACTCGCCTTCGCTGAGCAGTTCCTTGTCTTTATCAGTCACGAATTCAACGGCGGCTGCCAGCCATTCGGCTTTAAGGACCGGGAACTTCTTCTGCCCCGGATTCTCCTTGTCGTTGATCCCTTCAACGAACTGACGAAGGCGCTCCGCGCCTTTCTTCATGTCTATACCAATCTCCACGCCAGTCGCGACGGCGATCGCCTCGCGGACATCGGCCCAGGTGAAGCTTTTCACGAGACTGGCGCGCTTGCTCTTTTCCTTCTCGTCGTAATGCTCGTAATAGCTCGGGTCATCGACGTGACTGTACTGGCGAAATGCCCTTAAGGCATCGCGAATGCGATTTAGTTGCCAGTCTGAGTACGCCATATAAGCAATATTTTATATAAAAGCTCTCTCGGCCCCGCGCGAGGATCACGCGAGGAAGGTCCGTTCATATCAACCCTAAACTGGCTCCAGAAACTAAAGCGGAGTCAGTACCTTGAAACGTAAAATTGTATCACCATTCGCCGGAGAACCTAAGACCGAGCAGCTCACAGATGAGCACGGCAATACGTCTTTCCGCGTAATTCCGCGAGTGTTAACACCGGAGCGGGTGAAGTGGGCAGAGTTTCTCGCCGGACTCTGCACCCTTGCTCTCATGGGTGTCGGGTTCTATGGCCTCACCCAGATGCCGGAAGCACCTTCCTGGCAATGGTTCGCCGTGCTATTCGCCCCTGTGATCGTCTTCCCGGTGTTGAACAGTTTCTGGCAGTCCCTCTTCTATACCGAGACCGAGATCGTCATGACCAGGGACGAATTCCGGGTCCGGCGCTGGAACGGCTGGAATCGCTATGACCGAACTCTCAAGCATCAATTCACGCTGATCCCGCACGACAAGACGCAAAAGGAGAAAGATCAAAACGAGTTCATGGCCCGGCGCGCACAGGCAGACGGACGCGTCATTGCCCCAAAGCGCTATTACGGTGACTCCTTCCATGTGGTGTTCAAGTATCTCAGCCAGCGCAACGACGTCGTCACCGTATACGGACGCAATGAGGCAATCGACATCCTCACCAGGCTCGTAGATTGCGACGAAAGGCTCAATCAACTGAACGGCATGGGTGACGGGGTTTCTCTTAACCCTGACGACCAGTGGACTCCTGGACCGGGGGATATCCCTTGAACGTTGAAACCATCAAAGTGATCGGAGAGCTTTTCCTCTACACCCTTTGTTTTGTGGGATTGATTATCGCCCTGGGTGTCGTCGGAAAAGTCCTGAAATGGCTGGCGGAGGTGGTCGCTACAGGCTGCAACCGGCTGATTGATACGCTTTCGGCAGCGATCATCCGAGGGCTGCAACGTATGCTGCGGTCCAGCCTTCAATGGTTGCAGCTTACATACTCCGCTCTTTCTGCCCCGACGAAACGGCTTGCAGCGGAATGGGCACAAGCAGGTCAGGAGGGACTGAAGCTCTGGCAGCTCTACTGGGAATACGGACGAGAAGAATTCAGGAGCTTCCGCTCCTTCGCCCGCTATATGCGTGGTGAAGGTGACGACCGCGAGGAGCAAGAGCAGGAAGAAGAAAACCAAGAGAGACGCAGAACACCACCGCCGGAACCGCCGCCCGATACCTATAAGGAGGCGCTCCAGCTCTTGGGCTTCTCTGAAGCCGAAGAGCTCACGCGCGCAATGTTAAAGCAACGTCACCGGGAACTGATCCGTCTTGTTCATCCGGACAAAGGCTGCCCGAGTCCGAAGCTTGCACAACAGATTAACGATGCCGTCAAAGTCATCAAACAGAGGAGGAACTGGAAATGAAAAAACAACTCACCAAAACCGGAATCAACAAGCTGGTCCTCGCCAAGGCGGAGTTCAAAAACTTCCAGAAGAAGCAGCAGGCCAAACAAGTACAACAATCGGCACCACCTGTACCACCGGCAAAACCGCTTGCACCAAAAACAGCGCACAAGATCCTTCTATGCAGCACGCATATTGGGAGTCTTGCACGGCTGGATTTCGAGCTCTCAGAGGCAATCGCAACAGGTGTCAAGGCAACCGCTCTGCAAACCACAGATGCTTCACCTGGGGCGATAGAGACACCGGATCTCGATAGCGTTTTGCTCAAGAGCAAGGTGAAGCTCAGCAGCAGCTATAACGGATGTCCCCATTGCGGCAAGATGACGATTTGCCACTGCCGCTATTGTGGGGTCATCTCCTGTGCCATCGGCAACCAAGGACATCACAAATGCCCAAGTTGCCAGCGGGAGTTCCCGACGGTTCCACTGACAGACCCCATCAATCTCACTGGAAACCGGGAACGGCCTCAAAACCCGGTCACAGGACCCGCTCCGAAAACGGCACTGCCGAAAAACAGGACAAAAGCGTTGCCCAAAACCACACCGAAGGCCTTGCCTAACAAACTGGCCGGTCTTCTTCCCAGGAAATAGTAATCAATAAAAGATAAAATGAGGATTATGACCATGATGCAGAATAAACAATCTCCCCTTACCACCACTCTCCGATGGCTGAAGAATGTAATCAAGCGCTTGGCCGTCTGGGGTTTAAGCGGATTAATTGCAGCAATAGCGGCAGTAGTGGTTGTTGCGCCTATTTTGGTTTTCTTTAAATGGATGTTCGGTCCAATCCCTAGAGTTCCATCAGGGCAATTGCCGTCTCTGGTTGATGGCTGGTATATGTGGCTGACCGTACTTATCTGGTTCGTCCTGTTCTTTATCCTGGACTCACGCATTCACGAGCGCCTCAAGCGACGCTTTGGCCTCACCCAACAACCGGGCGGGATTCAAGGGCAGTGATCAAACCAACCGATCACTGGGGCTGACAAAATCAAAAGCTGTCTCGTAAGCAGCTTTTGTTTTATATGGTGCAAGCCTCACTGCGTCATAAAAGGCTCATCGACGGTGACAGTATAGGCTTCGAGATACTCGTCCTCTTCTTCGGCAAGAACTTGCTTACGGCTCCGTGGGATCGGAAGTGAATAGCCTTTCTTCTGATCTTTGACGCCGACCAGGTGAAAGTGGATAGCGTCGGCGAACTGAGCCTTTGCCTCCTCAATACTTTTACCGGAAGCAATGCAACCGGGAAGATCAGGGCAATCAACCCAGTAGTCGGTCTCAGGGTTCTTTCGGATAAGTGCTGTATATTGATATGCCATCATAAAAGCCTCGTCAGTCGTGTAGTTTATCGCCATAACGGGTATGGAAAAAGGCCGCCTCATGCGGCGGCCTCTTTATCGGATACCTGCAAGTCATGCAGGAAATCAACCGCCCGCTGGGCGTGGGCGGCTGCGGTAAAGATCGCCCGCTTGTCTTCTTTGAGGACCTTGAGCCAGGAGGCGATATAGGCGCTGTGGTCGTCCCGGATCTCCGGAGTGATCCCGAGATCGGCGGATAGAAACGCGGCCCCCAGCTCGGCGACCAGTTCTTCCTGTGCGTAGCCTTCATCGCCCCAGCGTTTGCGGCCAAAATCGCGGTCGAGCCGGGATGGATGCCGGGTCCAGTGGGTAGTTTCATGAGCCAGCGTGGCGTAGTAGCTCTCGGCGTCTCGGAAGCTCTCAAAGGGAGGAAGCTGGATGCGATCCTCCCCGATGGCGTAGTAGGCCTGATTGCCGCCATGGCTGATATCGGCTTTGGTGGCTGCGAAGAACTGTTCCGCGTGGTCGATGCGTTCGACCGGGTCGAGGACCGGCTCTGCGAGCTGGTAGTAGTGCTCCGGAAGTCCTTCGATCTGCTCGACATTGAAGACCGTGTAGCCCTTCATAAAGGGGATGGTGTGTTCGGTCTCTTCGCCATTGCTGTTTTCCTCCGTGCGGGTGATGGTGTTGGCGTAGACGACGAGTTCGCCCTTCTCGCCTTTGCGGATATGAGCCCCGAGCTCTTTGGCCTGGCGGAAGGTCATCCAAATCGGCGCGCTGTAGCCTTCTGTTACCGCAGCGGACCAGAGCATCAGGATATTGATGCCGTTATAGGGCTGGCCGTTATGACGGAGGGGTTTGGTGATGCGTCCTGCCGCATGTTCGGCATTCCAGGGCTTCATCCAGGGCCTCATGCCTTGTTCGAGGTCTGCGATGATCTTGTCAGTGACGCGGGTGTAAACATCCTGTCGGGGTGCGATGTTCTTGGTCATGGTATGTCTCCTCTGTTAAGCGGTTGTTCCGAAATTCGCGAAACATCTAAGACGGGGGCCAAGCCGGACAGGCACCGAAGGGGAACGGGCAACACGGTTATGCGGGCAGCCCGTTGCCGGTCCGGCGACCCCGGCTAGAACAGTGAAGCTATGAGGGCAACCGCAAGAGGAGACGAATACGCCTGACCAAGCGTACCCTGGCGGAGACCGTCTGCGAACCACACTGAGCAGCCAGCAAGGCCAAGAAAGGCTGGATTGGAACGGCAATGCATGCCAAATTGGACGTATGAAAATCTACGGCATCGACTTTACGAGCAGACCCAAACGCAGCAAACCGATCACCTGTCTGGAATGCGAACTTGACGGTAACAGCCTGCGCGCTGGTGAGTTGACCGAATGGCATAAATTCGGGGAGTTTGAAGCCGCGTTGAGAAGGCCGGGTCCATGGATTGCCGGTATCGATTTCCCGTTCGGACAATCGCGACGGTTCATAGAAAACATCGGCTGGCCCGATAGCTGGGACGGCTATGTCGAACATGTGAAGGAGCTTGGCCGTAAAGGCTTCCGTGCGGCCCTCGACGACTACCGGGCCAACCGGCTACCGGGTGACAAAGAACACCGCCGCGAGACAGATATCGCTGCTGGCTCGATCAGCCCGCAGAAGCTCTACGGCACACCGGTCGGCCTGATGTTCTGCGAAGGTGCCCCGAGACTGCGGGACGCGGGCGTCACGATCCCCGGACTACAACAAGGCGATCCTAACAGGATCGTGGTTGAAGCCTATCCGGGCGTACTGGCCAGAGGAATCATTGGACGGCGCGGTTACAAGCAGGACACGAAGAAGAAACAAACAGAAGAACAGCATCAGGCCAGAGTAAACCTGCTACAGATAATCCTCGACGGAGGCCTCTTTGAACTGTACGGCGTGACTGTAGAAGCGCCAATGTCCCTCGCGGAAGATCCCGGCGCTGATACTCTCGATGCGCTCCTCTGCGCTATTCAGGCAGCATGGGTATGGATGCACCGTGACAGCGGGTTCGGCGCACCCAACCCGCTCGATCCGCTCGAAGGGTGGATCGCCGATCCTCATATCGCGATTTAGCGTTAGCAAATAAACCGGGTAACATCGCTGCCTTGAAATCAATCGAAATACTCAGAATTAATACCCATTCAGGCAAGCAAGTATTCTCATTTTATGGCTATCCATTTCTTCTGAAATACGTAGGAAATTCAGACATGCAATCGTTTACAGACTGCTGAAAGGTTTCTAATACACTAAAGTCGAAGACATCCAAATCCACCCCTTCACTATGAAGGACAGAAGCAAGCTTTTTGCATACTTCTCTGTCCACGTAGCCACGAGAATATAGCCACGTCTCAAGGTTATTTGAAAGACCAAGTTTTAGACGTGTTTGCAAAATCCTCAGAGACTCTAAGATACTTTCATCAAGCCCTTTTCCTTCTGCTACATCTGCTATTGCTCCGACATATAACATCGCATCAAATGATAGCGCACCATCAGCCAAATCAATCACGTGATCCATTTTAATAGCTCTTTGCTGGGTCCCGGCTTGGTAGTAAGCACTTGAGTTAATCAAAAGGTCATACAGATCAGCATAGCTGCTTCCTGATATCCAATGTTTTGCGAATTCTAATATGACATCCTCTGGCTTGATTTTAAGGAATATCTTGTTGCGATTAAGCTGCGACAACAATGGCCAGCAAAGTATTAGAAGCACATCTGAGCTTTTTGCCTGCGTCAATTCACTCCAGTTTTCATCAAGCCAACTTTCAATTATGTTTAAGTTTCTCACTCCTAATAATGATTTTCCAAAGAATGGCCTTTTTTCTTCGGGCACAGAAAGAACCCTATCGGCGATCAGTGAAAAAGCCATGCGAAGCTGTTGCTTTTGATTATCGTCTGATAAGAAATAAGCCAATGTTCCTTGAGCCAACTCATCAAAAAAGGTCTGGGGAGCGCCTGGGTTGTCTTTCAAGTAGGATAAGAAATAGCTTTCAATGGCTTCAATTAGACTTTCTTTATAATCCATTTGAGCTTGGAGCGAACTGATATCAATAGAGTGTTGAATACCTGCGTCTATGCAACTTTGTCTATAGCCACCAGGGTCCGTGATAAACTGTATAGTATCAACAGTGAGCTCCTGATAATCAAACGGCTCGATCAAGTCCAGAAGACTACTGGCGCAATCTTCTGCATTGGTAAAATCAAGCAAATGTGATGCTCTTTGCCATCGCCATCTTTCTCTATAATTATTGCGTTTATCGAAGACGTCGGTATCCGCAAAAATAATGCTTCCTTCAGTATGATAGCCCGCCCTCCCAGCACGCCCTATAAGATTGTGAAAATCACGAGTTGTAATTTCCTGCCCCGCTTGAAATGTGCTTGAAACGATTAGGTACCTGATTGGAAGATTAACCCCTTGTGCCAGAGTAGACGTACATACCACCAACACTGACTTATTTGCTTCCATTGCCCATTCTACGGACACGCGAACACCATTTGGAATGTTGGAACTATGGGGCAAGATTCCAAGAGAAATCGAACGAGTGAAAATATAATCTTCACCAAAATGCAAACTAGACAGGTATGAAATTCTACCTAACTCATCTTGATCACTCGAAATAGCTGGCGGAGGTAAAGCAAGCCCCCTATCATAATAGTCTACTAAAAGTTCACATATTGAGGTGACAGTGCTTTTCACCCCACAAAATATAGCAACTGGACCTTGATGGCATAATTTAACGCCCAAATATGCTGCTACGCTAGGGTTATCATTCTTAGTCGGGAACAGACGATCTTTTCGCTCTCGTCCTTTCCTACCGAGATTTATCTGCTCAATTACTCTTGGGACAAAGAAATCACGATCGGCTTCCCTGTCTTGGTCAATATACTGAAGCTGTCCCATGGCTGTTTGCCAACTCGCGAATGCTGTGCTTCTCAAAGTCGGCAACAACTTGCTGCCCTGTATATCTATTCCTGTCTCACCATTAAGCCATTCGCCAATCGAATTAGCATTCGCCATTACAGCGGATATTAGGACCTTCTGTACTTCTGGTCTGACACGTGATTTTAGATATGCCATCAGTAGCTCGTAAGTGACACCACGCCTTCCAGTGTCAAACTGATGCCCTTCATCGAATACAAGTAAGCCAATCGAATCTGCCAGAATAGGTTCGTGCCTTAACAAATAAACCAATTTTTCCGGTGTCGTTATAATGATCGACTTCACACTCATCGTATCTTGCCTAGCTACTCCGGTAAGAAATCCAATTAATTCATCATCGCTATCTGATATATCCAATACGTCTTGTAGTTCGTTGATATTAACGTCTTCTCCTGCAAAAGCTTGTTCAAACGTTGCTGTTATTTCTCGGCATAGAGCCCTGAAAGGTGCGACTATTACTGCAACACTGGACCGCTCTGACAAAAAGGAGCTTCTAATAATCAATTCTGTTGATTTCGTTTTTCCAGCACTGGTAGGCATCTGAACAACCGCAGATAATCCTGATAAAACCCCTTGTTCTCCCAATAATCTCTGCGCTGGCCAAAACTCTTGAACAAATTTTGGTTTAAGAATTACACTTGCCCATTGTTCTAAAGGAATATGTGTATATTTTGGCAGGCAGTTTATTGATGCATTCTCAATTTTCCTAAAAAGCAAAGAGGAAATGATGTCGACAAACAGAAGCTCTCGATCTGAGCCTTTTTGGTAAACCTCATGCCTCAAATCGTGTATTGACTGTTTAAAGTTTTGTTGATTAACACTTAAACTAAAAAAACCACGTGCAGCATATCCAACGCGATCTATGCCTTGCGTTAAATACGTATCCTCCATCCGATACCAGTCTTCATTAAAGTCAGACTTCAATATCCATATCATAATCCCTTCAAGATTAGTCTCAGTGAGGGGTTCAATGTTATAAGCTATACTTTTGGCCAAAACCATTGAGCTTCCAGGCATGTTCGCAAGGTAATAGGCTGCCGAACCTATAATTTTTAAGTAAACAGTCATTTCATCAGCCAGATGAGACTGAATCAGCGCATCAAAGTACTGGCCTACAGATATAAGTTCAGATTTTAGTTCTTCATGCTCTTTAACATCTTCTGCCTGTTGCTCTTGACGTGCTTCGATAGCAGACAGTTCGCCCAAAATACCTATTGTGGTGATCAACAAGTTACGAGGCTCAACAGGTAGCGAAATATGGGATGCCTCATCAATAGCAAATTCATACATCTTTGCTTTCGACTTCGTAATCGCCAGCATTTTCTTTGAAGGCGCTTCAAGCTTCATTCGCGGCCCTCTCGTATAGACTATGCACTAATGACATCAAAAGAGGACCTCTAATCACAATCATTTCTAACTGCTTTCTAGATGAATGTTCCTCTGAAGATGCTTCAGCTAGCGTTTCGACACAACATGAGCTATCGCTCAATACCGCTGCTGCTCCATATTTAGTTTTATATGGGTGATCAACGTTTTGCTGAAACCTTGAAATTATGCTCATGCCTTCATAATTTCGCTGATCGTACAGTCTTTGTTTTGCCCCGTTTAGAGACTCCGCGAGTCTTGCTTCATCCTTTGAACTATCATTGATTGCTGTCTGCAATGTATTACTTACACTGTTCTCTGACAGACGCGCTTTAACCTCATAGATGATTAATTCGTCCTTGTTGGATGGTTTTTCACTTATCTGTTTAAATCCTAGAACATCAGACCCCTTGGATGACTCATTACCAATTATTTTTCGGTCATAGCGCGTTCTTGGGACATAATATTCACGAAGGAACTCCAAGTAATCAGCAACTAATATTTCTGCAAAATCACCTGAACGGGTGCTTGGACCAAGCCCCCCAGACTTGCCTGGGAATTTTAGAGTTAATAAGTAGTCTGAGTTTGACATCCCCTCGGGCTTGAGGTGCTCTATTTCTGTATCTAAGCAATAATGGTTCCTGAAATGCGTTGCCCAATGATGCATCACCTCTTCATTGCTGTTGTCATAAGCAAACTCAAAGACAGGAACACTTTCTCCTGATGAGGTGACTATTATTTCACCTGTATCATGAAGCCACTGAAGATGTTCGTTTGTCCAAGGCATGTGTGTTGTTAGCCATTTCGTGTGTTATTGCTTCTCACTCAGAGGCATTAATAATATTCCCGAATATATGCATACGCCTGATCAAACAGTTCCTGGTCGGTATGCAGCTTGTATTTTAAGAGCGTTTTGCGAAGTGACTTCTGAACCTCTCGCTCTCCTCCAGTAGTATTCTGCCAGCCGGGAAAGCGAACAATACGAACAATTGCATCGATATCATTAACTATCCGTTCAACGACCGCTGGCGTCTCGTCGCTCTTTAACTCCAGGAATAGTTCCGTTAGCGCAGCTTTGGGTGATTTTTCTTGTCGTTCTTCTTCAAGTTCCTTCTCGGCTTGGAGCGTTTCCTTTGCTATCTTGCATAGTTCTTTAACAAAATCTATTGAAGCTATTAGCCCTTTTTCCGCTTTATCTCTGAGCGTTTCCAGCCGTTCACTTAAAGACTTGAATACAGGAAGATCAATTCGTTCTTTAAATCGTTTTGCTAACGCTTTTTCCAGTTGCTTGGTTTTTCTTGGGTCAGGATTATTAAATATATCCTCAATTACATCCGCATCCATAACGAACTCATCGAGCGTATGCACTTCACCGACATGTATATTTTCATGGATTAACTGGGTAGTCTGTGCACCTAAAGTTAGCCATAGCAATTTGCCGATGTTGTCAGAGGCAGGTTTGACGGATTCATAAACCTGGGCAAGCCATTTGTAATCTTCGTTATAAACATCGAGAATATTATCAGGCGAGAGAGACTCCCAAAGCTTGGCTAGATATTTGAAATCTGCCGCGAAGGCATCCTTTTTCTCATCACTGTCAATGGCGTCTTGAGCGGCCTCTAAACCTTCAAATCCTTCGAGCGTTCGGTCCACTCCCACAAAATGTGAAAGAGCATCCGCCATAGCTTGTGGTAGCTTACCTCTTAGCTCAGATAGGTTGGTAACTACCTGTTGCAAACTTTCCTCATCAAATTCTAAAGCCTTCGCTGCGTCATCGAATACGCCAAAGTAATCGACTATTCGGCCAAAGGATTTTTGTGGATACAGACGATTGGTACGGCAAATAGCCTGGAGCAATGTATGATCTTTTATGGATTTATCCAAATACATCGTTTGCAGTATTGGCGCATCAAATCCGGTTAAGAGTTTTGCTGTAACGATGATGAATTTAAGCTCAGATGTAGCATCATTAAACTCATCTACGATCTTCTCTTGCTGGCTTTTATCTATACCCCACTTTTGCTTGAATTCGAGATCATCATTGGCCGTTGTTGAAATAACAACCTTGCTTGCCTCAGTAGGGAAATGTTTATCCAGCTCTTCTTTGTATTGAACACAGGCATGCCTATCAGGCGTAACAATCATCGCTTTAAAGCCATGCGGCAAAACCTTCTCTTTGAAGTGTTCAGCAATATCACTAACAATCCTCTCGACCCGTTCTGGCGCTTTAAGAAATGCTGCCATCTTTGCAGACTTCTGATTTAGTGCGTCAGCTTCCTCGTCTGTTAATCCTGCACTATCTTTTAAATTTTCGAAGGCTTCATCTAGTGATTTCTTATCAACGTGAACATCTACAAGACGAGGCTCAAAATGAAGTGGAAGTGTTGCCTCGTCACGGATAGAGTCGTGGAAGGTATATCGGCTCATATATCCGCCATGATCTTCCTCTGCACCAAATGCCCAGAACGTATTTTTGTCTGCTTTGTTCACAGGCGTTCCTGTTAACCCAAACAAGAATGCGTTTGGTAGTGCTGCACGCATTTGGCGACCTAAATCACCTTCTTGCGTGCGGTGAGCTTCATCAACCAGCACTATGATGTTATCGCGTGTGTTCATATTTGGCTTAGCATCACGGAACTTATGAATCATCGAGATAATGATCTTACGGGTATCCCGCTCAAGCATTTTCTGTAGCTCTTTAATACTTTCGGTGCTCTCAACATTTGCGATGTCAGCAGCGTTAAAGGTGCCGCTGATTTGTGTGTCCAGGTCGATTCTGTCCACCAGAACGATAACGGTTGGGCTCTTAAGTGATGCTTCGCGGCGGAGCTTTTGAGCCGCAAATACCATCAGCAGTGATTTACCTGAGCCTTGAAAATGCCAAATCAGGCCTTTCTTAATTTTGCCTTCAATAACACGCTGAACGATCTTGTTCGCCCCCTCATACTGCTGAAAGCGCGGTATTATCTTAATGCGTTGCTTCTTGCTGTTACTGGAGAACAAAGAGAAATTACGCATAATATCTAGCAAGCGAGCAGGACTGAGTAGATCCTCCAGTTCTTTGCCCACGCCACCTAGACCAAGGCTTTTCGCAATTTTCTCGTCATCATTTTCTAGTCGCCAGGGTGCCCAGAATTCCAGGGGACATCGTATTGCGCCGTAATACAGTTCTTTTCCCTCTGTCGCAAAGGATAAGATATTCGGCACAAATAACTGAGGAACTGCATTTTCGTAGATATTGTGAATTTCATTTGCGCCATCAAGCCAACTAACGGATGGCCTTATTGGCGTCTTTGCCTCACCGACGATAACGGGGATACCGTTAATCATCATCACTACATCGGGTATCTTGGTTTCACGATGATGGATGCGAAATTGATTAGTGACAATGTATTGATTGTTGGTGATATTCTCGAAGTCGATCAAGCGCACAGGGACATGACGATTATTTTCGCCAAAGGGCATTGTCTTCTCGCCCGTAAGCCATAGGAAGAATTCTTCATTGGCCTTTACCAGGCCAATTTGATTTACCGATATTAAAATAGTGCGAAGCTTGTAGATCACCTCTTCGGCCAGTTCTGGCTTTGCCTGTATTTCTGGATTTAGTCGTAGTAATGCCTCTTTTACCTGTGACTCAACGAGCACCTCATTAACGCCACGGCCAAGCTGCTCAGGCGATTGAAATTGCCATTCTGCGCCATAGGGCTGCAAAGGTGTCTCTGCAACCTTTCCCTGATTGAGATTTACACCCGTCAATTGATTGATGATGTAATGCTCTACACTATTTAGTTCCGTAAAACCCATATCTAGAACACCTGATTGATTATTGTTTTTTGCAGAGCTTTTGCTTTTTCTATTTTTTCGTTCATAGCAAATATCTCTTGTGCTATTGATTCCAGACGTTCAGCTATTTCTTTTTGCTTCGCTTTATCCCATTGCGGTGCTTTTATTTTTTCAACATCTGAGGCGTATATATGCATTACCGTAGCACCAGTTCCTAATTTATTTAACTGCTGCCTAACTAATTGAGAATTCATCAGATACCCAAGATACGCTCCATCGATATCGTGTGGACGGAAAATAAGAATATCACTACCTGCGTAAGCAATTTCTTCATGAATCAAGGATGCAGATTTACCGATTTCGCTGATAGTTTCACCTGAACCAGCTAATAGAACATCATTTTTTTGAATCTGAACTGCTTTTGTTGCAGACTTCTCAGATATAAACGAACTAAACTCCCTTATAATGCGATGGTGTTTCGTGTATAACTCACCATACCTAACACAAGGAATTCCCTCTTGGAGAACTTCTGCTTTCGGTATTCCTCTACCCTTAAATACCGTACCAAGTTCTTTTAGCTTTAAAACACGGACCGTCTTTGACAAGGCTTCAAGCACTTGTTCAATTGTTTTTCCAGTAAGATCTACTCCATGGATTTCTGTTTCAATCTGAGTATCCAACAATTCTGAAAGAGCTTCTCTTGTTTTAATAGAGGCTTCTATCGATTTATCGCCACACCAAAGAAGTTGTGAAAGCTCAGATTGTGTATTAATAGGTGGCAATAAAAACTCATATTTAGCTACATCCCTCCATCTAACATGAGGGTTCGTAGATCCGACAATTGAAGACGTCGCATGTGCGTAGAACGCATCGCTATGAAAAAGGAAAGGCAGAAATTCAGGAAGAATACTTTCGGCATTGGCCTCAATAGTTAACGTCTTTTCTCCACAAATACCGTCAAAATGTGCAAGAGCAGTTCTTTTCAAATGCGGGTTTCGTGTTGGAAATAAAATTTGCCCTTTCCTGAATACCTTATAAAAGGTTGGAGGAAGCTCAGAGGTCTCTTGAGATGCCCATCTTTTTATATGCAAAGACTCTGCGTCAAAGTGCTCAACCTTGACAAAAGAGTCAAAATTACTCTTTGCATTATTTCTGTCGACCTCCTCCCTCTTAGTAACAACGTCACCTAGTTTTACCGTTTGCCAATTTGATTTATCTAGTTGCACAGTTCCTCCCTAATCCTAACAGAGAGCTCATGCTTTTCTTCGAGGCTACAGCACACTCCTCCCAGGCCGAATATGCATCATTGAACGTTATAGTTGTTGAGTCTGATATTCTTGATGATTTAATATAATTCGTAACCAGCAATGAATAATCATTCTTTTTGATATCGTCATACGTGACTACACGCGAAAATCCTTCGATATCTTCATATTCAATGTAGGCCCTATATATTTTTTCTATGTGGTAATCCAATAGATATGAAATCGCCTTCTCATCTTTAACTTCCTTGAACGCATTTATAAAAAGTACTTTACCTCTCTTCTTTTCCTCTTTATTGGTTCTCCTGATAAGTAGTGCTGACTCCATGGATGAATTGTAGAAAAGATTTTTGCCTAGAGCGATAACACAATCAACGGTATCTGTTTCTATCATATTTTTCCGCATTTCTTTTTCGCTATCTCGAAAAAGAATGCCATGTGGCCACAACTGAACACATCTACCGTTCTTTTCATCCAGGCTCTTGTGTATATGTTGTTCGAACGCGTAGTCGGCGCAATTCTGTGGTGGCGTACCCCATACATTCCTCCCGAATGGATCATTTTCGAAAGCTTTTCGATCCCATGACTTTATGGAGTATGGAGGATTAGCAAGTATCACATTAAATGTTTTAAGCTGATCATTCTCTAAAAAAGCGGGTGCAGTAAGTGTATTGCCCCGAACAATTTCGAACTCCTCAATACCATGCATAAACATATTCATGCGTGCGATGGCTGAGGTAATCAGGTTTATTTCCTGCCCATAAAGCTTAAGCGTTCTGTACTCTTTGCCTTCTTCTTTCAAATGCAAAGCACAGTTCAACAGCAAGCCACCGGAACCACATGTAGGGTCGTACACAGACTCTCCTGGCTGCGGGTCCATAATCATAGTCATCAGTTTCACGACAGTTCTGTTGGTATAAAACTCAGCAGCAGTATGGCCACTATCATCTGCAAATTCTTTAATAAGGTATTCATAAGCATTGCCTAGCTTGTCATCGGGCACGTGCCTAAGATTCAGCTTGTGCTGTGAAAAATGCTCTATCAGGTTTGTGAGCATTGCATCCGACAGTCGGTCTTTGTTGGTCCAACTCGCATCACCAAAGATGCCTTCTAATGTGTCGGGATTCGCTTTCTCAATAGCTCGCATAGCATTTTGCAAGGCAAGCCCAACATTTACCGTTGTCTCGCGCACGTCTTTCCAATGCGCGCCTTCTGGAATTTGGAAGTGGTGATTTTCTGCAAACGCAGCGTATTCTAAATCACCATCGGATTCGCCTAATGCATTTTCAAACTCTTCATCGTAAACATCAGAGATGCGCTTGAAGAAAAGCAGCGGGAAGATGTACTGCTTATAATCGCCCGCATCGATAGTGCCGCGCAGAGCCGTGGCCGCGCCCCAGAGGTACTTTTCCAGAGATTTTTGATCCAGCTCTTTTCCAGACATTAAATAAACTTCTCCAATACTGCTTTAAACGTTTCTTCCGCTTCTAAGCTCGCTTCCCATGCCTCTTTAAGATCAGCCATTGCCTCTTCTACGCTAGGTAAGTTGTCTTCAATTATTTTCTCAACATAGAGGCGAATATTCAGATTGCAGTCGTTTTCTAATAAGCTATCCAGAGCAGCTACTTTTACGTAGTTCTCTACATTATCGAAGGATTTATACCATCCGTGGATTTGTTGCACATGATTTGGCTCTAAATAGTTTTGGGCACGGCCTACTCGAATTTGATCTGAGGCATCTATAAATAAGACTTTGCCTTTTTTCTCAGCTTCTTTATTTTGCTTAAAAACCAGGACACACGCCGCCAGTTGCGTTCCATAGAACACATTTGGACCTAATCCAATTACAGCTTCTAACAGGTCTTGCTCGATTAATGCTTTTCTAATTTTCCCTTCCGCACCTTTACGAAACAAAGCTCCATGGGGTAGCACTACAGTCATTCTCCCGGTGCTATTCATGGATTTCACCATGTGCTGCACCCAAGCCATATCACCGTTGCTTTTCGGTGGGATACCCGCGATATTTCGTCCAAAAGGATCATTGGCCCAATTTTCCGCCCCCCAATCTTTGAGAGAGAACGGCGGATTTGCTATGACGCAGTCGAATGTTTGAAGCCCATCCGCTTCGAAGAATGCAGGATTTCGTAAGGTATCTCCACGCAGTATTTCAAAATCTTCAATACCGTGTAGAAACATGTTCATACGAGCAATTGAACTGGAAGTTAGATTCTTTTCCTGGCCGTAGAGTTTTAGTGTTCGGTAGTCTTCATTATTGTGTTTTAGGTGATCAACACACTCCAAAAGCATACCGCCTGTTCCGCACGCCGGATCGTAGATTGTTTCACCTTCGTGTGGGTCGAGTATCAATCCTAATAGATGAACCACGGATCGCGGTGTATAGAACTCTCCGGCCTTTTTGTTGGTTATGTCGGCAAAATGCTTAATTAGATACTCATAGGCGTTACCCAACATATCAGGGTTCGCGTTATTGCGACCTAACGTATATTGCGAGAAATGCTCAATTAGATTGATCAACAAACTGTCTGAGAGCTTATTTTTGTTGCTCCATTGAGCGTCACCAAATATTCCGTAGAGATATTCCTGGTTTGCTTGCTCGATACCGCGCAGAGCACGTTCGATTGCCTGACCAACATTGGTAGTGGTTTCGCGCACATCGCGCCAATGACAGCCTTCGGGGATTTCAAATCGATGCATTTCAGGCAAGGACGCATATTCGACATCTCCATCTGATTCATCAAGTGCCGATTGGTACTCTTCATCGTATACATCTGATATTCGTTTAAAGAATAGCAATGGAAAGATGTACACCTTGAAATCGGAGGCATCGACAGGACCTTTGAGTATCCAGGCAGCCTTCGAAAGATATTGCTCTAGCTGAGATAAGGTTAATTTTTCGCCCGACATCTAATTTGTTTTTCCTATTCCTATTCTCAGAATCACGAACTCATGTTTGACGCTTTTGTTCTTCGATTCAGCGGTAGATATCTTCCTGCTGAAACCGTCGCGAAGTTGCTGTTGGGTCTGAGTGTGTCAGCACTCCCACATAGGAGCCGGTCAATAGTCTCGATATTCTCAAACTGCGACATGCTATTGCCCATCCTGGCCGTTGTTGTTGAATACATTTTTTGCCTGGCAATCCTCACCGGTTAAGCGTTCATACTCTTCAACAGAGATAACAACCACGACCGGGCGACCATGCTTTTCTACCATCACAGGTTCAGCACGAGCCGTATCGACGAGCCGACCAAAGCCGTTCTTGGCGTCCTTAGCAGACATGCGTTTCATGATATCGCCTTAAATAGCCATTTGAGCCATAATGGCCAATTTTAGCACCAGAAGCAATGCCAAAGGATAGCTATCTCATCATGACTGGTATTGTCTCTCAGAGGGGGCTCACGAGATGAGCCTAAGGCACTGAAATTACGGAATTTGTGGCAAATTGTGGCAATAACAGCCTGAAATTTATGTACAAACAAAGGCCCACAGCTTGAGGCTGCGGCCCCCAAGATGCTTTTTTCAAAATTGCCACAAATTTGCCACAAGCCGAAACGGGCCAGATCAGACTTTGGCGGATTTCTGCGGGCTACAGAGGACCGCTATTTTGTGGCAAAAATTGGTCCGAAGGGCCGATTTCTTGTCGTAAACAATGCTAAGTTATTGATTTAATTATGGAGCGGGTGAAGGGGATCGAACCCTCGGCCCTCAGCTTGGGAAGCTGATAAAAACTCCCAGATTCCCGCGCCTTACAACTCCTTCGCCACAAATTTGCCACATGTTTTTTAATTCAAAATCGCCGCTGCCAATGCCTCAGCCGTATCCTTCTTCGCTTGTTCCCGCTCCTTCAACAGGTGCCCGTAGACATTGAGGGTAATCTCTATCCGAGAATGTCCCATAGTGTCCTGTAGAAATTTCAGGTCCATCCCTTGCTCGATCAGCTTTGAAGCAAAATAGTGCCGAAGAGAGTAAAGGGTATATTTGGGACGTTCCTTAGTTGCTCCATTCACCGTTTCCGTGGCCATCAGGTCTGCTTCGCGCATCAGGGGTAACCAGGCCCCTTTTCTGAATTTACCGAGCAACTGTGGCCGCCCCGTGGATGTTGGAAACACCAGATCAGCTTCCGAAGCCGGGCAACTGTCTTTCCATTCCCAAATCATTTCTGTAACCAAGTCAGGAAGAAAGATCGTCCGCTTCCCTGCCTTTGACTTCACAGGACCGATAATGCCGCACTTGTCTGCACGCTGTTTCACTTCAACTTTGTCAGCATGCACGCAAGACCACGGTAAACCTCGATACTCTGATGGTCTCATTCCAGAGAAGCTAGCTAAATAGATCATAGGGCGATAACGAGTCCAGCTTTTTCTCGCAAAATCGTTCTTTTTCCCCATCACGTCCGCCGCCCCAAGAATGTCACGCATTTCTTGGTCAGAGGGGATAAGGACTTCTGAATCATCGTCCTCGTAACGACCTCCGCTTTTGATGCTGATGCCTGAAGCGGGATCATCTGTAATGTGGCCTTGATGCTTCATTTCAATCAATACTGAATGGAAAGAGGACAGTGTGCGGCGAGCGAGGTCGCGGCTTTTATTGTGCAAAAGCCAGTTCCTGAAGTGCACAATATCGGATGGTTTGAGTTCCTGGAGATCCTTTGGCCAGCTATATTCTCTGATCACGCGGCCACGACGACGATATTCCTCAAGTGTCGCGGGTTCTACTTTTTCCCTTCCGTCACGTCCAATCTTTTCGCAGACATCAAGCCAAAGCTCAACAGCTTGTGGCACTGTCTTGATATGGGTGTATATCTCATCGGGAAGGCTTCCGATGTTCTGGGTAAATTCTCTTGCGGCCTTCAAGGTATCGAAGGTCTTGAATGCATATCCTGATTTTGCTGCGTTGCTTGGGTATCGGACCTGATATGTGGTTCCTTTTTTTCCTACCCGTTTTCTAATATCCGCCATGTCTATCCGTGTAGCAGTTTCACCTCCCTGACATCAATAATTATTTAACGGAATCATTACTTTATCCCCCGTTCTGCATTGATTTGTAGTTCGCGATAAATGTTAACCAGCGTACCTTTCTCGATCTTAAGTTTGCCCTCTATAGGATCAATAAAGAACGGTAACTTCCTTCGTCCTTGCGCGTCCATTTCTGAGGCACGTTTCATTTGTCTTTCTGATATCTGAACGCCCATATCTGCTAGCACCTCACGAGCTTGCTTTAGGTCTATATAGCACGGATGCTTCATTACTCGGCCACCTTCCTCCAATTTGTGTGCAGCAAACTCATAACTTGAAATCATCCGCTGCGCTGCGATACGGGCCTTCGCTATAGAGATTTTCTATTTTTCGGCCATGAGTATTGTGCGGCTCGACTTTCTCTCCAAATCCATTTGTCGGATTGATGTAAAGGGTGGCTCCCATCGAGTAGCGCACAGCTAAATCATCTTCGATTTCGTGCAGCTTCTCGAACAAGGCTTGCCTTATTTCAGCGATAGGCAATTCGCCTTTTACTCTGATTTTCATTTGTAATTCCGATCTAAAAATATCCTTAAAAAATTATCTAAATATACTTCCAGCCTATAGACCAGCCGTTAATAATTTCTTAATTATTCCTAAAATTTGCCGGATTTCTGCGGCTTTCCGGCGATACGATTGCTGCAATCGCGCCGAACTTCCCTATCCATTTGCTGCACCAACCTTCATTTAATGCTGCACAACTTCTTACCGGACACTGTCTGGTTAACCCATTCTGAAACCATAAACATTTCCGTCTCCTCTCCATCCTGCAAAGCCCGCCATTCGGGCCTTTCCCGCCAATGATGATGAGCAACCGGGACCGCAAGAAAGGTCCCGATAGGCGGGGCCTCTTGAACAAAGAGGAGAATAAAATGTTTAAGCTCATTACAGCTTGGGAACTGCAACAGCGCACCGATACAGAGCTTTGCGCCCTGTTTCAGAAGGTTTCGCAGGAGATAGCGAAAGCTGAACCCGGCAGCGAGGATCACCGCAACGCGTGCGGAAGCCTTGAGAATATCAAACGCGCCATTCACACCCGTCGCGCACCTCGGCCAAAGCCTCCCGGCTTCTAACTTATCCGTCGCTACAACCGGTTCCGCGCAAGCGGGATCGGCTTTTTCATGTGACAGGAGCGCGAGGATTGCGCGAGGAGAGTCAGCTCCGCGACGTGAAAAACTCTATTTCATGATCGAAATTGCTGAAGGAGGGAAAAGCCATGAATAGAGCCTATTTGTCCACTCATGACTTGTGTGATCGATACCGCTGTTCGTCTCGAACGATATTCAGGCGCATGAAACGGCAAAACAACCCTTTTCCCGCTCCCTGCATGAAGCATTCAGGGTCGTTTAATCTCTGGGACAGCCAGACCGTTCTTAGATGGGAAGAAAAAGAGAAGCAGCGGACAAAGGAGGCGAGCGATGCCTAAGCATCGACAATTCCCATCAGTCGATCCCACCATGCCTGGTATGCCTTTTCTTGTTCCGGCAGGTAATCATAGTGATCATAAACCTGCCAGGAACTAGGCAGCCTGTGTCCCAGCATGATTTCTGCGATATGAGGCTCAGTCAAAGAAGAAAAGTTCGTTCTGGCCGTCCTTCTCAAATCATGCACTGACCAATGCTCCATCTCGTAATCCTTATGGCGGCGCAGCCACTGCATAATGTTGTACGGCAACTGTAGCGGCGCACTTTGTCCCATCGGGTCATTGGTGCCATTATTGTTGAACAGGTAATCCCCTTCACCGCTCAGCTCCAATGCTTCTTCAATCAGCACCTCTACAGCCGGAATGATCGGGCGAAGTAGAGGCTTGTTCGAAGATTTCCCCAGCTTGTGGTTCTCTGGCGGCACGGTCCATACCTTGGATTCCAGGTCAAAATGCTCCTTTTTACTCAAGCGTAATTCGCCATTCCGGCATGCGAGCACAAGACAGAGCTTGAGATAGAGCTTGTTCTTGGCCGCCATGCGCGATTCATCGGTCGCAAGCCAGACAAGCCGTATCTCTTCATCTGACAATGACCGGCTGTTTGCCACCTTCTTGATCTGTAAATCTTCTTTCGCGTTAATCTCGGTCAAAACATTCAGCGGAATGAGTTGGCGCTTGACCGCCCATTTAAGCATCTGCTTGCTGTTGATCAGGATGCGCTCCGCAATGGCGGGGCGTTTTTCGGCGTGGACCTCCAAAATAGCAAGCCACTGGTGAAGAGTAATTTTCTCAGCGGGCAGATCACCCACCACAGGCAAGACATAGAGCTCGAAGCTACGGCGGATTTCATGGTGCATTTTCTTGTTCTTCGTGCAGTAGCTTTCGTACCACTGCCGGAAGATGGATTCCAGCGTATCCGCGTTGATGAGCGCCTGCTTTTCAAGCTTACGGACAATTTTGGGGTTATGCCCCTGTTCCAGCTCCTTCCTGAGCCGTTCGTTTTCTGCGCGCGCCTCCTTCAACGTCATTTTCGGGTAAGACCCGATATCGAGGCGCTGTAACTTCCTGTCGTAGCGATACCGCATCTGGAACGTGAGCTTGCCAAGAGCTGAGACACGGACGCCCAAACCATCGCGATCCGTTACCTCTTGAACGGCAGGTCGCTTCTTCCCATTGTTGGCCTTGAGCCAGCTATCTGAAAGAGCCATGGAGCACCCCCCATATATCAGGCTGTGTACATATTCTTCTGAGAACCTCAAAACATCGATTTATGTACACGAATGTGTACATATTTTTGACGGCTCAGCTTGTCTTTGGATGTCCCTTATTGTCTCGTAGGGATGGCAGAATATCAAGCAAATACAATGAGTTTATGAGATTTCTGACCTTGCTTGTCAGGGGGTGACTTTGAGGGAAATATCCGGATGCGAGATGATAGCAAAGGTGCGTCTCTTACTGATTTCACTGAGTAAATTGCTATCTGGCAAAACCATTCTCCTGATTAGGTATACA
>JBEVVS010000257.1:0-11993 GCA_040507005.1 Candidatus Thiodiazotropha sp.
ACCGATATCGGTGGGGGTCTTGGTGAAGTTCACATGCTTGTCGATGAACGCCTTGTTGTAGGCCTTGTTCTGGATGATGTAGTTGGCGATATAGTTGAGGATCGCCAGGTCGGTCTGGGGTTCGAAGATCATGCCGTTGTCCGCCAGTTCGTAACAGCGGTGCTCGAAGGTGGAGAGCACATGCACTTCACAGCCGGGCTTGGTCAGGCGGGTATCGGTGAGACGGGACCAGAGAATCGGGTGCATCTCCGCCATGTTGGCCCCCCAGAGTACGAACACATCGGCATGTTCCAGGTCGTCGTAGCAGCCCATGGGTTCGTCGATACCGAAGGCGCGCATGAAGGCACCCACCGCGGATGCCATGCAGTGGCGGGCGTTGGGTTCCAGGCTGTTGGAACGGAAACCCGCCTTCAGCAGCTTTTGTGCGGCATAGCCTTCCCAGACAGTCCACTGACCGGAACCGAACATGCCGACGCCTTTCGGCCCCTTGGCCTTGCGCGCGGCGACCCATTTCTCGGCCATGGTCTTGAACGCCTCCTCCCAGGAGACCGCTTCGAACTTGCCGTTCTTGTCATACTTGCCGTCGGTTTTTCTCAGCAAGGGTTTGGTCAGCCGGTCCTCACCGTAGAGGATCTTCGGCAGGAAGTAGCCCTTGATGCAGTTAAGGCCTTTGTTGACCGGTGCGTCAGGATCGCCCTGGCTCGCCACAACCTTGCCGTCTTTGACCCCCATCAGGACGCTGCATCCGGTGCCGCAATAACGACACGCGGCCTTGTCCCAGCGGATGCCATCATCCCCGTCGGCGGCCGCTGCGTTGGACAGGGGCAGGGTGACACCGGCCACTGAGGCGGCTGCTGCCACGGCGTTGCTTTTGATAAACTCTCTTCTAGTTAATTTCACGGTTCATTTCCTCCATCGACTCTTCACCGCCATAGTGATAAATCAAAACAGTACTCACGACGCCTTCCACGTCGCGCAGTGCGTTCATGGTGTCGGATATGGGCGATATGGATTCACCCTTGTCCTCAATAGTGACGATCAATTTGTTTGCCTCGATTCCGCCATGGACCTCGACGCCCTGGAACCTTTGCAGATGTTCACAGACCACCGATCCCAGTGCCGGTTTGGTATGGACGATCAAACTGCATATATTCATGGATGGACAATCTCCTCGCGGGCTTGGGTTGATACCCCGTGGCCATTGGAAGTGGGGGTAAGGGTTATCGAGTGGCTCGGGCAGACGGCAATACAGGCACCACAACCGCTACAGACAGATGCATCGATTTGCGGCAGCGAGTAGCCGCCCGTTTGCAGCTGGAAGCGAATGGCCCTCTCCTCGCACTGATCGCCGCAACTTCGGCATACCACGGCGTTGAGGGAGAGACAGGATGAGTCGATCTCAATATCCAGGCACCAGGGCGGGGTGGTCGGGTCGTCCGCAAAGCTGAGTGCCTGGGGCTGACAGGCCTTGACGCAATCGCCGCAAAATGTGCAGTGTCCCCGGTTAAAATCGATCACCGGATAGCCACCGGATCCGCTCACGATAATATGCTTCGGGCAGGCCTTGAGGCACTCGCCGCAACGACTGCATAACTCGCTGAACTCAGCATCCCCCATCGACCAGGGGGGATGAATGCCTCTGCGGCGACTGTTGATGTCGCCTCGCAGGAACTGAACTCTGTCAATGGATATCCGCACAATCATGACCAAATCTAGGTAATCGGATCGGCGGAAAATCATCAGCGTGAGTGATTGCCACCGAATAGGGAAAGTGTTTCATCGGGGGCACGCGTCCGCTTTGATGCGGATCAAGGACTAATCTAAAAAAATTAAGAAAAACTTAAATAAATCAATATGTTACCAATAATTTGGTAGAGTCTGTTACTACAATGTGGGTAGCGGATATTTCGTTTGAGGTAGGGGATGAATTGCCTCAAGTATCGGCCTTTGGGCAAGCCAGCAAAAAAGCGATTCTGCAGCTTAGCCTCTGGCGGATATTCCCTTGTTCAATGCCCAGACTGCCGCTTCTGTTCGGGAGTGGAGATTGAGCTTCTTGAGTAGATGTTTGACGTGTACTTTCACCGTTCCTTCCGAGATGTTCAGCACATTCGCAATCTGTTTGTTACTCTGGCCACGGGCAAGGCATTGCAGGATCTCCTGTTCTCTGGCTGTGAGTGACGAGACGGGATCCTGCTGTTTGAGTTGGTCATCTTCCCGCAGCGCTTTCGCCAGTAACTGGGTGAGGTGATCGCTGATCACCAGGGTGCCACCCACCGCTTTACGGATCGATTTGAGGATATCCTCGGGCTCCATATCCTTTAGCAGATAGCCGTCTGCTCCCATGCGCAACGCGGTCAGGACATCCTCCTCGTTATCGGATACGGTGAGCATAAGTACCCGGGCATCGATCTCCTCTTCTCTGATTGCTTTCAGAGTCTCGAGTCCGTTCATGCCCTTCATGTTGATATCCAATAGGATCAAATCGGGTTCGAACTGTTTCGCCACCACCAGTCCGTCGGGGCCATTCGCCGCCTCGCCCACCAGTTCCAAGGTGTCATCCATATCGATCAGATCGGATACGCCTTTCCTGAACAGGGGATGATCGTCGATTGTGAGTACAGTGTATGTCTGTTGTTCAACCATGCTTCAACTGCTCGATTAACATCTTTTTGGATTCGGTATTGTAGGCATCAGTAAGATTGAAGATGAGCTCAACCCGGGTGCCGCCACCGGCTGGTTCATTGATGGTCAATCTCCCCCCTAGCCACTCAGCTCGCTCTTTCATAATAGGCAATCCATAATGTTGCATCATATCACCATCGTCATTGATTCCGATGCCGTCATCCTCGATGCTCACATTGACCCGGCCCGATTGATCGCACGCCAGTACAACCTGGGCACTGGTTGCATTGGCATGACGGATGACGTTTGACAGGGCCTCACGAATGATCTGGATGATATGGATCTCCGCGTTGGGAGTGAATTGACAATTGCCGATACGATTGGTGTATTCAATGCTAATGCCGGATCGGTTTTCAAACTCCTTGACGGTCTCACCTATCAACCTGCCCAGGTTGGCATCGGTCACTCGCAGCCTGAAGGTGGTCAACAGTTCCCGCAGTTGACGATAAGCGCCATTGAGGGCAGAGCGCAACGCGGCGCTTACCAGCAGGATCTCTTTTTTATCACCCTCATCGTTGATCGACTTCTCCAGTCTGGCTACCTGAATCTTCAGATAGGAGAGCGACTGGGCAATAGAGTCGTGCAGCTCTCTGGCGATCACGCTGCGCTCCTCCATCAGAGAGAGCTTGCGGCTCTGGGTCACCTGTTGGGCCACGTTGATCGCCAGTGCGATATGGCTGGCGACGGTCTCCAGGAGACGCTCCTGCCACTCCTCCAGTTGCATCGTTTCAGGAAACTCCACCAGCAAAACCCCGAACTGCTGAGTCTTGTCCCGGATGGGTGTGGAAAAGATGTTCACGGGTGCCTGGGTATCGGAGGTTGCTATTTTGAAGGTATGGGAGTTGCCCTCACCGAGGCAGATCGCACACTGATTTTCGGGGTTGTACTTTGACAGGATATCCGTATCCCGTGTGGAAGCATAGCGATAGGCCTGATCGTCACCGGGCTGGCCCAGGCAGATGGTGCCGTTGTTCACCCCTAGCAAGACCTCGATATCGTGGATCACCGCGATTAAAACATCCTCGCTCAATGAGGAGTCGCTGAGGCGTTTGGTGGCGGAATAGAGCAGCTCCAATGTGCGATTGCTCTGCTCCAGGTCATGGGTCTTCTCGCGCACCCTGTTTTCCAGATCTGTATAGATCACCGAGAGGTCCTCCGCCATGACGTTGAAGGCCTGACCCAGTTGACCCAGTTCATCCTCACCGAGATAACGGCCGCGAACGGAGAAATCGCGATGCCGCGCCGCATTGGCGCAGGCAAGCAGATTGCGCAGTGGATTGAGTACCCGGGTCTTGGTCAGGTAGAGACTGATCAGGGCAACCAGAAAGGTGAGTATCAAGAGGATGATCTGGATGATCCTGTGTTGCTGATTGATCTCTTCGGCATCGATCTCAAGGGCCTCCACGAAGCGGTGGATATCATCGACGAAGTTGTCCACCTGTGTCAGGTAGTTTCGCTGGCTGTTATCGAGTTGTCTTCTCTGCTGTGCCGAGAGGGAGCTGCCAGTGCTCAAACTCAAGTAGTCTTCCAGATTGGGCAGCATCAGCTCTTGCCACTGGGATTCGACTCTTTGATAGGTTTCAGTGACTTTTTTGTGGGGCCCTTTGGTGAGTACGTTGTGGATGCGATGGCTGAACAGGCGTTGGTTATATTCCGTCACCAGGTTCCTGGTCCGGGTGGTCGCCAGTTCATCATGGAACTTGGTTCGATGCACCAGGCTGCTGGCGATGCGGTAGGATTGCATGCGCAAGGTGCCTGCCTGGTTGATAGCGGCGGCGTATCCCTCCGCGGTTTCAGTGATGATCATTGAACTCATCATCCCCGAAACAGCCAGAATGAAGAGCGTGGTGATAACCGTGCCGAATCTGAGTAGCAGTGAATTTTTCACGGTGGGATACTCTGCTGTTGGTGTCTCTTATAAGCTGATGTTAGCAGCGTGAGATCCTGTCGTCAGGGGGTGGTCATGTTTTTAGAACGAGACGCTTCAGGGTTGACTAGAAAATCAGCGATTGCTCAGCAAGGGGAGTGGGACATGCAGGGCTGAACCGATCGCCCTCAGCAGTTCCAACTCTTCAGTGGTGACCCGGGTATCGCTGAGGATGGTCTCCACCAAAGCGGTGATCAGACGCTCTTTCTCCTTGATCTTCAGCCTGTCCAGTTGCAGCAGCCCGTCATCCAATGTCGCTACCCAGTCGCTGGGCCACTGCATGGGTTGCGGTTCCAGGCCGATGGTGTTGATGCCCTTCTCGTAGCTGCGTTGTATCAGCTCGCCCTGTTTGTGGCCGTGACCGGCAAGGATGGCGATAACCCTCCGTGCCGGTTCTGCAAGCTCTGCCAGGGTTTGGTTGCCGCCGGGATGGCTCTGGGAGGGGTTGAGGGCATCCTTCAGGTAGAGGGAGATCACCTTTGCCAGGAGAAACTCAAATACCTCGATCTTGCCGTCGAGATGGATGATCTCGGTTACCGTGTCGAGCATGCGGTGGATAAACTCCACCGGACGCCGTTTCAGGGCGGGAAAGGCGATCTCCAGCAGGGGCAGGCGTTGTTCAGGCCGGATCGGCATCGCGGATGCCATCAGGTGACGCACCTGGGCCTCGCTCTCCGCGCCCAGCTTGCGGGCAATGGTGAAGAGTTGTTGATCGCGTATCGCCTCATCCTTGTCCAGCAGGATACAGAGCAGCAGCTCCGGCGCCCATTCGGTGGAACGGGCCGCGGAGAGCATACTCTCGGGCATGCTTGCAGCCAGGGCAGCCGCGGCCAGGATCTGCTCCCAGCCGGGACGACCGATACCCTCGATGATGGTGCGTGGATCGAAGGGTGTCCCCTGTGCGCCGGCTTGGGCCGCTGCGGCCTCCCGTTCCGCCTCCCGGCGGGAACGCTGCTGCAGGCGTTTGGCAATCTCCCCCAGCTCCTGTTCACGAAAGCCAGGTTCGATACGCTGGATGCGTTCCAGTATGGGCGGATGGGTGGCAAACAGGTTGGCGGCCATGCCCTGGCCGAACAGCATGTGGGCGATCTCTTCGCTGTCCCTGGCCAGGGATGCACCCTGGGCGTGCACCGCTATCTTTTTCAACGCCCCGGCGATCCCCTGGGGGTTACGGGTGAACTGCACCGCGGAGGCATCCGCCAGGTACTCCCGCTGACGGGATACCGCGGCCTTGATCCAACGGGCAAAGAAGAGACCGATATAGCCGATAGCGGTGAGGGCCGCGGCGAAGAGCATGATGGCGCCGGCGTTGTTGTTTCTCGAACCGGATGAGTAGCGGGCGCCGGAAAGGATGCGCCGTCCGGCGATGGCCAGGATCATAATCCCGAACAGGGCGCCGATGAGGCGGATATTGAGGCGCATATCCCCGTTGAAGATGTGACTGAACTCATGGGCGATGACCCCCTGCAACTCTTCACGGTTGAGGCTCTCCAGGGTGCCCCGGGTCACCGCCACCGCCGCGTCGCTGGGCGAATAGCCGGCGGCAAAGGCGTTGATACCCGACTCCTGCTCCATGATGTAGATCTCGGGCACGGGTACACCGGAAGCGATGGCAATCTCCTCCACCACGTTGCGCAGGCGTTGACGCAACGGATCCTTTGGATCGGCTTCCACGGGTACACCACCCATCTGCCGCGCCACCGCGCCGCCGCCATCCTTCAGGCTGGCACTGCGGTAGAGACTGGCCAACCCGATTGCGGCGCCCGTGCCACCGGTACCGAATAACAGGATTGAGCTGTTGTCGGCGAGAAAGCCGCTCAAGCCCTGGCTGGTTTCCAGGGTATCGCTGAGCAGATTGCTGAAGAGCATCAGCAATACCCCGTCGATGGCGAGGATGATGATTACAACGGCAAGTAGAAACAGCAATACCAGACGTTTGGTGTTGCGTTTTGCTTCATCCTGATGCTCGAAAAAATTCACGGAAGAGAATTAGTTGAATGTGACCTTCGGTACTTCCCGTTTCACCTCATCCTCTATCTCGAGCAGGGTTGCCGGCAGGAAACGGAACCAGCCTGCAATCAGATTGCTCGGGAAAGACTCCCGGTCTATGTTGTATTGCATCACCGAGTCGTTATAGGACTGGCGGGCGAAGGAGACCTTGTTTTCGGTGCTCACGAGCTCTTCCGAAAGCTGCATCATGTTCTCATTGGCCTTCAGATCGGGATAGGCCTCCGCCAGGGCGAACAGGCGACCCAGGGCGCCGCTCAGTCCCTGTTCCGCTTCGCCCAGTTGTTTCATGGCTTCCGGATCGGAGGGGTCTTTCGCCGCCTGTTGCAGACCGCTGACTGCGCGGTTGCGCGCCTCGATCACCGCTTCCAGGGTCTCCTTCTCATGTTTCATGTAGCCCTTGGCGGTCTCCACCAGATTGGGGATCAGGTCGTGGCGTCGCGTGAGTTGAACATCGATCTGCGCGAACGCGTTTTGGTAACGGTTGCGACCGGCGATAAGCTTGTTGTACATGCCAACGACGAAACCGATGATAGCCAGAATGATAACCAGTAGTACGATTGATGTTGTCATTGTTCGCAGTCCTCTGGGGAGTTTTGCCAATCCTATCCTATTCTTTGAGAAATCTGTTAGATTTTACGGGTCAACCAGTGTAATTGCAGTCTCCGGGTGTAGCTAGAGGGTGAAATTTCACCAGTTTTTACAAACTCGAATCACTCTATTCGAATCATAGATTCTGCCATCTATCCTGGCGTCCATTCCATTCAGGCAGCATGAAAACCAAGACAGAGGTTTGCATCTCATCATGGTTTCACATTGCATTTAATTTGGCCGCCATCTGTTGCTCAGGGTTCTCAGTTTCCATTTGATCTTTGTGAGCAGGCTGAGTGGTGGCTCATAGAGTTCGGGTACAGCAGCGATTATTGTATCGAGCATGCCGTTGAGCTTAGAGCCTATCTCTCTTGCTTCCACCGATGTCGCCGGTTTGTTGCGGATATGCTGTTGTGACAGCTGTAAGATGTGCTCATAGATGAAAAGGTTCGGGAAGTCGACCTGTAGTCCCTTGGCCGCGATGAGCGCTGCCAATTCGTAGCAGTATCCCGTCATCTTACCCTCCCTGTTAAGGTGATCGGCACGATGATAAAGATAGGCTGGCAGTGAATAGGGGATGGTTTTGCCGATATCGAAGATAGTCTCTGCGTTAAGGATTCGTTCCGCCAACGCCAATGGTTTGTCCAGGGAACAGTTGAACTGACTGCTGAGGATCTTGGCTATCTCAGTCGATATGGACTTCTCATCGAAGGGGGCCTTGGATTCGGTAGCGGATATGTAGTAGTTGATCAAATGACCGAGACGGACGCGGTCGTCGTTCTTTGTCTGCTCGCCGATTTTTCTCCTGTAGTAGTCTGCGATCTGGAAATCGACCTTGGGATCCCCCTGGAATCTGATGGGTCGATCGGACAGATAGGCGATAAGGGTGGCTGGATGTGGCTGCTGAATGGTTGCATGTTTATAGCCGGCCTGCCGGGCCAGCTGCCGGAGCTGTTCCCGGGAGAGCATAAAATAGTGTGCACCAGGTGACAGGGCGGCGATGAGTGCCCCCGGCTCAATCTCCGTTTGCAATGCGGAGGAGCAGGGTGTGGTGATCAGCAGTATGCCGTCCGGCCCCAGGTAGCTACGCATCTCCTTGAGGAATGCCAGCGGGTCGGGGACATGTTCCAGGACCTCGGTGGCGTAGATGAGACTGAATTGCCTCCCTTGCAGTTCTTCCGCTTCGTGGCTATAGGCGTTGACGATAGGGATATTCAGTAACTCCGCGCCTTTGATGCCATAGGCGGAGGGCTCCAGTCCCACCACGTCAACACCCCAGCTCGCATGGCAATAGTCGAGGGTGACACCGACATTGCAGCCAATCTCCAATACGGAACTGAAACCCTGATACGGAAGCCGTTCCAGCAGCGGGATTTTCCAATCCAGGCCTGACGTCAGTTCCAGATAGTGATAGATAAGGTAGATAAAGTTAGGGTCATTGAGGACCCTGTCCGGCGAGGGGTAGGGGGCAATCATGTCGCTTGCGTTCAGTGTGAAAGCACTTTGGCATCGACTGCATGTTGCGACTTCTACGAGTTCATATTCAGGGAGCCAATGGGTTGCCTTGAGGATGATCTTGTTGTCCTGGCTATTTCCACAGACGATGCAGGATTGGTCGGTGGGGGTGGGAGACGAAGTCCATTCAACCCTAGACATGGCATATATCCGTATCACTGTTTGGTCTGTGAGCAACATACATGCAGGCAATTGTTCAGGTCAATAGCGCCATCGACAGATTGAGCCGGGACTTGTCTATGATGAATAAACAGGAGTTATCGTCCTGAGCATAAAGTCTCAACCTTCCAGGGTAGCTTGAAAGGGGCTTATAACAGTTGTGTAACACACAGATGTCTTGATATTTTTCTTCACTCCTGTCAAATAATTAGCTGTACTGCCTAAACAACCCAACCGTTGAAAAGGAGCGATATCGATGCGTTGCCATGAAGTGGACTACGAAATTCTGGGATCCGAGATGCAGCTGGTTGAAGTGGAACTCGATCCCGGTGAGACGGTAATCGCCGAGGCGGGCGCCATGACCTACATGGAGGAGGGGATAGATTTCGAGACCAAGATGGGGGACGGCTCCAATGCGGACGAGGGATTGATGGGCAAGCTCTTTTCCGCGGGCAAACGGGTCTTCACCGGCGAATCGATCTTCACCACCCATTTCACCAACCGGGGTTCCGGTAAAAAACGCGTCTCCTTCTCGGCCCCCTATCCGGGGAATATCGTGCCCTTGAACATGCAGCAGCTGGGGGAGAAGATCACCTGTCAGAAAGACGCCTTCCTCTGCGCGGCCCTGGGCACCAAGGTGGATATCGCCTTCAACCGCCGCCTCGGGGTAGGACTGTTCGGCGGTGAGGGATTCATCCTGCAGGCATTGGAGGGGGATGGCATGGCCTTCATCCAGGCCGGCGGCACGGTGATCGAAAAGCGTCTCGAAGGGGAGACCCTGCGGGTGGATACCGGTTGCCTGGTCGGCTTTACCGGTGGCATAGAGTACGACATCCAGCGCGCCGGCAATCTCAAGTCCATGGTGTTCGGCGGCGAGGGGCTGTTCCTGGCGACCCTCAAGGGTCACGGCACCATCTGGCTGCAGAGTCTGCCCTTTTCACGCATGGCGGATAGGATCCTGGCCAATGCCCCCTCGGGGGGTGGCGGTGACCAGGGTGAGGGGTCGGTGCTCGGCGGCATCGGTCGATTGCTGGATGGCAAGTAGGCAGGCCCTCAATCCAGACGAGTTGACTTAAAACTCCACCCCCTGCTCGGCCTGGATGCCCTGCTCGAAGGCGTGCTTGATCAGTTTCATCTCCGTCACTGTGTCAGCCACATCGATGACCTCCGCGGGGGCTCCGCGACCGGTCAGGATCAGATGCATCCAGGGTGGTTTCTCCTGGCGGATGAACGCGGCGATCTCCTCACCGCTGATCCAGCCATAGCTGCAGACATAGTTGATCTCGTCCAGCACCACCAGGTCGTAGTGCTGGGTGCGGATCTTCTCCTGACAGAGTTGCCAGATCTCCCGGCTGGTGCGGCGGTCCTGTTCGGGATTTTTGGTGTCCCAGGTAAAGCCGTCTCCAAGGGCATGCCACTCCATATTCTCGAAGCGTGAGGCGGCCTGCTGCTCACCGGTCTTCCACTTCCCCTTGATGAACTGAATCACCAGTACCTGCATATCCCAACCCGCCGCCCTGAAGGCGGTGCCGAATGCACTGGATGATTTACCCTTGCCTTCACCGGTAAGGACCAGGGTTATTCCGTGGCGTTTGTCTCGCTGCTTCATTAACTAAACTCTTTTTAGGTCAGGTGCCAAGGGGTGGAAAAGAACTCGTTAAAGTATAACCGGTCATCCTCTTCCTGGCCGGGATGACCTGCATAAGCATCAATTCAGACTGCCATCCGGATTTAAACGTGCAATTCTATCGACCGTTGAGCTTTGATAACTGGTAAAGGCCCCGCCCACATAGAGATCGCCGCTGCCATCTGTAGCGATACTGAGTGTATTGACAGGGGAATTGAAGCCGCTGCCCACCGCAAACGTGGTATCCACCGTGCCATCCCTGTGCAGACGTATGATGTGATTGCTGGCGATGCCGTTGTAAGCGGTAAACTCGCCGCCCACGTACAGATCACCGCTACCGTCTGAGGTGGAAATGATGCTCCTGACTGGTCCATCAAAACCACTCCCCACAGCAAATGCGGTATCCACCGTGCCATCGCTGTTCAGGCGTATGATGTTACTGCTGGTGACGCCGTTGTACCTGTTAAACTCCCCACCCACATATAGATCACCGCTACCGTCTGTAACCGGGCTGATACTGTTGACAGCATTATATAGATCAACCCAATCCGGCTGCGTCGTATCTATAGTCTCAAAGCCGGTCCCCACCGCGAACCCACTATCCACCGTGCCATTGCTATTCAGGCGTATGATATTACTGCTGGCGTGAGGGATATCGTACCTGCGATTAAAAGCGGTAAATTCGCCACCTACATACAGATCACCACTACCGTCCGTGGCAGGACTGATGCTGTAGACGTCGTTATCAAAACCATTCCCCACTTCAAACGTGGCATCTACCGAGCCATCGCTGTTCAGGCGCGTTATATTATTGGTCACGATATTTAAGAGTGAAGGGTTGGTGAAGCGCATGTTAACCACAAAGCCTCCACCTACGTATAGATCGCCGCTACCGTCTGTGGCGGTACTGAAGCAGTGGACACCCGACTTATAACGAGAATTCCAACCCCATTCTTCATAGATAGTATCCACTGTGCCATCGCGATTCAGGCGTATGATTTGGGAATAGCTGTTGGTGGTGCCGTTGTAAATGGTAAAATAGCCGCCTACATAAAGGTCACCGCTCCCATCTGTAGCGGGAACAATACTGTTTACAAAGCTATTTACACCGCTTTCGGCTCCATACGCTGTATCCAGGGTGCCATCGCTATTCAGGCGTGCGAGGAAATTGCTGGCGGTGCCGTTGTAAGCGATAAATTCCCCACCCAGATAAAGATCATCGCTAGCGTCCACGGCGGGAGCGATACTGTTGACACTGGCATCAAAACCACTCCCTAGCGTAAACCCGGCATCCACCGTGCCATCGCTGTTCAGGCGTATGATGTTATTGCTTCCGCTGCCGTTGTACACCTTAAATAACCCTCCAACATACAGATCGCCGCTGCCATCCGTGGAGGGACTGATACTGTAGACATAATTATCAAAACCACTTCCCACTGCAAATGTGGTATCCGGAGTGCCATCGCTGTGCAGGCGTATGATGCT
>JBEVVS010000257.1:12003-34093 GCA_040507005.1 Candidatus Thiodiazotropha sp.
GCCGTTGTAAGTGGTGAAGCCCCCACCCAGATAGAGATCGCCGCTACCGTCTGAGATGGGGTTGATACTGAGGACAACGCGATCGACACCGGCCCCCAGCGCGAAGGAGTTATCCACCGTGCCATCGCTGTTCAGGCGTATGATGTTTTTGCTGGCGATGCCGTTGTAGATGTCAAAGCTCCCACCCACATACAGATCGCCGCTACCGTCCGTGGTGGGAGCGATAGTGTTGACATGACTGATAACAGGTAGCCCGAAAGAGGAATCGTCCGATACATCAAAGCCGCTCCCCACCGAAAACCCATTGTCCACAGTGCCATTGCTGTTCAGGCGTATGATGTTGTTGCTGGCAATGCCGTTGTAACTGGAAAAGTCTCCGCCCACATACAGATCACCGCTTGTGTCTGTGGCGGGACTGATGCTATACACACCAGTACTGCTATAGACACCAGCAAAACCACTTCCCACAGCAAAGGTGTCATCCACCGTGCCGTCGCTGTTCAGGCGTATGATGTTGTTGCTGGCAATGCCGTTGTAAGTGCTAAAGTTTCCACCCACATACAGATCACCGCTACCGTCCATGGCGGGAGTGATAGCATATACTCCAGTACTGCTATAGACACCGGCAAAACCAGTTCCCACCGCAAATGCGGTATCCACTGTGCCATCGCTGTTCAGGCGTATGATGTGATTGCTGGCGATGCCGTTGTAACTGGTAAAGATTCCACCCACATACAGATCACCGCTACCGTCCGTGGCGGTACTGACGCTCTTGATAGCTCCATCAAAACCACTCCCCAGGGCAAACGCGGTATCCACCGAGCCATCGCTGTTCAGGCGTATGATGTGTTTGCTGGCGGTGTTGTCATAAGTGGTAAAGTCGCCAATCAAATACAGATCACCGCTACCGTCCGCAGCAGGAGTGATGCTGGTGACAGAATCATTAAACCCCAGAGCCTTATTGAAACCTGTACCGATTGGCCCGGTTGTGGAAACAAAGCTGCCACTGATTCCGCCAATGCTTATGAATGTAGACTTCATGGTCATGAATGACGTGGATGAGGTATGCCGTAATCTAATCGTCTGTCCATTGGACACGGTGCCCGCGGCGCTGGTAAAGGGATTGTCGTCAATCGCATACTCACCGTCAGTCACGCTAATCGCAGCAGCTCCATCTATACCTGAGATCGTAATAGGGTTAGAGGTGATGAGTGTGTTTGGCGAGACATCGGTTTGATCAACGAAGTTAAAGGCGTCAGGTGATGTATCTGACGACAACGTAGTGGAAGTAAAGCTGCCACGGACGCCGCCAATGTTTAAATATGTCGTCGTCGCAGAGGTGTAAAGGGATGAAGAGGTATGCCGTAGGGTGACGGTCTGGCCATTGGATACGCTGCCCGCGGCGCTGGTGAAGGCGCTGTCGTCAATCGCGTATTCGCCGTCAGTCACGCTAATCGCAACTGCTGCTTCTATGCCTGAGACCGTAATGCGATTAGAGGTGATGACTGTGTTTGGCGTAATTTCACTTTGATCATCGAAGTGAAAGGCATCAGGTGTGGTATCGGTGGTTGGTTCATCACTGCCGCTGCCACAGGCAACAAGCCAGGCAGAAGCGGCAATAACCAGAAAGAGTTTGGGTAAGAAAGAATTGAACAAATGCACACTGACTCCTTGTGATACTACTTTCACTGACAGTGTAAAACTACACGGAAAGCAATGGATTATCTAATATTTTTCAACTCAGGCCAGCACCTGCATATCCTAGCCTGCCGCCCTGAAGGCGGTGCCGAATAGGCTATCTGCCTTGCCTTCACCGGTTTGGAGCAGGGTTATTCCGTCTCTTTTTGTCATGCTTAACCGTATAAAATACTCATGTTTATCAGTTAGATAGGTTATGCGCTATGGAGTGGCCACCAAATGAGAGCAATTATATTTTGATAATCTAAATAATAATCGTTATCATTCTTATATATTCAATCTTATCTTTTTTCAATTTCATGCTGGAGGCTTTTGTGTTGCCAATCTCAAAACCGATTATCCTGGGGCTGCTGCTGACCTTTCTCGCACCTGCCCTGTCCCTGGCGGATGAAGTCAATCTCTACTCCGCCAGAAAAGAGAAACTGATCAAACCGCTACTCGATCGCTTCAGCGAGCAGACCGGGATCAAGGTGAATCTTGTTACCGGCAAGGCCGACGCCCTGCTGCAACGGCTGCAGAGTGAGGGGCGCAACACCCCCGCGGATATGTTGATCACCACGGATGCCGGGCGCCTGCATCGGGCAAAACAGGCGGGTGTCACCCAGGCGGTGACGTCCGAGGCCCTGAAAAGTAGCGTACCGGAGAGTTTTCGTGATCCGGATGGTCACTGGTATGGCCTGTCGCTGAGGGTCCGCCCGATTCTCTATGTCAAGGAGCGGGTCGACCCGGCGAAGCTCTCCACCTATGAAGCCCTCATCGATCCAGACTGGGACAACAGGATATGTATCCGTTCATCCAGCAACATCTACAATCAATCCCTGGTGGCATCGATGATCGCCGCCAATGGGGCGGAGGCGACGGAGACCTGGGCCGAGACCTTCGTCAAGCAGTTTGCCCGACCGCCCAAGGGGGGGGATCGGGATCAGATCAAGGCGGCCGCGGCCGGTCAGTGCGATATCGCCATTGCCAACACCTACTATCTGGCCGGCATGCTGACCTCCAAAGACCAGGGACAGAGGGATGCAGCGGCAAAGCTGGGGGTCTTTTGGCCGAATCAGCAGGGCCGTGGGGCGCATGTGAATGTGAGCGGGGCGGCCCTGACCAAGGCGGCGAAAAACAGGGAAAATGCCATCAAGCTGCTGACGTTTCTTGTCGATCCCGATGCGCAAGCCTGGTATGCAGAGGCAAACGGAGAGTATCCGGTGCGTGAGGATGTGGCCCCGAGTGAACTCCTCAAAGGATGGGGCGATTTCAAGATGGACCGGCTCAATCTGTCCAAGCTGGGTCAGCTCAATCCGGATGCGGTACGCCTGATGGACCGTGCTGGATGGAAATGATCCCTGGTGCCAGCCACGACCCTTAAATCTGCCTTACCCCGTCTCCCCTCGGATTTCAATCCATGGAGTCTGGGGGTATTGACGGTGGCGCTGCTGCTGGCGGTGCCGGTGGTGGTGGTGCTCAGTTATATCTTCGTGCCTGCGGGTGAAGTCTGGCGCCATCTGGCTGATACGGTTTTGCAGGACTATGTCATCAACTCCCTGTTGTTGATGGTCGGTGTCGCCATCGGGGTGTTGCTGTTGGGTGTCAGTACGGCCTGGCTCACCAGCATGTGTCAGTTCCCCGGAAGATCGGTATTCGAGTGGGCGCTGCTGCTGCCGATGGCGATCCCCGCCTATATCATCGCCTATACCTATACCGGTCTGTTCGATTTCGCCGGGCCCGTGCAGACCCTGCTCAGGCAGTGGACGGGCTGGGGTTATGGGGACTACTGGTTCCCGGAGATCCGCTCCATCGAGGGTGCGGCAGTGATGTTGGCCCTGGTGCTCTATCCCTATGTCTATCTGCTCTCCCGGGCCGCCTTTCTCGGTCAATCGATCTGTGTCCTGGATGTGAGCCGCACCCTGGGGAACGGCCCATGGCGGACCTTCTTCCACGTCGCGCTGCCCCTGGCCAGGCCCGCCATCGTGGCCGGTCTCTCCCTCGCGCTGATGGAGACCCTGGCGGACTACGGTACGGTGCAGTACTTTGGCGTCTCCACCTTCACCACGGGGATATTCCGCACCTGGTATGGCCTCAACAACGCGGCCGCGGCGGCGCAACTCTCCGCCATGCTGCTGCTGGTGGTGTTTGCCTTGATCATTCTCGAGAAGATCTCCCGCAAGCAGGCGCGTTATCACCACACCAGCCAACGCCACCAGGCACTGACCCGCTTCCAGTTGAATGCCAGGCAGTCGACGATGGCCTTCCTGATCTGTTTTGGGGCGCTGCTGCTGGGTTTCATCCTGCCGGCGGGCCAGCTCTTGTGGTGGGCCCTGACCACCGCGGAAGAGAGTCTCGACAGTCGTTTCCTGAGCCTGGTCAGCCACACCATCATGCTGGCCGGCACGGCTTCGATCCTGGCCCTGATACTTGCCCTGCTGCTGGGTTATGGGAAGCGTCAGCAGAAGAGCTGGTCGACCCGGTTTGCGGTGAGGCTGGCGGGGATGGGCTATGCCATACCGGGCACGGTGATCGCCATTGGTGTGATGATCCCGTTTGCCGCCTTCGACAATGCCCTCGACAGCTGGATGCGGGAACAGTTCGGCTGGTCCAGTGGATTGATCCTCAGCGGCACCTTGATCGCCCTGGTCTTCGCCTACCTGGTGCGCTTCCTGGCGGTGTCCCTGCAGACAGTGGAGGCGGGCCTGGGCAAGATACGCCCCACCATGGATGAAGTGGCCCGGTCCATGGGTACGGGTTCGAAGGAGATCGTGCGCAGGGTGCATATGCCGATGCTCAAGGGTAGCCTGATGACGGCCCTGCTGCTGGTCTTTGTGGATGTCCTGAAAGAGTTGCCCGCAACCCTGATACTGCGTCCCTTCAATTACAATACCCTGGCTGTCAGGGCCTATGAACTGGCATCTGACGAGCGCCTTGCAGATGCCTCCTATGCCGCGTTGACCATTGTCGCGGTGGGTATACTGCCGGTCATCCTGTTGAGTCGAACCATAACCCGGTCACGCCATGCCAAATCAACTTGAAGTCAGGGAAGCAAGCGTCAAATATGGCCACCAATTGGTGGTGGACAGTGTCAGCTTCGTGTTGCAGCCTGGTGTCATAGGTTGTCTGCTGGGGCCCAGCGGTTGTGGTAAGACCAGCCTGTTGCGTGCCATCGCGGGGTTTGAGCCCCTGGTCCGGGGAGAGATCCTGTTACATGGTCGCCGGGTCTCCCTGCCGGGCCATACCCTGGCCCCGGAGAAGCGCCGGGTGGGGATGGTATTCCAGGATTTCGCCCTCTATCCCCATCTCACCGTCAAGGACAACGTAGCCTTCGGACTTCGTGGAATCAGTGGCAAGTCGCAACGACAGCGGGTCTTGGAGTTGCTGGCCCTGGTCGGACTGAAGGGCCTCGAAGGCAAATACCCCCACCAGCTATCCGGCGGCCAGCAGCAGCGCATCGCATTGATCCGCGCCATGGCACCACGGCCGGAGATTTTGCTGCTGGATGAACCCTTCTCCGGTCTCGACGTGGAGTTGCGGGAACAGTTGGCTGGTGAGGTTCGCGAGGTTCTGAAGAGAGAGGGGGTGACCGCAATCCTGGTGACCCACGATCAACTGGAGGCATTCGCCCTGGCCGATACCATCGGTGTGCTGGGCAGCGGTCGGTTGCGCCAATGGGATAGCGGATACAATATCTACCACAAACCGGCGGATCGATTCGTGGCGGAGTTTATCGGCAAGGGCTCGATGATCCCGGGGCGGGTGTTGGCGGATGGGCGCATCGAGTCCGTGCTCGGCATCATGTCCGCCGATCTCAAGCAACCACGCCAAGCGGGGGACACGGTGGAACTGTTGCTGCGACCCGACGACATCATTCACGATGATCAGAGTGAGTTTAAGCTGAAGATCGTCGACAAGGTCTTCCAAGGCGCTGAGTATCTCTACACCCTCTCCCTGGATGACGGCACCGAGCTGTTGTGCCTGGTACAGAGTCACCACGATCATGGGATAGGTGAGAGACTCGGGGTTCGCCTCGCCGTGGATCACGTGGTGGCGTTATAGCACACTAGAAGGTGATGGAACTGCCACCGACCATATGTTCCAAGATCGAGGCCAGGCCGCGAGGCTGTATGAACGGTTGCCTTATCAAGGGCTTGCCTTCACTGTCCTGGGGCAGGGAGCAGACGGTATCGCAGGCTGAACAGACAAAGATCTTGCCATCCAGTTCGACAAAATTCTCCATCAGACTGGCCAGGGCCGGAAAGCCTTTTTGAGTGATGTGGTCACAGCTACCCTGATAGGCCCAGTGGCTGCCGTCACCCACCAGAAACAGTTGCGTATCCAGATCCATGGCCATGGCGGTACATGCGGCTGAAAAGGCTAAAGTGGCCCGCTTGCCTCCATCTTCCGCGCCGGAACTCAATACGACGACATAGTTATTGATATTCGTAAGTTGTGGGTAGAGAGAGACGCTATCTTGTTCTGTTGTGAGGCTTTGACTATCTTCCGACAGGGTTGTTAAGTGTATTGGCGGGTGTTCATTGTTCGATTGTGGTTTTGAATTACAACAACTACCTGTACAGGTGCGGTTGGCTTGATGCTTGTCCATTTTCATCTCTCCTTTCCGGTGGGTCGTTTTATCGGTTTTCCAGCGCAATATGTAACCAACCATAGAGGGTAATCAGTACTTTTAGTGTTGAATATTGAATAGTGTAAAAGTGTATTTTTCACAGTGTCCTGTCTAGATCATCCCGCTTGGATGTGTCGACACTATTCTCTAGATGCTTGGAATCAATCTTTCAGGAGCTTCTGTAATGGAACAAAAACCACCTATTCCCCCATTTGATCTAGCCAGCGCCAAACAGAAGGTCCGGATGGCGGAAGACGCCTGGAACACCCGCGATCCAGACCGTGTGGTGCTGGTCTACACCGAGGATACCCAGTGGCGAAACCGTGCCGAGTTTCCTTATGGCAGGCAACAGGTGCACGAGTTTCTCAAGCGCAAGTGGGCACGGGAGTTGGACTACCGGCTGATCAAGGAGCTTTGGACCTATGCGGGGAATCGTATCGCTGTGCGTTTCGCTTACGAATGTCACGACGACTCGGGCCAATGGTATCGCAGTTACGGTAATGAAAACTGGGAGTTCAATGATCAGGGTTTTATGCAGCGGCGAATTGCCAGCATCAATGATCTGCCCATAAAAGAATCAGAGCGCCTGTTTGATTGGCCTTTGGGGCGGCGACCGGATGATCATCCCGGACTTAGTGAACTGGGGCTTTAGCTATCCGGTCCATTCGTAGTCGATGCTGATACGCTCTCCGGCAACCGGGCGGAAGAGCTGATCGGCGAAGGCGACATGGTCCGGATGGTCACGGTAGCTGTCGATCACCGCCGGGTGGCAGAACTGCACCAGCCAGGTGTAGCGATAGGCGGCATCAGTCTTGACCGCGCTGCCGGTTGCAACCTCGCGCACCCCGGGTATCTTCGACAGTACATCCCGCCCCTTGGCCATCATCTCCGTCACCCCCGTATCGTTCAGCCCGTTGACGTTATAGATGATCAGGTGCTCCACCGGCCGCCAGGGCGTGCAATGGGACAACACCTCGGCGGCACGTCCCGCAGCGCCCCAGAGACGTATGCAGCGCTCGGCCTCCCTGCTCACTGCAGCTCGTACCCCCCGGGTCAGTTGGGTGTAACCATCACTCGCCGTAGCCGCGACTCTGTCGCGAATTGCGGCCCCCGCCGCGTCCGCCAGCGCGGTGTAGTAGTTGATCTTGACCACCCCGTTGTCGATCAGTTGCCGGTACTGGTCGTCCCTAAGGCCGGTTCCGCCATGGATCACCAAGGGGAGGTGTAGTGCCAGATTGAGATCCCGCAAGCGATCGAAGTCGAGCCTCGGTTCGCCCCGCATGCGGCCATGCACTGTGCCTATGGAAACCGCGAGGAAATCGACACCCGTCGACTCGACGAACTGGACTGCCTCCTGGGTCGTCGTGTAGCTGACCTCTCCTGGGTGACGCTCTGCGTCCTCACCCTCGACACCTGGGACATAGCCCAGTTCACCTTCCACAGGCACTCCGCACCCGTGAGCCATCTCAACCACTGTACGGGTGGTATGGATGTTATCCTCCAGGGAGCTGTGAGAAGCATCCACCATCACCCCGTTGCAACCGTAGTTGATGGCGGTCTTGGCTGACTGCAAGCTCTCTCCATGGTCCAGATGAATCGCCACCGGTACCGAGGCATTGCGAGCCGCCCTCTCTACCGCGGGCATCAGCTGCTCGAAATCGAAATATTCAAAGTGAGATTCGGCCAGACTGAGGATGACCGGTGCTTCGCAGGTCTCGGCAGCATCCAGTATGCCTTCGAGAAAATCGAGGTTGATCAGGTCGAAGGCCCCTACCGCATAGCCGTTCCCATAGGCATGCTGCAGCATCTCTTTCATGTTGACCAAAGGCATAAGGTTATCTCCCCTAAATGGCTTCATTCCCTTGTCTGGCTGTTATTTTCTTATATCTGCTTGCTGTCGATTCTTGCCATGCAGAGTCTCCCTGTCAGGTGTGATGACCTGCAGGTTGACTGGTGCCGATACTAACATCGCGATTGGTGGCGATGCCATGTTAAATCTGTGGATTCAGCAGGCTTTTAGCTGCAAAAACCTGGCATGCCCGGCACCCAGGGAGGATGGTGAACTGAAGCGGAAAACCATCCCCATCGGGTGGCTGTCGGGGTTGGCCGATCCATGATTGCTGTTCATAGAAAAAAACTAATAAGATGGTTAATTTAATCAAATATGCAAATAACCAGACTGCTTCTACAATTAGTGCAGGAAGTAGAGCATGGGGTGGGATCAACACTTGCCCCTTGGCAGAATCAGACCTGGAGAGAAGCGTGACAACAGAACAATTGAGCAAATCGATTCAAAAGCGCCTTGCGACGCTGCCGGGTTGGTTGCGTCAGTTGACCGCGGTCAGCTTCCTCTTCTTCCTCGCCAAGGGCATGCTGTGGCTAGGCATTGCGGCATGGGTGATCCTCTAACCATTAGAGAGATAGCGCGGTTGACAGTGAGTAATAGTCTTGTGCGGGGAGTTGCTTGTCTCAGCAGTTGAACAAGCGATCGATGGCGTCCAGCCCCTCTTGTACGATCTCGTCCAGGTCTTCCGGATCGTCATCGTGTTCATAGGCGAGCATCGAGTAGGTGGCCAGTGATTTAAGTCCCAGGGCGATCTTTTCCACATCTGCCAGATTCAGTTCAACACCTTCTCTCAACTGACATTCATCACTCATTGAAACCACCTCATTGATACTGCTTATCCTTTGGATATTCGAATAGGGGTGGTGGGCTGTCAATAAATTAGATGCGTTTATTGACGTAGGTCAATTCGGGCCCCGGAGACAAGGTCGAGGGGTGGGCAGCCCGGTTGTTTTCAAAGGGTCTGTTCCGTCACGTCCACATAGAGTTTAAGTCTTTGACCAGGCTGTAGATATTTACTATCAAAGCTATTCCAGCGTTTGAGATCGGCAACGGATACCTTGAAGCGTTGTGCAATACGGGATAGGGAGTCACCCCGTCTGACCCGATAGTGCAGGCGACTCTGGGTACCGGATGGCTGTAGATTGAGGAGAGAGAGCTCTGAAGATTGGGCCTTCTTCACCCAAATCACCAGTTTTTGCCCAGGTTTAAGGGGGTCCCCCGGGGCCATTCCGTTCCAGGCCGCGAGTTTCCGATGATTGACCGAGTGGGCCTTGGCGATCTTCCACAAGCTATCACCGGGTTTCACGGTATAGCTGCGTTTGTGGCCACTCCGGGATCTGTTCTGGATTGCCGCTTTGCGTTGTTCGGCGCTGAAGGTGTATTGGTTGAGGCCTTTGCTGGAGACCGGGATCAACAGGTGTTTCCCGGCCCGGATTCTGTTGCCTTTGAGTTTATTGATCTGTCTCAGGACCTTGGTGGTTGTACCATGTTTTTTGGCGATCAGGCTCAGTGCATCCCCCTGTTTGATCTTATAGCGTTTCCAGGTCAACCGATCTTCAACGGGCAGCGCCGCCAGCTTTTCGAGAAAGGTCTCAACCTTGTCCAGAGGCAGGCTTAGTTTGTGGGGTCCATCCGGATCTGTGGCCCATCGATTGAGGCCGGGATTGAGCATGTAGAGATCCTGAATCGACAGATCCGCCATCTCCGCCGCCATGGCGAGATCGAGCTGAGATTGGATGTCGACGGTGGTGAAGTAGGGTTCATCAGCGATGGGCGTCAGGGTGATCGCATAGTATTGAGGATTCCTGAATATCTCAGCCAGCGCCAGCAGGCGGGGTACATAGGCGCTGGTCTCGTCGGGTAGTTTCAGGGACCAGTAATCGGTAGGTTTGCCACGTTTTTGGTTGCGCCTGATAGCGCTGCGAACCGTTCCAGCCCCGGAGTTATAGGCGGCAAGCGCCAGCTCCCAGTCGTTGTCGAACTGACGGCTGAGGGACTGCAGATAGTCCAGTGCGGCATGGGTTGAGGCCACAATATCCCTGCGTCCGTCATACCACCAGTTCTGCTTCAAGCCAAAATAGCGTCCGGTGGAAGGGATAAACTGCCACATACCCGCTGCACGGCCCGGCGAGTAGGCAAAGGGACGATAGGCGCTCTCAACGGCTGGCAGCAGGGCAATTTCGGTGGGTATATCCCGCTTTTCAATCTCCTGCAAAATAAAATGGAGATAGGGTTGGGAGCGTTCCTGGATACGCTGGATATATCCCGGATTCTTGCTATACCAGTTCAATTCACGCTCGATTCTGGGATTGTGGGGAAAGGTCAATCGATAACCAACCAGCATCCGGCTCCAAAGATCGGCGGGTTCTTCCACAAGGGTCGATTCAGAGACGGCAGTCTGCAGCTCCTCGGCTAGCTCTGGCAGTTGCTCCCTTGTGATGGCGCTCTCTTGTGCGCTCGGCTGGGTCTGCAGGGTTTGTGTCGCAATCGGGGAGAGTTCTACCTGCTGCAGTGCACTGGGAGCGCCGCCGTTTGGCAGGCTTTGACAGGCAGTGAGGAGACAGATGGCGAATAAGTTCATAATAAGCAGGGGAATTTTGAAAAACCGCATCGATTTATTAAGGCTTGTTGTTGGCATAATCTATATCGGAGGAAAATAGTATCAGAGCCGCGTATCATTTCCATGGCTGGTGCTCCATATTGCGTGGTATCCCGTCGCTGACCGCCATTCGGGCTACCTCCTGATAACCTGAAGCCTCTATTGAGGCGTACCGGACTGCACAGATTACCTGACAGTAGTGTCGGTAGCAAAGTAGATACCTTGACAATGAGAGACAATAAGTCGTTGAATTTGGGATCTTGTCAGCAGAAACAGCTACAAGTCTGGTTTGAAAGTGATCTGGGCAAGCTTTTGGCTGAACAGGAGGCTAAGTGCCTAAATTCTCGGATTGCCACCCTGTTTGGCTACCATGTGGTTCAATTGGGGCTACCCTATAATGGCCAGGATTTACTCCAGCAGAGTCCGGCGCGCAACCGGGTGGTCATGGGGATTGGGGGGGATGGCTCGGGGGTGGGCCTGCAAGCCGACAGCCATCGCCTGCCCTTTGCCAGTGACAGTGTGGATGGAATGGTGCTGCCTCATACCCTCGATTTTGCCACCGACCCCCATCAGGTTCTGCGGGAAGTGGAACGGGTATTGATCCCCCAGGGCAAGGTGCTGCTGAGTGGATTCAATCCCTGGAGTCAATGGGGATTGTGGCGCCTGTTGCACCTGCGTTCCAGGACGGTTCCCTGGTGCGGACACTTCTTCAGCGGGAAGCGCATCCAGGATTGGTTCTCATTGCTTGGTTTCGAGTTGGAAGAGGTGGCCTATCTTCACTACCGACCCCCGGTATCCCATCTGCCCATCATGCAGCGACTCGCCTTCTTGGAGGGGATGGGGGAAAAGATCTATCCAAAACTTGCCGGGGTGTATGTCATACTCGCGGTGAAGCGGGAGGTGATCGTCACACCCCTACGCCCAAAATGGCGGGTGAAAAAGCGGGTCCTGCCCACCGCCGCCGAACCCACGATGAGAAAGGTAGATGACTCAAGTTGTAGAAATGTATAGCGATGGCGCCTGTCGCGGTAATCCCGGTCCTGGAGGCTGGGGTGTTTTACTGCGCTATGGTCGACATGAAAAACAGCTGTTTGGCGGTGAGCCTGAAACCACCAACAACCGCATGGAGTTGTTGGCTGTGATCCGGGGTTTGCAGAGCCTGACCAAAAAGTCTCGGGTGAGGGTGACCACCGATTCCCAATACGTCAAAAACGGCATCACCCAATGGATCCACAACTGGAAACGCAATGGCTGGAAGACGGCGGCGAAAAAACCGGTCAAGAATGCCGATCTGTGGCAAATCTTGGATGCAGAGGTGAAGCGCCATCAGATCGAGTGGGCCTGGGTCAAGGGGCACTCCGGTCATGCGGAAAATGAACTGGCGGATGAACTGGCCAATCGCGGGATCGAGGAAATTTTGAACTGATGCGACAAATAGTGTTGGACACGGAAACCACGGGACTGGAACCCCAGCAGGGTCACAGGATCATCGAAATCGGTTGCGTGGAGATGATCGATCGCCGATTGAGTGGGAATAACTTCCATCAATATCTGCAACCTGAACGGGAGATCGATGCCGCAGCCATAGAGGTACACGGCATCACCAACGAGTTTCTGGCCGATAAGCCCGGATTCGCCGATGTGGCGCAGGACTTCATCGATTATGTGAGTGGGGCGGAGCTGATTATCCATAATGCTCCATTCGACGTGGGTTTTCTCGACCATGAGCTGGCTCTCATGGAAAACCCGGCGCGAATCGATGCTCTTTGCGCTGTCACCGATACGCTGGTGATGGCCAAAAAGGTGCATCCGGGCCAGAGAAACAGCCTGGACGCCCTGTGTAAGCGTTACGATATCGATAACTCTCACAGAGAACTGCACGGCGCGCTTCTGGACGCCGAGATACTGGCGGACGTCTACCTGATGATGACCGGTGGGCAGGCTTCGCTGGTGCTGGATGGTACGGCCAGCCAGGAATTTGGCGATAACTCAGCTGAGATTATCCAGCGTTTACCCTCGAACAGGCCGGCATTGAAGGTTGTACATGCAAACCAGCAGGAACTGGAAGCCCATGAGCAACAGCTGGCTGCCATGGGAGAGTCTTGCCTCTGGTCAAAGCCCTAGATGCGGGACTGACTCGACTTCGCCCTGTCAGAACCCTGGACGATTTCGTAGAGACGTGGGATATCCAGCAGTTGCACATGCTTTCTTTCCACCTGCAACAGGCTCTCGTCCTGGAAGCGGGTGAACAGACGGCTCACTGTCTCTACCGCCAGCCCCAAATAGTTGCCGATTTCGTGGCGTGACATACTGAGAAAAAAATCACTGGCAGAGAAGCCCCGCTGTTTGAAGCGTTCTGAAAAGCTGAGCAGGAAGGTGGCGAGCCTCTCCTCCGCACTCTTTTTGCCCAGCAGGGTGAGCATCTCGGTCTCCTGGCCGATCTCGCGGCTGAGCAGGCGATACATCTGATGTTGCAGGCTCGGCATGATGGAGCTCAGGGATTCCAGTTGCGAGAAAGGGATCTCACAGACGGCGGTTGTCTCAAGGGCGATTGCAGAGCAGTTGTGGTTGTCGTCCTGAATGGCATCCAGGCCAATCAATTCACCCGGCAGGTGAAAGCCCAGTACCTGCTCACCGCCATCTTCATTGGGTGAATAGGTTTTGACGGAACCGCTGGTGATGACTCTAAGGCTATGGAACTTGTCGCCACCCCGATAGAGGTGATCACCGCGATGATAGGGGCGACCTCGTTTGATGATGGAGTCGAGTCGTTCGATATCCTCGGGGGTGAGTCCCATGGGCAGGCAAAGGGTCGAAAGACTGCAGTTTTTGCAGGCGACCTTGATATTTTCAAATGAGACAACTTTTCTATTAGTCAAGGAACCGCTCCAGCTCAAAGTGCACTCTTTTGGGGACTTCCCCCCCTATTTTTCCAGATGTTCTTGATCCGGATCAAGTAATTTTAGGATTTTTATTATCTTAGATCATATCCCATAAAAAAAGTCGGCCATGGGGCCGACTTTTTGTGGGACTGGCTGATATCCCTTATTTAGCAGGCGCGGCAGGGGCTGCAGGGGCAGCTGGTGCCACCGGTGGGTAGCCATAAGGTGCGCCATAGGGGGCTCCATAGCCATATGGGGCGCCATAGCCATAAGGCGCGCCATAGCCGTAAGGGCCGTAACCACGGTAGTCGCGATAATAGTTATTGCCACGGCCATAGCCGGAACCGCGTCCACTGCCACTCATACCAAAGCTGAAGTCGCCGGAGCCATCGCCCCAGCCGTCGCCCCAGCCGTCGTTATTCCAGCCGCGGTTACCGTAGCCGGGACCGCCCCACCATGCTGATGCGGTTGTGGAGACAGCAACGAGAGCAGCGACGCTCATGACCTTAGCAAATTTAATCATGCTTTCTTCCTCATGTAATTAAGATTGATTTTTTATTGACTACTTTTTCTAATGGAAACAAGTAGTTGGTCGTTACGCATTGATGATTGGTTGGTGGCTAATATCGAGCGTCCTTCTTCATGTTCGGCTTAGTCACACCGAGTAACAGCCAACTGATCTCTATGGTTGTTGTTGCGAAAATCGCCAATCGATTATAGACCCTGGGGAGTCTAAATAAAATGTCCTGATGAGAGAGTTGCCAAACAGATTTGCCATCAATTCAACGTTTATGCGATTGAGAGAGGCGGTCTGATCTGTTACTGTTTCCATCCGTCCGTTTTCCCTTTTCCAGCGCGTTGACTAGAAGCTTCATGACTAGATTTATATTCATTACGGGCGGCGTTGTGTCCTCCCTTGGCAAAGGAATCGCATCCGCATCCCTGGCCGCTCTCCTCGAGGCCCGCGGGCTCGATGTCACCATGATCAAACTCGATCCCTATATCAATGTCGATCCGGGTACCATGAGTCCATTCCAGCATGGCGAGGTATTCGTTACCGATGACGGGGCCGAGACCGACCTCGATCTGGGACACTACGAGCGATTTCTCCGCAGTACCATGGGGCGGAACAATAACTTCACCACCGGCCAGATCTACGACAGCGTGATTCGAAAGGAGCGCAAGGGAGAGTATCTGGGAGGTACCGTGCAGGTGATCCCCCATATCACCAATCAGATCAAAGAGAGTGTCTTGCTGGGTGCTGACGATAAGGATATCTGTCTGGTGGAGATCGGTGGCACGGTGGGTGATATCGAATCACTGCCCTTCCTCGAGGCGATCCGTCAGATGGGTGTGGAGTTGGGGCCGCAACGGGTGATGTTCATGCATCTGACCCTGGTGCCCTATATCAAGGCCTCCGGCGAGATAAAGACCAAACCGACCCAACACTCGGTCAAAGAGTTGCGCTCCATCGGTATTCAGCCCGATATCCTGGTGTGCCGTTCCGAGCAACCGCTGCCGGAAACCGAACGCAAGAAGATCGCACTCTTCACCAATGTGCCGGAAAAGGCGGTCATATCCGCGGTGGATGCGGATTCCATCTATCGCATTCCCGTGCTGTTGCATGCCCAGGAGATGGACGAACTGGTCAATCAGCGTTTCAACTTGGATCTACCCCCGGCAGACCTCTCCGAGTGGGAGGGTTTTCTCGAAGGCCTGGATAACTTGGCTGAAGAGGTCAAGATCGCCATGGTGGGTAAGTATGTACATTTGACTGAGGCCTATAAATCTCTCTCCGAAGCCCTGGTGCACGCGGGGGTCCGCACCGGCAACCGGGTGGTGATTCACTATGTGGATTCGGAGCAGCTGGAGAAGCGGGGTCTTGAGAGCCTGGAGGGGATGGATGCGATCCTGGTCCCGGGCGGTTTCGGCAACCGCGGGGTTGAAGGCAAGATCGCAGCGGTGCGCTTTGCCCGTGAAAAGGGCATCCCCTACCTGGGAATCTGCCTCGGGATGCAGGTGGCGGTGATCGAATTCGCCCGCAACGTGGCCCAATTGGAAGGCGCCCACAGCACCGAGTTCAAACGTGACACCCCACACCCGGTTATCGGCCTGATCACTGAATGGCTCAACGCGGACGGGCAGGTCGAGAAGCGCAACGAGGATTCGGATCTCGGCGGAACCATGCGCCTGGGTGGACAGCAGTGTCGCCTCGAACCGGGCAGCAAGACCCATGAGCTGTATGGCGAGGAGGTGATCACCGAACGTCACCGCCATCGCTATGAATTCAACAACAGCTATCTCGATAACATCGTTACCGCGGGGATGAAGGTCTCCGGCCGCTCCGTCGATGGGCGATTGGTGGAGATCGTGGAGATCCCGGACCATCCCTGGTTCGTGGCCTGTCAATTCCATCCGGAGTTTACCTCGACGCCGCGCTATGGCCATCCGCTCTTCTCCGGATTCATCCAGGCGGCGAGAACGCATCGGGACAAACAGGCATGAAGCTGTGCGGTTTCGAGGTTGGACTGGATCGGCCGTTGTTCCTGATCGCGGGTCCCTGTGTCATCGAGAGTGAGCAGCTGGCCCTGGATACGGCAGGGGAGTTGCAACAGCTGACCCAGAGCCTCGCGATCCCGTTTGTCTATAAATCATCCTTCGATAAGGCGAATCGCTCATCCGGGGAGAGCTTCCGTGGACCGGGTCTTGAGCAGGGTTTGAAGATTCTGCAACAGGTCAAATCGTCGATCGGTGTAGCGGTGTTGACCGACGTGCATGAAGATACCCCGCTGCATGAGGTTGCCTCGGTGGTGGATGTTCTTCAGACCCCGGCGTTTCTCTGCCGCCAGACCAATTTTATCCAGAATGTGGCCCGTCAGGGTCTGCCGGTGAATATCAAGAAGGGGCAATTCCTCGCTCCCTGGGATATGACCCATGTGGTGGCCAAGGCGAAGGCCACCGGCAATGAGCGGATCATGGTGTGTGAGCGGGGTGTCTCCTTCGGCTACAATAATCTGGTTTCGGATATGCGCTCCCTGGCGGTGATGCGCGATACCGGTTCTCCGGTGGTCTATGATGCCACCCATTCGGTACAGTTGCCGGGGGGGCAGGGTAGCAGCTCAGGGGGGCAGCGTGAATTTGTACCGGTACTGGCGCGGGCAGCGGTCGCGGCGGGTGTGTCGGGGCTGTTCATGGAGACCCATCCACAACCGGACAAGGCCCTCAGCGATGGGCCGAATGCCTGGCCGCTTCCCAGGATGAGGGAGCTGCTGGAGACGCTGCTTGAGATCGATCATCTTGTGAAAGGGAAACAATTGGCTGAGATGTCACCCTAAAGTTGTTACAGACACTTGGCTGTAACACTATCTCGGTTAACTGGTATCACCTCATTTATTTACTGAAAGCTTACAGAATACGGAGACAACATGTCTGAAATTGTTGATGTTCGTGGACGCGAGATCCTCGATTCACGGGGCAATCCCACCGTCGAGGCCGACGTGATCACCGCAGATGGGGCCATGGGCCGCGCATTGGTGCCGTCGGGTGCCTCCACCGGATCCCGGGAGGCCCTCGAACTGCGTGACGGGGACAAGGCTCGCTATCTGGGTAAAGGGGTTTTGCAGGCGGTAGCCAATATCAATGGCGCCATCAAGGATGCACTGATGGGGATGGAGGTGACCGATCAGAGCGCAATAGATCAGTGCATGCTCGACCTGGATGGCACTGAGAACAAATCCAAGCTGGGTGCCAACGCCCTGCTTGGGGTATCCCTGGCGGCAGCTCACAGCGCTGCCCAGGAGCGGGCCCTGCCGCTCTATCGTTCATTGGCCTCCGGTCCTTACCGGTTGCCGGTGCCGATGATGAATATCATCAATGGCGGCGCCCATGCGGATAACAGCGTCGATCTGCAGGAGTTCATGATTCTGCCGGTGGGTGCCGGATCCATTCGCGAGGCGGTCCGTTATGGGGCCGAGGTCTTTCATGCCCTGCAGAGTGTGTTGAAAAAACGTGGTCTGGCTACCGCGGTGGGTGACGAGGGAGGCTTCGCTCCCAACCTGCCATCCAATGAGGCTGCCATCGAGGTCATCCTGGAGGCGATCGGCAATGCAGGGTTCAACGCCGGCAGGGATATCTATCTCGGTCTGGATGTGGCCAGCTCGGAATTCTATGAGGATGGTGTCTATAACCTGGCCTCCGAGGGGCGCAAGTTTACCGCCGATGAGTTTGCCGACTACCTCTCTGCCTGGGTCGATCAATATCCGATCATCACCATCGAGGACGGTATGGACGAGGGCGACTGGGAGGGTTGGAAGCTGTTGACCGAAAAACTCGGACAGCGGGTGCAGCTGGTGGGTGACGACCTGTTTGTCACCAACACCAAGATCCTTAAGCGGGGTATCGATGAGAAAGTGGCCAACTCCATCCTCATCAAGGTCAACCAGATTGGTACCTTGAGCGAAACCCTGGCGGCGATCGATATGGCAGCGGCCGCCGGTTATAGTGCAGTGGTGTCCCATCGCTCCGGTGAGACCGAGGATACCACCATTGCGGATCTGGTGGTGGCCACAGGCACCGGTCAGATCAAGACCGGCTCCCTCTCCCGTTCGGATCGGGTGGCCAAGTACAATCAGCTGATGCGTATCGAGGATCAGCTGGGCGGGGATGCAGTCTATGCGGGTAGGGATGCATTCCCCGTCTCCGTGGACTGATCCTGGTGGCAACAGGCCCTAAGCCATGCGAGTGGTGATAGCCATACTGGTCGGATTGCTGCTTTTTCTGCAGTACCGCCTGTGGGTGGGTGAGGGGAGCCTGGCTGAGGTCAACAATCTGAAACAGGAGATCAGCCAACTGCAGAAGGAGTTGGTGGGATTGCGTGAACGCAATCGCGCCCTGCAGGCGGAAGTGGAGGATCTGCGCAGCGGTCAGACCGCCATCGAAGAGCGCGCACGCAGCGAACTCGGCATGATCAAGGAGGGGGAGACTTTCTATCAGGTCATCGCGCCAAGCGATCAGCAAGGGGATGAGTAACAGGATGCGCTGTTGGGCCATTGTCCCGGCGGCGGGAGTGGGACAGCGCATGGGCTCCGCGATCCCCAAACAGTACCTGAATCTGGCGGGAAGGCGGGTCATCGACCATACCCTGGATAGGCTGCTCAGCCATCCTGGCATCGAAGGCGTCTACCTGGTGCTCTCCCCTGCGGATGAACTGTGGCAAGAGTGCGACCATGCCGATGATCCGAGAATCGTCAGGGTCGAGGGTGGAGAGGAGCGCTGCCATTCAGTGCTCAATGCCCTTGAGTCGCTACAACAACAGGCTGCCGCTGATGATTGGGTGTTGGTCCATGATGCAGCGCGTCCATGCCTTTGCAGAAGCGATCTGGATAATTTAATCGAGACACTACTGGACCACCCTGTCGGTGGTCTGCTCGGCGTCCCGGTTCGCGATACCCTGAAAGTGGTGGACAGCGAAGGTGGCGTAGAGCGTACCGTCTCCCGGGAAGGTCTATGGCATGCCCTGACCCCGCAGATGTTTCGTCTCGGTCCCCTATACCAGGCCCTTGAGAAGGCAATCGCCGATGGCGCATTGGTCACCGATGACGCCAGCGCAATGGAACTGGCGGGTTATCATCCTTTGATGGTGGAGGGCGATGCGGGCAATATCAAGATCACCCGTCCGGAGGATCTGCAGCTGGCCGCCGATTACCTTTCCCGTAGCAAATAATATTTGCCTTTATTGGCGTTAATTTGCGGACTCTCTTCTTCATATTCAGATCGCCAACAACTCCCGCAGCTCCCGTATCTGATCCTTGGCATTATCGATGATGCCGATGGAGTGTCTCGGGGTCAGTTTGCCCAGGGCCAGCTTATGGAATGCGGGCACCAGATCGAGACGGGGCAGTGACTGTATCATGGGGGTGCCGATATAGGCGTGCAGCTGGGCCACCACCACCAGGTCCACATAGTCGGGTTCATGGCTGATATCCTCCATCCAATCCTCCGCATGCAGGGCCGCTTGGACGAAGTAGTCGGGAAAGTCCCACTTGCGTAACACCATGGCGCCCACTTCCGCTTTCAGCCGCTCGATCACCCGGTCGAGCAGTTCGGGATTTTGCTCCAGCTCCGGTCTGGTGGTGGCGGCGCCGAGGATGGCGAGTGCGCCAATATCGTGCAGCAATCCGCACAGCAGGGCCTGATCCGGCTCCAGACCGGGGGTGACGATTGCCAGCTCGTGGCAGATGGGAGCCACATAGCTTAGGTGTTTCCAGATCTCGAGCATGCGCTTTTTCAACGCTTTGGAGCGGCTGTTGAAGAGCTTGCCCAGGGCGAAGCTGATGACCAGATTGTGGGTGACCGAACGTCCCAGGCGGGTGACCGCGTCCGGAAGATTGTCGATCGGCTGTTTTCCCCGATAGGCAGCACTGTTGACCACATTGATCATACGTGCGGCGACCGTGGGATCCGCCTGTACCACGTGGGCGATATCTTCACTGCCGGTATTGTTGTCATTGATCACCCGTGCAATTCGCATCGTGATATCCGGCATGCTTGGCAGTTCCAGGGTACCGTTTTTAATAGCCTCGTAGAACTCCCAGTAAAGGGTGTCTTCCTGCTCTTCCGTATCCTTCAGCTCTATGGTCTGGTTGGTGCGGGCGCCGGCCCCAGAGGGAAGACGCAGAATTGCGTTATAAAGCTCCCTGGGGATGCACAACAGGTCCACCGCGCTGAGGCTGGTGATATGATCTTGATTGGGAGACTTTTCCGCCAGTGGTGTGATACTGCACGGCTGGTCGGCCTGGCAGGTAGTCCGTTCCCCAGCTTCTGAAACAATCTCCACTTGGCCCTGCAGAAGATAGTAGACCTGCTCGGTCTGTTCACCGATAGTGGCTATTCCGCCCCCTGCATTTTGATGTTCCACATGGGTTTCGGATAACACATAGTCCAGTACTCGCTTGGGTAGATTCCTGAGGAGAGGTATTCTCTTGACGCTGCTGCTGGTGACCGCGGTTACTCTTTGAATCATTTTTTATTGCCTTGTCTTGGATTCCATTGCTTGTACGGGCGGAATTTGACCCCGGCTTTACGTACAATGCTAGATCATCTTATCGACCCGAGAGACCGGCACTTTAAAAAGAATGGTGACAACGATGCGTATAGGACAGGGTTATGACGCCCACCGTTTTGAACCCGGCGGGCCGCTGGTGCTTGGCGGTGTTGAAGTGCCTAATGAGCTGGGTTTGAAGGCCCATTCCGACGGGGATGTTTTGATCCACGCCCTGTGCGATGCCCTGCTTGGTGCGGCGGGTCTTGGGGACATCGGCCGGCACTTCCCGGATGATGATGCCTCCTATGCCGGGATCGACAGCCGGGTGTTGCTGCGCCAGGTGATGCAGCAACTCCGCAGCAGTGGCTGGCAGGTGTCCAATGCGGACATGACTATTATCGCCCAGCGGCCAAAGCTTGCCCCCTATATCGGCGCCATGCGTGACTGCCTGGCCGCGGATCTCGAGCTCCAGGTCCAGCGAGTCAACATCAAGGCGACCACCACCGAAGGCATGGGCTTCACTGGCCGTGGAGAAGGCATTGCCGCCCTGGCATCCGTATTGCTGGAGGAGCGTGGGATTGACGATTGACCTCCCCTGGCAACCCCTCGAAAAGATGCCGCGTGTGTGTGGCGCGGCACCGGGTAGCGGGACGATACGCGCCCGCCCCGAAGACTTTCAGGTGGATGAGGTGCTGGGTTTCGAGGCGGATGGTGACGGTGAGCATCTGCTGGTGCATATCAGGAAACGCCAGACCAATACCCACTGGCTGGCCGGCCAGCTGGCCGGCTTGGCGGGGATCGCGCCCAAGGATGTCAGCTATGCGGGGATGAAAGACCGGCATGCGGTGACCACTCAGTGGTTCTCACTGCGCATGGCAGGGCGGCCAGAGCCGGATTGGGGGCGGCTGGAGAGTGATCTGATACAGGTCTTGCAGGTACACCGACATCGGCGCAAGCTGCGTCGCGGTACACTCCAGGGGAATCGTTTTCAAATCCGCATTCGGGATCTGACTGCTGACAAGGAGGCGTTGGATCAACGTCTTAGCCTGTTGCAAGAGCTGGGTATGCCCAACTATTTCGGTGAACAGCGGTTCGGCCGCGACTACCAGAATCTTGCCCTGGCGGAGCAGCTCTTCTCTCAAAACAGGTCGCGCATGAAGCGGCAGCTGCGGGGACTGGTAATCTCTGCGGTGCGCTCGCAACTCTTCAATCAGGTATTGGCTGAACGGATTCGGCAAGGGAACTGGAACAAGCCGATGGCGGGTGATTATTTCAAGCTCGATGGCACTCGCTCGGGGTTTGCCCATCACCAGGCAGAGGAGGCCGAGCTTACCCAACGCTGTCGACTCCAGGATATTCATCCCAGCGGACCCCTTTGGGGGCGGGGACTTCCCCTGGTGGACGGCCAGGCCGG
>JBEVVS010000017.1:0-33583 GCA_040507005.1 Candidatus Thiodiazotropha sp.
TTCATATACATATTATAGAAAGAGTCATTAGACAGCGACGGCATCATCGTGGTTGGGAATAGACAGGGCAATATATTTTTTTCACAAAATTTGTGGACTTCTTCCCAACCCTCAGGCACGTATCCACTTAACACGGCAAATACCGGCTGCTCCATGTAATACCTATTTAATTGCTCTAGCCACGTTTCTTTAGGTCCTTTCAGCTCCCAGGCATGAATGATCCATTTACGATATGGTTTGAACAACCATTCCTTGTGCCAGGGTGCATGTTTTGCCCGCATGGATTCTGAGCGTGTTTCAACGTTTCTTTGCTGAACAAACGCATTCATTACATCTAAAAGTGCTTTATTTTCCTCGTCACTATTCGAATTTGTAATGATTGTTGCGAAGTGGATTGTGGTTTCATCTACTCCTGGTGAGCTTACACTCGAAAGCGTATTCAAATAGGTGGTCAACCCATCCAGTGCGGCCTCATCAATGTCATATCTTGGCATAAATGGATCAAGTTGATCGCCATTCGCATCGACACCATCCCGAATTGCGGCTAATAGCGTTTCTCTCGTATAGGCAGGCCTGTATACAGGAGGTTCAGGCGGTTTACTGACTGGTAACTGTAGTGGTTTGAATAAAATATTGCCGGCCACCGCAGGAACTACCTGTTGACCCTCAGTAGAACCCATGCCACTTTTTCGATGACAGGTTTCACATATTAGCTGATCACCTTCAACGTCGATATCACCTTGTACTGTCGCCTTGACCAAATCACCATCAGGCAAGATACCCTTGGTATAAAACTGTTTACCGACTATATAGTTTGCCGAATCAATCTCTGTATCATTTATCGATGAAGATGAATAGATTATAATTGATAGGAACAATACTAAATTTATCAGATATTTATTTTTTAGTTTCATTGGGATAATGGCTGTAGGATTTGCTTGTATTCCATTATGATATCTTCAGCACTTGCTAATCCATCGATTCTCATCCACTTGCTATTTTTGTTCGTTCGAATAAGCGTAACCGGCTCGTGATTCATCTTTGATCCACGATATATGTCAAACGCCTTCTCCACCATTACTATATCTTTGTAGCTTCCAGTATAAAATTGCCACTGCTCACCAGCGGAAAACCGTTCAGAATACTTCTGCAGCTGTTCCGGTGTATCATAGTCAGGGTCAATTGTAATCGAGACCATTGATACCGAGTTGCTTTCGTTACCTAACTGCTCCTGTACCTGATGAAAACTTGCAGAAAGTACAGGGCAGATTGTAGTGCAGGTCGTAAAGATGAAATTCAACATGACCGGTCGATCTGTATTCAATACATCCGCAAGTGTTTTGACCTCTCTTTTGTGAGAAATCAGGTTCACATCAGGGATTGAATAATGCGCATGCAGCACATTGTATTCCTCACTTGCCATCATCTTCATATGATGCGCATGCTGTTCAGGTGTGTGACTATTTACATGGTTATCATCTTTTGCTGCCACAGTGAATCTGTCTGCAAATGATTTGTTATTACCAGGCCTGTTTACACAATCCATTTTGAACGGGGCAATCAATGGGAGATTTTCGCTCTCACTATCAGCTGATGCCACAGAGTCTTCAGCGATTGCTGTTGTGACAAATACAAGACAGCCAGAACATACAAGCCAATGTAATATCCTCACAATGGACATCTTTGTCATCCTAACCAAAAGCAAACTATTTGACATGCTCTATCACCCTATATCTGACAATGGCTATTACTTCGAGCCATTCGTACGCTTGTGCGCTAATGTTGGATATGACCAGAACGGTAATCTCTCCGATATAGCAGCATAATGCCCGATACCAATATCAAAAAGAGTATTGGACTGATGCTTCCGCCACCGCCGCCGCCACCACCACTACTGCTGGTTTGTTCGTCATCAATAATAGTCAGGGCTAAGCTGTTATTGTTTTGATCGATTACAGCCATACCAGTGGCATTGCTGAGTGTAAATGTAATTGTTCTGTCTCCATCGGAAAGGGTATTATCGATAATCTCAACAGTAACAACCTTTTCCACCTCGCCATCATTGAATTGCAAGGTGCCAGTGGCAACATTGTAGTCAACTCCAGCGACGGCTGTTATCGATGCAGCGGAGATATCCACAGTCACTGTGCCAAAGGGAAAATCATTACGTTGAATCGTGATGGTTGCAGAAGATGCTGTTTCATCAACTCTGAGACTGTCGACCGAGAAAGAGAATACAGCAGTTGACGATTGGATATCATCATCTGTTATGGTTACCGATGAACTGCTATTCGTGCCCAGGGCTGCTCCGCCCTGTACATTTGACAGGGTCAGTGTAAATTGTTCATCTCCTTCCAGTTCTACATCATTGATTATCGGTACACTGATTGTTTTATTGGTTGAATCACCTGAGGCAAAGCTAATCGTACCTGTGGTGAAGCTGTAATCCTTGGCTACTATTGCGGTACTGTCCTGAGTGGTGTAGTCGACAGATACAGCACCTGTAGAGCCCGATGTGCGGGTCACCGCGATATCGATGGTGTTGCCGTCTTCGGACACAGTATAGCCAGCTTGAGACAACTCTATAACACCTGCTGCTGATGCTGTGTCATCATCATTTATTGTAATCTTGGATGTTGTAATATCCCCAAGAACAGCACTGAATGCATTACTCAAGGTCAGGTTGATCTCTTCTGTACCTTCAAACAGTACATCGTCGGTAATGTTGACCTGGAAATTTTTTGAAATTTCACCTTCATTGAAAGTCAGAGTGCCACTAGAGACCTCGTAGTCAAGACCTGCTGTGGCGCTGGCGTCGCTTGTTGCATAGTTGACACTGGCAACTCCAGAGCTCCCGTTTTGCCGCACCACCTCAACACTGATGACGCCATCAAACTCATCCGCACTGTACTCGCTCAATGCAAACTCCAGTGAACCGGCTAAAGGCACCTGTTCATCATCCGTCACCGTCAAAGTGGATTCTGCAGGAGATCCCAGTACGGCTCCACCGGTTGGGTTACTAAGCGTCAAGACAATATCTTCCGCACCTTCAAAAGTCGCGTCATCAAGAAGCGGGATCTGAAAGGATGCTGCCGTTGTACCAGCAGCAAATGACAATGTACCGGATGTTGCTGTATAATCAGATCCAGCCAGAGCTGTGCCGTCACTGGTTGAGTAGTTTACGCTAACACTTCCACTGCTTCCCCCTACACGGGAAACAGCGATTGAAGCCATACCCCCATTCTCCAATTGTTCGTAGTTGAGCAGACTAAACTGAAGACCTCCAGCTGCAGGTAAAGGGTCATCATCCTGTATTGTGACTGTGCTGTTAGATGGTGTGCCAAGTGCAGCCCCACCACTCACACTAGCCAGTGTAACCAGCAAATTTTCGTCATTTTCATATGTCGAATCGTTGAGAATGGGAACCCGGCACTCTTTTATCAATTCCCCATCGGTAAAATTGACAGTTGAGTTCGTGGCAGTAAAGTCACTACCCGCAACAGCACTGGAGTCCAGCGTCATACAAAGCACGCTGACTGCACCGCTACTGCCACTGCTGCGCAGGATGGGCAATACCATTTCAGAATCAGCCTCTGAAAAGCTGTAGGTAGTACCGCTAAAGGAAAGAATACCCGCACTGGGCGGGGTTTCGTTGTCTAGTATTGAGATCTCCGAAAAATCAACAGTCCCCAGAGATACTGAGACCGGGTTACTCAGACTTAAAATGATCGATTCAGTCCCCTCCTGACTCGTATCATCCAATATGTCCACGTTGAAGCTGGCGCTGTTCTGTCCGTCGATGAAAGAGAGAGTACCAGAGGCAGCGGTATAGTCGCTGCCTGCAGTAGCCGTACCGTCACTGGTTGTATAGTCGACTGAGCCACTGCCGCTTGTCCCGTCGATCCGTTGTACGGTTATGGTTGCGCTACCACCATTTTCATCAATTGTATACCTACTTCCGCTGAACCCCACACTACCAAAGGACTGAAGGTCATTTTCCGTAATCGTCAATGTAGCCGTGTTAGTGATTCCGACTGAACTACCCGTCAGGATAAGATCTACTGTCTCGTCCCCTTCATAGACATTGTCGTCGATAATATCCACAGTAAACTGCTTGCTAGTCTCGCCATCGGCAAACACCAGTGTTCCCGATGTCATTACAAAGTCCTGACCTTCGGTCGCCATACTATCGAGGCTGGTGGTGTAATCGACGGATAGTTCACCACTGGTACCACCATTGCGCACTACGGTAATGGTGGCACTCCCCGCATTCTCAGAAATGGTGTAGTTGGCGGCGCTGAATTCCAGGTCCTCACCCGGAAAGGCCCCTGCCCCGGCCGCTAGGGTAAAGTCGTCTGAAAAGAAGATCTTGATTTCATCAGGATCCTCTTCTACTGCCTCGATTAACAGGGTACTTATCCCTGAATCATCGATGAATCCCAGAAACGTCCAATCGAATACTGTGGATTGTGTATCGGGAAAGTTGATCGCACCACTGTTAGTGGTAAAGTTAAGCTCAGCCCCTCCCGAACTCCTGAACCATCCGCCGACACCGTATAGCGTGATGCCGTTTGCCGTTAAGCGGATTTTATCCGGCCTTAGGTGGCTGTTGTTGACATCGGCTGCGAACATCAAATAACTGCCTTCATGGACATCGCCACCTGCGGTGCTAGTGCGCACGCCGGCCACCTCGGTTGAACTGGCTTCCCAGGTAATGCTTTGGGTAGTCACGTTCAACCTAGGCGTAATCCGCGTATCCGCCCAAGCATCACTTTCGAAACTCTCAGTGGTCAGGTCGACACTGACTGACTGCAGCGCATTCAGATCCTGGATATACTGGGTTTCGGCTGCAGCGTCACAACAGTAAACTGTAACAGCCGCTTGGATTTGAAAGGGCGTAATTAACGCTAGTAAACATAGACTTAGTATTATGTTTTTCCTATCGGGCATCATTCCATCTCATTCTTTAAGTTAATGGACAATCAAATGTTCCGCCTTGAATTCACCAATTACCATGGTAACCTTCTCACCGGATTTTACATGGGCATCAGGATTGCCGAATACCATATAGTAGGTCTTATCCGGCTTGATGTTCTTACCACGATTGGTAGCCCGAAATGCGCCCACCTTGGCAGCCATGGGTATAGGTAGTTTAGCATTAGAACGCTCAACCACCAGCAGTGGTTTAACACGATGATCAAAAAATGACTTGGATTTCTCGACATCAAGAACCCGGAATCTGAAATCGATCATGTACCCACCTGCAGTCAAGCGAAGGCTCAGCAGCTCGATACCCCAGCGTTCAGCTAATTCATTAGCGGTTTTTTCATCGACGACACTGGGTAATTCCACCTTCTGAGCGACCGGTGGTATCCACTTCGGAATGGATACTTGTGGATTCTGCTTTGAAGCATCCAGTGGCACAGCACCCTCGACAAAACCCGTGGCGAAGGTCAGTATCAGACCAACGCAGAAGACCACCACCATGATGATCACAAGTGGATTGCCTTCCGGCCTATTTGCCCCTTCATCATAACATATTTCAGTCAGCTTACTCTTATCACTCATAAGCATTTACCTTTGAAAATACTCTATGTGTCACCGTCTTTGTCTGGATACTGTTAATCTTAACTCCTTAAACAACAACACCCAAGTCCGGACGCATCCATACATCTTCACGTCCGGCCTTGGGCGGTCACTACAACCTTGACTCCAGAATTGGTTGGTTCTAGGGTACTGGTGCGGTCACCGTAATTGTCACCAACCCCTCATTAGCACTATTATCAACACCATCGTTGACGATATAGGAAAAGGTATCTGTGCCGACAAATCCTGCGTTAGGCGCATAGGTGAAACCACCGGCGCCGTCAGGTGTCAAGACACCATTCGCAGTAGTCGTTGCTCCCAGACCTCCCCAAAGCAATGAGGCAGCTGGTGTATCGACATCAGTATCATTAATCAGTACACCCTGACCGGACGCAACAACAAGTGTCGTATCCTGAACCGTTGTGTAGTTAGGGTCATCGATAGCCACAGGCGCATCGTTGATCGGATTCACCGTGATTGTAACGATAGCTGCCACACTATCCACAGTACCGTCATTGACAAGATAGGTGAAGGTATCGATACCGTCGAAATCCGGATCTGGTTGATAGGTGAATGCACCGGCCGGTCCGGTGAAGAACTCATCCGCTACCGTATTGAGAATCAGGGTACCATTTGCCGGTGCTAACACAACAGACGGGGTCAGGATGTCGGTTGCATCGGCATCCGTATCGTTGTCGAGTACTGGCATCAGGGTCGTACCGTCAACGGTCAACAACTGATCCTCATCTACCGAATAGGCATCATCCACTGCTATAGGATCGCTGTTGGCCAAGGTCATGTTGACCGTCACGTTGCCTATTGCGGTTGCACCATCCAAATCCGCCACTGTGTATTGGAAGGCACCGGTTCCCTCTGTGAACAAGTCGGTACCGACATCTGGTGTGGGTGTGAATGTGCATGGCGCGGAAGTAGTGCTTACATTATCGCAATCTACTCTGCCCAGTTCAATTGCACCTTGATTAATCGGCAGGTTAACAATCTGTGTAATTGTCAGATCAGTGCCATCAGGATCGCTATCGTTTGCAAGTACATCGACGACGACTGGGACCGGTGGGTTAGCGCCCGTCATATCCGCCGTAAACTCGAGGGTTATGACATCATCCGTTACAATTGGCCCGATATTGCCCTGAGCGAAGCTTAGGAAACGTAGCATACCACCGATGGAATCACCACTTGTCTCGTTTGTCGGATCTGTCGGATTGGTCATATAGCCATTACCATCGTAGACTGCATAGCGACCCGGCACCGAGGGATTGATGATCACGTCCTTGGTCTTCAGGGGTGGCAGGCCAACCGAATACTGCTCCACTGGAGCTGCTGCATAAGTGGTATTCAATGATGGAGTTTCTATAGTGTGATACGAGTAGGGAATTCCATCTTCGGCATAGATAGTGCCATATAGTCCTTGAAATACCGGTACATGGTTTTCTGAAGCCGCGCTTATGAATCGAACCAGGGTATTTTCACCCGTCTCCAGGGGATTCAATGCATCCAGTTCATCAGTACTGAGGTCTTGTGTGACAGTATCCTGGTAGGGTTCGCCATTGATCAGAAACCATGTCGGGTGATATTCAATGGGTGTGTACGCGGCATCGCCTGCACTCACTGCGGCATTGTGGTCAGGATCTATGTCACTGTAGAAAAGGGTCACCTCATTGGCGTAGGTCGTATCCGTATTTGGCGTTGGGATGGTCTGTCCAGGTACGAAGTGGGCGACACCTGGGGCTGCATCTTTAGTAATTGCTCCATAGAGCCCCATGTAGAGTTGTAATTGCGGTACTGTACCAGAATGGTAGATAAGTGTGCCCGAATCTGAGATGGAATTGTTTCTACTAGACCTCCATACATACGCCTGTCTACCACCATCCTGCCTAGCCTCGAGCCCGTAAGATCTGAACTTTTTACTCAAGTCCCCATTACGGGAACCTACACTGCCATCATCCCATGTAGGGCCATATGGATTAGCCTGGTTTCCCCAGGAATAAGGCCTTTCCTGGCCCGGTATCACAATCGATGTTCGCACCGCCAGACCATTCGATAAGTAAATACGAAAAGTTGAATCACCATCAGGGATAGTTAACCTTGGTCCAGGAATGCTTGGTTGTACTGTCTGTGTCAAGTTGTTGATACATAGTAAACGCGCACTTCTATTTGCTGTTTCCCAACAATCACCAACATTATTATTATTATTATCAGGATCCAGCATATACCCCCACATGGGAACATTTGTTGCCGGATTCGTGGGAGTAGCCGGGAGTGTTTTGTCAAACGGTGCAGCAATAAGATAGTAGTCAATTGCACTCGCTTGATCGGCGGCCATGGCCAGGGCACAGGCAGCAACAATAGGTTTGATTCTCAGCTTCATGGTGTTATACCTTTTCATGTTTGCTTCCTCCCGCCTTTACTGGATGTCTGCAGAGGGTGGAACCACTACCACAGAGCCCAGACTGCCACCGGGGAATATATCAAAGGTGGTCAGCTCTTTTTCCGCGTGCGAGTGCCAGACCAGGAAGTAGCCGCCGAATGGATTCAAGCCACCCTCGCCAGGAGGCAGATCGCCCACGTCGCCGAGGAATGGGCTGCCACTCCACCAGCCACCGAGGGTGAGATCACCCACGCCAGGTAGCGTTACCGGTAGCGCTTTCCCATGGTCAGGGCAGTATTGGTAGTTGTAATCATCGAATCCATCAGAACCTAATGCACCGCTTCGATTATCTACAAGATCGATACAATTATTGTCATTACACAAGGCGCCCGTCGTATCGTCCGCCATATCATGATTGCTATCAACACAGCTGGTATTGATCGGACCATACGCATCCCAGTTGAGCGCTCTGCCCGTCCAAGTCCAGATCGCATCCACTGTCTGTTTTGGTGCTGAGTTGATGGTGTTGTCGGATCGTCCGAGGTTGGCAGTCAAGTTGTCACCGGCACTCAAAATGCGCCCATCACGGCCTACGAAGCGCAGGTTTTCCCCATGATAGTGCATCGGATGGGAATCTTGGCCCGCATTGACGTTGCGCACCAGCACCCGATCACCTGGATGCGCAATTACCAAGGACTCATAGGGCTGGTTAGGGAAGAGATTGTTGTAATCTCCCTGGAACAGGTCGGGAAAGACCCGCCCATTGATAAACCAGATCTTGGCATGACGATCGGCATTGGTGAAGTGGGCATAGTGGCCCTTTTCCATCTGGATATGAATTTCTGGATCGATCTCCGTCATCAGATAGAGATTCTCCTGGTCGTAATCACTCTCCGTACCCGCACCATATGCCGTGCGATTGGTGAGCGAGTTATAATCGCTTGGCCTGACAATCATGACACCCAGCAGCCCCATTTCTGAATGAAGGCCAGGATTACTACCATTCATACTGTGATAAACATAAGTACCAGGACTGCCGGCAGTAAATGTATAAGTAACAACGTTACCCAGGTTTGCCGCGTTGATCACCAAACCAGGCACTCCACCTGTTGCAGTAAGATTATGACCTGTCATGACAATGGAGACATCATCCGGCACCCCGTAGTTGATCAACTGGATGGTAATCTCCTCACCTTCTGTCACGATAAGGGTCGGTGCCGGATATTGGGGCATTGCATAGCCGTCCCCAATAGCTGGATGTGTTGCATTGGCCCCTGCGTCCATATCACCGAACCCCCACATATGCAGGCTGGTGCCTTCCGGCAGATTCATGTTGAAAGGAAAGGCATAGAGGCGAAAACCATATTGGGTTGCATTCGTCACATCCTGGAAATTGCCTGGTGTAATGCCTCGAATATCATGTTCAGCCAGTACCTGAGTAGTGGGCAGGATGCCTGCCAGTCCCAAGAACAAGAGGCTCATGAACCGACTAGTTTTCTTGTAAACGTTCATCATTAGTCTCATCTCCTAGTTCTACTGGCCGCAGTTGGTATCGTTAGGATCGCAGACAACGATTTCCGTTATCATGCCGCCATCCATCTGGGTGGCATTACTCATCTGGTGCACTTCTGTCGCATGCAGAAAGTAGGTGCCCTGTTGGACACTCGCGGTATCGATGATGACATCCATTGTTTCACCCCCACCGAAATGCACAGAAGATGCAGTACGATAGAGGTTCTTGCCGTCGATACCGCGCATCATCCTGGCGCCAGTACCAACAACCTTCATCTTCAGGCCCATTGCTGTCAAAGTCCAAAAACGGTCAAGACCTACATTGGAGAGACGAAGCAGCAGACGATCCCCTTGGGGAACTTCAATCGCAGAATCGATCTTCTGCGTCGAATCACCATTGCTGAGGATCTCGCCGGGGTTACCTGTCACCTTGCCCGGACCATGCCCTGCGACAGGCTGAGTATTATCAGCAGGCGGTGGCAAATCTGCGGGGATTATCGTGTCTGGATACCCACGGCCGTTTATCTGAGGATAGTTACCTTCAAGCAATGCAAATGGCAAAGGCTGAACAAAAATGGAAGCATCATGGAAACGACTGTCAAAACTCGAAAGCTGCAGCGCCTTCTCTACATCCCAGGCAGTTGATCCATCATCGTCATTATAGGTGTAACCACCCGGACCGTTAACGTTACCACCGCGTTGTGAAACAGGACATGCTCCACTCGGGCAGCCGGTTGTATCCTGTGCGGGATGAACATAGAGATTGGCCAACATACCCATCTCCATGTGCTCTGTTGCCTCCACATGGCAGTGATATATATAAGTACCCGGCTCAACTACATTATAATAGTAGGTCAAGGTGGATCCCATGTTGATGGAGATCGATACCTCCGGCACTCCATCGAACACAGCAGATGCATTTGGAAAGCCGTGAAAGTGTATTGTATGCGGATCGAACAGATCAGGCCGCATCACGGTTCCTACGTTGGTAAGATTCAGATAGAACTCTTGACCCTGATCCAGTTCTATAGTCGGCCCTGGCCACTCGGCAGCTAGAATACCCGCTCCGATAACATCATCCGGAAGCACGCCTGTCTTATCGCCAAAACCAAACGTGTAGAGTGGATTGCCATCCGACATTACGGCAAAACTATCACCCGCTATCAAGTGCATACACTTTGTATTTGGCGGTTCATTCTCTTGAGGCAGATCCCATCTGGCATCACCATTAACATCACCAGGGCACTGAACATTGACAGCAGCTTGTGTACTGGATATGTAACCCCAAAACGTGAGGGCGATAGCCCCTGCCAGTATGTTTTTGTGAAAAGTTTTCATTGGGCGTTACTCCTTATGATCTTGTAACTGCCTGGGTCTTTTGCCATAAATAGCTGCGTTTTATTTCGCGTACTCTCCACCGATGTATGTGCGGTGGAGAGTAAGCCACTCAATCGATCTGAAGATAGCTTTTTCATTTAAGGAGCCACCACATACTCATCAGCACCGATATCTGACTGATTTGCCGGTCCCGGTCGAGGATCATCATCAAAATCGACGCTTAAACGGCCTGTACTTGGAGTAACACCACCTGAATCAATCGCAGGATTGAGTGACGTTGGATTTGCTCCAAACAGGTGGTAATCAAATAGTGGCTGCTGAGATTCAGGCAGTGTTATATCAGGTTCCACCAATGATAACGGTCCGAATGCAACCTGAATAAAGTTTCCGCCTTCATCGGCAGCAGCTGCCACCTGCAAGCCACCCGGCTCGTCAAACAGAAGTGTTAAGTCACGACCGGTATTAAGATACCCATTAGTAAAGATGGTTGGATCAGGACCGTTAGGATCAATAAACGTATTGTTGGTGCTATATCCTGTATTGGGACCCAACAAGAGTGAACGGACCGGATTGAGCAGGTTCCCTGTAATGGTCGTGCCATTCAAGACACCCAGATCAAAGGAGACTTGGTCAGTTTCGACTTGTGTGATGTCACAAGTTGGATCGTTATTGGGATCGTTAGGCGTACCGCACGAAATCGGTACCAGCTGATTCCCGGTTGGAACACCCGAATCGTAGTTAGTCCAGAAGAACGAACGATTATGATAGATGATAGTGTCGCGTAATACTGGATCGGAAAACACCGCACCTTCTGGCCGAGAACCAAATACACCACTTCCTACCCAGTTTGTAAGCAGGTCTCCCATATCTGGGCCATGTACACGAGAGATGATACCAGCAGGAAATGGCACAGTCTGATTCGTATTAATGAATGCTTGGGAGCCAGTCGATGTCGAGTCGTTGTGTGCAACTGTGTTATTTCTAATATCAACGTTTGGTGAATTGGTTAGAGCAACACCACCGCCAGCAAGACCTGCCACATTGTTGTTGATCATGTTGTTATACATGAACAACTTGTACCAGTTTCCTCGAGCATTAACATTTTGAGCTATGTCGTGGCCATTCGCGTTTGCAATGGCAATACCACCGCCATCACCTGCACCAGCCAAATTGCCACGAATCAGATTGGAATCAACAGTTACCTTGCCTGAGCCAGGTGAGAGCAGCAATCCAGTTGTTGCCTCTGGCGTGAGCGGGGGTTTTCCCCCAATGAAGATGCCGCCACCGGCGGGTGCACTACCTGCTGCTTGAAGGAATGTCTCATTGAAAACAACAAAGTTATTTTCGATAACACCATTTTTAGACAAACCCATGTGCCCGATTCCACCACCATTTCCTTGATTAAAATTACCACATACCCAATTTTTCTGAATGCGGTAGAAATCAGCACCGGTATATATGCCGATTCCACCACCACCACCGCCACCAAGACCACCGTTCTTTGATACATGATTGTGATGAATCTTGATAAGGTCGTTATTGGCATCATCATAGACAAGCACTCCAACAGCCTTATTTGGATCATTCGGATCATAATCGGGATCATTCTCATTTGCTATCGTATGGGAGAGGGTTTCGTGGCCAATTCTAATGCCACCTCCGATAGCGCCTATATTTGTGGTTATGCGGTTGTTGGAAATATTTAGATATGGATTATAACCATTCGCTATAACACCTCCACCACTGCTGGCACCCACAATGGTAAATCCATCTATACGTGCATTCTGGTTTCTGGCGTGTCTAAAACGGTTAGGACCACTGCTTTTACCTAAAACAAATATGCCTGCCCCCTCTTCGTTGGGGAAGTAGGTATCCGCCAGGCCAGGAAAGCCGAAAGGTGCGAGTAACTGTCCGGTGAGTGTATCCACATGTGAATCATCGACAAGCCTATTAGTCAGATCACGCCAGTCAACAATCTTGTTGTTTGGTGACTTCCTTGCATTGATCGTTACAGCCCCTGTACCCCAACCTTGGAGTTTTACGGGCTTCCACATCACCACCATTTCGTTATATACGCCTGGTGCAACCAGTATCAGGTCACCAGCGGCTACCGGACTCGCATCGAGGTCCGGAAGATTACCGATTGCATCCTGAATTGTCGTAAAGGCTTCGGTCGGGCCTACTCTCCAGACAGCGCTGGTGTTGGTAATTGTCGCTGGCAAAGTAAAGTTTGCTCTTGGTGCGCGCTCTTCACTACCAACCATAACACCCACTGTCAGAGTGGCCCCGATTGGTGATTCCGAACCGTCACTGTTGACAACGACAACTTGATACTCACCAGGGAAGACACCGCTTGGCACCGTCCCTGTGATTTGAGCACTATCCCCAGATGCATTTGTAAGTGCGGTACGAGATCCACTTGCATCTTCCAGATAGGCCATAGCACCTGTTGAGAAGCTGTAGTCGCGGGTAATCGTCTTCGGAGAAGTTAATGTGTCTACATCCCATTCAGGATTTGGAACACTTACCGCGCTTCCCATCGAGTTGATCTGGATCTGTTGCCCAGCAAGAACGAACGGACCATCGGTCGCTCCGCCCGCTACACGCGTCACAGAGGCAATCACCGGTGTACTGGTAGGACGCTCGCAATCCACAGGGAACTGTCCCGGGGAAGCGAATGCGGCGACAGGAACTACTGGGGTATCCAGGTAGGTGATGGTGCCAGGCATGTATTGGAAGGTATAACAGAACTGGCTGTACTGCGGATCGAAATAAGGATCGATGATCATCTTGAGATTACCTGCCGCATCGACCCCCGTATTACCCGGATCCGTGGTTGCGTCATAGTCCGGATTTAGGATTGGACCCGCATCATTCATGCAGGAAACCAACATACTCGGCGACATACCCGATGGAATAGGAAGATTAGCTGTGAAGGTCGAGGGTACCAACAGATTGAAACGGCCGTTGCGATCTGTATAGGTACGACTCAATTCATTGTCGTTCCAATCATAGAATGCGACTGGCACTCCAGGTAATGCCGCTTTTTCACCAAACGCGGGTGAAGTGGGATCGAACTGATTCGCCAAATCGTTGAGCACGGTACCGGATATGTTGCCTGCCTTCGGTACATGGGTCATCAGAAAGAATTCAGCTGCGGCATTCTGTCCAGATGAGAGTGGAACCGCCTTCATATCACATAGCGGTCGTGTTTCACCTGCAAAGGGCGCATCGATCGCCTCGACACCAGGAATAAGGCTGACACTGTCGCCACTACCGTCGGTTGTAGCCATGGAAAGAAATGGTGGGACAGTATGATCCTCACCCACACAGGTTGCCGGAAATGCCATTTCCGAAGGTATGTACTGATCGCCGTAGTCGACGTTTTTATGCTCCTCTCTCAGATTCTCATATCCTGGAGGAGGTGCCATCTGCACGATATAGTCGCCTGGCAGCATACCCAACTGCAGATGCGCGTGATCCAGATCCTGATTTTGCAATCCTGCAACGGCTGTGTAGTAGGCTTGAACCGCTGCTTCTGCGCTTGCATTGACTGCACCAAGATGTGTCATATCGTAGTCAGTGAAGGCATAACCGCCATCAAAGACAGCCGGTCGTACCTGGTTCCAGTTACGGTTTCCATCAAAGCACCTGCCATCACTAATCTCAGGAGAGATTACGGAAACACCAGCTACATTATTCAAGCCCTGGCAACCCGTGGGTGTATCATCATCCCAGCTGTCGGTCCAGGTCACCTGAACGGCGTCGTTTAAATCAAAGACACCGTTTGCTGTACCTGTTTGAGCGCAGATGCCAGTAACAGGATCAGGCGTATTATCCGCCCATGCATAGTCGATATCACCCGGCCCTGGAAAGTCGTCAAACGGATAATTATTGACGTCGGCATAGCTAATACAACCATTGCCATCAACATCATCGATTCTCCCATCATCGGCTTCCAGTATGTTATTGTGATTCCAATCCACGTCGCCGTAGGTTCCATTACCATTCGGGAAGTTACCCAATGGGAAGGAATCGATGTCACCGTCGGCATAGAGCGCCAATTGTACTCTGGGCACGCCAGGCTCCCATTCCTCGGCCGCCGCGAACTGTGGATCATCTTCTGCACGGGTGGTGGCATAAAAGACAATACCCGAGATGCCGCCATTCTCACCGATAAAATTGGGCAATTCTGGAGGAAATGAGGTGAAATCGGCATCAGTAAAGATCTTGTAGTCGGTCTTGCCGAAATGCATGATGCTGGTCTGGCCGAGAAAACCCTGTACACCCTGGGTCAACACCTGGCCGAGCTCTGTACGAGAGTAGTTATCATTGGAGACCGGATTGGTGATAATACCGGGATCACCGTTCACACAGCTATTACTCACGATATCGTAGTTGCTTGGATCCACACATTGCGGTTGTGGACGCGTGACCTCGAAATCAGGATGATCGAGAGCACCACCGGCATCGACGACGAAGGTCGCGCCAGTCGCCTTTTTATTGGCAAAACTGACCTCGGCAACCAACCAATGAAAGAAGGGAAAAACTTCGTCAAACGGTGCTAGGCCATCACCATCGGTGGGAAAGTTCTGATAGATGGTACCGTCTCTCCAACGCAGACTGACGTCCTGGCTTTCTGGACCGATACCATTCTCATCATCTTCGTTTCCAGGTATGTTATCTGCACCATCTGGCTCCCAGACGCCATTCTGGTTTTTGTCATTGAAGATGCCCGTATCCAGACGAGCGAACCAGTTGAAGACATCGATGTTACCGAGGTTACACGAGCCGGTACCGTTACAGCCACCATCAGCATCGACCGTCAACGGTGTCAGGTTGATGATGATGTCCTGATTGGCATCGAATACCACCAGCTGATAGGTACCTTCACGCAGATTCGGAATTGTGAATGTACTGTCTTCATTACAGGGTGCGGAATAGATCCCTTGCCCACCACCGCCACCTGCATTTGTGTCATTCAGGCCGATCCAACAACCTGGGAATGGACGTGAGGTGAAGAATTGCGAAAACGGGGGACGAGACAAATGAATGCCTGTTACCTCGCCAGTGACATTGGCCGTGATCTGATTGACATCGGGAGCCGGCAAGGGAGGAAAACCACCATCTTCAGAGGATTTGATAAATCCGATGAATGCGTGCGGGCCTGGCGGACCGACCTCGACGAATGCAGCTGGCTCATTGGCCTTGACCCAGGCATCGATAACTTTCGTGCCTTCGATAGTACCGGTCTGATGCCAACCGGGATCAGAACTATCCGGAGGTAAAATCACGATGCCATACTTACCCGGGGCCAGGTTTTTGGCCAAAAGAAAACCGTTCTCATCCGGATGCAGAATACCATTACCAGGGACATCAACAATTGGTGCGCCATTCACGAAACAGACATGGTTATGGATAAAGGGATCAAAATCGATCACAGGCACCGGATTGTTATTAATGTCACAATCTTCACGATAAGTGGTGCCTAAAGGATTATCGAAGGCATCCTTGATAACCTGTCCACCTGCCACGCCATAGCGACCACCCGGCTCTTCAAGAAACAGGGTGAACTTGGTCCAATCCACATGACCAGGCTGGCCAACACCTGGATCACTCTCCTCCGGTAGGTCCGGTGCGCCATTGATGGGAGCATTGTCATGGAAAAGGAAGATTGAGATCTGGGCAGTTGGAATCGGATGCTGTTGAACTACAACCGTTATGTCGTCCCCTGGATCTACACCGAGGATAACAGAGGTTGATCCACCACTTATGCTATAACCCGAATATGGAAGAACTGAGACATAATAACGACGGTTAGGCTCAACATTGCTGATCGTTGTAGTGCTTCCATCCTCTTTACCATTCTGCAAGGTTGGATGGTAGCTCTTGTGAAAACTTAATGAGAGCAGGTCATTGGGATTTGTTGAGGGACTTCCCGGATCTACGAGGTAGGTTGTATCCTCCTGCAGAGTCCAGCGGAATCCCGACACATTAACACCATTCTGATCTACCACAGTGACATTGAACTCTTCGGCGTAAACGGTAGAAGACAGAAAGAGCAGCATCAACGTGAGGAATGAAATCACGCTGTTGTTTTTATAACCCTGACTCTCGTTTATCATGGTTTTTTCTCCAGATCCCAATTTCGTCATCAAACTTCTCCGGGAAAGCTGACTAGACAGCCCAGTACCAGAACTTAAACCAGAGTCTACTTACCAGTTAATAAGACGTCTTTGCGTGAAAGTGCGCATTTTTATGTGGTTCCACCCCACTCAGACCTAGGGAGAGAATGTATTTGATCGGTAGGTAAAACCCTACCCCGTACACAGAAGTGATATTGTTGGGTGATTTAGGTTTGATCCAGATAAGTTCTGCTTACCGAAAAGTAATTTAATTCATTTATTTACATACAGTTAACTTTTGATTCAATGACCTTGCAAGATGACAAAAGTCAAAGAACACACTAGTATTTCTAGAATGTTTGTAGTTATGATGGTAGGGAAATTATTTGATGTGGTACACCCAAGAAACCACCATGACCATGAGTATTGAACAACTCGTTTAGCTGATTAAATGAATACAAAAAAAAGGATCCTCATTGCTGAGGACCACACAATATTACGCGCCGGCCTCAAGGCATTGCTAATGACCAATCCTCAATTTGAGGTTGTTGGCGAGGCGGATAATGGGCGTGATGCAATCCGTCGAGTCATAGAACTCAAGCCGGATCTAGTAATCATGGACCTCAGCATGCCCGGTTTAAATGGCATGGATGCTGTGCGTGAGATAAAGGAACGTATGCCGAACATTAAAGCATTAGTTTTAACTGTGCATAATGAAGAGGAATATGTTCTCACTAGCTTGAAAGCAGGAGCTAACGGTTATGTACTTAAAGATGCGACACACAATGAACTGATGATCGCAGCCGAACGCGTATTGAATGGAAAGACATATCTAAGCGCTGAAATCACCGAAAAGGTGGTCAACAGTTACCTCAACACAAACGATGTCAGTCAGGAACCGGTGACGCGTTGGGATACTGTAACGCAAAGAGAGCGGCAGATTCTAAAGCTCATTGCCGAGGGCCATACCAATAAAAGCATGGCGGAATATCTCTGTATCAGTGTAAAGACCGTGGAAAAACACCGGGCAAATCTGATGAAAAAGCTCGATTTGCACAGCGTTTCAGCACTAACGACCTATGCGCTGGATAAGGGAATAATCAACCGTTGAGTGCAATCTTTTTCACAGGAAAGTCAACCGAGATCTCGACCCCCTGATCAACATCTGTATTCACTCGAAGGCTGCCATCTACCGTTTCAGCCCTTTCACGCATACTCATCAGGCCCATTCCCAATCTATCATTGATCTTAGCAGGATCAAAACCTACTCCATCATCTCGTATAGTTAGCTGGATGGCGTTGTGTACATGCAGCAGGCTAACCTTGACCCGCTTTGCCTGGGAGTACTTCAAGGCGTTGTTCAGGGATTCCTGAACGATTCGATAGATGACCGTCTTCAACTCTTCGTGGATCTCAGATTCATCTATGCTGAATTCGCTGACCACATCGAAATGGGCACTGATCTGAGATACCTGCCGACACTGCCAACTAACGGCGGCGACCACGCCCAGGTCATCCAGAATCGCAGGGCGAATCGCGCTGCAAATCGTCCTGACTTCATTCATCGCTTGCTTGACCATGGATGAGAGTGCATGCAGTGAGTGCTTGTGTTCTGCCAGCAACCCATTCTCCACAGCTTGAGCATCACACCCGGTCAGGCATTTTTGGATGTGCAGGTTCATACTCGTCAGCAACTGACCCAAGCCGTCATGCAGGTCCCTGGAGATGCGCTTCTTCTCCGCCTCCTCAATACTCATTCGGTTGGTTGACGATTTCGCGATGTCTAAGAAATCCGCAAGACCGGCCATGCGATGAGAATCGAGTAAGGGTATTATCTCTTTGGGTATGGGTGTTTTAGGGGCGCTGCTGTTGGGTGTGATCGAAGAGACTGAGAGGGCTTGCAGCGTGTGCCCTAAAAGATCGAAAGATTTGTCCTTTACCAAAGTCATCCACAATGCCCTTTTGTTGAGTACTCAATGCTTAAGCCTGCTTCGACTGAGTAAAAACGCGTGATTCATATCACACTTGTTGAATTTTCTGGATGAGACACTGCATTGTTCATGCCAACCAATCATATTATCCTTAATTAACAATCAGTTATCCTGTTTATCCTATAATTTTAGTGGGTATATTGAACATTGTCATGTAAACAATTCCGACAAAATAGGGGGTAAATTCCTACCCCAGTGTGTGTCATATGCCCCATTTAAGCCAGCCTGTCGGAATAATTTACAATTCCTTACAGCGTTGTTGACAAATTTACTTGACAATATAGATGGGTTTTTATATGGGCCTGCGACTAATCTACCCCGGTCACAAACCTGACAAACGGGTGGGATGACTAGCTTAAGAGTTCCGAGACCCGTGTAAGATCGTCCCGGGTATCGACGCCATGACCGGGCTCAATCGATGCCTCGCTGACATGGATTTTGTCGCCGTGCCAAAGGACCCTCAATTGTTCCAGGGACTCCGCTCGCTCTATCGGGGCCCGAGTCAGGGTGACGAACCTTGCAAGGTAGCCGGCTCGATAGGCGTAGAGTCCGATATGACGGGCAAATCCGATATCCCCGGGGAGGGGGGAATCGCTGTTGATAAACTCATCCCTGTGCCATGGAATCGGCGCACGACTGAAATAGAGCGCATAACCCTGTTCGTCGGTGACAACCTTGACCACATGCGGGTCGAACAGTCTGTTCCGGTCATTGATGCCCGCGGATAGGGTTGTCACGGCTGCCGCCTGATGGCTGTCCATGTCCTGGGCGACCTGATGCAACAGCTCGCCCGGCATGCACGGCTCATCACCCTGCAGATTGACGACTATTTCATCATCAGACCAGTTGCGTATCGACACCACCTCGGCAATCCTATCCGAGCCGCTGCGATGTTGATCGGATGTCATGCACACGTCAGCGGAAAAGTCGCCACATGCATCGGCAATACGCTGGTCGTCCGTGGCGATCACAACCTCACTGGCGCCACTTTCAACCGCCCGCTCGAAAACATGCTGTATCATCGGCTTCCCCGCCAACTCCAACAGGGGTTTGCCGGGCAGGCGTACCGAGGCGTAACGTGCCGGTATGACCACCTTGAACTGCATCAGCTATCGCCTTCCGGGTCGATCTCTTCGTCAGCGGCCAGCTTTCTCGCCTCTTCCTCGAGCATGACCGGAATATCATCCCGGATCGGAAATGCCATCCGGTCAACGGGACAGATAAGCTCGCCAGCTTTTTTTCTATAAATCAGCTTACCCTTGCATAATGGGCAAACCAGAATATCAAGCAGTTTTCTGTCCATCTTTAAACCTATTTATCAGTGTCATCAGTGCGTTCTCAAAACCGGCATCCACCTCAGCCGTAGCTGGCACGTACCAGTGGTTTGGCTGTGCGAACTGTTCGCACTTTACCGCATCTTTCTCGGTCATGAGAACCGTCTGCTTTGAAAACGGTTGCAAATCTGCGCGGGAGAAGGCGTGATGATCAGGAAAGGGATGTCGTTCAAGATCCAACCCAAGCCCCTCCAGCATGTTGAAAAACCGATCCGGGTGGCCTATTCCGGCAACCGCGTGTACCCGTTCGGATTTAAATCCGGTCAACTTTTTTGTCTCTCCCCGGCGATCCAATGCGACCGCTTCCCCGGGCATGAGTTGCATGCTGTATTCCCCGGCCTTCGATGGCCCGTTGGCGATGACCAGATCAGCTTCAGCGAGTCGACCTCTCCTTTCGCGCAAGGGTCCTGCCGGAAGACAGAGGCCATTGCCGAATCGGCGTTCGCCATCGATGACTGCAATCTCCACATCCCTCGCCAATGCATAGTGCTGTAATCCATCATCGGAGATGATCAGGTCACACACATGATCAGCCAACAACTGTTGTGCCACTGTGGCTCTGTCAGGACCTGCATAGACTGGACAGCCGGTTCGGCGCTTCAGCAGGAGAGCCTCGTCGCCCACCTGCGCGGCGGTTGTTTGGGGTAGTACTTCACGGGGCCAATGATCCGACTTTCCACCATATCCCCGTGTGACTATACCCGGCTTGAATCCCCACTGCTGCGACTTTTCAGCCAACCATATGACCAGTGGAGTCTTACCTGTTCCCCCTACACTAATGTTGCCGACCACGATGACCGGTACGTGGAGAGTGGTTATCCGCAGCAGACCTAAACGGAACAGCGAACGACGGATGGCGCTCACCAGGCAGAAGACAGCGGATAAGGGCAGCAATAACAGGGTCAGGCCACCCCAACCACGCCAGGATGCCTGTACTGCGTTCAAGTGCCGGTCTTCCTCACTCGGCAACAGGGCGATGGGCGGAAAATGTCATCTTCGTCAATCCCAATTGACTTGCCGCGTCCATTGCCGTCATCACTGCTTGATGAGGTGTTCGGGCATCCGCATTGATGATGACCGGCAGGTTTCGACGTTCGCCAACGGCATTTCTGATTGCTTGCTTGAGGGTCTCGATTTCCGTATTCACGACCTCACGTTGGTTGACGAAAAAGGTACCGGATATGTTGATTGTGATATCCAGTTCATCTTTTTGGCGTTCGACCTCTTCCCCAGTCGCCTCGGGGAGCTCGATCATGATCTGGCTCTCACGCTCGAAAGTGGTAGAGACCATGAAGAAGATGAGGAGTAAAAAGACCACATCTATGAGTGGCGTAATATCGACCTCAGGGGACTTGCGTGGCGACGGGCGCAGGTTCATCTCAACTCCCGCTCCCCATGGATCACCTCGACCAGTTTCAGTGCCTGCTCTTCCATACCGATCACAAGCCGATCGATAAGACCGCTGAAATAGCGATGAAACATCAAACTCGGTATCGCCACCGAGAGACCGGTAGCGGTGGTGATCAATGCCTCGGAAATCCCGCCTGCCAGCACGCCCGGGTCACCGACCCCCGCAGTCACGATGACACTGAATACTTTGATCATGCCTATCACGGTACCCAGCAAACCGAGCAACGGCGAGATTGAGGCAATGGTGCCAAGGGTATTGAGATAGCGTTCCAGGTCATGTACCACCTGACGCCCTACCTCTTCAATGGCCTCCTTCATGACCTCTTTATTGTGATCCCGGTTGAGCAAACCGGCAGCCAGGATTCTCCCTAGAGGAGAACTGCTTTTGAGTTTTTCGAGATCCGCCAATTTGAGCTTGTCGTCTTTATGCAGTTGTAGAATCTGCCTCATCAGGTATTCGGGCATGACCCGTTTCCTCTGCAGCGACCACAATCTCTCTATGACGATCCCCAGCGCGACAATGGAGCATGCAATGATCGGTAGCATGAGCCATCCGCCAGACTTTACCAGTTCTAGCACCTTATCTGCGTCCTATATTCTCTCATTAAGTGAAAACTTCCTGTCACCTATCATACTTGATGAAGAGTGCAATCTGAAACAAACAGTAGCAAACTTGCAACCACCTTGAACCGCCGCAGCCAGCAAAGCCTCTCACAAGCATTCAGTCACTCCAATAACGGCTGTTGAGCTCGCGATAGAGGCGCGGCGCCAAATCTCTCTCTCCCCTGTTGATGCGAAACTGTATCGCCCCTGTTTCGGCCGTGTTCAGCATAACTGCACCCTGCCGCTGCCAACGCTGAACCACTTCATCTTTTGGGAACCCATGACTGTTCCTATACCCGCTCGAAACGAGTACCCAGTCAGGATCCACCGCGCTCACAAAGGGCTGTGAGGATGAGGTGGCCGAACCATGGTGCGGCGCAATCACTATATCCGACCGAAGATCCTTGGCATAGCGTGTCAATAACGATGCTTCGCCCCTGGACTCGATATCACCCGGCAGCAGTATGCGCCACTCACCAACAGCCACCTGTAACACACATGAGCGATCGTTCGCCTGACTGAACCGATCCTGCCCGCTTGGGTGTAAAAGCGTGAATCTAACACCGTTCCAATGCCAGCTCTCACCCGCTTGGCAGGCCCTCGACTGCTGGATGCGTTCGGGTTCCCCTGCCAGGGTATCATCAACCATGACGGCTTGTTTGAGCGCCCTATAGCCACCTGCATGGTCACTGTCACCATTACTCAACACCAACCGGTCGATGGAGGCGTACCCTCTCGAGCGTAAGTAGGGTACCAGCACCGAATCCGCGGTATTGAATCCGGAGCTAAACGCGGGGCCTGTATCATAGACCATGAGATGATCCCGGGTTTCCATGACGCAAGCCAGACCCTGACCCACATCAAACAGCGTCATCCAGAGCTCGGCATGGGCGGGACGATCCGGTTTCAGCAGGAACAAGGGCGCGATCAACCATACTGCCAGGACACGACCCGGAACCCCTGCCGGCAGAATGAATAGCAAGAACCCGATCATGGCCGCCACCCAAAGCCAAATCCCGGCGTCAGGAAGGGTGAATACTGCGTAAGGGAGGGTGGAGAACCAGACCAACACCTGATAGGTGTGCTGGGTTAGCCAGCCGAGCAGACTGAACCACCAAGCTGACACCCATGGCAGCGTCAGCAGTGGTAGACCAAACAGGACCATGGGCACCAGGATCAGGGTGAACCAGGGCACCATGATTAAATTAACCAGCAGTGAAATCAGTGACGCCTGGCCAAAAAACAGCAACAGGACCGGTACCAGGCCCAGGGTGACGAACCACTGTACCCGAAGCATCTGCCGCCACCCCGTCCAGGACGAGAGTCGGCCGTCAACACTGAATAGAATCACTGCCACCGCACCGAATGAAAGCCAGAAACCAGCCGACAGGGTTGCCAAGGGGTCCCACAAAACCACCAGAAACATAGCCAATGAGAGACTTCGACCCGCTTGAATCCGCTGTCCAAGTATTAGACTGCCGAGGGTTGTCAGCAGCATCAGCAGCGCCCGTTGAGTGGGGAGTGAAAACCCCGCTAGCGCTGCGTAGACGAGCGCGCCAAGTAACGCTATCACCGAACCGGCCTTCAGCGCCGGAAGCTTGAGAGTCAATCGCTCACTTCGGCGCCATAACCATTGGCTGACGAATAGCAGCCAACCTGCAACGATGCCGATGTGGAGGCCCGATATGGCCACCAGATGGTTTGTACCGGTGACATTGAAGACACGCCACTGGGGCGTCTCGAAACCGCGTTTATCCCCTATTGCCAAGGCCTTTACCAGGGACGATGCGTCAGGTTGGTGGACTACCCGGTCCAGTTGCCAAGCGATTGCCTGGCGCAACCTATCGACCCCTGTGCGCCACTCACGGCTATTCAAGATTTTGTTGCCATGCCACTTTCTGACATATCCCTTGGCCTGAATACCTTGGCTGTACATCCAGCGTTCATGGTCGGCCCCTGCTGGATTCTGGGTCCCCCTTGGCCGTTTCAGCCTGACTTTCAAACGCCAGGTGTCGCCCACCCGAAGCATCTCGCCAGGGCCATACCAACTGAGTTGCAGACGGGAGAGCTCTAGTTGATTGCCTTGACTGTCATGCAGCTGATTCACATCCACTTGAAATCGAGTCAATCGCCCCTGTTGCTTCGGCAAGGAGGTGATCACAGCTTGCAACAGGAGGTCCTCACCTTCGAGATCCGCGGGAAGCCGATGCTGGAGCTGATAATTTGCGCTCACAAGGGACCATCCGCCACCAACCAGAAGCGCTATCAAAGGACGCAATCGAGCATTCCGCCAGAAAAAGGCAAGGGGGATGAGTGCAACAACCCACCCGCTGGCAGGCAGGGTATGAAAATGATGAAAAAGTGTTGCACCGACCACAAAACTGATCAGAACTAAATTCATGACATTCCCTGTCGATAATCTCTAATGCATAGTCGGTAATTCCATTAACCTAAGTTGTACTATGCTTAAACATGCTTCAGTATTGATGCCGATTCAGGTGCTTCGCTTCAAAGATCGGCATCGGAGTTTTGCGTAGAAATTTTCAGTGACTCATGCCCAAGAGATTTATTAAAAGCCTGTTACCTCACCATGACAAGGTACGCAATCACAAGCATTTGAGAGTATTCGGCTCGCTCATGCACGATGCCAACCTATGGCATCTGAACAGGCATTCCGTCTCGGGGGCCTTTGCCGTAGGCCTGTTTATGGCCTTCATACCCTTCCCTTTTCAAATGGTTCTCGCTGCCGCCGCAGCTATCCTGTTTCGTGTCAACCTGCCGCTATCCGTGGCCTTGGTCTGGATCACCAATCCAATCACGATACCCCCAATGTTTTACTTCGCTTACAGGGTCGGAACTTTTGTCACTGGAGAACAAGCCACACTGGAGCCATTCCAGTTCAGCTTAGAGTGGTTGCAAAGTGTAGGCTTTGAGATCATCGGCCCGCTGCTCATCGGCTCCCTGATCTGCGCCACCATCTCCTCCATTCTGGGATACAGCTTGATTCTGTGGATCTGGCGCTGGCGTGCAGTGGAGAAATGGAAGGCCCGGCGCCTGCGCAAGAAGACTCAGCTAGACTCCCCGCGGGGGTATCGATAACTTTCCGTCCACCAGCTGCCAGGTTTGGTCCATCCTTGCCGCCAGTTCAGGATCGTGGGTAACCACCACAAAACTGGTACTGCTCTCCCGATTCAAGCGCAACATCAGCTCATACACCTGCTCGGCGCTTTTTCTGTCCAGATTGCCTGTCGGTTCATCCGCCAATACACAAGCGGGTTGATGGACCATTGCCCGGGCCAATGCGGCCCTTTGTCGCTCTCCACCGGAGAGCTCATTCGGCTTATGCTCTACCCGCGCTTCCAGACCGACCTGCTGCAGCATCGACCTGGCCTTTGCCCTGGCATCGGCCACGGACTCCCCCCCGATCAGCAGTGGCATGGCCACATTTTCCAGGGCCGTGAATTCGGGTAGCAGGTGGTGGAACTGGTAGACAAAACCCATATGCCGGTTTCTGAGCACACCCTTATCCCGCTCATTCAGACTCAGCAGATCATTGCCATGCAGTATCACCTCCCCTGAATCGGGCCGGTCCAACCCACCCAGGCAGTGCAGCAGCGTGCTTTTTCCCGAACCCGAGGCGCCGATGATCGCCACCCGTTCACCCCGTCTTATGCTGAGATCGACCCCTTGCAGCACCTCCACGTGCAGATCCCCCTGGGTGAAGGTTCTCACCAGGTTTTTCGCCGCTAGGACTATCTCATTATCATTCATAGCGTAATGCCTCGGCGGGCTGGGTACGGGATGCTTTCCAAGCGGGATAAAGGGTTGCGGCCAGGGTGATGATGAAAGCGATAATGCCGATAAGCAGCACATCGGAGAGATGCGGTTCAGAAGGCAGCTTGGTGATGTAGTAGATACTGGGATCGAGAAAATCGACTTCGAAGGCGGACTCAATCCAACTGACGATCTCCTCCACATTCATCGCCAGCAAGACCCCGCCGATTATACCGAGTATATTGCCGACGATACCGATGGTGGCGCCCTGCACCATGAAGATACCCATGATGGATCGGGGTGATGCCCCCAGGGTGCGGAGAATAGCGATATCGGACTGTTTATCCGTCACCACCATTACCATGGTGGAGACGATATTGAAGGCGGCAACAGCCACGATCAGAGAGAGAATGATGCTCATCATGCGCTTTTCCGTCTGCAATGCAGCAAAAAAGTTGCGATGCTGCATGGTCCAGTCACTTATCCGGTAGTAACCGCCCATCTTCATCGCCAGCTCTCTCGATACCTGTGGCGCCAGATAGAGATCGTCCAATTTCAAACGAATCCCGGTAGCCCCGGACTCGAGGCGCATCAGCTTGGCTGCATCCGCCATATGCATGATGGCGACACCCCTGTCATACTCCCCCATACCCACCTGAAAGATCGCTGCCACGGTAAACCGTTTCAGCCTTGGCATGATACCGGCCGGGGTGACATTCACCTGAGGGGTCACGAGGGTCACCCGATCCCCGACCACGACCCCCAGCACCAAGGCCAACTCGCGGCCGAGAATCAGGCCGTACTCACCTGGCTGCAGGGCTTCGATCGTGCCATGGGTGATCGCTGAAATAACCTCTGACACCTTGCCTTCCTGATCCGGCAATATGCCCCGCAGCAAGACTCCGCTGACCTTTTGTCCGCTGATCAGCATGCCTTGACCTTCCACGTAGGGGGCCTCGCCAATCACATGCGGGAATGTCGCTGCCTCGGCCTGTACCTCAGCCCAATCCTTCAACTCACCATTAACGCCTGAAATTGTGGCATGGGATGTCATACCGAGAATTCGTTCACGGACTTCCTTGTGAAAGCCGTTCATAACTGATAGGACGACAATCAATGCCACCACACCCAGCATGATGCCTAGCATCGAGATGAGGGATATGAAGGAGATGAAATGGTTACGCCGCTTGGCGCGTGTATAGCGCAGGCCGATATAGAATTCGATCGGTTTGAACATAGTTGGCCAATAAACCTGTTTTCTGGTCGCACCCAAATCCGTAGGTGTTTATTGCTGGCTGGGTGTCAATGATTCGATCGGATAGCCTAACAAATATTGGCACGAATAGCGGCCACATTTTTCCGCTGATCTCGTATTCGTACCTCACCCCATTCCATCCACAACATCGCAGCTTGGTATCCAGCTGGCTGGATGAAAGAAAAACTTATTATTTTCTATACTTAGATAAGAGTGCTATATTCATTCCTGAAGAGAAAAAATCGGAGTTGCCCAGATGACTTTTCGCATTCCAACCCTGACTGCCGCATTTATCTGCATGCTTGCACTGGCTGCACTACCGGTTTCAGCCGATGTGCTGCTGATCGATTCAATCAATTCAGCACCGATAAACAGTGAAGAGGGTATACCCCGCCCCACACGCAGTATGTCGATGGATCAGGTCAGCCAGCGTTATGGCCAGCCGGTGACGGCATACCCCAGCGTGGGTGAACCACCTATCACTCGTTGGGACTACGGCGGCTATTCCGTGTTCTTTGAATATGACCTCGTCCTGACATCCGTGCTCCACCGCTAGGGGCAGCGCAACAACAGCGTAAGCCATTGGACGCCTCGGTAATCCACCGAGGCGGAGGAATCCCTCGATCAAAAACAGGATACCCGGGCTATTCTTGACAATTTTACTCAGTTATTTATACTGCCTACCCGTATGTTACTCAATCAGGTAGTAGTTCATGACTGAGACCATGACCTCACAAGAGCTGATGCACTCGATCATTCAGCGTATAGCCACCGGGCCGGAGTTGAGCAAGGATATCTCCCTGGAAGAGGCCAGCCAAGGCATGGCAGCCATCCTTAGGGGTGAGATCGATGAGGTTCAGGCGGCCATATTCTTTATCGCGCTACGCATGAAGCGGGAGACCGACGACGAGAATAAGGGCGCCCTGGACGCAATCCTGAATATCTCCCAAAGTCGCCAAGTCCAGGTCGATCAATTGATCTCCCTGGCTGATCCCTATGATGGGGTCAATCGCAACCTTCCGGTCGCACCATTCATTCCTGCCGTGTTGGCCGCATGCGGCCTGCCTTGTGTTAGTCATGGTCTGGACTCCGTCGGCCCGAAATTCGGCGTCACTCACCGCCACGTGCTGCAAGCAGCTGGGATCGATGTGGATCTCGACTTGGCAAGTGCCGCCTCTCGACTGGAGGATCCCGAGCTGGGATGGGCCTATGTAGATCAACGTACCTTCTGTCCCGGCCTGCACGACTTGACCGGATTGAGGCAAAAGATCATCAAACGCCAGGTTCTGACCACCGTGGAAGTACTGGCGAAACCCCTTACTGCCAGAAAAAAGACCCATTTGGTGACCGGATATGTACACAAACCCTATCCGGCGAAATATGCATCACTGGCCCGCTTCGCCGGTTTTGAGGGCTGTTTGCTGGTGCGCGGCATAGAAGGCGGGGTTATACCATCCCTCAGACAGCAGGGGCTGATCTATCGCTATGACGATCTGGGAGAGGAACAACCTGTAGAGATCACCCCTGAGAGCCTCGGTATCCAACAGACCTACAGAGCCGTCCCCTTGCCCCAAGACGATGCCGACAGAACAGATGTCGATGAAATCGCCCGCATCAAGGATATCAGTGGTGCGGCTGCTGCCGCCGCCGATATTGGCATGCGTGCACTTCAAGGCGAACAAGGCCCGGCCTATGATGCCTTGGTCTACAGTTGCGCATTGATCCTATGGCATGCCGGGAGTTTAGACACCATGGAATCGGCTGCAGACCGGGTACGAGAGGTTCTCGACGCTGGGCTTGCCCATCAGCGGGTCAGGTAGCGACGATGACAGATGAGTGGCTGAGGGTCGCAGACTGCGCTGAACTGCAACCGGGAACAATGAAGCGCGTCGATGTTGAAGGTCAACGCTACTTGCTTGCCAATGCGGGTGGCCAGATCTATGCGGTGGATGATCTGTGCAGCCATGAAGAGGTCTCCCTCTACTTGGGTTGCCTCGAAGGGGAGAGCATAAAATGCTCCCTGCACGGCAGTCGTTTCAGCCTGAAAAACGGCGAGCCCCTGGACCCACCTGCAACAGAGCCAATCAACACGTATCCAATAAAGATCAGCGCTGACCAGATCTATTTACTTAAAAAAATCCCCTAACAGAAGAAGTTTAGGTGATCTAGATCAAAAATCTCTTCACTCCTAGACTAGCGTACCTAGGGTATTTACTATATATTTGCCCTCTAAAAGAAGTTTGCCCTTTGGGCACCATCATTTCACCACCAAGTAATTTCCGGGGGGATATGTCCGGTGAAATACCTGTTCGTATTGGCTATCGCTTTCTGCCTGACCCTTGCGTGGCAAACATCCAATATCGCTAAGCGCACCCCCAATCTTCAAAGCTTCGAGCAGGAACAGGTCATTATCAAAACCCCGCAAGCCACATAATCCTAAGTTCTGCCCTGGTCGGATCTTAAGCGAAGCTTAAGCATTCCAAGCAAAACACCTTCCATCCTCTGATTTCGTGACAGAGTGCTGATTGCACACGGGAATCAGTTCGCTGATTCATCGTCAAACTTAGTGTTTAATAAGCATGAATGGGAATTAATTCCCATTTATTGTGTGGACATTGTTATCGATTCAAGCAGGATTCGATTTTTGTTGAGGCACTGGAGTGAGTTCGGTTAAGGTTGTGCACTTTTTATAAAACCACAAAACGACAATAAACTTGTGACAACATCATCCACATCCTCTTGCGACACCTACCAGGCCAGATCGCTACTCTGTATTCGAGACGATCGGGTACTGTTCGAAGAGCTGAGTTTCAGTATCAATCCCGGTCAGGCACTGGTGTTGGAAGGCCGTAACGGTAGTGGCAAAACCTCACTGCTGCGTATCCTGTGCGGGATTCGCCTGCCGGAATCGGGGGAACTGTTGTGGGAGGGAAAGGATATTTTCCGCTTGGGACCTGAATTTCACGAGCACATCGCATATTTGGGCCACAAAGACGGTTCCAAACTCGACCTGACCCCGCTGGAGAATCTGCGCATTGCCCGCGGACTTGGCAAAGCCCAGGCAGGAATCGGTCTCGAAGAGGCCCTGGATCAGGTGGGTCTCTTTGGATTCGAAGACATACCCACACGCAATCTCTCCGCCGGCCAGCAAAGGCGCCTGGCGATTGCCAGACTGTTGGTCACCGATGCGAAACTGTGGATACTGGACGAACCCTTTACTTCCCTCGACCGGAAAGGCATAGAACACATGGAACGTCTGTTCGAAGGGCATCTCGAGCGTGGCGGCATGGCAGCCATGACCACCCATCACCGGATTGGATTCCGGGATGATATACAACTAATACGCATCAATCTGTCCGAACGATGAGCACACTCTCACTATCAAGCGCATTTAGCCTGCTCCTGAAAAGGGATCTGGTCCTTGCCTATCGCCGTCGCGCGGAACTGGTCAATCCGATGTTGTTCTTTGTCCTGGTCACGGCCATGTTTCCACTGGGGATCGGCAATGACGCCAAGCTGATTGAAGCTGTCGGCCCTGGTGTGATCTGGGTGGCTGCCCTGCTCGCCGCCCTGCTCTCTCTCGATAGCATGTTCCGCTCCGACTATGATGACGGCTCACTGGAACAGTTTATGATGAGCGCTCATCCGGTCTCTATTCTGGTGCTGGCAAAGATACTGGCCCATTGGCTGGTAACAGGCCTGCCGCTTTTTATCGTTGCACCCTTACTGGCGGTGCTGCTCAATATTCCGGGATCTGCGATTCCCACCCTGATGCTGACCCTATTATTAGGCACGCCGGTACTGAGCCTGATCGGTTCTGTCGGGGTGGCCCTGACGGTGGGTCTACGCCGGGGAGGCGTGATCCTGTCGCTGCTGGTGCTGCCCCTCTATGTGCCGGTCTTGATCTTTGCCACAGATGCTGTCAAAACTGCTATTGTCGGCATACCGACAACAGCACAATTGTCCATTTTATCCGCCATGTTGGTGGCTTCACTGGTGCTGGCCCCCATGGCTACTGCCGCTTCATTGAGAATCAGTTTGAGTTGATATGATCGTACGCTTCTTTCATCAAATGGGTTCCCCGCGCTACTTCTATAATGTAGCCGGGAAATTGATCCCCTGGTTCATGGTCAGCTTCCTGCTCACCCTGGTATGGGGTCTCTACAATGGCCTGTTCGTGGCCCCGCCAGACTATCAACAGGGTGAGAGCTATCGCATCATGTATATCCATGTGCCGGCCGCATGGATGTCCATGTTCATCTATGTGGTGATGGCCGTTTCCGGCCTGATCAGCCTGGTATGGCGGATCAAGATGACGGAAATCATCGTCATCAGCAGCGCCACGGTGGGGGCTTCGTTCACCTTCCTGGCCCTTGCCACCGGCTCCCTGTGGGGTAAACCCATGTGGGGCACCTGGTGGGTCTGGGATGCGCGGCTGACCTCTGAACTGCTGCTGCTGTTTCTCTACCTGGGCATTATCGCCCTGCACAGCGCCATCGAAGACAAACGTGTCGCGGCCCGTGCTGTCTCGATCCTGGCCCTGGTCGGTGTTGTCAATATCCCCGTCATCCACTACTCAGTGGAGTGGTGGAACACCCTGCATCAGCCCGCATCGATCACAAAATTCGACAAACCTTCAATGGATATGAGTATGCTGATTCCGCTGCTAACCATGGCCATATCATTTAAACTTTACTATGGTGCTGTGGTCTTAATGCGCGCGCGGGCGGAAATCGTGGAACGTGAACGGAATTCACGCTGGGTGCAGGAAATGGTCGAACAGGAGGCAAAATGAGCGAGTTCTTCGCCATGGGTGGGTATGCCGTCTATGTTTGGCCCTCCTTTCTCCTGGCACTGATTGTCCTGGTCGCCAACATTGTTGCTCCTATGCAGCATCGCAAGAGAGTTATAAAAGACATTGCCCGAAAACTACGTCGGGCCAGGAAAGAACAGAGATGAATCCGATACGCAAAAAACGACTCACCCTGATCGGCCTGATGGTCGCCGGTATTGCTGTGGCCACCTGGTTGGCCCTGAACGCCTTCGATGAAAATCTGATGTTCTTCTTCTCCCCGTCTGAAGTGGCTGAAGGCAAGGCGCCCACCGCCCATCCGTTCCGCATTGGCGGCCTGGTGGAGGCCGATAGTGTGAAGCGCAAACCGGACGGCCTGACCACCGCCTTCTCAGTCACCGATAACGCTGAAGCGGTGACCGTGGAGTACACGGGCATCCTTCCCGACCTGTTCCGCGAGGGTCAGGGGATCGTCGCCATGGGGCAGCTGAACGAGTCGGGTATCTTCATCGCCAGCGAGGTACTCGCCAAGCATGATGAAAACTATATGCCCCCCGAGGTTGCGGCTTCTCTGAAGACCGCCCATGACGATGGTGTCAACAATCTGCAGTCGGGGGTCCAATGATACCCGAACTCGGCCATTTCGCACTGATACTCGCCCTCTGCCTGGCGATCACCCAGGCGATTGTGCCCCTGATCGGCTCCTATACCCGCACTGTTTCCTGGATGGCGGCATCGCGCTCCCTCGCCTGGGGACAGTTCGTGTTCCTGGCTGTCTCCCTGATCATTCTCACCAATGCCTTTTTGAGCAATGATTTCTCGGTCATCTATGTGGCTCAACACGGCAACACCAAGCTGCCCGATATCTATAAGATATCCGCGGTCTGGGGTGCCCATGAAGGCTCACTGCTGTTGTGGGCCTTTCTGCTGGCCTGCTGGAGTGTGGCGATCGCCATTTTCAGTCGCAATCTGCCCCTGGAGATGGTATCCCGGGTGCTCTCGGTGATGGGCATGATCAGCATCGGTTTCATGCTCTTCATGCTGCTCACCTCAAACCCGTTTGACAGAACCTTCCCAGCCCCCATCGAGGGCCGCGAGTTGAATCCCATGCTGCAGGATCCCGGCCTGGCGATCCATCCCCCCATGCTGTATATGGGTTATGTGGGTTTCTCGGTGGCCTTCGCCTTTGCCATCGCCGCTCTGCTGGGGGGGCGCCTCGATGCCTCCTGGGCGCGATGGTCCCGCCCCTGGACCACCATTGCCTGGGTCTTCCTCACCTTAGGCATAGCCCTGGGAAGCTGGTGGGCCTACTACGAGCTGGGTTGGGGCGGTTGGTGGTTCTGGGACCCGGTGGAGAACGCCTCCTTTATGCCCTGGCTGGTGGGTACCGCGCTGATCCACTCCCTGGCGGTAACCGAAAAACGCGGCGCCTTCAAGAGCTGGACCGTGCTGCTTGCCATCTCAGCCTTTTCCCTCA
>JBEVVS010000100.1:0-32392 GCA_040507005.1 Candidatus Thiodiazotropha sp.
GCCGAAGGTGATGATGGAGGCGAATGAGCCCGCGGCGATCAGGCGCCCAAGGGTCTCCGGGGCACGGGATTTATCGATCCACTGCAGGGCGAGGGAGGTCTGCAGGGTTTCATAGTAGTGAAAGCCGACGGACATGATCACGGTGGTGATATAGAGACCGATCACCGAGGGGAAAAACCCGGTGATGGCGGTGCCGATCCCCAGCAGCGCCAGGGAGAGATAGGCGAGCCGCTGTTCGCGGATCAGCAACAGCAGGAATACCACGGCAAAGGCGAGAAACCCGGGGATTTCACGCAGGCTTTGCAGCATGCCCATCTCTCTGCCGCTGAAGGCGGCCCGTTCGATGGCAAAGTTGTTCAACAGGGTCTGCCAGGCCGCGAAGCTGAGTGGCACCGCGATGGCCATCAACAGCAGCAGGATTTCGGGACGCCTGAGTGTGGAGAGAGAAAATCTTTGCATGGTGTGATTATGGCCCCTTATCTTTTGGCGTAATAGCTATAATATGACAATGAATATCGAAAAAAAGACAGTTGATCCCGCCACCCATGTGGGGCACGTCATCGATGCCCGGAGACCTGTGCTGTCAGTCTCCTCGGAGCGGCGAGGTGTGGAGCTGGTGACCCGGCATGCCCATCTGCGGGGGCAGCTCCTGTATGCCATCCGCGGCGTGATGAGGGCCACCACCGATAAGGGCGCCTGGCTGGTGCCCCCGGCCCAGGCGGTCTGGATCCCTCCCGGGGAGATGCATGAGGTGGCGATGACCCAGCCGGTCTCCCTGCGCTCCGTCTATATCGATCCCGCCTTTCTGCACGGACTACCCAACAGCTGTTGCGTGCTGAGGGTGACATCCCTGCTGCGGGCCTTGATCCTGGAGGCGAGCAGTATCGGCAATCAGTATGAGGAAGCGAGTCCGGAGTGGCGATTGATGCGGGTGATAGTGGACCAGTTGCAGAAGATCGAGCAGTTTCCCTTCCATCTCCCCTTTTCCGACGAGCCCCGTATCCGCAGGATTATCGATACCCTGGTGGCAAATCCCGCGGATAGCCAGACCCTGGCCCAGTGGGCGACCCATGCCGGCGCCAGTGAACGGACCCTCGGGCGGCTGTTCGTCAGCCATTTGGGCATGAGTTTCGGCGCTTGGAGGCGGCGACTGCGCCTGTTGGAGGCCATGAACCGGTTGGCGGATGGGGTTCCGGTTAGCGAGGTGGCATTCGAGCTGGGGTATGCCAGCCCAAGCGCATTCATTGCCATGTTCCGTGAAAACCTGGGTGAACCCCCGGCGCGGTTTTTCAACGAGTCGAGTCAGCAGAGGGCTGCAGAGCCCGCAGAATAGCGCCAAAACCGCAGCTTGGAGTTGGCTTTAATGGTTGCATGGTTTATCATCTGCTTCCTTTTTTCCGGTCGAAGACCCAATTTTATCCCCCTGTGGAGAGCATCGATGGCACGTGTCACAGTTGAAGATTGCATGGACTATGTGGATAACCGTTTTGATTTGGTTCTGCTGGCCACAAAACGGGCACGCCAGCTGGTGAATGGTGTTGAACCGCTGCTTCCCTGGGAGAACGACAAACCCACAGTGATGGCATTACGCGAGATTGCTGAAGGTCTGATCTCACACCAGGATATGGATAGGCAAGAGGTTGAGGAAGAGATGCTGGTGGACGAGGCCATGATGGATATGGATATCACACCCATTGAACCTGGCAAGTAATCTTGCTGCCGCGCCTGTTATAACCAGTTCCGCACCGGCAGCCTCAGGCTGCCGCCTCCGGCTCCCGCGCCGACAACATCGCCACTTGCAACTCAAGGCCGAATAGGCACAGAATTTCCCCTATTGCTGAGACTGCTTCTTGACCCGTTAAGGCTGTTGAGGGAAGCTGCATTCCATCCCCTGTGAGACATCCCGATTTCAGGCCAAATCGACTGTTCATACAGGTGGACAATTAAACCGGGCTAATCTGGCGCTGGAGAGGTGAATGAACAATCCCTTAGGCAAATTGGAAGATGATCAGGATGCTCCGCGCTTCCTGATCAGCGACCTGTGTGCCTATCTCGAGTCTTACCTTTCCCCCGACCATATCCGAGAGGTCTATCGAGCCTATCTGTTCGGCGCCGAGGCGCATGTGGGACAGCATCGCAAGACCGGCGAGCCCTATATCTATCACCCGGTGGCGGTAGCGCGCATTCTGGCGGATATGCGCATGGACTATAAATGCCTGATGGCGGCCATTCTGCATGACGTCATTGAAGACACCCCCACCGCCAAGGAACAGCTTGCGGATACCTTTGACGCCGAGATCGCGGAACTGGTGGATGGGGTGAGTAAGCTCTCGAAGATCGACTTCAACTCCCAGGCGGAGGCCCAGGCCGCCAGCTTGCGCAAGATGTTGCTGGCGATGACCAAAGATATCCGGGTGATTCTGATCAAGCTTGCCGACCGCTTGCATAACATGCGTACCTTGGGAGTGATGAAGCCGGAAAAATCCCGGCGGATCGCCAAAGAGACCCTGGATATCTTTGCCCCCATCGCCAATCGGTTGGGTATCAACAGCATGCGCCTGGAGCTGGAAGAGCTGGGCTTTGCCGCCTACTGGCCGATGCGCTATCGAGCCTTGAAGAGCGCAGTCACCGATGCCAGGGGACATCACCGGGAGCTGGTGGAGAATGTGGAGTCGGTGATTCGCGCCCGCATTGAACAGGAGGATATGAGAGGGCAGGTATTCGGGCGCCAGAAGCATCTATATAGCATCTATAAAAAGATGCTGAAGAAAAAAGTGAGCTTCTCCGAGGTGGTGGATGTATTCGCCTTTCGTATCGTGGTTGACTCGGTGGATACCTGTTATCGCGTACTCGGGGCTGTGCACAATCTCTATAAACCGATGCCGGGACGCTTCAAGGACTATATCGCGATACCCAAGGCAAATGGTTACCAGTCCCTGCACACGGTACTTTTCGGACCTCAGGGTATACCCATCGAGATCCAGATCCGCACCGAGGAGATGGATAAACTGGCCGAATCGGGCATTGCCGCCCACTGGATGTACAAGACCGGTGAAGCCAGTGGCCAATGGGTCAAGTCCCGTGCCTCGGACTGGCTGCAAAATCTGTTGGAGATGCAGCAGGGTGTCGGGGACTCGGTGGAATTCCTCGAGCATGTCAAGGTCGACCTGTTTCCCGACGAGGTCTATGTGTTCACCCCGAGGGGACGTATCATGGTCCTGCCAAAGGGCGCCACCGTGGTCGATTTCGCCTATTGCGTACACACCGATGTGGGCAATACTTGTGTCGCCGCGCGGGTTGACCGGCGCCTGGTGCCGTTGCGCACCCGCCTGCACAATGGCCAGACCGTGGAGATCATCAACTCCGAAACCGCAGGCCCGAGTCCGGCCTGGCTCAATTTTGTGGTAACCGGCAAGGCGCGAGCCAATATCCGTTCCTATTTGAAAAACCTGAAGACTCAGGAGGCCGTCAACCTGGGCAGGCGTCTGTTGGAACGGGAGCTCAATCTGTTATCCCTGACCCTCGATCAGGTCGATCCGCAAAGGATTGATCAGATCTTGAGTGAGTTCCGACTGGAGAAACCAGACGATCTACTGGCGGGGATAGCCCTGGGCAACCATATGCCGATGTTGCTGGCCCGCCGCTTGGCGGGAGAGGAGCTTGCCCCGCAAAGCAACGAATCGAGTCCACAGCAGGAGATTCCCGCCGGCGCGCTGGCCATCAAAGGCACAGAAGGCATGGTGGTGAACTTTGCCAAGTGTTGTCGCCCCATACCCGACGATGCCATTGTCGGTGTCTTCAATCCCGGCAAGGGTATAGTTATACACCGGCAGGGTTGCCCAAACCTCGGGGACTATAAAAAGCACGGCCATAAATGGATCGAGGCAGAGTGGGAAGCGGATGTGGCAGGGGAGTTCGCCACCATGATTCGGGTCGAATCCGGCAATCAAAGGGGCGTGCTCGCCTCGGTGGCCTCGGTTATCTCCCAACAGGGTTCAAACATCGAGCACGTAGGCTCTGAAGAGCGGGATGGACTCTCGTCCACCCTAGTCTTCGTCATCACGGTGAAGAATCGTAAACATCTGGCGAAAATTCTGCGCCAGGTGCGTTCCCTGCCTTCGGTGATGCGTATAAACAGAGTGAAATAGGAATTGTGAATTATAGGTAACGAGGAGTTGAGTAATGAGCCGCGAAATCATCCGTACCGACCAGGCGCCCCAGGCCATAGGCACCTACTCCCAGGGGGTCAGGGTTGGCGACACTGTCTATCTTTCCGGACAGATACCCCTGGTCCCGGAGACCATGCAGATGGTGGATGGGGATGTGGAGCAGCAGATCCGTCGTGTTTTCGATAATCTTCAAGCTGTAGCCAGGGCTGCAGGCGGCAGTCTGGCGGATGTTGTCAAGCTGAATGTTTTCCTGACCAACCTGGAAAACTTTCCACTGGTGAATCAGGTGATGTCAGAATATTTCTCGGAACCCTATCCCGCCAGGGCCGCAATCGGGGTGGCAGCCTTGCCCAAGGATGCGGCTGTGGAGATGGATGCAGTCATGCAGTTTGAGTGATGAATCGTGAAATTCGCCTATGCTTAGCATCATATGGCCACAGTTCCGTGAAATTGAACTGCTGACCTAGAGGAGCTTACAGCGAAGGCAGGTTAAATGGATAGCCAGTTCGAAGAGATGATGCGGGTGAATATTCAGGGGCGGGTGTTTATTATCTGCCAGGCCCATGGTGTCACGGATCCAACCATCATCGGGTACTACACGGATATTATGCGGCAGGCGATTAGCGCAATGCTGCACGATGAGAGTTCGCCCGCCGATTTCCACCAATTGCTAAACCAGCAGGCTGAATGGCTAGCGTCGGAAATCGGCCAAGTCAGAGAAGCCGCTGAAACTGATGAGCCGGGCAGCGCAACCGATGAGACTGACCCTGAGGAGGATGAAGACGACGAGGAAGCGCTAAAAATATTAAATGCCAACAAGAAGGCCACCGGTTATGTGCCTGAAGCCAAATCGATGCCTGAACGCCTCAAGGATCGACGTGCGGATATGGAACATCTTCTTATGAACGATTGCGTGACCCTCAAGCTGGTGAGCCCCAACCAGGCCAAGAAACTGAAACAGGGATTGGTGGGCAAGATGCCGGAGAAGGCGGAAGAGGAAGTGGTTGCACTATTGCGCAATTCCCTGCATGCGCAGATACGCAAGTTTATTCGCAAGCACAATGGTGGTCCCTGGGCGACCGCCACGCTACAGACCGAGGTGCGCATGGATATCACCCGCACGCGGTCGGTGCGTTCACTGGTCTCCCTCTCCCGGCAACTGCTGGAGGAGAGGCAGGAGTGGCTGGCAAAAACAAAGAACAGTCTCACCGGCCGTTTTTTCGGCGGTAAGGTCAAGATGGATAAATAGCGAGGCGTGAACACAGATCCATGGGTAAGCAATACGATCACATCAGCGATACGCATATCGACTTCATCATTCGTCAACAGCTCTTCTTTGTTGCTACCGGGGGCCGTGAAGGTCGGATCAATCTCTCGCCCAAGGGATTGGACAGTCTGCGCATCATCAATTCCCAACAACTGGTATGGCTCAATCTCACCGGTAGCGGCAATGAGACGGCAACCCACCTGCTGGAGGATGGGCGCATGACCTTGCTGTTCTGTGCCTTCGAGGGTGACCCCAAGATTCTCAGGCTGTACGGCAAGGCAACCAGTCACCATGAAGGGAGCGAAGTATGGGAAGCCCATATCGGTCGCTTCCCGCTGCTGCCCGGGGCGCGGCAGATCATCCTCATGGATGTGGAATTGGTGGCCAGTTCATGCGGATTTGGTGTGCCACTATTCAGCTATCAGGGACAGCGCGATTTGTTGATTGAATGGGCTGACAAGAAGGGAGAAAAGGGAGTCAGGGAGTTTCAGGAAAAACGCAATAAAGTGAGCCTCGACGGCAAGCCAACAGACCTTGCTTGAGAGTTTTTAGTTTTTAGTTTTTAGTTATGAGTTGTTAGTGCCTTAAATTCCTTTTTACATGTCTCATAACTCAAAACTTCTTAGTCCCCATACAGGGTTATCATCACTGTACGATTGTGTGGATGAGTGCGATGCTCCCACAGATAGATCCCCTGCCATGTCCCCAGAGCGGGTCTGCCGCCACTGATCGGCAGGCTCAAATCCATCTGGGTCAGAATTGAGCGGACATGGGCCGGCATATCGTCGGGCCCTTCCAGGGTGTGATCGAATAACGGATCCCCATCCGGTACCAGGCGTGCCATGATGCGTTCCAGGTCGGAACGGACCGTGGGATCGGCGTTTTCACACAGAATCAGAGAGGCACTGGTGTGTTGGATGAAGAGTTGGCAGATGCCTGTCTGCAGACCGGCACGTGCGACGACTTCCGCCACCTGGCCGGTGATATTGTAAGTGTTGCGTCCACGGGTCTGGATTTGTAGCTGTTCCTGGATCACCATCTTTGCCTTTCTCCCATCTGTTCTGGCATGCTGTGATAGAGCTGAATAGTACAACGAAAGCGAGCCCCATTGATAAAGGAAAGTGCATCCAAGAGTCTGGCCGAACAACCCGTCACGCAATTGAAAGGGGTCGGGGCAAGGAGTGCCGAAAAACTCGCCAGACTGGGTATAGGGAACCTGCAGGATCTGCTGTTCCATCTGCCGATGCGTTATCAGGACCGTACCCGGGTTCAGCCTATCGGCAGCTTGCGGCGCGGCGATCAGGTGGTCATCGAGGGTGAGATAGACCTGGCTGAAATCAAGTTCGGACGCCGCCGTTCTCTGATGGTGCACCTCTCCGACGGGACGGGCGGCTTGTTTCTTCGATTTTTCTATTTCAGCAATGCCCAGCGGCAGGCTTTGAATCGCGGCGTCCGGCTGCGTTGCTTCGGTGAAGTACGCAATGGCCCCAACAGTCTGGAGATGGTCCATCCCGAGTATCAACGAATCGATCCGGATCAACCCCTGGCGGTGGAGACATCCCTGACGCCGATCTATCCCACTACCGAGGGGGTTCATCAATTGACCCTGCGCGGGCTGATGCAACAGGCCTTGGGGTGGTTGCAGCGGGAACCGGAGGGTTTGATCGAGTGGCTGCCCCCATCACTCCTGGCAGGATTCCCTGAGTTGAATCTGGCACAGGCGGTCAGCTACCTCCACGCCCCCCCGCCTGATGCGGATCAGCAACTGCTGCTGAGCGGCAACCATCCGGCGCAGCAGCGCCTCTCCTATGAGGAATTGCTGGCCCATCAGATCAGCCTGCGCAGCATGCGGGCACAGCATCAGCGCATAGCCGCCACCCCTTTCGAATCCGACAATAACCTGAAGCGGGCATTTTTGGCTGCCTTGCCTTTCCAGTTGACGACGGCACAGGCCCGGGTAGTGGCGGAGATCGAGCAGGACCTGGAGCGTTCCCGGCCGATGCAGCGTCTGGTACAGGGGGATGTAGGCTCGGGTAAGACTGTGGTGAGTGCCCTGGCGGCGCTGCAAGCCATCGGTGCCGGCAGTCAGGTGGCGCTGATGGCTCCCACGGAGCTGCTGGCGGAACAGCATTTGCGTAACTTTTCCCAATGGTTGCTGCCGATGGGGATCGAAATCGGCTGGCTCACCGGGCGACTCAAGGGGCGCCAACGGGGGGCGGTGGTGGAGCGTATCGGGTCGGGGGAGATACAGCTGGCAGTGGGTACCCATGCCCTGTTTCAGCAGGATGTGGTGTTCAACGATCTCGGTTTGGTGATCATTGACGAGCAACATCGCTTCGGTGTCCATCAGCGGTTGGCCTTGCGCGAGAAGGGAAGCAGGAAGGGCGTCACCCCTCACCAGCTGATCATGACGGCTACGCCGATCCCGCGTACCTTGGCGATGACAGCCTATGCCGACCTGGATCTGTCGCTTATCGATATCCTTCCGCCGGGACGTAAGCCGGTGATCACCGCGGTAATTTCCGATGCCAGGCGCGATGAGGTGGTGGAACGGGTTCGGGGGGCCTGCGCAGAGGGACGTCAGGCCTATTGGGTCTGTACCCTGATCGAGGAGTCGGAGGTGTTGCAGTGCCAGGCCGCAGAGGATACGGCCCGCCTGCTGGCCGAGGCGTTGCCGGAGTTGCAGGTGGCCCTGGTGCATGGCCGGGTGAAGCAGGAGGAGAAAGAGCGTGTCATGGACGATTTTCAATCCGGTGCGGTGGACCTTATGGTGGCCACTACGGTGATTGAAGTGGGTGTGGACGTGCCGAATGCGAGTCTGATGATTATCGAAAACCCGGAACGCCTGGGGCTGGCTCAACTACATCAACTGCGTGGCAGGGTCGGTCGCGGTAGGGTAGACAGTCACTGCGTTCTGATGTATCACGCACCGCTCTCGGCCAATGCCAAACAGCGTCTGGGGATTCTGCGTGAGACCAATGATGGATTTATCATTGCGCAAAAAGACCTGGAGATGCGTGGGCCTGGAGAGGTATTGGGTACCCGGCAGACCGGTGAGATGCAACTCAGAATCGCTGATCTGGTCAGAGATCAGGGGATGCTTGAGGAGGTACGGGAGGCAGCGGAGATGCTGCTGCATAGCCACCCGGAAGCGGCGGCCCAGCTGGTCAGTCGATGGTTGGGAGAGCGTGTCGAGTACGTCAAGGTGTAACCATTCTTCACGCCATGGATGCATTTTCTTCATTCGCTCTTAGGGTGTGCGATAATGAGCCTTTTTCGGGATGACAGAGCTTGAGTCAGCAGAGAAGCAGCAGCGCCAACCCTGAGCCGAATTGGTGCGATTGGCGCCAACGCTCGCATACAAAGATACCGCCGCTAGCGGCTTCTTGGCTGGGTGATAGAGGTTCATTGACGCAACGTGTCATCCAAGCTTGCGCTGAGGGTGAGTTCAGGGTGCGCCTGTTGCACCAGGGTTGGGGAACTCCCCTGAGTAGCGAATGCCGTATATTGAAGATGCGCAGGGGGATGGTCGCATTGGTGCGGGATGTGGAACTGCAGTGTGATGCTGTGCCATGGGTTTTTGCCCGTACCCTGATACCGATCTCAAGTCTCAAAGGAGCGGCGCAGCGACTTACCCAATTGGGGGAGAAACCCCTGGGTGCGGTACTCTTCTCCGACCCCAAGGTGATTCGGGGTGCAACCCAGATAGCACGGTTGCTGCCGAGACAGCCACTGTTCGAGACGGCCTGTAACAATCTGCGCAACAAGCCGGACCATCTTTGGGGGCGACGCACCCTGTTTTATGTTGAGAAAAAACCGTTGCTGGTGAATGAGATTTTTCTCCCCACACTGCCACTCAAGGGAGGATGCAGACCATGACAAGTCAACAGGTTGATCTGACGCCTTCCGGTACAGGCCCGGTGGACTGGTTGGAACGTCTGCGCCGCTATGCCCTGTTGGTGCGGCTGAATCGCCCTATCGGTATTCTGCTGTTGATGTGGCCGACCCTGTGGGCGCTGTGGATAGGGGGTGAAGGTACGCCTGCCTGGCATATCGTGTTGGTCTTTGTCACCGGGGTAGCGCTGATGCGATCCGCCGGTTGCGCAATCAACGACTATGCGGATCGGGATTTTGATGCCCACGTGGCGCGCACCCAGGGCCGGCCCATCGCCACGGGCCTGGTTACCCCCGGTGAAGCCTTGGGGGTCTTTGTCGCGCTCTCCCTGACAGCGGCCTCACTGCTGTTTTTTCTCAACTGGCCAACCCGCTTTATGTCACTGGTGGCGCTGTTGCTGACTGTGATCTACCCCTTCATGAAACGCTATACCCACCTGCCCCAGGTTGTGTTGGGTGCCGCTTTCGGTTGGGCGATACCGATGGCATTCATGGCCCTCAACGAAAGCGTACCGCTGGTTGCCTGGCTGTTGTTCAGCACAGCCCTGATCTGGGCCCTGATTTATGACACTCAATACGCCATGGTGGATCGGGAGGACGACATCAAGATCGGGGTCAAGTCGAGTGCGATTCTGTTTGGCAAGCACGACAAGCTGATAATCGGACTGCTGCAAGTGGTCATGATTTTACTGCTGCTGGTGATTGGAATCCTGGTAGAGCGCGGTGTGGCCTACTATTTGGGACTGACCCTGGGCATTGGATTGTTTGTCTATCAGCAGTGGCTTATTCGGGCCCGGGAACCCAAGGCCTGTTTCGATGCTTTCCTCAACAACAACCAGTTCGGCATGGTGATCTTCATCGCTCTGGTGATCGACTATCTGGTGCACTAGGATTTACTGCTTTTGCATGCATTGCTGAATGACGATCTTGTTATAGGCGGCCGCGTAGGCAGCTGCACGCTGGATGAGAAGCAGGTGGGTTTCGCCGAACACCGTATCGGTGGAGCCTTCCAGATAGCGGATCCCGCAGATACTTTTGGCCTTGGATAACAATGCCGGTTCTATGCCGGGAATGCTGGTTGTACGAGAGGCCATGGCCAGCAAACGTTTGTCGCCCTTTTCCAACGCCTGTTTCGCATGCTTGTCCGGGTCGGCATCCTTTACCCACAACAGGGACGCCACGGCCTTTTTCTCCTCAGGGGAGAGCTGACTCATATCCACACCTTCCATCTCCTGGCACGCGCTAAGCAAATAGGCAAATAAGAGCAAAAAAATGGTTGGCTTCACTCGCTCTCCTCAATTATGGGTAGGGGTCTTGGCAATACCCGTGTAAATGGACCATAGGCCCCATAGTATGCCGCCACTGACCGCGCCGTAAAGGTGTGCGTCAACGATGACACTACCGTCGGCCATTGATTCACTGCCCGGCAGCGGGCCTTGCCACTGCTCCCATAGCAGCTTGAGGACTATCAGGATCAGGATCGACAAGGAGACTCGGGGTTGGTTCCTCAGCTGGCTCAATACCCCCCAGCACAACAGGCCGTGCAGAATGCCCGACAATCCCCGGTACCAACTCACATCAGGTGAGAATAGCCACAAACCGGCACTGGTGCCAAGCATCAACAGGGTCAGCAGGGTTAGACAACGCATAGGTTGTTGGATGGCGGGAAACAGGTAAAGGATGAACCACAACCCCACCAGGTTCATGCTCAAATGTCCCCAGCCCAAATGTGTCATATGGGCGCTTATTAGGCGCCACAATTCGCCTTCGAAGATAGCACCTCGGTGGTAGTGCAGTGTGGCTATCAGGGTTTCAGGTAGAACTGCGATCAGCAGACAGGCAAGGCTGAAGAGCAGAGGACAGAGGAGGCGCCATGGGATCGATTCCGCCCTCACTCCGTATCAACCGGATGTTCCGCAGACCGGGCAGGCGGGATCGGGGGTGAGACGCAAGCTGCGCCACTCCATCTCAAGGGCATCCAACAGTAGCAGCCTGTCGTGCAGTGTGTTGCCGGCTCCGGTCAGCTGCTTGATGGCTTCAGTGGCCTGCATGCTGCCGATGATTCCCACCAGGGGGGCGAGCACGCCATTCGCGGAGCAGGTCTCGTCCATCGCTCCCTCATCTGGATAGAGGCAGTGGTAACAGGGGCCGCCAGGTTCTCCGGTGAAGACGCTGATTTGCCCCTCCATACGGATAGCGGCACCGGAGACCAGGGGTGTCCCTGTCTCGTAACAGGCCTTGTTGATAGCGAATCGGGTTGCAAAATTATCGCTGCCGTCGAGTACCAGATCGGCCTGTTCAATCTGCTGATGCAGTGCCCCTTGTTGCAACTTTTCGGCGATGGTCTCCACCTGGCATTGTGGGTTGATGTCCAGCAGGGTCTCACGGGCAGACTCTACCTTCAACTCACCGATGCGTGAGGTGGTATGCACGATTTGCCGTTGCAGATTGGTCAGGTCGACCCGGTCGAAATCGAGCAGCACTAGAGTACCCACCCCAGCGGCGGCCAGATACATGGCTGCCGGCGAGCCGAGTCCACCCAGGCCGACGATGAGTATGCGTGAGCCGAGGAGTATCTCCTGGCCTTCGATACCGATCGCCGGCAGCATTATCTGGCGGCTGTAGCGCAGTAGTTGATCGTCATTCATTGTCTGTTGGTCCGGTGCGAGTCATTGTGACGCCCAAATAGTTACAGAGCAATCGGCTATCTGTCGAGTTGGAAAACCCGATAAGAGTGGTTCAGAGATATTTTCGCCAATGCTCCGGGCGTTGATCGCGGAGCTTATGGTTCATGCGCTGGTAGCGGTCGGCAAAGATCATGCGTGTGCATTTCGAGTCGCTGTGGCTACAACCCAGATTGGCCCGTTCGGTCTCTTCCGTGTAGTGGTAGAGGGCACGCTTGAGACGATACAGCAGGCGGTTGTCGATATGCAGGCCCATTGCGGTCAGGCCTGTCTCTATCTGCTCCAGGGTGACCTCCATCAACTGGTAGCTGACCTGCAGGTGGGTTGCGGAACAGGGAGTCGTTTCAAGAATACCCGTTACATCTGCCAGCAGCATTGCTGCGGTTGCAGCCTGATTGGGGTCCGGGTGGAGTTCGGCGAAGTGAATGTCCCGGTTTTTCACTAAGTCGTGAGGGGTTTCACCCATACCTGGCAATCCTAACGAATGTGCTGAAATAATCAAGCAAGCGGATTGAGTTTGTATTTACCCGCTATCGGTGCGATTCACCTGATCATTCGCCTCTTTACCGATGAGATGACTGAGTGTCAGATACCAGTTGTGTCTATCCTTCTCGGTATATCCCGCTTGTGCCTCAGTGACCCGAGGCAACCCGGCCAGGTCCGGATGGGTTCTGATGTGACTCAGACCTGCCGATTGCAGTAGTTGTTGCACCGCCTCTGCCTGTTGATAGCCATGTTCCAACAAGAGCCAGCCGCCAGGTTTTAGGCGCTCGGTGCTCACTTGGTTGATGATGGTTCGAATCGCATCCAGGCCGTCACTGCCCCCAACCAGAGCCAGCGCCGGCTCCCGGGGCAGGTCTCCCTGTTTGAGGTGTGGGTCGTCGGCCTCCACGTAGGGAGGATTGCTCACGATCAGATCGTAGCTGTGATCCGTAGGAAGCGCCTCGCACCAACTGCCCTGATGGAAGGTGATCTGAGTGAAACCCAGTCGTGTACTGTTCTCTCTGGCTGTTGCCAGGGCCTCGGCTGAGATATCGGTGGCAGCGATCAGCGCATCCTGATGTTCACTCGCCAGTGCCAGGGCGATGGCGCCACTGCCGGTACCAAGATCCGCGATCCGGGGATGGGAAATCAGTTGCAGATGGTACAGGGAACGCTCCACCAACAGCTCCGTCTCAGGGCGGGGAATCAGGGTGTGGGGATTGACACTCAGGTTGAGGGACCAGAACTCCCGCTGCCCGGTGATATAGGCGATCGGTTCATGGGCCAGACGCCGTTCTACAAGCTCCATATACCGCTGATGCTGTTCAGGGTGCAGCTCCCTCTCCGGCCAGGTCAACAGATAGCTGGGTGATTTTTCCAGGATGTGACATAGCAGCATGGCCGCCTCCAGCTCCGGGTTGGCCTGGGGCAGGGCGTTGAGGGCCTGTCGTGCCGATTTCAGGGCCTGCTGTAGGGTGGCCATGGCAAGGTGTTACCTTCAGGCCTCGCCCATGGCGGCCAGGGCTTCCACCTGCTGCTCCCGTAGCAGTGGTTCGATGACCTGGTCCAGAGAGCCTGTCATTACCTCATCCAGCTTGTAGAGGGTGAGATTGATGCGGTGGTCGGTGAGCCGGTTCTGAGGAAAATTATAGGTGCGGATGCGCTCCGACCGGTCCCCGCTGCCAACCTGGAGTTTGCGTGAACTGGCTTGCTCGTTGACGATTTTTTCCTGCGCCTGGGAGAGGAGTTTGGCCTGCAGCAGGGACATGGCCCGGGCCTTGTTTTTGTGCTGGGAACGTTCATCCTGGCACTCCACCACGATGCCGCTGGGCAGATGGGTCAGGCGTACGGCGGAGTCGGTCTTGTTGACGTGTTGTCCGCCGGCGCCGGAGGCGCGGAAGGTATCAATACGCAGCTCGTTGTTGTTGATCTCCACCTCGTCGACGCCCTCTGCCTCGGGCAGGATCGCCACGGTACAGGCGGAGGTATGGATTCGCCCCTGGGACTCTGTCTCCGGGACCCGCTGTACCCGATGTGTGCCCGATTCGAATTTCAAGCGGGAGTAGACCGCATTGCCACTGATGCGACAAACCACCTCCTTGTAGCCACCATGCTCACCCGGGCTTTCACTGATGGTTTCGGTTTGCCATTGCTGGTCTTCCGCATAGCGCAGATACATACGATAGAGATCGCTGGCGAAGAGTGCGGCCTCAGCGCCACCGGTACCGGCGCGTACCTCGAGAAACACATTGCGATGATCGTTGGGATCGGCGGGTATCAACAGCAGTTGCAGCTCCGGTTCCAGGCGCTCCTTGGTCGCCTGGGCCATGGCCAGCTCCTCTTTTGCGAGAGGGGCCATTTCAGGATCGTTCATCATCTCCTGGGCGGCAGAGACATCCTCTTCAGCGGTGACATAGCCACGAAAGGCCTCCACCACCGGTTCCAGTTGGGCATATTCACGACCCAGGTCGCGAAACTGATTCTGATTGTTCTGGATTTCCGGATCGGCGAGGAGTGCGGTGATCTCTTCGAAGCGTTCTGCGATCTGGTCGAGCTTGCCGCGCAGGGAAGGCTTCATGACTTGGTATCTGTTTGATTGAGCTGAAACAGGGTATTGGCTGCTTCGAGTAACTCCATTTGACCATTGAATCCGGCTTGTCGCATCTGCGCGCTTGGGGTATGCAACAATTTGTTGGTGAGGGTGTGTGCCATGAATTGCATGACCTCCTCAGGTGACTTGCCATTGGCGAGCTGCTGCAAGGCTTTTTGCATCACTTCGTCACGCAGACGCTCGGCATAATTTCGATAGTCCTGTATCAAGCCCACCGCATCCAGTGAACGCAGCCATCCCATGTATTCACCCACATAGTGCTCGATGATCTCCTCCGCCTGTTCAGCAGCCTCTTCCCTGGAGCGCATGTTCTCCTGGATGACCTCATCCAGATCGTCCACCGTGTAGAGATAGATATCGCTCAAATCGGCCACTTCCGGCTCGATATCCCTGGGTACGGCGATATCGACCATGAAGATCGGGCTGTGCTTGCGCTCCTTGAGGGCGCTCTCCACACTCCCCTTGCCCAATACCGGCAATGGGCTGGCAGTGGAGGATATGACGATATCCGCCTCGGCCAGGTGGGTGCTGAGTTCGGTCAAGGCGATGGCGTAGCCGTCGAACTGGGATGCCAGGTTATGCGCTTTCTCCACAGTACGGTTGGCGACGATAATACGCCCGATGCCGTTCTGATTGAGATGACGGGCTGCCAGTTCGATGGTCTCGCCGGCACCGATCAGGAGTGCGGTCTGCTCGGAGAGATCGCTGAAAATCTGTTTTGCCAGGCTGACCGCGGCAAACGCCACTGAGACAGGGCTGTTGCCGATGGCGGTATCCGTGCGGATCTGCTTGGCGGCGGAGAAGGCGTGTTGGAACAGTTTGAACAGCAGTTTTCCGGTGGTACCCGCGTCGGTGGCGGTTTGAAAGGCGGTTTTCACCTGTCCCAAGATCTGTGGTTCGCCCAATACCAGGGAGTCCAGGCCGCAGGATACCCGTAACAGGTGTTTGATGGCGTCCAGTCCGAAATGGCAATAGAGGTAGGGAGAGACGCGATTCTCGGAGAGGCCGTGAAAGCGGCTGATCCAATCCGCCAGAGGCTCATGATCCTCTTGGTTGACCGAACAGTAGATCTCGGTGCGATTGCAGGTGGAGAGTATGACTGTCTCCTCAACCGCCGGGTTATCCTGCAGGCTGCGCAAGGCGCCGACGATGATATCGGGGCCAAAGGTCACCTTCTCGCGGACATCCACGGGGGCGGTTTTATGGTTCAGTCCTAGTGCGATTATCGACATGCGAGACCGGGATTGCCTTAAACAAAAGGGAAATTTTGTTATATCAAAGGGTTGAATTCAAGTTTAATCCATCGGTTCAGAGACTGCTGTGAGTTATTTGTGCACTTGTGTCCAATTTTCCCTTAAGTGGATCTTAACAATCGGCAGCCATGTTTATGGGGAGAACAGAATAAGTAAAAGCTATTACCACCATTGAGAATTAAGGTTAACCCCGATTGCTAAAGGACCGGGTTCGCTGTTATAAATGTTATCTGATACTAAAAAAAGTCCATAAGAAATAACTTATTCAATAATATATAGGGCGGTTCCTTCCCTCAAAACCGCCCAAAACAGGAGGATCAGTCTATGCAGGTGCATAAGTTTGTGACCGCTGCACTCACCGGTGGTTTGTTGATTTCCAGTAGTGCCACCGCAGGGGTAGCCAAAGATCTGCCTCTACCCAGCGGAACCCCGGATGCCAATGCCATTGCGGATCAGGTCTATTTCGTCAACCATTTCTATGCATTGAAGAATTTTGGTATCACCAATAACAACAAGGATCCCAAGCGGAGCAACCGTGCCACTCCCGGTAAGATAACTGTTATTGTCAATAAATCGGCAGGCAGCAAACCGACCACCATTACTGTGGAGCGCTATCTAAGTAATGATTATGGCGATGGGGCCACCAATGCCCAGGATATCGCCATCTTCCGCTCCGGCAAGTTGAAGGGCACCGGCATGTTGATCACCGACTATGTGGATGACAACAAGAGCCAGTCATACTCCATCTGGTTGCCGGCACTGCGCAAGATTCGCCGTTTCGCCGAGCCTGCTCATGACGATGCCTGGGGTGGCACCGACTTCACATTCGGTGACGTAACCTTGCGCAAACCCAAGGACGAGACCCATGAACTCCTGGGTACCGAGACCTTCAACGACTGCCTTGGCGCCATCGCCAAAGGGGAATCCAAAAACAAATACCTGCCCAACCCACCGGATGCGGCTTGTGAACACAAAGGCAAAGAGGTGTACAAGCTGAAGAGTACCACCAAGCGTGAGAACTGGTGGTACGACCATCGCGTGAGTTATGTGGATAGCAAGACGTTCGCTGATTACCGCACTGAATACTTCAAGGGCGGTGAGAAGGTGAAAGTGATTGATCGCGACTGGAAGTCCCTCGATCTGGATGATCCTCGCGCCCAGTTTTGGGGTTACTGGTATGGCAAGACATTCGCCACGGGCCATGAGACTTGGGCGGTGATCCCCAAGGAGATCGTTCAGTACAATCAGGGATGGGCATCGGATTTTTGGTCAGAGAAGACCTTAAGAAAAATAAAACGCTAAACATAAATGGGCCTGTCCCGGGCAGGGGCAGGTCCGATAAAATCCGGCTGACCGGTAATCGGCGGCCTTACACAGCATCGGATCCGGCAATAGTGAGAATAAGGGCCGGTTATCGTTGAACCCGGGAGGAACAATTCATGTTCAAACGCTGTAAGTTGCATCAATCGATCCTGCTTGCCTTGATTTTACCCAGTATGGCAGTTGCTGAAGTTGAAATCACAGGTCATCTGAAGAATGAAACGTCTGTCTTCACTCGCGACGGTCAACTGACCGGTGAGGCGGATTCGATGCTCGATGATAGAGGTCACGATAAAGGGGATTTGCTGAAATTCGAAAACTCAGCCCGCATCTTCCTCAATGGCTACTTGGGTGAAGAGAGTACCTGGCATGCCGATCTGAACTTCATCTACGACTCTGAAGGCGTGAATGATTACTATAAGGGCCATGAGCTCTATACCCAACACGACTATGTCAGAGAGCTGTATGTGGACACCGCGCTTTTGGGCTGGGATCTGCGCTTGGGTAAACAGCAGGTCGTATGGGGCACGGCCGACGGTATCAAACTGCTGGATATCATCAATCCCACCGATTTTCGCGAACTCAACCAGAATGCCATGGAAGACTCCCGGATTCCGATCTGGATGATCAATGCGGAACGCAATATCGGTGATAACAGCAACGTACAGCTGATCGTCTCCCAGGTGGAGGAGAACAAGATCCCGGGGCTCAATCCGAATGGTGATGCCGGACACCCCTTCCTAATGAAGGGGGTCGAGACCATCAGCGGCCAGGTGAATGGCTTTTTCAATGTGGCGCCTGCCCTGAGTAATGTGGCGGCCACCTTCAACGGCGCCGCAATGGGGGGCGGGTTTACCGGCGGTGCGCCACTGCCTGTGGGTCTGAATCTTTTCGCCGGTCTGACCGTGGACGGATTTGCCGGTAATTTCTGGGATGCCGCGACGACACCTGGATTGTTGAATCCCACGGTACCAACCGATCCGGTGGCTGCACCGGGCTGGCTGCTGCTGAACGCCTTTACCCAGTTCGGTTTTACCGGACAGCCCGGCTTTCCCGCCGGCCTGAACGATCCCAACGGCAACTTCGGCAACACCAACCTGATGCCGATTACCGGCCTCACTCCGCTGTCACCCACAGAGGTGACCTGGGACCCGGAAAATGCCAGCTCCGCCTTCGAATTCATGTCGAATGCGACATTTGCAACCTTCAACACCTTTACCAGTTTCAGCCCCACGGCGCCCACCGGCCTGACCGGTACCACCAGCGAGTGGGTGCGCGACTATCCGGATGACAGCGATGTGAACGCCGGTTTTCGTTTTCGCAACTCCACCGACGGCGGCCTCAACTGGTCTTTCAATTACTTCCATCACTATAGTGCCAATCCGGATCTCGATCTCAGCTGGCGCAATTCCGCCGGGGATGAGCTGGCCGTGCAGCTCGCACCGACCCTGTTCTTCGACACCAACGGTACAGCGGGACCCCAGCAGGATGACACCTACATTCCTGATGTCTCAACCAGCTTGACCCGGGACCAAGCCAGGGCGAATTGGGATATGGCTAACCCCACCACCATCCTGGTCCACGATGGAACCGGTTCCACCTACTACGGCGCCCTCGATCCGAGTGCCGTACTGCCGGGCCTGGCGGATGGCAATCCGTTAAACGATGCAATGGTGATGGGTGCGGGTGCACCGACACTACGTTTCACCGAGACGCTGCACCGGGTCAACAGTGTTGGCGCTTCCTTCGACTATGCCCTCGATATGGGTGATATCCCATTGGTGCTCAGAGGCGAGTTCCTCTACGACGAAGGTGACAAGCAACCTGTTATCGATAAATTCCTGCTCTCCATCGGTGATCTGACCAACGCGTTGAAGATGGAAGACGCCGACTACTTCAAGTATGTCTTGGGCGCCGATATCACCGTCGCCACCAACCTGCTTGTCAGTGGCCAGTTCATTCAGTTCCGCAATCTTGACTTCGTGGATGAGAAGGATAGCTGTATGACCCAGACCGGTGCGACGGTGGATTGCAGCCGCTATACGGCAGATTTCCCCACCATGAATCTGGGCAACGGCTTGATGAAGGGTTATGAGGATAAGGAGTTCTACTCCTTCTTCCTGTCCAAACCCTTCGGTGATTCCCAGGAGCATCGTTGGAACAATATCTTCATCTACGAAGAGGGTGGCGGCAAATGGAATCGTCTCGATATCGAATACACCTTTACCGACACCATTCTCGGCTCAGTGGAGTGGAACAACTACTGGGGTGATGAGGATACGACCTTCGGTCAGTTCGAGAACAGCTCGAACTTCCAGGTTGGTCTGAAGTGGATCTTCGAATAATTGGGATCCAGCCATGAGTGGTTCTGAATCAAACAACACATCAGGTAATCGATGGGCTGAGGGTTACGCGGACTTTGTTATCAAGTTCCGCTGGCCCTTGATGCTGATCTTGTTGGTGGTCACCATTGTAGCCGCCTTGCAGATCAAATATCTGGATATGCGGAATGATCCGGATACCCTGTTACCCCCCAGTAATCGTTACGTAGCGACCAATCTGTATGCCGAATACAACTTCGGCATGGGCAATCTGATGGTCTTTACCCTGCGCATCGAGGAGGGGGATGTCTACAAGGGCTGGTTCATCAACAAGATTCAGGAGATACACGACAGGCTCGTTGCGCTGCCGAAGGCGAGGGAGTCCAATTTCATCGATATCGCCGCGAAGAAGATCAAGTTCATGGGCGCCGATGAGAACGGCCTGGTCTTCAAGCGCCTGATACCCACCGAAGGTATCAGCAGCGACCCGGAAAAGGCGCAACAGCAGCTGGCGTTTCTCAAGGAGGGTATAGAGACCAATCCGGTCATCGGTCCGATGCTGGTCGGGTTTGAGGATGCAGATGGGAACAAATGCGAATTTCAGGATAGGGAAAAGAACAACTGCACCGCCAAGTCGCTCTATATCATCGGTGACTATACCGATGAAGTAAAAGAGATCTATCTGCCCTGGGTAAGGGAAATCAGGGCGATGATGGATGAGTACGGGGAGGATGACCGATTCGAACTATTGGTCGCGGGTGAACCCTACTTCCTGGCGTGGATGCTGGCCGATCTGGTCAACAAGTGGTGGTTGTTCGTCATCTCTTTCGCCATCGTTATTGCCGCACTCTGGTTTGAATTCCGCAACTGGCGCGGTTCCCTGTTTCCCATTATCGGGGTCAGTGCGACGATTGTGCTGACCTTGGGACTGATGGGATTTTCCGCTTTCAAACTGACCACCATGATGGTGTTGACCCCGATGTTGCTGCTGGCGATAGGCATCGGGCACTCGGTGCAGGTGACGAGGCGGTTTATGCAGGAACAGGCTGCCTCGGGGGATTGCGAATCGGCCGCCAGGGTCGCCATTTCCCACACCATCGTACCGGCCACCCTTTCGATCGTGACCGATATGGTCGGCTTCGCTACCCTGGCGACGGTGGATATCTCCTTCTACAAGGCCTATGCCTACTTCGGCATGTTCGGCATGCTGACCCTGCTGTTTACCACCACCACCCTGATCCCATTGTTGATGATGACCTTTCCCTGCAGCCAGGGTGATATGACCGAGGGGCATGAGCAATCCTGGGAGACCAAGGTGGGCGGGGTTATCACCGGTATGTTGAACGGTCCCGGAAAAGCGCTTCCCATCATCTTCGTGATCGGCATCTTCGCCTGGTCTATCTACTACACCGAAATCGGCAGGGGCATCTCCGGCATGCTGGCTGGGGAGGCAGGTAGGGATGATCCGGAGGTGGCCAGAATACAGGATGAGTTCGACATCATGCCGGGGGTTGAAAAGGGTATCAACTACTCCCGTGCCGCGTTCAAGGAGAAGTCGATCACCATCCAGCACATCGAGCGACTGAACAAAATCATGCCGGGCGTGATCTCGGTATCCATCCCGATTCGCGGTAAGGAAGCGGTTACCGAGCTGTGCGTTGACAGCTACTTTCCAGAAGAGATCTACGATATCGAGGATCCGATGGAGAAGGTTGCCGCCTGTGAAAAGGCCAAGGCTGAATTGGCCTGCTGGGACCCGGATCCCTGTGGTGCTCAGGGTATCTTCAATGAGGCCGACGTGCTTGCCGACATCGAGGCGATGGAGGAGTGGATGCGTGCCCATCCATTTATCGGTTTCACCGGCTCCTATGCCCAATATATCCGCTTGGTGAATATGCTGCTGACTGCGGAACCGGGTGAGCAACCGGATATCGCCGATCTTTACATTCCCACATCCGAAAAATTGCGCTCCATCGATCCCGATGACGATAGGAGCGGTGATGGCATCGTGCAGCTCTATAACGGTCTGCTGGAGACCATGACCGAAGAGGGGGACATGGACTCCTTCGTGATGAAGAACTGGAACGAAGGCGTGGTGATGGGATTCATCAACACCATGGATCCAATAGAGGCCCATGTGGTGACCATGGATATTCAGCAGTACATCGAGGAGCACAAGAACGATCCCGGTTTCAGCAAGGTCAATTTCGGTCTTAGATCAGGTCCGGTTGAAGATCTTTCCGGTGACAGTAACGAGCTGTCTGTGGACGGCCCGGACTATGTCAGACCTGGTGTGGGTGGTTTCCTGGGCGCCACGGAGGCCACCCGTGAAGTCGCGGTAGACAACTGGCTTACCGGCCCATTGCTGACAGCGACAGCCGTGTTTATCATCGCTGCCCTGATATTCCGTTCCGTAGTGGTCTCGATAATCCTTATGGTTCTGCTGTTCATCACCCTGTTCGCCCAGTATGGTCTTGGTGGTTATATGACCAGTGTGCAAAACTGGTCGGGCAATCTGGCTTTCCATCTGCAGGTGGCGCTGAGTATCGCCATGGGACTTGGTATCGACTACGGCATCTATATGATGTCCAGACTGAAAGAGGAGATGGCTGCAACCGCAGGGGATTGGCAGCAGTCGTTGATCAATACCCTGAATACCACCGGTTCAGCCGTGATCATCTCGGTGATTGTCTTGCTTGGGTGTTTCATACCCCTGTTGAATACGGATCTTGCCAACACCTGGGGGTTGGGGGTCTATATCAGTCAGGCGTTGCTGATCGATGTGGTGACGGCACTCACTATTTTGCCCATGATGGTCGCATGGCTGAAACCAAGGTTTGTCTTCGGTAGATATAAAAACTAAAAAAGACAAAATGGGCCACATCTATGATGCGGCCCAGTCTCGGGCCGGCGCCATTCGCCGGCTTTTTTATGCGTGCAAGAAAAATCCATGCTTAGGCTTGGAGACTAATGCATATTGCAGTTTGAGATCAGGAGTTGCGCCGGGCGTTGCTGGACTTTTTCAATCTGCGTTTTGCTTTTCTTGATTTTAAGTAGTTACGCAGGCGCTCTTTGACAGGGAGGTTGTTGACCGGGCAGCTGGAACTCAGGGATTGAGGCGGTGTAGGAATATGCTCCCAGCTATCAACGATTTGTCCGTCCGCCAGTTTGATCAGACGTCCAGCCGCCTGCTTCACATCCGGGTCATGGGAGGAGATAAGAAATGTGGTGCCCAGCCGATGATTCAACTCATGCATCAGGTGAATCAGGTGCCTGCCAGTCATGCTATCAAGATTCGCTGTAGGCTCATCGGCCAGGATCAATTTTGGATCGGAGGCGAGTGCGCGGGCAACCGCGACACGCTGCTGTTGTCCACCTGAGAGTTGGTCCGGGCGTCGATAGCCAAGATGGCCGATCTCCACCTCGTGTAACCAGTGATTTGCAATTTCCAGGCTCTCCTTCCTGCTCTTGCCCTGTAGCTGACAGACATAAGCAACGTTTTCTCGGGCCGTGAAGACGCGAATCAGGTTGTAGGCCTGGAATACAAAACCGATATTTTGCAGACGGAATCGTGTGCGTTGATCCCTGTTCATGTTGAGGATATCTTGTCCTAAAACCTCGATCTTCCCGTTGTCAGCGGATTCCAAGGTGCCGATGATATTCAGTAGCGTGCTCTTGCCTGATCCGGAACGCCCCGCAACAACGGCAAATTCACCCGATTTGATATCGAGATCGATACCGTGCAGTGCAGGAAAAGGCATGGTGCCGACCCAGTAGCACTTGTGCAGGTTGTGGATGCTGATTATCGATGGGTCCTGAGGCTTGGGCATGAGTTACCTGAAATCTTTTATCAACTGTTATTGAATGCGCAGTGCTTTGCTGAGGGATATATGAGTGGCCCTCCATGCCGGGTAGAGACCGGCCAACAATGCGGCAATCAGGGTGGCGCCAAGTATCTTTATCGCAGAGTCCCGAGTGAGTTGCGGGTGAATCACCGGATCCATGTAGAAGAATTCGAATGCATTGGCGAAGCGGGTCAAGTTTATCCCGCTATCGGCCAGGGAATAGACCAGCAGACTACCCGCGATATAACCCAGAATCGCCCCGATGAAGATCAGCATCACGGCTTCCAGCAAGAGCATGAAAAAGACTTGTAGCCTTGAGGTGCCGACAGCGACGATGACTCCCAACTCCTTTTGCCTCTCGTGCAGGGAAATCAGCATGGTATTCAGGATCTCTATAAGCACCAGGATGATGACCACCAGTAGAATGACAAAACCGTAAGCATCGCTGAATTCCAACCACTGTTTGACCATAGGGTCCAGTTCCTGCCATGGCATGATTTCATATTTGCGACCAGATAGCTGTTGTGCGAAAAGCCGATACAGGTTTTCGGTATGCTCATGCCTATCGGCGCGAATGACGATATCAGTGATGGAGTCACCCATCTGCAGCCATTGTTGTGCACTATTCAGGCTGATGAGGGCCAGGCTTCTGTCTATCTGTGGCGCGCCGGTCTCGAGAATCCCGCGCAGATAAAAGACCTCTGATAGCATCTCACCATTCAGTCGTTGTACCATCAGGATGACCCGTTCGCCGAGCTCCGCTCCCAGGTTTTGCGCGACGGTGTGACCGAGTATCAGATCCCGGCCCATGCCTGGTCTCAGCCAGATTCCTTGCGTTACGCGCTGATCCATGGAAGTGACCCATGTTTCCTGTTCGGGATCGGTTGCCATTAACTGCACACCCGCGCTGCTGCCACCAACGGATGCCAGACCTGAGGTGCGAATACGCTGGGTCCAACCCACAACTTCCGGATAACTCTGCATCAGTCTGGAAACCTCTTCTGGTTCCTTAATCCGGTCATTGAGGTTTTGTGATGCTTCAAAACCTTTTGCGTGGATCTGTAGATGTCCGGTATAGCTGAGAATGAAATTGGTCTTCATTTGGCTCAACCAGCCATCGTTCAAGGCACTCAGCAGGGTCAGTGTGGCGATGCCGAAGCTCATGGTCAGCAGAGTGATCAGGGTGCGACGCCGATTACACACAAGATTGCGGATTGCCAATTGTAGATAGGTGCGCAGACCCAGGTGATGAGATTCAGCCATTTCTTATCGCTTCGACAGGTTGCAGCAAGCTGGCCCTCCAGGCGGGATAGATTCCGGCCAGCATCGAGGCGAGAAGAATCACGCCGCTGGTGATGCCTAGATGATCGAGTTTGAGATGGGGGTAGATCAACGGATCGACATAGAATCGAGATGTGGAACCGAGCAGAATCGAAAGATCGATACCATACAGGCCGGTGAATAACACCACCGCATAACCCAAAATAATGCCGGAAATTATGCCTACTATACCTATCGCTACCGCTTCAACAAACAGTATACCTGCGATTTGATATCCGGTGGTTCCGATCGCCATTAGCACACCAAACTCCCTGGTCCTCTCCAGCATTGAAATTAGCATGGTGTTGAGCTCCCCGGCCAGAACGATAAACAGCACCACCCCGAGAAAAAGGTAGAGAAAGCCATTATGCAGGGTCACCCACTCCTTCATAACAGGAAACATGGTATACCAAGGCATGACTTCAAGGTTGTCATCCAGAAGGGATTGTTCCAGTTCAAAAGCCAGTGATGGAATCCGTTTTTCATCACTGCTTATGACGATGGTAGTGATCTTGTCCGTCAGATCCACCATCTCCTGAAGCGTTGCAAGGCTGGTGATCGCCATACCCTTGTCCAGGCCCATTTCGCCGCTAGTGATGATGCCGATCAGGGTAAGGGACTCCGCCACCATTGCGCCATAACGGTCATACCCGATGATAATCACTTCATCGCCAAGCTTGACCTGCAGATTGGTGGCAGTGGTAGCACCTAGAATCAACGCATACTCATCCTCGGGCGCCAGGAAACGGCCTATACCAATTCGTTTTGAGATTTCGGTAACCCGTCCCTCATTGACAGGATCCATGCCGATTAACATAACACCCTGGGTGGTGGTGTCCGATGCGGCAAGACCGAAGCTCTCTAGGCGCATGCTGTATTGGGATACCCCTGCCTGTTGCACTGCGTCGATGACTTTTTGTGGATTGGCGATAGCCTTCGACAATTCAGGGTGTTGAAAAAAACCCTTGTGGTGAATCTGGATGGAGCCAATGATGGCTTTTTGAAAGTTGCCGAGCATGTTGCGGTGCAGTCCCTCATTGAAACCCCAAAGAAAGATCAGTGAGGCCAGGCCTACCGCGATAGCCCCGACGGTCAAGAGGGTACGGCGTCGATGCATAAGCAGATTTCTTAACGCCACAGCCAGGATGGTATGAAAGACTGCTGAGGTCGGTTGGTTCATCTGCTTCCCGGGAAGTTACAAAATTAAACCGTATACTCAAGGATAATGCATTTTCCTGTTATACAGTAACAGCAATATGGGTTATTTCCCCTTTGCGGGGTTGAATAGATGATCATCCAGTAGGACGTTGAATTGGATGGACTTCAAGTTGATGACAGTGCTTTTGCCCGGTTGGTCAAGGGGGGCCATGGTCCAACGGGTTGGAATGAGACGTCCTCCCATCTCCTTGACCTGGCCAAAGGTCATGCGTCGGTTGGCCCTTTTTTCACATTGATATTCCATTGTCAGCGGGATCCCATCGGCACGAATACGTTGCAGCAATCGCTTCCAGGTTACCTTGGCCGTTGCTGAGGGTGCTGATTCGATGGTCACTACCGTTTGTCCATCAACCTCTTCACGTTGAACGATACGGTGGGTGTATTGATCGATCAGCGAATCTGTCTCCAACAGGTCCTGATTATTGAAATCGGAGCCCATCCAGGGATCTTGCATCATTGCCGGCGAGATATTGATCTGCCTGCGAAGCTTGGGCAGATACATGGAGAGGATGTTGTTGACCTTTAGATAGATGGTGCCCTTGGTCTTGCGTGGCGTGAGAATTTCCATACGAAAGCGGTTGTTCTTTATATCATCATGGCTGCGAAAAGACATGCTGCGCTGCCAGTCGGGTCGAATGATATCGACCTGATACTCAGCAACGGTACCGCTGGAGCGCATCAACGCCTCAGTCTTTCTTAGCAGATCGACAGCTTCCTGTTCTGTTTCATCGGCCAGGCTTGCGCCGCTGCAGATGATCAGGATCCAGAAAGCCCGAATTAGCCCTTGCATGTGATAACTCACTTCCGAAGTCGGATATTTAGATAGTTAGATTATAAGCATTTGTTAATATATTGCCAGTCCAAGCCCTGTAAAGGGCACCGTGCGGAGTCCTGCGATATCCAGATTGGTTAGGCTGGGGGGCGGTCGAGTGATCGATAGATCATGGATGATGGGGGGTCAGCGGCTGCTGTGGAGCCGATTCATCACCTTCTGCAACTCTCCTCTGACGATCTCGTCGAGACAGTCGATGGCCTCCTCGATGGCGTTGTCGATTGCTTCGCGATCGCTCTTCGAGGGACGCCCCAAGACATAGTTCACCACCAGATTGCGCTCATTGGGGTGGTCAATGCCGATGCGTAAGCGATGGAAATCTCTGCTGCCCAGGGCACTCATGATGTCTCGCAGGCCGTTGTGACCGGCATGACCGCCACCGGTTTTGAGGCGTACCTGACCCGGTTCCAGGTCCAACTCATCATGTACCACCAGGATTTCATCCGGAGAGATGCGGAAATAGTTAGCCAGACTGGATACCGCCTGACCACTTCTATTCATGTAGGTTCTCGGTTTTAAGAGGCGCACCTCTTCACCGGCGATCCTCAATTGACAGACCAGCCCATGGTGACGGGACTCAGAGCGAAAGGGTTGGTGCAGTTGCTGTGCCAGCCTGTCCACAAACCAGAATCCTGCATTGTGGCGGGTTTCTTCATGCTCCGGTCCGGGGTTACCCAGGCCGACGATGAGTTTGATGGGGTGGTTTGCCACGCTAATCTCGCTTGCCCAGGCCGTTACTCTGTCCTGGCAGGATAGGATTCCAGCAGTCGATATAGGGCTGGGGGGCTACAGTTATAACCCCCCTAGGAATCAGCCTATTCTTCTGGCTCCTCGCCACCCTCTTCAGCGATACCTTCGTCGCTCGGCTCGACTTCCGTGGTGTGAGCAGTATGGATGGTAACAACGATCGGATCCTCGTTGCCTTCATGGGTGATCAGATCCACACCATCGGGAAGGGTGACTTCCGAGGCGTGCAAGATGGTACCCATCTCCAGGTTCGCCATATCGATCTCGATGAACTCCGGCAGATCTTTCGGCAGACAGGTGATCTCCATGTCACTCATTACGTGACTCGCCTGGCCGCCAGCCTTGATGCCGGGGCAGGTCGATTCATTGATGAAGTGGAGCGGGATATGCAGGCGGATCTTTTCGTCAGCCTGGACCCGTTGAAAGTCGACATGCAGCAGAAAAGGCTTGGCGGGGTGGCGCTGTAGATCCTTTAGCACCACAGTCTCTTTCTTTTTGCCCAGTTTCAAGCTTAAAAGGTTGGCGTAGAACCCTTCATTCTCCAGTGAATGAACCAGTTCATTGTGCGGTACACTGATCATCGTCGGCTCTTTATGGGCGCCATAAACGATGCCGGGTACCAAGCCGGAACGACGCAGGCGGCGGCTCGCACCTTTCCCTGAGTCGCTCCGAGGTTGAGCGTTAATTTCAAAATTGGTAGACATGGCAGTCTCCGTATCAGTTAAGTTACTTTAATAGAGATGTGCCGTTTCGCGACCAAATCGGCACAGGTTCGCTGAATGACAGCGGACGCGCGATTCTACCAGGATTGGCTTTTTTTTCCAGCCCCAATAGGGCCCTCAGGCGTTTTTCTGGCACTGGCGGCTCCGCCCGCCCCGGGTCATGGATTCAAGCCTGCTTGAACCGGGAGGGTTTGTCAGTCGATGAAGAGCGAGCTGACGGACTCCTCGTTGGAGATGCGCCGCATGGTCTCCGCGAGCAGTTCGGCAATACTCACCTGACGTATCGGCGTGCACAGTTTTGCCTCATCGGAGAGAGGGATGGTGTTGGTCACCACCAACTCGTCGAGCAGGGAGTTGCTGAGGTTGGCCACGGCAGGTCCGGAGAGTACAGGGTGCGTACAGTAGGCAACCACCTTGGCCGCGCCATGCTCTTTCAGGGCGGCGGCGGCCTGACAGAGGGTGCCTGCCGTATCGACCAGGTCATCGATGAGAATACAGCTGCGTCCTTCCACGTGGCCGATAATATTCATGACCTTGGCCTCATTGGGTCTGGGACGACGTTTGTCGATGATGGCCAGTTCCGCATCGTCGAGTCGTTTTGCCAGTGCCCGTGCTCTCACCACACCGCCCACATCCGGGGAGACGACCACAATATCCGGATGTTTCTGCCGCCATACATCCCCCAGCAATATGGGCGAGGCGTAGACATTGTCCACCGGAATATCGAAGAAGCCCTGGATCTGATCGGCATGCAGGTCCACGGTCAATACCCGGTCAGCCCCCGCGGCGCTGATCATTTTGGCGGCCAGTCGAGCTGTGATTGGTACCCGCGCGGAGCGGGGGCGCCGATCCTGTCGCGCATAGCCGAAGTAGGGGATGACCGCAGTGATGCGCTTGGCCGATGACCAGCGCATGGCGTCGATCATGACCAGCAGCTCCATCAGATTCTCATTGGTGGGTGTCGACGTGGGCTGGACGATAAACACATCGCGACCACGGACATTCTCATGGATCTCCGCCATGACTTCACCGTCACTGAAGCGACCAACCTGCATTTTCCCTAGCGGGAGGCTGAGGTGATCGACGATTTCATCGCTCAGTTCAGGATTGGCATTTCCGGAGAAGACCATCATGGCGGTGGCGGACATGGTTTTGATCCCCTTTTTCAAACAGTGTTATGCAATGAAATGGCTGGGGCGGCAGGATTCGAACCTACGAATGCTGGGATCAAAACCCAGTGCCTTACCGCTTGGCGACGCCCCAAATTAACTCAGTTCGGGTGGAGTAACCCCAATAGCGGGGAATGGTTAATTCCACGCGCAACAAAACCATTCAGGCTCGCAGGCTTTTTCTGAAGCAGGGTGCGAGCCGACTGCTGATCAGCAAAGGCGGCGAATACACAGGCGCCGGTGCCGGTAAGACGGGCATCTGCGAACTGGTTCAGCCAATCCAATGCTTGCGCCACCTCCGGGTGGCGTCTGCGTACAACGGGTAGACAGTCATTCCGACAATCACCCTGCAGAAAGGCGCGTATTTTGATCCGGGGGGAGTGGCGTGTCAAATCAGGCTGACTGAAGATCTCAGCGGTGGAGACGTGGCATGCTGGTTGTAGCACCAGATACCACTCCTCCGGGAGATCGATATCGGTCAGCTCCTCACCTATCCCTTCTGCCCATGCAGCATGACCGTGGATGAAGATCGGCACATCGGCACCAAGGGTCAGGGCGATCTGTGTCAACTCTGACTGTGTGAGAGAGAGCCCCCAAAGCTGATTCAGGACCAGCAGTGTGGTCGCCGCATCTGAACTCCCTCCACCAAGCCCTGCTCCCATGGGCAGGCGTTTTTCGAGGGTGATTTCCACCCCCTGGTCAGCGCCGCCTGCGATTTGCAGTTGCTTGGCTGCGCGATAACAGAGATTGTCTGTTGCTGAGATGCCGCTTGAATCGTCACGCAGAATGATTTGCTTGTCATGGCGCCGTTTGAAGTGGAGTCGGTCATGCAGATCGAGAAACTGGAAAACGGTTTGCAATTGGTGGTAGCCGTCACTGCGCCTGCCGGTGATGCGCAGCATCAGGTTCAGCTTCGCGGGGGCCGGATAGGCTAGATTCTCGTCAGCCATACTGCATGCCGACATGGAATCAGTTGTTGACGCCCAAGCGGTTCATGACCGGGTTGATAAAGCGGTTGTCAGGATCACGCTCATTGGCTTGCTTCCAGACTTCGATTGCCCGCTCTTTTTGACCCAAATGCCATAGCACCTCTCCCAAATGGGAAGCGATTTCAGCATCGGGGCTGATTTCGGCGGCCTTATTGAGAAACTCCAGGGCTGATTCGAGATTACCCAAACGGTACTCCACCCAGCCCATGCTATCGAGAATGGCGGGGCTTTCCGGTTTTAGTGCCAGGGCTTGCTGGATATAGCCCTTGGCCTCGTCCAAACGGTCGGTTTGGTCGGCCAGGGTATAACCGAGCGCGTTCAGTGCGTCGGCATGGTCGGGTTCAGAGGCGATGATCTTTCGCAGATCGCTTTCCAGAAGATCGATCCGTTTTAGATCGGCTGCATTCAAACCCCGGGCATAGAGCAGGTCGATGTTGTCTTTAAAAATATCCAGGGCCTTGGTGTAGACCTGGTGGGCGGATTCGAAATCATCTGCTCCGCGCAGCAGCTCGGCTTCGATGATGTAGAATTTGACCTCATGTCCACTCTGGGTGATACGCAGGCGCTGTAAGGTTTCACGGGCCTGATCAAGGTTTCCCTTGTCAGCCAGGATTTTTGCAATGCGTATCTGTGCATCCACAAGGTTTTTCCCTTCTACCCGGCTGTACCACCCCAATGCCTGATCAGGTTTCTCCTCCTCCTCGGCAATCATGCCCAGGTAGAAGTTGGCTTGGTTGCGCTTTTGTCGCTTTTCAACAAGTCTCTTCAGGTAGACCTTTGCCTCGTCATAGCGCTCCAGCTGCATATTGATAATGCCGAGGGAGAAGGTGATATCAACATCATCCGGGTCCTGCTCGTGGAGCGATTGATAAACGCCCATTGCCGCTTCTGTCTTATCCATCTCAAGCAAAATTCTCGCATATGCCTTGCCGAGTTGGGTGTTCTCCGGGGCATTCAGATAGGCTTGCTCGATAAATGCCAGTCCCTGCTCCTTTTGCTGCATGGTAATGATGGTTTGTGTTTTCAGGACCAGGCTTTGGGTGGAGTCTGGATTGAGCGAGAGGGAGCGATCGACGTAATCGAGGGCGAGGTTGTGTTGCTTGGCGCGATTGGCGGTCAAGGCGAGGGCGTACAGTGCCTTCGGGTCCTGACTCTCTTCCTCGACTAATTGCTGCATGATCAGCAGCGCCTGATCGGCGGCACCGGATTTTTCTGCGATGGCTGCAGCCTGAAGATAGCCGGAGAGTCCTTGGCTGTTTGCAATCTGCACCACCTGCTGCAGTTGCTTGACAGCCTGACTCAGGTCGTTCTTGCGGATATACAGGACAGAGGCTATTTGGCGAGCCTTAAGGGAGTCCGGTGAAATTTCAACCCACAGGGTCGCTGCAGCAAGTGCAGCCTCCGGCATATTTGCCTGAAGACCCAGGCCTGTCGCGCGCTCGGCTGCACTCTCGTCTCGCGACTCTTTGGCGGCCTGAAGTGCATGCTCGAAGGCGAGTTTACTATGTCCTCGTTGGGCGGCGATCTCACCGGTAAGGGTGTTGTAAATGAGATCCCCGCTGAGTCCGTCCGTAGCAGGGGCCTGGGGTGCCTGTTGGATTCCACCTTCTGCCAAGGCCGGGAGTCCAGTTGTGCTTGTCGGATTGTTGGCGCAAGCAGAGAGCAGGAGGCCCGATAAAATTAGAAGATGCTTAATTTGCTGGTTGATATGCATATGTTTAGTAGTAATAAAGGTAATTCGGGCTCACTGCAAGTGTTCTCTCATGCCTGGGGTGCCATAAATCCAGGTCGCCAAAGCCTAGTATGATGCGCATCACCCGACAGGGCCAGGGAGCCAGGCCGGATGTTCCACTTCGATCTGGTTGCACCTATCTTTCCCCGGCAGCATGGTGGTGTGATTTCGGGCATATGCAATAGACAAAAAAATGTTTGGAATGTTGTATTGACTTTGCACGGTCTAGGCGTCAGAATGCCCGGCTCTCGCTTGGAGGGGTTCCCGAGTGGCCAAAGGGATCAGACTGTAAATCTGACGGCTCCGCCTTCGGAGGT
>JBEVVS010000124.1:0-32110 GCA_040507005.1 Candidatus Thiodiazotropha sp.
TGAAATGTAAAGTTGGTATTTTATGCCCAAATGTCATGATAGGTTATGTGAATTATATTCGCCAGGCACATGGCCTAGTAATGATAATGCACGGACCGGCGAATGACTAGTGGTCAATTGGTGTGGTTATGTAATTGAAATTGTTGTGTTTTTATATTTATTGAATTAAGAGCGCAGGTTGTGTTGGTATGGGATGCCTGTGGATAAACATCGAGGAGCGATCTTGATAGCCAACTTGCGTACAGCATTTTATATCATCCTGTTTTGGGCTCTTCCCTCACTCCAGGCAGTTGCAATGAGTGGGCTTGTGGATCCGTTCCATGTGCGCAATATGAACCCGTTCACGCAGATCTATGGTCTGCCCACGGCCAGCTCATCCCATCTGTTGGCCAGCCACGAATCCTACCTGCAGTTGACAGGGGATGTGGCCAACAATTCCATCCAGAGCGATTCGGATGGTGAGCGAATCAGGCTGGATGGGGAGACATACAGGCTGGCCCTGATATGGAAGCAGGGGATTGCCGAGGATTGGCAAATTGGCGTTGAGCTGCCATACCTAAGTCATTATGAAGGCGCCATGGATGGTCTGATTGAGAATTGGCACGATATCTTCCGGTTATCCAATGCAGATCGTGAAGACTGGCCCCGGAATCGCCTGGTGTATCGCTATGAAAATGAGCAAGGTGACCAGGTGCTGATCAACCGGAACCAGGATGGGGTGGGGGATATAGTACTCTCCCTCTCTCATGCACCCGCATGGGATGTTGGCAGCCATCGGCAAATTGCGCTGCATGCAAGCCTCAAGCTGCCTACCGGAGACGCGGACGCACTGTTGGGGAGTGGTTCTGTTGACCTGGCGCTCTGGATCAGTGGTGCGGAGCAGAGAAGCGTCTGGGGTTGGCCGCTGCACATTTACGGACAAGCGGGTATCCTGCTCAAAGGCGAAGCCGATCTGTTGCAGGATTTACAGCGGGATGTGGTTTTTTTCGGTACCATGGGGGTAGGCTGGCGTGCCTATGATTGGTTGGACCTCAAGGCACAGGTCGACGCCCATACCTCCCATTTTGACAGTGACCTTGACCAACTCGGTGGAGCAGCCTTGCTGCTGACGGTTGGTGGCTCGATACACCTGGATGGGGATGCCCGGCGTATCGATATCTCAATCGGGGAGAATCTCACCACCGATACGGTACCGGATTTCATGATCAACCTGGCCTACGTTCACGACTTTGAGTTCGCCCGGAAACCCTAGGCCTGTGCAGTGCATGCAACGGATTAAGAGCCTGCTGTCTCGATCGGCAATTTAAAGTCGAAGGTGGTTCAAGCGGGTTTTTTGGGAGTCCTCAGGGACAGTACCAGGAGTATGCATCCTGCCAGGATGAAGGGAATACTCAACAATTGCCCCGTGTTCACCCAATAATCGAAGCTGTAGGCCGCCTGTTTCTCCTTCACGAACTCAATCATGAACCTGGCACTGAACACGGTAACCAGGAAGATGGAAAATAAGCGTCCCGGTTTCGGTGGTTGTTTGTTACGTAGATAAAGGATCAATAAGAGAAGAAAAATAGTGGCGTAGGCGATGGCCTCATAGAGCTGCGCCGGGTGTCTAGGCAAGTTATCGATACGCTCGAAGACAATCCCCCAAGGGAGAGTGGTTTCCACCCCGTAGATCTCCGAGTTGAACATATTGCCCAATCGAATGAAGAACCCGGCGAGGGCGGTGGGGATGGCGATTCTGTCCAGCAGCCAGAGGTAGGATTCCGAGGTCTGGCGTGCATACAGATAGAGGGCCAACATGACCCCCAAACCACCCCCGTGGCTCGCCAGGCCACCCTCCCAGATTGCGACTATCTTCAGGGGGTGGGCGAGATAATAGGCAGGATCATAGAGGAGGCAATGTCCCAGCCGGGCACCGACGATGGTGCCGATCACCAAATAGAGTGACAGGCGCTCTAGAGAATGGGTATCCCGCCCCTCCCGCTGATAGATCCAGTGCATCAGCTGGTATCCCAGCAGATAGGCGATGGCGAAGAGTGCGCCATACCAGCGGATATCGATGCCGGCAAAAGAGATAAGCCTGGGATCGGCATTCCAGATGATGTAGTCGTGAGCCAATTGCTCCATCCTGTTCAACGGGCCTCATAGGTGGTGGTCATGTCACAGGCCGATGATTCTAATGAATCCGGTGACTGAATGGCAGCCTTAGGTTCGGGGCCCAAGGCGGGCCCCAATTCAGTTATATGATTGGATTGAACGCGATCAAGCTGTCCAGCATGGCTGAGTTGCCGAGGCTGGTGCCGAACAGGTTATTGAACTCCCCCTGCTCCCCGTGCAAAGCCAGGTAGTTGAGTGCCGTGGTCAGCACCAGCTGATTGACATTGTTGGCCGCCGGACTGGAGCCGTTGTCCACCGATCCATCAGCGGAAAAGTGGCCGATTTGCTGTTGTTGCAGTTGCGCATCGGCTGTTCCTCCCGCCAGGGTGGGTTGGCCTGCGGGGTTGTAGACCAGGAAGAAGGAGGCGGCGGTGGATTGGTTGTCACCGGTCCAGACGCCTTTGCCGCGTCCATCGGCAGAGTTATCGATGGTGCCGTTGCTGGAGACCGAACCGTCACTGAAGACATACAGCATCAGGGGCATGCCGATACGGGCGGCATACTCGATGCAGGCCCCCATGCAGCGTCCGGCACGCAGATCACGCACCTCGCCCACGGCACGGTCACCGGTGTGGTAGTCATAGCCGCCCATGGTGATGGTGCCGGCACCGGCATAGCCGTTGATAACCAGTTTCATCACCGACGCCGTCTTGCGGAACTCGCCTTCGTTGTCGAACTCATCCTGAGTGAAGATCGGACCGATGATGTCGGTGTCGGCAGTGACATCGAGGGCGGCCGGATCCCCATAGCGGTCTACCAGGTCGGCACTCTTGACGTAACCGCAGCGAATCAGCTCCTTGACCACGTCGTCGGTAGTGATGCCGGTATTGACACTATTCAGTTTCATATCGGAGATCCGCTGGATCGCTTCCATCACGGCAACCGCATCAGATTGGTCGAACATGCCGACCAACTTGCCGGTATCCACCAGGCCGGTGGTGTCGCTGGGCCGGTCGACCTTGGTGGGACGCACCGCCGGATCGATCTGATCCGCCGGGGCCACTGAATTACCGCCTGAATCGGAGCTGCGGGACCCGATCAGGGTCAACAATTCACCGTCGGCGCCGCAGCGGTTGATGGCATACATGGGATTATGCGGGTTGTTGCCGGTGTCGTTCTCCGAGCGGGCCGGAATGACGGCCCCGTTGATGTTGGCGCGATTGCCTACCGTTACCTTTTCCAGGATGCCACGCAGAAAGGCGCTGTCCGAATGGAAAGCGAGACCCAGCTCAGTGTTGATGAAGTCGCTCAGCCCGGTATCCGGATTGGTGATCGATGGCACCATGTCTCCCGGTAGGCCGAGACGGTTGTAACCGGCGGTGGTGAGGAAGTCGAATTGGCCACCCGGGCCCCCGGTCAGTACATTGGAGCCGGCGATATTGGCCCCGCCCGCGAGATCGAAACAGATGAAGGGTATCTTGCCGCCACCGAGGGTATCTATGCCACAGACGTTCTTCAAGGCCTCCAGATCGGATGAGAGGGCGGCCCGGGCCTCGCCGGGGTTGGCGAACAGGCCGAACAGTGAAGGGGCGGTGACAGCGCCCAAGCCCGCCATCAGACCCTGACGGATAAAATCCCTGCGGGTTACCGGGCGTGGATGATCCGGGTATAGCAGGGGGGCATCAGGAGAGAGATTCTTCACTTTTCTGCGCATGATATCTTTACCGTTTGTCACACAGACTGTTAATTGAGGCGTATTGCATAACCCTTGACCTACTGGAGCAGCACCACGGCGCTACCCAGCAGCGATGCACAGGCGGCTTTGGCGGCCTTTTCCGTGCGGTCCGCTTCACATGTGCCGCTGCACCTGGCCAGTCCCACACTACCCGTCAACAGGTTCATCAGTTCACCCTCAACCAGAGATGGTGCAGGTTGCGTGGCCAATTGTTCACCCATGAACTGGCTCATCAATGGTGCGACCACTTGGCTCTGCCAGGTGGCGCTCTGAATGTCATTGGCATTGGTATTGAAGTCAAAGCCGGGAAACATCGCGCCACGCAGTGCAGTGTCGTCTACCATGGAACTGCAATACTCAATCGCCAATTGTGATACCGCCACTTGATGGGACGAGAGGAATCCATTGATATCTTCCGAGGATGGCAGCTGCTGCCTGATCGTGGTGTAGGTGGTCTGTACCGATTCCAGTGAGGGACTGACGCCGGTCAGGGATGCCATGGTGGCGTTGATCTCATCAAAGGTGCGAAGTCCGATATCCGATACGGGTTCACCATCGGCCGGCTCAGCCGGTGGCAGCACCGCCGGTTCGGTATAGACGTTGGTATGTGATCCCAGCCGTTCGAAGGTGAGGAAAAACTCGTCGCTATCGGAACCCTTCTCGGAAGGGATGGTGGTTGCCATGGTCGAGAGTAACTGACCATTGGCGGTGTATTCACTGTCATTGATGGTGGTTGCCAGAAGGGCGTAGGCTTGCCCCACGGCCGCCTCTTTGCCATTGATGCCGATACGCATACCCTCGAGCGGGATTGAGCCAGGCAGGACGCTTTCGTCCAGGCTGATAAACTTGGGTTGACGGAACAGATAGCTGTAGTTGTCGTATTGGCTGACCTCGAACATGAGGTAACTCTGCGGTAGATTGAGCAGGTCGGTGACATTGAAGAGCAAGAAGTATTTCTCTCCCACGCCGGCATCGAAATTCTGCTTGACCTGTTCGGCATTCAGCGCACGATTGTGGATCGCCAGCAGGCGTACCTTACCTGCCCAGGGACGGTCGCTGGAGACCTCATTACCCAATACCAGGGCATAGCTGTCATCCCAGTCGTTCAGATTGCCGGGGGCGGTTTCGTCAAGGTCATCGGTAAACACCCCATCCACATATAGACGTCGTCCGTTTTCCGGATCGAAGGTGGCCACCACATGCTGCTCCGTCGCCTGCAGATCTTCATCATCGTCAGATGTGGAGTGGGCGGGTTCGCCATTCCCGTCGGTGGTGCTGGAGCGGTGCAGCTGGTTGTAGTTGTAGAGGGTCTGACCGAGGGTGAAGTTACGCACATCGGTACCGGCAGAGTAGCTGATGATCCGGGCGGGCCCCTCCTGGGTGACATTGGCTGGAACCACCCAGGCCTCGACGGTGTATTCACCAGTGGCTTGAATCATTTGCGAGATTTTACGGCTGTCGCCGGTACTGCCTTGTGCCTTGCCATCGCTGAAGTCGAGACCCCAGCCCTCGACCCAGGTGACCCCGCCACTGATGCTCAGATTGATAGCGGGGTCGACGCCACTGGTGTCGTAGGCAATGTTACCGCTACCTGTCTTGAACTCGAATAGGGCGATGACGGCGTTCTCGTAGCGGCTGCCGCCACTGGCGACAGTCCCATCCGGCAGGCTCAAGGCACTGCTTGCGACCAGTGCCGGGTCGATGGGTGTTGGTGAGATGTTGCTGGCCATCTGGTTAATCGCCCCCTCCATCTCCTGGGAGTTGGCGGTGCAGTCGTCCCAGCAGTTGTGGAGTTCGATCAGACGTTGCACCAGGCGGGAATTGACCGGGGTATCCAGATCGATGGAGGTCTTGACTGCCGCATAGGCAACACTGCTGTCAGCGGTGGCAAAGAAGGGCGACTGCGGCGCGGCGGCATCTTCCACATGACACTCTGCACAGTAATCTGTGAGCAGGGGATGGACATAGGTTGCAAACAGGCTGGGATCGTCGGGAAAGGACTTGCTTTCGCCAATAACCTTGTTGGGTGGCGCTTCGAGTTCGATCTGCCGTCCGCCACTGGCAGCGTCGCCAACCCAGGATTCAATGTAATTGGTGATGATGGTGGCGCAAGCAGAATCGCTGGCCTCCCAGCAGTTATGTCCATTCGCCACCTTGGTGACCAGGGAGGATTGGTCCGGTTCCTCCCGGTTGACATGGGGATTGGCCGCCTCATAGGCCTGATTGACATCATCTTCTCGGACGAACAACGGTGCCTGGCCCCCTGTGTTGTGGCAGGATCCGCAGCGGTTTTCCGCCCGCAGGGGTTCCCATACACTGACCCGGAAGCCCTGGATATCAGAGGTGCGGGCGGCAGGCCCTGTATAGGTACTGGTGGAAACCGTGGTGGGTTGCAGGGTTTCGGTACTGACCCCGTCCTGGCAGCCCTGGATGCCGAAGATTGTGGAGACGGAAAGGGTGATGGCGATGAGTTTTGCCACCCATCCATCATGCTGTTGCGTGTTGTTCTGCATGGTCACTGACTCAATCCCCTGCGCAATATACGGCGGTTTCAGCGAATACGCGCTTCATGTTGTAGTCGGTTTTGAAGCTGCTGGTGATCTCTGCGATCCGGGTGCGATCGGCGCTGTCCACGGGTGCGCGCAGGCAGACTGCATGAAAAGCCTTGGTGACCTGGCATTCGGCAAAAGCATGGGAGTTGGCTAACTCCTCCCCCATGGATTTGGCGCCGATACCGGATCCCGGCAGGTTGGTATCCCAACCCAGCACCGAATTCGGTCCCTCCCGCCAATAGTTATCCCAGCTGGCGTCCGTTGTGATATAGCCATCCTTGAATACACTGCTGTTGATCAGATATTTGGGCTGTACCATACCGGGGGTGTAGACCAGTCGGCCCGCTTCCATATCGTCTTCGGGATATTCATAGTTGTAATGGGCGTAGGCCTGGGCCAGGGGCGCCATGCCCGCATGACATCCCAGGCAGTTGTTGAACCAAACCCGGCTGTCGCCCCCAGGGCTGCGGGAGGCGTCCTGGCGGATCCGGTCCGCGGGACGGGTCGGGTCCTTGATCTCCTCGAGCACTTTGCACAGGTGATTGAGCAGGGTGAAACTGAACATGGCCCGGTTGGTGCCGTCCACGAAGAAGGCCCGGGCTGCGGCGCGGGTGGTGATGACACCAGCTGTCCCCTCCGAGGGCAGACCCGTTACGTTCGACTGGGCGACCTGTTGCAGTTCGTCCTTGAGGTTGAGGTTTTGATTCTCCATCGCCTCGTAGTGAGCGTTATTGCTGTTCGAATAGGCGGGCGTATTGGTGCCCACATAGAGGATGTCGGCAGAGAGTAACTGGTTGAACGGTATCTCATCACGCACCATGCCGATGACGGTGGCACTGTAGTCGTTCAGCGCGGCGAAGGGGGTCATCTCCTCGTTGGTCCAGGGGGTGGCCCAATTCTTCAGCGTGACATTGTAGAAATCGGGATGTTCGGTGGCGAGCATGGCGGCTGCCAGCGGATCATTGTTGGTTTCGATCTCTGTGACCATCTGCGCCAGGGTGGCGGCAGACGGTGGTACGCCGGCAATCCGGTCGTGGATACGTTTTGCCTGTTCGCGGGGTCCCGCCGATGCCATCACACTGAAGAGAGCCATCAGGATAAGAATTAGAAACAGCTGCGGTCTGTTAGGAAGCAAAATACTATCTTTGTATTGGCCCTGAAATGACATGATGAACGTGCCCCTGTATCCATCTTTGTGACATGCCTCGAAGCGCCTTCGAGCCACATGTATCGTTTCTTTTCTTCTATATGTTTCCCAATTTTTGTCAATCCGAAGTGGCGAATACGTGACCTCTGTTTTTTCAGGGTGTGAACTCGCGCACTGATTAGTGACTTCGATGAGGTAGACTCTCAAGTCCATGATTTTACTAGTCGATAGCACGAGTCAATACTCGTCCTGAACAGTGTTTGGTGGTGTCCCTTGTTTCACCCGGGCGGGTGGACGGGTGGGGCGGGCACACACGGCTCGATCGGATGTATAAGATCGGATTTCCAGGAGGATCCAAGCTACAGATGAAACTGGTTAATCCCATATTGATGCTTCCAAGTCTGTTTGCGCTGTTACTCATCCTCGGCTTGCATGGATGCGGTGGTGGTGGCAGCCAGGACCAGGATCCGGTCGTGGTGGATTATCCTGTGGCCTATGTGAAGCGTCCGATCTCAGAAACCACCAACACCGACATCAGGGTGAGTCAGTTCAGCGAGGCGGGCGGAGATCTCTATCTGAAGGACTATGCCGCGGCTGGGGCCGAAGAGATCAACCTGACTGGATCGGTAACGGATGGCGAGGGTGACGTCAGGGATGTCAGTGTCTCGTTTGACGGTAGCAAACTACTCTTTTCCTTAAGGCTCCCACTCATCGAGGACGCCGAGCCTGAAGATCAGCCGACGTGGAATATCTGGGAGTACGACATTCCCAGTGAATCCCTGAATCGCGTCATTGTTTCCGATATCACAGCAGAAGACGGTCATGACCGCTTTCCGCAATATCTGCCTGATGGGCGCATTGTCTTCTCATCCACCCGACAGCGTCTTGCCAAGGCACGGCTCCTGGATGAGGGCAAGCCCCAGTATCTTGCCATGGAGAGATCGGTCGATGAACCGGCCATGGTGCTGCATGTCATGAACAGTGACGGTACCGGTCTGACTCAGATCTCCTTCAACCGCAGCCATGATTTCTCTCCCAGCGTACTCGCCAACGGCCAGATTGTGTTCAGTCGCTGGGACAATGCCGATGGCAACAATGCCATCCATCTCTACCGCATGAATCCCGATGGCACTGAGATGGAGTTGTTATACGGATTGAACAGCCACGATTCCGGAAGCGGCGGCAGCACGGTGCAGTTTCTGCGTCCTATCGAGATGCCCGACGGCCGTATCCTCTCACTGGTGCTGCCCTTCGATGGTACCAATGAGGGAGGGGATCTGGTGCTCATAGACAGCACCAACTATGTGGACAATGATCAGCCTACCTGGGACAACATGGGCCTGACCGGTCCGGCCCAGTCTCAGGCAACCTCACTCCAGGTCACCACCGACGGGAGTCTCTCAAGAGGGGGGCAGCTGCGCAGTGCCTACCCACTGTTCGACGGGACGGATCGAATGGTGATCAGTTGGAATCAGTGTCGGGCCTTGGAAGACGATGTCATCGTTCCCTGCACAGAGGAGCGTCTCGCCAATCCCGATACAGAAGCGGCACCGCCAATTTACGGCCTGTTTATCTACGACGGTGACGAGGGGACCCAGCAACCGATCGTCAAGCCCCAAGAGGGCATCATCTACACCGATGCAGTGGTGGCAGTGGCGCGCACTGTGCCGACGATTCGCCACGACAAGACCGCAGGTATCGATCTTGATCCGACCCTGGTGTCAGATCAGGCCGGGTTGCTGCATATTCGCAGCGTCTACGATCTGGATGGGGTAGATGCGGCAGATCCCGACATCGCCACCCTGGCCGATCCGGCACAAACACGGGCAGATCAACGCCCGGCAAGGTTTTTGCGTTTGATCAAGCAGGTAACCATACCCGATGATGACGTGCTCGATTTTCCCAACAGTGCCTTCGGCGCAACCACCCAGTTCGGTATGCGTGAGGTGATCGGCTACGCACCCATCGAACCCGATGGATCGGTACAGGTGAAGGTGCCTGCCAATGTGCCTGTCAGTTTCAGCATCCTGGATGCGGCGGGACAGCGGGTCGATCAACCCCATAGTTTCTGGCTCCAGTTCAGACCGGGAGAGGTGGTGACTTGTGGTGGTTGTCATGACGGGGCCAGTCCGCTGGCCCATGGACGCTTGAGTGCCGCGCCGCCCAGTGTCAACAGCGGTGCCACGGCCAGTGGCATACCCTTCCCCAATGCCAATCCAGAGCTATGGAGTGATTTTGGAGAGACCATGGCACAGACACGCAATCGACTCCAGTGCAGTGCCAGTGCTTGCGATCCTAGTGCCGATCTTTTGTTTACCGATGTCTGGACGGACCCGGCCATGGGAGAGCCGGATGCGGCGTTTAGTTATCGGTATGCGGATCTGCAAACCCAATCGCCTATGAGTGACGCTTCTTGCGACAGCAATTGGTCTGTGTTTTGTCGTGCGGTGATACATTACGAACAGCATATTCATCCCCTATGGTCCTTACCGCGACCGGTATTCGACGCCACGGATACCCAGATCGATGACCATACCTGTACCCTGTGTCATGATACGGACGACGACGGTGTGACCGTGGTGCCGGACGCACAACTGGATCTGACGGATGGCGCATCCGAGGACGAACCTGACCACTTCGCCGCCTATCGGGAGCTGCTTTTTACCGACAATGAGCAAGAGGTGGTAGATGGTCTTCTGGTGGACGTTCTGGTACCGCAAACGGATGCCAACGGCCAACAACTCTATGAAACCGATGAGACCGGCGCGTTGGTGCTGGATGCAGATGGCAATCCGATTCCACTGCCGGATGTGCCGGTTCCTGTGCCTCCCTCGATGCAGGCGGGTTCAGCAAATGGTAGCCGATTCCTAAGCTTGTTTGATGCAGGTGGTGTGCATGCGGGTTACCTGAGCGATGCGGAGAAAAAACTGATTACGGAATGGCTTGATATAGGCGCACAGTATTACAATGACCCCTTCATGGCTCCAGTGGATGATTGAGTTTGAGACTTTTTAGGTTAAAGCGGTACCTGTGGACGAGCTGGTTATTGATCTGGCTGTTGCCTGCAATCTGTTTAGCGGATGAAGCCTATCTGCGGGTCCAGGTGACAGCCCCCTATATCGAGATGCACACGGGGCCGGGGGATGCCTATCCCATCGTCCAGGTGGCGGAACGGATGGAATGGGTCGAGATACTAAAGCGTCGTACCGATTGGTTCCAAGTGGTCACGCGCCGGGGCCGGTCGGGTTGGGTCAGCCTTGAACAGATGCGACAGACCCAAACCGCGGAGGGGGAGCCGCTGCAACTGGCATCCTATTCGCAGGACGATTTCAGGGACAGGGATTGGGAGTTCGGTTTTTATGGGGGCGACATGGAGGGTGCCACTCTGCTTGGCTTGTATGGTGGTTACTCGTTCAATGAAAATCTCTCCACCGAACTCAGTTTTTCCCAGGCCTTGGGGGATTTCTCAAGCGAATACCTGTTTGATATCAACCTGCTTTCCCAACCCTTTCCCGAGTGGACCTACAGTCCTTTCTTCACCTTGGGAGGGGGCGTGATTCGTACCGAACCCAAGTCGACATTGGTTCAGGCTGAGGATCGTACCGATACCACGGCCCATGTCGGCGTTGGCTTGCGTGTCTATCTGACGCGGCGTTTTTTTCTACGTGGAGAGTTTCGCCACTACACCGCATTTACCAGTCGTGAAGACAACGAGGAATTTGACCAGTGGAAAATCGGACTCGGTTTCTTTTTCTGAACACAGCGCTGCTTGTGATGGCGTGGATCATATCGCCTTGCATGGCTGCGGAACCTATCGGAGAGGGTTTGCGCGACGAGCTGCTTATCGAACCTGAAATTGCACGCAGGGAGATCGTGGAACCCGAAATCGATACCGAGGACTTCGAGATAGGCTTCTATGTCGGATTAATGAGTATCGAGGATTTCGGCACCAGTGGTGTGTTTGGCGCCCGCTTTGCCTATCACCTCACGGAATCCATATTCGTTGAGGCGGCGGTGGGTACCACCGAGGCCAACGAGACCAGCTTTGAACTGCTGGGCGGGGATATTCAGCTGCTCACCGATGATGAACGTGACTTTACCTATTACAACCTCTCGGTCGGTTACAACCTGCTTCCCGGTGAGGTGTTTTTGGGTAGCAAGTATGCCTTCAACAGCCAGTTTTATGTGATTGGCGGCGCCGGCAGCACCCGCTTTGCAGGGGATGATGAGTTTACTGTCAATGTAGGTGTTGGCTACCGCCTTTTGATCAATGATTGGCTGACCCTGCATCTCGATGCCAGGGATCATATGTTTGAATCGGACCTGCTGGGTGAGACTAAGACAATTCATAACTTCGAGCTGCACGGTGGTCTGACCTACTTCTTTTGAGGGAATCATGATGTTAAGTAAACGCCAAATTCAAATTCGATTACAGCAGCTGATGATGGCTGGTCTGTTGGTTATGGTTTGTGGATACGCCGCCGCGGCCAAACAGTCGCCCATGGCACCAGACTTCACCCTCAAGAGTCGCGATGGTGTGAATATAAAACTGAGCGAACTGAGAGGCCAGGTCGTGATGGTGAATTTTTGGGCATCCTGGTGTGGTCCCTGTCGTCAGGAGATGCCTCTGTTGCAGCAGTTGTTCGATCGCTATCAATCCCTGGGATTTTCTCTGTTGGGGGTGAACGTGGATGAAGACAAGGCCGCCGCGGACAAGATGTTGAGTGATCTACCGGTGAGCTTTCCCATCCTCTATGATGATCGCAGCCGGGTGAGTAAGGAGTACCAGGTTAAAGCAATGCCAAGTACTTTTATGGTCGATAGGGATGGCCGAATACGTTATCTCCATAAGGATATAAGCCTGGTTATGAGGATGAGTACCAACAACAGATCCGTGAACTGTTGCGTGAATAGTCATTGCGATAAATGAAAACGATGCAAAATAGAATCTGCCGGTTACTCTGCTTGCTGTCTGTTCTCGCCATGGCGGGGTGCAGCATAGAGCCCTGGGTGCAACCCTACGAAAGGGCGCATCTGGCCGACCCGATCATGAGCTTTGAACGCGATCCTGTTGCAAGCTCCTATCGGCACCATGTCTATCAGACCCGTGAAGCGGCCCGTGGCGCCGAGGGTGGCGGTGGAGGGGGATGTGGCTGTAACTAGTCTCGTGACCATGCTCGGTTCCGTTTCCACTGCTCCATGCTTATCCGGGCGGGCCTTTTTCACCCTGCTGACAGGGCTGCTGCTATTGATGAGCGGCATGGCTCTCCAGGCCACGGTTCTGCCCGAGGACCGGGCTGATGTCATGTATCACCGCTACGATGGCGGTGGTGTGGAAGTGGATGGACCGTCGATCCTGGTGCGTAAATCCTTTTCCGGGGACTTTTCCCTCAGCGCCAACTACTATATCGATACCATCTCGAGCGCATCGGTGGATGTGGTCAGCACGGCGTCACCCTATACCGAGGAACGCACCGAAACCAGCCTGGCGTTGGACTATCTGCACAACAATACCTTGATGAGTCTGTCGCTAACCCGCAGCGACGAGAGCGATTACCAGGCTGAGACCAGCAGTGTATCAATCAGCCACGATATGTTCGGTGATCTGACAACCGTGTCTCTGGGATATGCGGTGGGCAATGACGATATCAGCCGCAACGGGGATGGGGATTTCGGTGAATCCCTGAAACGGCAGAACTACCGCATCGGAGTCAGTCAGATATTGACCAAGGAGAGTATTCTCGATATCGATTGGGAGACAATTACCGACGAGGGCTATCTGAACAACCCCTATCGCTCCTACCGCTTTCTCGATCCCCTGAGCGAGAATGGCTATGGTTTTCAAGCGGAGCGCTATCCAAATACACGTACCAGTAACGCCTTGGCCTTGCGCCTGAAATACTATCTTCCCTATCGCGCCGCCCTCAGCGGTGAATACCGCTATTTCAACGATACCTGGGGCATCAGTGCCAATAATCTGGAGTTTGCCTATACCCATCCCCTGGAGAAGGATTGGGTGATCGACGTGCGTTATCGTTACTACACCCAGAACGCGGCCGATTTCTACAGCGATCTCTTCTCACGCCAGAGCGAGCAGAATTTTCTTGCCCGGGACAAAGAGTTGAGTACTTTCCAGAGCCATACTGTCGGATTCACGGTGAGTTACGATTTTCATCCTCAGAAGTGGCAGTTTATCGATAATGGCAGCCTCAATCTCTCCCTCGACCTGATCCGCTTCAATTATGACGATTTTCGCGATATCACCCGGGGTGGCGTAGCCGGTGAGGAACCCATCTATTCATTTACCGCGAATGTGATAAAAGCCTATCTTTCGGTCTGGTATTGAGTGCATAAGGGGTCGGTTGGGGCTCCGCTCCGCCAATGGGAGTTCATATAAGCCTGCTAATTTCCGCCTTCTGTGGCATAATCGGCCGCTGATTTTAACTGCGGGCAGGATCTGCCTGTCGGACACTGTTTTAGCCCGAATGAGAGGATAGTAGAAATGAGTTTTTTTATATCTGATGCCTTGGCGGAGGCACCGGCCGCCACGGAGCAGGCAAGTGCAATTACCGGGCTGCTTCCACTGGTGATTTTTGGCGCGGTCCTTTATTTTTTGATGATTCGTCCCCAGGTAAAGCGTCAGAAGGAGCACAAGAAGATGGTAGACGCCCTGGCCAAGGGGGATGAAGTAGTCACTACCGGTGGTATGGCGGGTAAAATCACCGATCTCGGGGAGAACTTTCTTCTACTTGAGATATCAGATGGAACCTCGGTGAAGATCCGCAGGCAGGCTGTTGACTCGGTGCTGCCCAAGGGATCCCTTAAAGAGCTATAGCCGATAGTCTGTGAAAACATTTCTCTCTTTGATCTAACTTTTTTAAAACTACGATGAACCAATACCCAATTTGGAAGAACCTGATGGTTTTGATCTTGGTCCTGATCGGCGGGCTTTTCGCCCTGCCGAACATATTCGACCAGGACCCGTCCATGGAGATCTCAGCGCAACGTGATGCCACTATCGATCAGACGACAGAATCGCGAGTACAACAGGCGCTGGATAAGGTGGGTATCGAGGCTAAGGGCGTGGCGCAGAATAACGGCAAGCTCCTGGTGCGATTCAAGAGTTCTGAGGATCAGCTCAAGGCGATGGATCAGATTGCCGCGGCACTGGGCGAGAACTATACACCCGCATTGACCCTGTCACCCGATCTGCCCGACTGGTTGGTTGGCTTGGGTGCCGAGCCGATGTACCTTGGGCTCGACCTCAGAGGTGGTATTCATGTTCTCATTGATGTGGATATGGAGGCTGCCATTGAACAGGCGGCGGAGCGCTACAGTAGCGATGTAAGAACACTGTTGCGCGAGAACAAGCTGCGTTATATCCGTATCAGCCGAGAAAACGACCAGGTCTTGGTGAAGTTCAATAATGGGGAGAAGCGAGATCAGGCATCAGACCTGATCGGGAATGAGTTTCGCTCCCTGAATCTCGAAAGTCTCGATGAAGCGGATGCATTTCTGGTTCGCGTGTCCCTCTCTCCAGCAGAGAAGCAGGAGGTGCAGAAGTTCGCTCTGCAGCAAAACATCACCACCCTGAGAAACCGTGTCAACGCCTTGGGCATTGCCGAACCTTTGATTCAGCAGCAGGGCATTAGACGGATCGTGGTGCAGCTTCCCGGTGCCCAGGATCCGGCCAAACTGAAAGAGATACTGGGAGCCACCGCAACCCTGGAATACCGCCTGGCCGATACCGAGCATAGTGTGGAGGATGCGGTGAATGGACGTGTTCCACCAGGTTCCAACCTCTATCGGGAGCGTGATGGGCAACCGGTATTGTTGAAAAAAAGGGTGATTGTCACGGGTAACCAGATCGTCGACGCCTCATCCGGTCTGGATCAGCAGACCGGTCAACCAGCCGTGTTTGTCAGTCTTGATGGGGTGGGCGCGAAGCGCATGCGCCGCATGACCAATGAGAATGTGGGCAAACCGATGGCGGTGGTCTTCATTGAAAACCGCGTGACCACCAGAATGGTGGATGGTAAGCCGGTCAAGGTGAAGAAGCGGGTCGAGGAGGTGATATCAATCGCCACTATCAGAGAACCCTTCGGCAGGCGTTTTCAAACCACCGGGCTGGACACAACCGAGGAGGCCAGGGATCTGGCGTTACTGCTTCGGGCAGGTGCCCTGGCCGCACCCATAGAGATCGTTGAAGAGCGTACAATCGGTCCTAGTCTGGGGCAGGACAGTATCGATCAGGGCTTTAAATCGGTGATGATTGGGCTGACCCTGGTGATGATATTCATGGCGATCTACTACCGCGTGTTTGGCCTGGTTGCGGATCTGGCCCTGGTCATGAACCTGGTTCTCATCGTGGCGATTCTCTCCATGCTGCAGGCTACCCTGACCCTCCCGGGTATCGCCGGTATCGTACTTACCGTAGGTATGGCGGTGGATGCGAATGTGTTGATATTCCAAAGGATCCGCGAGGAGATTGCCAATGGCAACTCGCCCCAGGCGAGTATCCAGGCCGGTTATGAGAAGGCCTTCTCAACCATTATCGATGCCAACATTACCACCCTGATCGCGGCTGTGGTGTTGTTCAGTTTCGGTACCGGGCCGATCAAGGGCTTTGCCGTCACACTGGCAATCGGCATCTGTACCTCCATGTTCACCGCCATCATCGGCACCCGTGCAGTGATCAATTTGATCTATGGTCGTAAACGTGTAAAAGCGCTGGCGATATAAGGAATCCTGTAATGCAGATTTTAAATAAACGTTACGACCTGATGGGCAAGCGCAACATCGCGCTGGTCCTGTCCGGCATACTTATCTTGATCGCCCTGGGCGCCATCATTGTGCGTGGACTGAACTTGGGAATCGACTTCACAGGCGGCACCCTGGTGGAGGTCGGTTATCCTCAGGCTGTGGAACTCCCGGTTGTGCGCGAGGCCCTGACCAAGGATGGTTTTGGTGATGCAGTGATTCAGCACTTCGGCACCTCGAAGGATGTGCTGGTCAGATTGGCGCCCCGTGACGATATAGAAAGCGCAGTGCTGAGTGACCGCGCCTTCAGTGCCATGCAGGGGATTGACCAGGCAGCCGACCTGCGCAGAGTCGAGTTTGTCGGTCCTCAGGTAGGGGATGAACTGACAGAGGATGGCGGTTTGGCAATGCTATACGCGCTGATCGGCATCCTGATCTATGTGGGTTTGCGATTTGAATACCGTTTCGCGGTTGGATCCGTGATCGCCCTGATACATGATGTACTGATTACCATCGGCTTCTTCGCCCTGTTTCAGGTGGAGTTCGATCTCCCTGTGTTAGCCGCGGTGTTAGCGGTTATCGGTTATTCACTCAACGATACCATCGTCGTCTTCGACCGTATTCGGGAGAACTTCAGAAAGATCCGCAAGGGTGGGGCGGTGGATATTATCAATACCTCGGTCAATCAGACCCTGTCCCGGACCTTGATTACGTCCGGCACCACATTGTTGGTTTTATTGGCACTGTTTCTGTTTGGTGGTGAGATCATCCATGGCTTCGCCCTGGCGTTGATCGTAGGTGTGGTGATTGGTACCTACTCCTCGATCTATGTGGCGAGTAGTTCTGTGATCTTCATGGGGGTCAGTCGTGCGGATCTGATGCCGGTGCAGAAAGAGGATGGCGCCCAGGAAGAGGTGCCCTGAAAGAGGGGCTCTGCTTCAGGAGATTAGCTCTTTTTTGATCGCAGTGCGTTTTTTAAGCTGCCTGAGGCAGGGTTCTGCTGTTCCGTAGAGACCAGTGCGGTTGCAGTATCCGATTGCATCTCCAGTGAAAATTCCTGCAGGCCATTCAACACATCACGCATGATCAATTCCAGGGCATGGTCACTCAATTTTTTTTTCTTTCTTGGGTCATTATCCATGATCACCTATCCACGGAAGTAGCAGTTCAAAATCTTGCAAAGACACTGTTCTTCAAGTGCTTTCACCCAGACTAACGGTTGCGTATGGGTAATCTTGAGGTGCTATATCTCGGTTTGGATGAATCTGTGAATCGGATTCTGGAGGATAGGAATTAAGCGGTCAGTTTGTTGTCCAGATGGGGCAGAATGCATTTCAGCATGGCATTGTGGACCTTGATGTTTCCGGCGATGACATTACCGGTTTCAAGATAGCGTTCACCACCACCGATGTCCGTTACCAGCCCCCCCGCCTCTCTGACCAGGAGTGCTCCTGCGGCAAAGTCCCATTCGCGCAGGCCGAGCTCCCAAAAACCGTCCATCCGGCCGGCTGCCACATAGGCGAAGTCGAGGGCGGCAGAACCGGGACGGCGCACCCCCGCAGTCTCTTTGATCAGGGCCCTGAGCATACCCATATAGTTGTCTGTGAATCTGAAATCCCGGTAGGGAAGACCGGTGCCCAGCAGGGCACCGTTGAGTCCTTTGCGGTTGGATACCCGAATCTTTTTATCGTTCAGCAGCGCGCCTTCACCGCGACAGGCGGTATACATCTCTTCACTGATCGGGTCGTAGACGACGCCAACCTCCAGACGACCTTTGACCTTGAGTGCGATGGAGACCGCAAATTGAGGGAAGCCATGCAGAAAGTTAGTTGTCCCATCCAGCGGGTCGATGATCCATACATGGTCGTCGCTACCCTGGTTACCGCTCTCTTCCGCCAGAATGGCGTGATGTGGATACTTTTCACGCAGCAGGTTGATGATCACCGCCTCTGCATTACGGTCGACCTCGCTGACAAAGTCGTTGCTGCCTTTATCACTGATGGTCAGCCGATCGATGCGGTTGAAGTTTCGGGTGATGATACGCCCGGCTTCACGGGCGGCGCGTACGGCAATGGTGAGCATTGGATTCATGGGCCGCGAGGATACAGCAAGTGGCGCAGCGGATAAACCATTTCATGCTGATGCCGACGGCATTGCCGAGGAATTCAGGGGAGCCTGGCATAAACACGACGTTTTGGTTGTAAGTCTTTGTTCGAGTTTGTCTTTGATAGTGTACAATTCGCGATTACCAGCGGCGCTTTGTATCGCTATTCATTACCTCCCCGGTTTGGGAAAGATTCAGGATTTTCGTTCATCCATGTTGAAAAACATCCGTATCGTGTTGGTAGACACAAGCCATCCAGGCAATATCGGAGCGACAGCCCGGGCCATGAAGAATATGTCGCTGCGCCAACTTCACCTGGTCACACCCCATCACTATCCCCATCATGAAGCCACCGCACGGGCCTCCGGCGCCGATGACCTACTGAATGATGCACGGGTGGCGGAATCCCTCGATGCTGCCTTGACCGATTGTCGCCTTGTGGTGGGTACCAGCGCCCGTACCCGCAGCGTTGACTGGCCCGTTGTCACACCCAGGGAGGCGGCAGCCAAACTGGTGCAGGAAGCAAAGCAGGGGGATGTGGCGTTGATATTCGGGCGTGAGCGATCGGGTCTCACCAACAGTGAATTGGATCGTTGCACTTTTCTTGTCCATATCCCGACGAATGAGGAATACAGTTCACTTAATCTCGCGGCTGCGGTTCAGATCCTGGCCTATGAGATCCATCTGGCCCATTACCAGACCCAAGCGGATGACTTGGATGGCAGGAGAGACCTGGCAACCGCCGACATGTTGCAGGGCTTTCACGAGCATCTGGCCCAGGCCCTAGACGACATAGGTTTTACCGATCCGCGCCAATCGCAAAAGCTGCTGCGCCGGCTGCGCAGTCTCTTTCAGCGAGCCAGACCCGATAAGGATGAGATCAATATCTTGCGGGGGATCCTCAGTGCCATGCAGGGGCGCAAGTCGATGCGGCGCTGAGGGGCAAGAATACCCTAGTAATTTGTGCGGGATTGTGGATAATCTCCTACCCTCATGCCAACATTAGGAATGTGGCACAGGTTTTTTCACTCAAGTGTAGGTAGGCAGTTGGAAACAGGTGAAGAGAAAGTCTCTCGTTGGAAAGAGGATATCCAGAGCGTTTTTGATCGGGATCCTGCTGCGCGCAATACCTTTGAGATAGTTACTACCTACCCGGGTGTGCATGCAGTGGTCTTTCACCGTCTCTCCCATGCCTTGTGGGGTATAGGACTGAAGTGGTTCGCCCGTGTGATCTCCAATATCGCCAGATTGTTCACCGGGATCGAAATACATCCTGGCGCGGTCATCGGCAGGCGCTTCTTTATCGATCACGGTATGGGAGTGGTGATCGGTGAGACTGCCGTCATCGGCGATGATTGCACCCTCTATCACGGCGTTACCCTGGGCGGCACCAGCTGGGAAAAAGGCAAACGCCACCCGACCCTTGAAAATAATGTGGTTGTTGGCGCGGGAGCCAAGGTTCTAGGGCCGATAGTCGTCGGTGAAGGAGCCAGAATCGGATCCAACTCGGTAGTCGTGAAAGATGTCCCGGCCGGTGCAACCGTGGTGGGGGTGCCGGGGAAGCTGATCACCGCCAGAAAGCCGGAGCGGGAAGGCCATCGGGAGAAGATCGCGAAAAAGATTGGGTTCGATGCCTACGGGGCCACCAAGGATGCCGCGGATCCAGTGGCCCACGCTATCAATTGCATGCTTGACCATATCCATGTGATGGACAAGAAAATGGAGTCCATGTGTGAAGCCATGAAAAGATTCGGTGTGGATGAGGAGTCTGACCTGCCGACTTTGGATTCCTGTGAGATAGTTTCCACAGCCGAAGAGCTGCAAAAACTTGATGAAGAGGTTCCTGAGAAGGAGAAAACCACCGAATAAACCGGGTGGGACAATCTTGACTAATTTGCTTGGGAATGTATATTAGCGATTGGAAATATTCATGGAGCTCATGAAGTGAAGCTTACCACAAAAGGCCGATATGCAGTGACAGCTATGCTGGATCTATCCATACACTATGGTGAGGGCCCTATTACCCTCGCCGATATCGCTCAGCGTCAGGGCATATCACTCTCCTACCTGGAGCAGCTATTCTCGCGTTTGCGTAAAAAGTCCTTGGTCGCCAGTGTGCGCGGTCCTGGCGGCGGGTATAGCCTGGGCCGGAGCGCTGACGAAATCTATGTGGGTGAGGTGATATCTGCGGTGGATGAAAACATCGATACCACCCGTTGCAACGGTGCTCACAATTGCCAGAACAACGAGCGTTGTCTGACCCATGATCTATGGTCGGATCTGAGTAACCAAATCTATGGCTATCTCAATAAAATCAGTCTCCAGGATCTGATGGACCGTCAGGCAGTCCGGGAAGTGGCTGACAGGCAGGATCACCCCAATGAGGAACAATCGGGGCTGGATATTTCATTAGTGGATGGTTCAGGTGACATGGCGGGCGCCTGATGAGAATCGATGTCGGAGTTTGAGATGAAGCTACCCATCTACATGGACTACTCGGCCACCACGCCGGTGGATCCCCGTGTTGCTGAAATCATGTGCAGTTATCTTACCCCGGATGGGAATTTCGGCAACGCTGCATCACGCTCCCACGCCTTTGGTTGGACTGCCGATGAGGCTGTAAACAATGCGCGACAGCAAGTGGCGGACCTGGTGAATGCCGATCCCAGGGAGATTGTCTGGACTTCAGGTGCTACTGAATCGGACAACCTGGCGATAAAGGGTGTGGCGGATTTCTATGCCAAAAAGGGTCGCCATATCATCACCTGTAAAACCGAACACAAGGCGGTGTTGGACACCTGTCGGCAACTCGAACGTCATGACTTCGAGGTGACTTATCTCGATCCGGAACCCAATGGTCTGATTGATCTTGGCAAACTTGAAGCTGCGATGCGGGATGACACCATTCTGGTATCGGTGATGCATGCCAATAATGAGATAGGTGTGATTCAAGACATTCAGTCAATCGGTGAGATGACTCGAGGGCGAAAGATTCTTTTGCACGTGGATGCCGCCCAAAGTGCCGGCAAGGTGCCGATCGACCTGCAGGCGCTGAAGGTGGACCTGATGTCCTTTTCGGCACATAAAATCTACGGCCCGAAAGGTATTGGCGCACTCTATGTCAGGCGCAAGCCGAGGGTGCGTTTGGAGGCTCAGATGCATGGCGGCGGTCACGAACGCGGCATGCGCTCGGGTACCCTTGCGACTCACCAGATAGTCGGCATGGGTGAGGCGTTCAGGCTCGCTGGCGAGGAGATGGCCAGTGAAAACGAGCGAATTTTGGGTCTGCGGAATCGGTTGTGGACAGGTATCAACGATATGGAAGAGGTCTATCTAAATGGAGATGAGGACCAGAGGCTGGCCGGTAACCTGAATGTCAGCTTCGCATTCGTTGAGGGTGAGTCACTGATTATGGCGCTCAAAGACCTGGCGGTATCGTCGGGTTCGGCCTGCACTTCCGCCAGTCTGGAGCCGAGTTATGTTTTACGCGCCCTGGGCCGAGAGGATGAGCTGGCACACAGCTCCATTCGCTTTACCCTGGGCCGTTTTTCCACCGTGGATGAGGTGGATTATGCAATCAACAAGATTCAAACCGAAGTGGAACGGTTGCGTGAACTGTCCCCCCTATGGGAGATGTTCAAGGACGGCATCGACCTGAAATCCATTCAATGGGCTGCGCACTAGGCGCACTCAAGGTCATTCAGAGGTTGTAGATCATGGCATATAGTGACAAGGTTCTTGACCATTATGAGAACCCACGTAATGTGGGTAGCTTCGATAAAGATGACACAAGTGTAGGAACCGGTATGGTAGGGGCTCCTGCTTGTGGTGATGTAATGCGTCTACAGATCAAGGTCAACGACGACGGTGTCATAGAAGATGCCCGATTCAAGACCTATGGGTGTGGTTCTGCGATTGCTTCCAGCAGTTTGTTGACCGAATGGGTGAAGGGTAAAACCCTGGAACAGGCCCAGGAGATAAAGAATTCCGATATTGCAGAGGAGTTGGCCCTGCCGCCGGTGAAAGTGCATTGTTCTGTCTTGGCGGAGGATGCCATCAAAGCGGCAATCAAAGACTTTTCCGAGAAAAAGGGTTAATAAATCTGCCTGTTATGATCCACTAGAGTAGTAAAAATGGGTATTACGATTACACAGGCGGCAGCCGACAGGGTGCAGGCCTTTCTCGCCAATCGGGGCAAAGGGTTGGGCATTCGACTGAGTGTGCGCACCTCGGGCTGTTCCGGTATGGCCTATGAGATGGAATTCGTGGATGAGGTTCAGGAAGACGATCAGGTTTTTGAAGATCGGGGTGTCCAGGTAGTGATCGATACCAAGAGTCTTGTCTATCTGGACGGTACAGAAGTCGACTATGCCCGCGAAGGTCTCAATGAAGGGTTTAAGTTCAATAACCCAAATGCCAAGAGCGAGTGCGGATGTGGCGAAAGTTTCAACGTCTGATTATGAATTGGATAGGGGTATAAAGCGGCTGCCTTAAGGCAGCCGTTTTTTTCGATATGCTGGATTTTTCGAAAAACTACTTTGATCTTTTTGGTTTGCCAATGAGCTATATTGTGGATGGCAATTCACTCTCTGAACGCTATCGGGAGTTGCAAAGGGTGGTCCATCCAGACCGTTTCGCCAACGCAACCGAACAAGAGCGCAGGCTCTCCGTACAGAGTGCCGCACTCGTCAATGAGGCATTTGAAACGCTCAAGGACCCGATTGCACGGGCCAGTTATCTGTTGTTGCTGCACGGTATCGAGATGGACGCCCTGAATGAATCCACACAGGATATGGAGTTCCTGATGCAACAAATGGAGTTGAGGGAAGAGCTGGAAGATATCCGAGCTCAGGCCGATCCGTACCAGGCGATTGGCGACCTGCGTGGGCAGATCAATAAACAGATCAACAGTCTGGTGGCGCAGCTGGCTGTCTATTTTGAAACAGCGACGCAAGAACAGCTGCAAGCCGCCCGTGAGATCCTGCGCAAAATGCGTTTTTTGCAGAAGTTGCATAGCGAAGCAGAGAGTGTTGAAGCCGAACTGGAAGATGAGTTGAATTGACGGGTCAGATGGAAAAAAGATAGATGGCACTGCTGCAGATATCAGAACCGGGGCAAGCACAGGCACCCCATCAACATCGGTTGGCTGCGGGCATTGACCTGGGTACTACCAATTCCCTGGTGGCCACAGTCCGCAGTGGCAATGCTGAAACATTGCCGGATCAAGAGGGGCGGCATCTGTTGCCATCCGTGGTGAGGTACCAAGAGGGCTCCGTGCAGGTGGGCTATGATGCTAAACTGGCCGAGACGGATGACCCGCTGAATACGATCTCATCGGCAAAAAGGCTGATCGGACGGGGCGTGGATGAGATCAAGACCTTGGGTAGCAGGCTTCCCTATCGATTCATACAAGCACACACAAGCGTCCCGCGTATTGAGACGGTCGCGGGGGAGATCAGCCCGGTTGAGGTGTCGGCAGAGATCCTCAAGGTGTTGGCAAAACGGGCTGAGGCCACACTGGGTGGGGAACTGAGTGGCGTGGTGATAACCGTGCCGGCTTATTTCGACGAAGCCCAGCGTCAAGCCACCAAAGATGCGGCAAAGATAGCGGGCATGCATGTTTTGCGTCTGCTGAATGAACCGACCGCTGCGGCCGTGGCCTATGGCCTGGACAAAGGTGTGGAAGGTGTTCATGCCATCTATGACCTGGGCGGTGGCACCTTTGATATTTCCATCCTGAAATTGCACAAGGGTGTCTTCGAAGTGATGGCCACCGGTGGCGATTCCGCACTCGGTGGCGACGATTTCGATCGGGTTATTGCTGAGTGGATCATGCAACAGGCAGGGATTGAACATGATGCCGACCATGGCCAGATGAAACGCCTGATGTTGGCGGGTTGTACAGCCAAGGAGGCGCTCACTGAAAGCGAAGAGACCCTGGTAAGTGTTGAGCTGGACAGTGGCGACAGGTGGCAGGGAAAACTGCAGCGGTCGAAGTTCAATGAACTGATCGACCCGTTGATCAAGAAGACGCTGATGGCCTGCCGCAGGGCCATGCGGGATGCCGGGATTGACGCCACTGAGGTGCAAGAGGTGGTGATGGTTGGTGGGTCGACCCGGGTGCCCAGGGTGCGTGAAAGTGTCGGTGAGCTATTCGCAACCCAGCCCCTGGTGGAGATCGATCCCGACCGGGTAGTCGCCGTTGGCGCAGCAATTCAAGCGGATATTCTGGCCGGCAACAAACCGGATGATGAGATGTTGCTGCTGGATGTCATTCCGCTTTCACTTGGTATAGAGACCATGGGTGGGTTGACTGAGAAGTTGATCAGCCGGAATACAACCATACCAGTGGCAAGGGCGCAGGAGTTTACCACCTTCAAAGATGGACAGACAGCGATGGCGATCCATGTTGTTCAAGGAGAGCGGGAGTTGGTCACCGATTGCCGCTCACTGGCTCGCTTTGAACTGCGTGGTATCCCGCCAATGGTGGCTGGTGCGGCGCGGATTCGCGTTACTTTCGCTGTCGATGCGGACGGCCTGTTGAACGTCAGTGCTGTGGAGCAGAGCAGCTCAGTACAGGCCAGCATAGAGGTCAAGCCGTCATACGGATTGACGGACAGTGAGATCGAAACCATGTTGCGTGACTCCATCGAACATGCTGGTGAGGATAAGCAACTACGCAGTTTGCGTGAACAACAGGTTGAAGCAACTAGGACGATAGAGGCATTGGAGGCAGCCTTGGCCGAGGATGGCGACCGTCTACTCGACTCTGACGAACGTCAACAGGTGGAACAGGCGCTTGGGGCATTGAAGTCGGTTGTCGGAGGGGATCAACAAAAGGTTATTAAAGAGGCCATAGAGCAGCTTGAAAAGGCCTGTGGATTCTATGTTGAACGACGCATGAACCAGAGTATTCAACAGGCCATGTCAGGGCACAAGGTCGATGAATTCGAATAGGTGGCAGTATGACGCGGATTATATTTTTACCCCATGAAGAGATCTGCCCGGAAGGCATGGTCATAGAGGCTGAACCGGGTAGCACCATTTGCGATGCTGCTCTGAAGAATGGTATCGAAATAGAGCATGCCTGTGAGAAATCCTGTGCCTGTACCACTTGCCATGTCATCATTCGCGAGGGATTCGATTCCCTGGGTGAAGCGGAAGAGACGGAGGAAGATATGCTGGATAAGGCCTGGGGACTCGAACCGGAATCTCGTCTCAGCTGCCAGGCGGTGGTCGGCGATGAGGATCTGGTGATTGAGATACCCAAATACACCATCAATATGGTGGCTGAAAACCATTGAGCGAGGAGGGAGTCATGGGTTTGAAGTGGACCGATAGTCTGGATATCGCCATAGCATTGGATGAGAAGCACCCTGATATTGATCCAAGCTACCTGAATTTTGTCGATCTACGGGATTGGGTAATCGCCCTGGATGAGTTCGACGACGATCCCCATCATTCAGGTGAAAAGATACTTGAAGCCATCCAGGCTGCATGGATTGAAGAACGCGATTGAGTGCGAATCCCCTCGACAGCCTGCCTTCAAACAGCCTCTTCTCGAGGTCTGTCTAATTCAAGTTTAAACCCGAGTTTGCTGTGATTGAAATATGCGGCGGTTAAATCCTGTAACGCTTGATGAGTCCCATACCGGAGATTCCTATCATCAATAACAGCAGGGTCCCGGGTTCCGGGACATTAAAGTTTTCCCGGTTGATGAGATTCAAGGTGCCCGTTGGTGCATATTCGTTGTAAGCCAGCGATACTTTCGTCTCAATCCAGCTGCCATCTGAGAGATAACCGGTCAGCAGGTCATCATTGAGTTCCAGATTCCAACCGTAGACATCGACAATTGCGTTATTAAAAATACCGAAACCTTTGCCGATGTTGTTGTATCCAAACAGCCCGCCGGTTATATCGAAGCGTCCTGGACCGGTGAGATGCAATAGCCAGCCATCATCGATCAGTCCAGCACCGGCATCAAAGTAACCCCCAGATATCGTCGAGTTGGCAGTGCCGCCGTTCTGGCTATAGCGGGTTGTTAGCGCATTGCCACCATACATGCCCCCGTTGCCGCCCCGAAGAGTGCCACCTGAAATATCGAGGTTTATCCCCTCTTGAGAAGTGACAGCGTCGCCACCTGTAACACCGCCACCGCCACTGATCGTACCGCCCGATATGAGGCCGGAAATAGTGCCGAAAGCGGTAATTCCATGGCCGCCAAGATTGATGCCTTCTCCTCCTTTGACACTACCTCCAGATATATCCAAAGCAATGGCTTCGATCCACCCGTCAATGCCATTACCTCCGGATTGCCCGCCATCTCCACCAATGATTTCGCCACCATGTATAGAAGCAAGTTGGGCACCGGAAGAGGTGTTATCGATGGCATTGCCACCATTGGTACTGTTGTCGGCGCCGATGAGTCGGGCGTTGCCGGTAACCTCTACTCGTCTTGCACCGGAGACGGCTCCTCGTCCATAACCGCTTGCTTTTTCACCTTGGGCAAGGATCTGAGAGTTGCCATTGGCTAAGACAGCATCCTCTTCACTACTCCAATCCTGATAGCCGATCCCTCCTATCACAGCGGCATTTCCGGATAGGGTGATTGTCGATGAGGCGCCCCTGCTGCTGTAGATTGCAGGCTGGGTCGCGGAGGGTAGAATGGTACCCCCATCGATGATCTGAAGATCGGAACCATTCACTAAACTTACATCTTCGAAAATTGAAGTGTTAATTTGATGAGTATTGCTGTCATCAAGAATCAACGTGGCAGAAGTTTGTGCTGAAAATGATCCAAGAAGTGCAAGCGAAAGCCATTTGAGTTTCATCCAAACTGCTCCTTAATCTGGGTCCAGACGCCGGTCTGATGCGTCCTGTCTCAATTATGATGTTTCCATTAAATAATCCTTTAATTCATACAAAAATTATGCCACAGATTAGTAATATTTTATTATCAGTGGGTTAGAGTGATTGATAAAAAAAGTAGGTTTTTTCGTGTAAAGTTATTCGACAGTGTCTTGCCCAATATCTCTTGAAACTGACCGCGGCCGGTAGGTCATCCGTGGTGTGGATGAGGTTGCCACTGAAGCTGTTACTCAGCTTGTATAGGGCAGTTCAAGGGTAAAACAAACACCGTTAGATTCATTTCTAAAGCGCACCTCTCCAAGATGGAACTCGGCAATCAGACGGACCAAATAGAGCCCAAGACCGAGGTGAATTTCATTGTCTTTGTCTTGTCTTCTCGATTCCATGCTGTGAAATAGCTTTGGAATATTATTTTCAGCTATCAGCGGTCCTTGGTTCTTGACTTCAATCTTCAGCGCCTTGCTGTGCTTCCCATCCAGTGAGATTGTTATCGGTGTGTTCGTTTGGTGAAAGTCAACAGCATTGCTGATCAGTTTGTCTAGGGCTTGGTTGATGAGATCGGGAGATATTTCGATCCAAACCGGGTTGGTCTCCAGACGACACTCGAAATTAACGTGCGGATAGGTGATGGCGTATCCATCGCATAAGGACCGGCAAAAGGCTGTGATATCGACGTTTTCCTTTTCACTGTTCTGGAGTGACTGTTCAAGTCGAGTTGCTTCGCGAATGCGTGTGAGAATCAAATTCAGTCTGCGTGTGCCGTCGAGGGCTCTTTTGATGTAGGTTGATTGCTGGTTTGAATCTTGATCAGGCTGGATATTCTCCAATGAGCTCTGCAACATAGTCAACGGGGTACGGAATTCATGTGAGATTCTTGAGGCCATGGATTCAAGATAGCCTGTATACTCGATGGAACGTTTGAGTACCGCACCGAAACTCCGGTCAAGCTCACCTAATTCATCTTTATCCTTACCCGGCTGTACCTTTTCAATGATTCTGCCATCCGGGCTTACCACCCGGTTATACTTGTTACTGAGCTGAGTGATGCGGCGAGTCAGTTTCGAAGCAAAATAGAGTAGTGTGCCGCCTGTAATAAAGAACAACGCCAGACTTACCAGGAAAAGTCGTTCAAGAGCGCTCTGTTGCAGCAGCAGAATCTGTTGTGTGCTTTGTTCAACTACCAACGAACCGATGATGTTATCCTCAATCATAATCGGCTGGGCTGCTGATATAATCATTCTCTTGGTATCGGTTAAGCGATATCGATAAATAGCTCCTTTGCCCGACAACGATCGACGAATTTCAGGTCCGTCCAATTGTCCCATATCCTCCCTTGCGTCGTTCCCAGTCTCTTCTGGTGAAGGTGTGAACAGTGATATGAATCTACTCAGCAGGGTGTGGTTCGGCTTGACCTGGGGTTGGATCGAACCGTGCCGGCCTATAACCTGACGCTGCCTGTTCAGAATCGTATAACGATGATTGTGTTCATCGAGGCCATATAAAAGCCTGTCAACCTGCATGTTAGGCATTACCAGGCGGGATAGGTTTCGGTTGCTGTTCCAGCCTGAAGTAGCGGCTATTCCAACCGGTTTCGCTTGCAATGAATCGATATCGACTGCCGCCAGGGAGAGTCGTCCAGCAGCCATTGAACGGGGGAATTGAATTTCTACCCGGTAACCCTGTTCGGTTTCTTGCCATTCGCCCTGAATGGCTGTCTGTTGCCGATTGCCATCGTACTCAACCGCGTTTATCCAACCAGGCGCAGGAGTGCCGAGTCGATACTTTCTACTCTTGCCAGATGGGCCCGGGAGGGCCAATATCAGGTGATCACCATCACCCAATATTCGTTCAGACCGAGGATAGGTCAGGATCTGATCCCGGACCTCGATCAGCAGGTAGATAGAATCCTCATGATAGCCAGCAAGCCAGGCAAAGGTGACAGCATCGGTATTTGTTGCGCTGGCTCTGAACTGACGAGATTGAGGCTTAAGTTTGAGCCACTCTTCATCATAACCATCGATATCCGGCGGAGAGCTAAGTGGGTGGACATACAGGCTTGGCTTTTGCATTGTCCCATCGGCAGCCGGCCCATCCAATGAGTTGATGTTGGCGGCTAGCATATTGGCGACAATATTTGCCCTGCTAAGCAGTAAGGTCTCTTGCGCCTGGCGAAGCGTTGTCTCCATCTCTGACAAATATTGGTAGCCTGCCCAGGGAATCAGGATCAGGCTGAACGACGCAACTAACAGTTTAAAGCGCAGTGTCTGGGTAAAATGCAGATTCGTCTTGTCAGGCATTAGGGCGCTGGTTAAATGTCACGATTGTCTGTTCTCAGCTAATTTTTGCGGTGGTTGCAAATTTTCCAGCAATAGTGATCATACATGGGATCAAGGCGTCCAGCGGTAACCGGCACCGTAGACTGATTCAATATGGCTGAACTCACTGTCTAGTTGCAGGAATTTCTGCCGCATGCGCTTGATGTGGGTAGAAATGCTCGCGTTATCCACGTAGATGTGTGCCTCCTCCATTAACTGATCCCTGCTTCTGACATGACCAGGATGACGGACCAGCGCGTGCAGCATCCAGAACTCGGTGACAGTGAGGTTTATCGGGCTCTGCTTCCAGTGGGTCGTAAGCCGTTCACAGTCAAGTTGAAGATCACCCCTTGTCAGTTGCGATTCATGAGGCTGGTCTTGCTGCATAGCATCGACCCGGCGGAAGAGTGCACCGATTCGCGCCATCAGGTGGGGCAGGCTGATATCTTTTGTGAGATAGTCATCGGCGCCTAGGCGTAGACCTGAAACACTATCAAAGTCGCTGTCTCTGGCGGTCAGGAAGATGATTGGCAAGGTACTGGACAGATTACGCAGTTCTCGGCATAGCTCGAATCCGCCATCAATATCGTCGGCCAGACCGATATCTAGAATGACCAGGTCCGGTAGGCGTTTGTTGAAGGCCGCCAGCGCTTGTTGCCGCGTGGCATAGCCAGTTGCGGAATAACCCTGTCGCTTCATATAGTCGATATAGTTGTCCCGAATTACCTGTTCATCTTCAATGATGGCAATCTGTTTACTGGCCACGTTGCTCAAACAACCTCTATAGTCGATTTATTATGTGTTAATTGTGAACGTTACTAAATTATGACGGATGAGGGTAGTCTGCTGGTAATTGGAATTTCCGGCGATGGTCTGCCAATGTAGTATCCCTGTGCATAGGCAACCCCCAACTCTGCAAGCAGATTGAGTGTCGGTTCATCTTCAACGAACTCAGCGACTGTCGTTTTACCGAGTGCGGTTGCCATTTCAGTCAGGGCCTTGACGAAGACCTGATCCTTGTTATTTGTGGTTAGATTTTTTATGAAAGAGCCGTCGATCTTGACGATGTCCAGGGGGAGTTCCCGCAGATAGTAAAAGGATGAGAAACCGACACCGAAGTCATCCAGGGCGAATTGGCAACCCAAGGCCTTAAGCTCAGTCATCAGGTCGATCGCTGCATTTACGTCAGCCAGGGCTGCAGTCTCTGTCAGCTCAAACACCAATCTTTCCGGATTGATGCCGCTTGTGTTGAGCAGGTGTGTCAGTTGAGAGAGTAGATCGGGATCATCAATGACACGTCCGGAAAGATTGATCGATAGGGTGATGTCGTGATTATCCCTGTTTAAACTAGATAGTCTATGGATCGATGAGCGTAAAACAAAGTGATTGATCCTGTGTATTAACCCTGTCCGCTCGGCGACGGGAATAAATTCACCCGGTAGCGCCAGTGTGCCGTCGTGCTCGATCATTCTTATCAATACTTCATAATGGGAGATGGAGTCATTTTTTATATCAAGGATCGGCTGGAAAAAAAGTACAAAATTATTGTCGACCAAGGCTTGTTCGATTTTGTCTTTCCAGGTCACCCGGGCATCCATCTCTTCAAGGGCCAGTTCCTGGCCGGAGAATATATGCCATTGATCTCTGCCGGACTCTTTTGCTTGATACATGGCCAGGTCGGCATTCGACAGCAACTGTTCGGAACTGGTACCGTGATCGGGATAGACAACAATCCCGATACTTGCAGATATACGATGACTATGGCCTTTCAAAGGTATTGTGATCTGATTGAGTTCGGCTGCCAGCTTGTCGGCAAATCTGGTTGCCCCTGGTATATCCGTTTCAGGTATTACAATGGCAAATTCATCCCCACCCAAGCGTGCGAGTAAATCGGTTGAGCTGGTGACATCCCGTAGTTTCTTGGCAACGATTTGCAGCAGGGCGTCGCCAGCCTGATGGCCACTTGTATCATTGATGTATTTGAATTGATCGAGGTCGAAAAAGAGTAATGCAGTATGATGATGATAACGTTCTGCGAGGGTCAAGATTTTATCGAACTCGACTTGAAAATTGCGGCGATTGTAGAGTTCTGTTAGTGGATCATGATTGGCCATCCAGGCAAGACGTTGCTCGGCGACTTCCCGGTCGGTGATGTCGAGACCCACTGAAAGTACAACAGGTTCGTCAGCATCATGTATCCCTGCCAGTGGAGAGTGGACCCAGGAAATGGTTTTCTTTTGCCCATCCGCAGATAGGGAGTTGGCGTCGTGTTGATATGAGTTAATCATGCCGTCACGCAGTCTTAACATCACATGTTTCATTTCTTTGATGTCCTCAACATTCATGAAGAGATCACAGAAATGACGGGTGCCACGCTCGTAACTTCGAATACCGATAAACTCTCCTCCCTCGGTATTGATGGTGAGTATGGCGCCGTTGCAATCCTGGGTAAGGATGATTGCCTGTGCGCTGTCCATGATGGTATTGAGAAAATCCCGTTCGATCGCCAACTCCTCTCCGCGCTTGACCAAATTG
>JBEVVS010000021.1:0-30839 GCA_040507005.1 Candidatus Thiodiazotropha sp.
CGATTTTACGCCATGACAGACGAGAAAATGGCTTTTACATTAAACACACCCAAGCACCTGAAAACAGCCAGCGATAATCGGTAAAAGATTGGAACTTCATGAAACGATTGAGATTATTTTTAAAGTAATAAATTGATCACATTTGTTTAATCTGGTTATACTCCGTTATGGTTCGGGTTGTATTTTTATTACAAACCGACCCGTTCTCAGTGATTCTTGGAGTATGTTCAGAGGAAATAATGGCTCACCTGACATGGAAAAAGGACCTTGAGACCGGCATTGATGTTATCGACGGGCAACATAAACAAATTGTCAGTTACATCAACAAACTCGATGATGCAAGAGTGACTAAAAACCGGGTTGTGATTGCAAAGGTCATCGATGATACCGTTGATTATACTGTTTCCCACTTCGGCTTTGAGGAGACGTTGATCGAAGATGCCGGTTATGAGTTCACTCGTCCGCATAAACGTGTTCATGAACTTTTTATAAAAAGGGTTAGCGAATACAAGCAGAGATTTGACGATGGCGAAGACATTGCTGATGATCTCCATGGCTTGCTGTCGAGATGGCTTTTCAGCCATATCCAAAATGATGACGCCGCCTATGTGGAGAGTGTGCAGGCTTCGCTGGCCAAGCTAGAAAAAAACAACAAGAAGCAAGGTTTTTTCGCTCGTTCACTAAAGAAATTTTTCGGCTGATATTCCTCAGTTTGCCCCCTTACTCATCTGCTGAATCAATCGATTCGGCGTACAGCAAATAGTAAAAATTGCTTTTAAGCTGTTGCGCTTGATGTTGTGTATTGAAATTTTGACTCATGAGCTGTGCAATATTCACATCACAAAAAGATTCTCCCTTTGTAAATTGACACTGCCGATAGCGAGTCGAAAAATCTAATCGGCTATGTGAAAGGAAAGACAAAAAACAGATTTTATCTGTGGAAGTCGTTGATCACATTATCAAATGGAGAATGGAAATGAACTTTAAAACAAAATTACGCTTAACCGTAACGACCCTGGCACTGACTGCCACCACGGCACTGCTTGCTCAGCCACCTCATGATCCGGATCTAATCAGTGACGGTAATCGCTGGACCATAACCGCCTACGATGACAGCAGTCCTGTCCATACACAGTGGGCGACCCAGGGACTCTGTTTCTATCCCGATGCGTTTGTCGGTACACATCAACGTTATATATGGGTTTCAGACACCTATCCGGATTGGAACGGACGCGCCAGTCAGGAAGGCGATCAAATTTTTATGCATGGTGATTTCCAATGGCCATACGGCGCCAACAAGGAAGGTGGTCACGATGGCATGGAGTGGGAGATCGTCACCGAGAGCCGTGCCAATGGTGGTGCCGGACATTGGAAAGAGTGGGTTGAGGATGGAGGATTTGGCACCACCATCGGTTTTGCCAATGCCAAGCTTAAACGTGTCGGCAAATGCAAACATGAGAAGGTCGAGGATGCCATCAAGGCCGGTCATGAACTCGAACTGCCCAAGGACGAGAAGGGTAACTACCTATCCAGTCCTTTCGGTGTATCCGACGAGATTAGATAGGCTGCCACGATCTACCATCTAGATTCGCTATCGGTAAGCCGCCTTGGGGAGACAAGGCGGCTTTTCTCTATCTGAGCGCCTATCAACTCAATCTCCGGCGGATTGAGATCCATCATTGGCAATGATAGAGCTTAAAAGGGTAAAATAGGCTTCGTGATTGATAGAAGCTATTATTCCCCATGAATCTGCGCGACTTAAAATATCTAATCGCTGTTGCTGAGACCGAGCATTTCGGCCATGCGGCTGCTCAGTGCTATATCAGTCAACCCACCCTCAGCGGGCAAATCAAAAAGCTTGAACAGGAGCTTGGTGTAACCATATTCGAGCGTACCAACCGTTCCGTCTCAACCACCCCGATCGGTCTGGAGATCGTCAAGCACGCCAAGCTGATCCTGGAACAGTCCGACGTGATCAAGCAGCTGGCCCGGGCGCAACGGGATCCACTGGCGGGTGCCCTCCGGGTAGGCGCCATCCCGACTGTGAGTCCCTATCTGATTCCGTTGATCCTGATGCCCCTGAAAAAGCAGTATCCACAGATGCGGCTGATCCTCTCTGAGGAGATCACCGATATGCTGACCCGGCGATTGCTGGATCATCAGATCGATGTGGCAATTCTCGCCACGAGCGTAAAAGAGCCGGAGCTGGAGGTGATTCCCCTGTTTGAAGAGCCCTTCTGGTTGGCTCACCCTAGTAATCACGAGCTCTACAATAAAGACGAGATCAACCGCCGCGATCTGAGTCGGATCAATCTATTGTTGCTGGCTGATGGGCATTGCCTCACCAACCAGGTGATGGATGTGTGCCGCATCAAGGAGGGTGTTGTGGATGATGAGATGGCGGATCTGCGAGCCGCCAGTCTGGAGACCCTGCTGCAATTAGTCGGTGCGGGTTTTGGTTGTACCCTGGTACCCGCGTTGGCGGTACAGGGGAGCTGGACGACAGATTCAGGGATCATAGCGCGGAAATTGCAGCTCAAGGACGCCTATCGGCGGGTGCAGTTTGTCTTCAGGAAAACCTTTCCCCGTAAAAAGGCGATCGAAGCTTTGGCAAGCGTGATCCAATCTCAATTGCCAAATACAGTTAGAAAGCTCTGATAACCGACAGGGCAGAGTGCCAGTACCAGGAGTGCCATCTAAATGACGAGTGTGAATTCCAGCGATAGCACGCAGCAATTTTCCGACCTATTGCAAATTGACAATCAGGGGAACGCAACACTGCTCCCCGGCGTGCATCCGCTGCCCAATCTCTTGTCACTGGAGGTGGGCCAGGTTCTAGATGCATTTCGTCAGAGTCAGATAAAGGACTTTACCCGGGTGATCAATGAACTCGAAACAGACGACAACCCCCTGCACGAACTGTTTGGACAGATGCGGATCATCGCTGACAGTGAACCTGGAAATATGTTCAATGAACTTGATCTGTTCAAACATGGGGCCTTGCAGGCACTGTTCCTGGAACTCCATGAACATGTAATGTTGCACCCGGTCTGGAGCCATCCCTGCTTTGTGCGTATCTTCAAGGGTGAATTCGATGGGGATCAACTGGCCGATTTCGCGACCAACTATTTCAATCAGGTCAAGAATACCCGCCAATGCGTGGCCTTGGCTCAGGGACGCTTTTCCGGTTTCATCTCCCTCCCCTACGGCAGTCTCAATGAACGGGTGTCAGAGCTTGCACAGATTATTTTGGCGCAGCTGTTGGCCGACGAGTACGGGGTAGGTACCCATAGCATCGACAGTTACCCGGATCTATCCAGCCTGCTCAATTCCACCACCCATATCGTTATGTACCGCCAACTCTTCGATGGGTTGGGAATACCCTTCCATGAGCAGGATCTGCCGATGCTGCACGGCGTCGCGGATAATGTACTTACCCAACGCCTGCTGGCCGGCCATCCCTCATTCAGTCTCGTGGAATCCCTCGCCTCGGTGGGTTTGGGTATGGAGTGGGGGGTCCCGGAATTTTTCAGCCTGCTGCTGGGTGGCATGATTCGTTGGGCCTGGCATGAGAATGTGCCGTTGACCCAGCGCCATCTGATCGTTTTCATAGCCCATGTGCAATACGATGTCCTGCATGCCATCTCGGTGATGTTGGCGACCAGCCTGTTCGGACATGAAAAGCAGACATTGCAGCAGATAAAGCAGGCGACCAATATGCTGATGTCGAGCCGTTATAACATGATGAGCGACATCTATCGTTTTTTGTTCGATGAACCCTGCGAGGATATCCATGCTATCGGACTTGATCCACGCTACCACATCAGTGATCGACGTATTCAGACAGCGTTGCTGGCGGCGCGTCAGGATGTGGCAAATAGCACTGTGGTCAGGGCTTCAGAATATAAGGCCGATCAGTCTGTCCCATTTGTCTTCGCAGATAGGGTGTAAGCTTGCCGCTTTACTGGATTGAATAGCATCACTCGGGTATTAACCCTCTCATCAGGAGTCGAACAATGCAGCATCAGATGAGTCAGGCGGCTGAGGTGTTCCGCAAACGCCTGATCGCCACCGCCAAGGGTCCCCGCGGGGCCAAGGATATGAACAGGGAAGAGGCCTGTGCGGCATTGACTTTCCTGATGTCCGCCGAGGCCCATCCGGCGCAGGTTGGAGCATTTCTCACCGCAATGCGTTTCAAAGGGGCGCGGGTGGAGGAGATGAAGGGTTTTCTCGATGCCATGGAGGGGAGTGCGACCTTGATTGAGCCAAAGGTGGCGGGATTGTTGAATTGCAACGGCCCCTATGATGGACGTAAGAACGCACTCCACCTCAGTCTTGCGGCAGCCATCGTCACTGCTGCGGCCGGGGTGCCAGTGGTGATGCACTCCAGCAGTGATTTACCGCCCAAGGATGGCGTCACTACCGCTCGCTTGCTGGAGGCGCTGGGTATTCCCGCTTATCAAGAGCCCAACCAGGTCGCTAGGGATATCGAAGAGAAGGGATTTGGCCATTTGTATGCCCCCAACTATCTGTATGGCGTGGAAAAGCTGAAACCGGTACGTCAGACCCTCTTCTATCGTTCATTTCTGCATGCCTGTGAGGTGATGCTCAATCCTGCCGGCGCTGATTACTCCTTGATAGGTGCTGCGCACAAGAGCTTCCTGCAACGTTTCGCCAGGGCGGCGGGAGAACGTGGACAGCAGAGAGTGTTGGCAGTGCAAGGATTGGATGGTTGTGACGAGTTGCCAATGGAGCCAGTGGCCGTTGCCGATTACAATAACGGTACCCTTGCGGAATATACCCTCGATCCAGCAGAATACGGATTCAAGCATCAGACGCATCATCCCTGCGAGTCTGTGGATGTCACCGCACGTATCGTTGAAGATATACTGACCGGCAAGAGCGACAGGCATCTCAACCCTATCATCTACAATGCCGGAGTCAGGCTCTACCTGGGCAAAAAGAGCGACGATATCGAAGCAGGTATTGGGTTGTCAGTGCAATTGTTCGAGTCAGGACGGGTAACAGAAAAACTGCGTGAGTTACAACAATAAGTCATGTTTCTCAGTTATGCTGGGTGTTTCTGAAAAAGGGTTTCTAAATTTTTGTACAGGGTTTCAAGCGGTAAGGACTATGAAACTGATTCGAGTGGCTAGCGTGTGCCTGCTGATCAGCCTCGCAGGGGGCAGCGTCATGGCAGATGCCATATACAAGTGGCGTGATGCTAAGGGTAAGGTCCATTTTGGTGACAGGCCGCCTGTAACAGAGGAGTCTACACCCGTAACCGTGAAACCCAATCTCTACCATGCACCGGAATATGAGCCTATTGTCGGCGCCGGTTTCAGTCCTGAGAAAGTGGTCATGTACAGCACAAAAAGGTGTGGCTACTGCAAGCAGGCCCGTGAATACTTTAAACGTAACAAAATCCACTACGTGGAATACGATGTTGAGACAAGCCAAAAGGGTAGACGGGATTATAAAAAGCTGAAGGGTACGGGGGTGCCGATCATCCTGGTGGGTAAACGCCGCATGAACGGCTTTACCGAAGCCGGATTTCAAGAAGTCTACCAAAAAAAGTAGCCAATCCGCGGTGTATAAAATTCTATCTTGATGGTTAGTGAGTCTGCAGTGTATATGAGTCGTATTCTATTGTTGTTGTGGGTCGTGTTTGGCTTGATGAGCTGTGACCAGGGGCCACGCGACCACCAGCAGACCTTGTTGGTGTTCGGTACCCTGCTCGACATCAAGGCCTATACCAACAAAGTGGCGGAGTTCGATGCCGCGGTAAAGGGTTTGGATCAGACCTTCCAGGGTATGCATCGGAACTGGCATGCCTGGAAGGGCGACGGCGAATTGGTGCGTCTCAACAGGGCGATTGCCCGAGGCGATGCCATGACGGTCACCCCGGAGCTGGCAGTCTTGCTCCGTCAGGCCAAACATCATGCGGAACAGAGTGATCATCTGTTCAATCCGGCGATCGGTCGGCTGGTCGGGCTATGGGGTTTCCACAGTGACGAGCCACCAGGTGGACCGCCCCCGCCACGGGATAAGATCGCTGCGTTGCTCGATCAATCCCCCACCATGTCTCAACTGCTGATTGATGGCAACCGGATTGAATCCTCCAATCCCGGGCTGTCACTGGATCTGGGTGCTTTTGCCAAGGGCTACGCCTTGAAACTCGCGATCCATCGATTGCAGGCAGCTGGAATCGGCAACGCCATTGTCAATGCCGGGGGCGATCTCTGTGTCTCCGGTCGCCATGGCGACCGGCCATGGGCGATCGGTATTCGCCACCCCCTGGGCGAGGGTGTCATCGCCTCGGTGGAAGTGGCTGACGGTGAGTGCGTGCTTACCTCGGGAAACTATGAACGATACCGAGAATACGAAGGCATACGCTATGCCCATATCATCGATCCGCGAACAGGCTACCCGGTGGAGCATGTGGCCTCGGCGACAGTGATCAGCCAGGATGGTGGCCTGGCCGATGCCGCGGCCACCGCCTTGAGTGTGGCGGGCCCCGCCCAATGGCAGAAGATTGCCAGGCAGATGGGCCTAGACCAAGTGATGCTCGTGGATGATAGCGGGGATGTCCATCTCTCGCCGACTATGCGGAGCCGTATCGAGTTTCAGCAGCCTGTCGAACAGGTGATCGAATCGCCTCCGCTGGACACCGGGTCCTGATCCACGTGCGATTTTCAGATGGGACACTTGTCAACGACCTCGACCACCGCATTGGTCAGCGTGTCGAGATCGTCCTGCTCGATAATGTAGGGGGGCATCAGGTAGACCAGCTTGCCAAAGGGCCTCACCCACACGCCGGCGTCGACGAAACAGGGCTGAATCTGCCGCATATCCACGGGCCTCTTCATCTCCACAACCCCGATGGCGCCCAGAACCCGAACCTCATCCACCTGCGGCAGCTCCCGGCAGGGGGCAAGCCCATTCCGTAGACCTGTTTCTATGGCCTTGATCCGCTTCTGCCAGGGGGAGTCGAGGAGCAGATTCAGGCTCGCCAGTGCGGCACTGCATGCCAGGGGATTGCCCATAAAGGTAGGGCCATGCATGAACAGGCCGGGATCACCCTGGCTGATAGTTTTACTGATCTCTTCTGTGGTCAGGGTTGCCGCCAGGCTCATGGTGCCGCCGGTGAGTGATTTCCCCAGGCACATGATGTCAGGGGCGATTTCCGCATGCTCGCAGGCGAAGAGTCTGCCGGTGCGGCCAAAGCCGGTGGCGATCTCATCCAGGATCAGAAGTACGCCGTATTTATCGCACAGGCTGCGCACCTCTTTCAGATATTCAGCGGAATAAAAACGCATGCCACCGGCCCCTTGCACGATGGGTTCCAGGATTACGGCAGCTATTTCCGAGTGATGCTTCTTGAGTTTCTTTCCCAGCGCCTTGGCCCCATCCCCTTTACAGGGGTGACCAAAGTAGCAGCTGGGTGCGTCGACGAAGAGCTGCTGGGGCAGGATCTCCGAGAACAGAGAGTGCATGCCGGTCTCCGGGTCGCACACTGACATGGCGCCGAAGGTATCGCCGTGATAGCCCCTGCGGATAGTGAGAAATCGCTGTTTTTCGGCTTGATCCTTATCGTGCCAGTACTGAATGGCCATCTTCATGGCCACCTCCACTGAAACCGAGCCGGAATCGGCATAAAAGACGGTCTGTAGCGGAGCAGGGGTGATTTCGATCAGTTTTTTTGCCAGATCTGCGGCAGGCTGATGGCTTAGGCCGCCGAACATGACATGGGGCATGGTTTCCAGTTGATCTGATATGGCCCGCTTCAATTCAGGATGGTTGTAGCCGTGGATGGCGCACCACCAGGAGGACATGCCGTCGATCAGTTCCCGGCCATCGGCCAGGCGTAACCGTACCCCATCGGCAGAGACGACGGGAAAAACCGGCAAATCGGAGCCTATGGCACTGTAGGGGTGCCAGATATGGTGTTTGTCGAATTCGATCCAGTCCAATTGTTTGCTCATTTCAGCAGGGATGGCATTTAACATAGTTTACCTCTGCATGTTACAGCATTATGGCTAGAAGACGTCACGCCTGCCCCGGCCCAGGACGGTATTCCCGGGCAGATCGTCTTGTATGTCTTTATTATTATTAAAATCATATAGTTAAGCTGTATTAGCATGTCTGTCAGTCGTCTTCAGAGGGTGGTTATAATAAGATTGGCTCAGCTGTCTTTAGCAAAGTCCAGCCAGTCGCGAGAGCGAGGTTAACAGATAATAATCTAGGATGTTGCCGAGTTTTTTTTAATGGCTATCTATGTTACCAATGAAGAGCGAAGCAAAAGGTGAATGACACCTCCAAATAACAGGCCATAGTGAAACGATCCCGGCCTTACAAATAAGGAGAATAATATGGGCAAACCCGTAGTAGCCGCAAAACAACCCATCGATGTGGAACTCGTTGCTGGAAAAGAGTATTGGTGGTGTGCCTGCGGTCGTTCATCCAATCAGCCATTCTGTGACGGCTCACATCAAGGCACGGGGATTGAGCCGCTTGGATTCAAGCCTGAGAAGTCTGGTGAGGCCTGGTTGTGCCGTTGTAAACAGAGCAAAACACCGCCCTATTGCGACGGCAGCCACAAGCAGGTGGAGGATTGATCATCCAATACCTCGGATAGGGTGTGGAATCCAGCGTCAGTTGGATTTCATATCCTTGGTCAGCTGTCCATGGGATGTATGGGATTCGATACGATTTCGGCCATTTTTCTTGGCTGTATAGAGAGCTTGGTCTGCATTCACCAGTAGCTGTTCTGCGTCTGCCGCTTGCTGGGATTTGCTGGATTGGGGCAGGGTCTCGCTAACCCCTATGGATACGCTCAACTGCAGTGCTGAACCATCATCCAGGGGAATCGGCTGGGAGTTGACCTCCATGCGGATCCGTTCAGCCAGCATCAAGGCCTCGTCAAGGCTGGTTTGGGGCAACAGCAGTGCAAACTCCTCTCCGCCAAAGCGTGTTGCGATATCACTGGCGCGCAATTGAGAGCGGATGCGGTTCGCCAGTTCCCGTAAGACGGTGTCTCCCGCTTGGTGACCGTGGCTGTCATTGATGCGTTTAAAATGGTCGGCGTCGATGAACAGGCAGCTCAAGGGTTGACGGTAGCGAGCGGCGCGGGCCAGCTCCTCACTGAGGCGGCGATCCAGATAGCGGCGATTATGCAGATCGGTCAAGGGATCGGTAAAGCCACTGATCAATATATGTTCCCGGTTGATTGTATTTTCCAGACACACGGTGCAGATGGTGGCGAGTCGGGCAAGAAAATCGGTGGCGAGTTGGCGTGAGAATCGATCCTGTTCGCCACTACCCAAATTGATGCTGCCTATCAGTGCACCGTGACGAACCATAGGCAGTATGGCCATGCTCTCTAGGCCCTCGGTATCAGAAAAAAGCTGATCGTACTCGGGGCTTAGAAATGGGCCCAGCCAAGGGCTCCTGAGGCGTTGAAAGCGTGGGTTTATGGCCAGCATATCGTCCACGAATTCAAGTAGCGGAAAGGCCTTCTCATCCAGACCGTTCTTGTACAATAAGTGACGGATTTCGTGGTTTGGATCGTGCAGCAAGACTTGTATGGTCTTGATCTCAAAGGAGCTCTTGAGACCGTCGGTCATGCAGCTTAGAAGTTCAGGCAGGGTTTCTGTGCTCAGCAGTTCCAGTTCGCGAGCATGAAAACGCCCAAGTGTCTCTTGGTTCTCCTGAGCCTTTTGGGTTAACTCCCTAAGGCGTGCATGGAGTAGTCGGTTCTCTTTTTTTAAATCCATTGTACTGCACACAAGTCACATGCTCAGACATATCGGCGTAGTGATATGCATCTTGAGAGACCATTTTGCATCTATCTGACCTAAAAGTCGCTGTTCACCCGCCAGCGCTGATAGTTGGGTTCGGTTATGTAACCCCGGCTGGTGATGAAGTTGATCACCTTGCGCAGACGATAAAAACGCACTACCGAGTCGACCCGAATAATCTCACTGCCCTGTTCATCGAAAAAAACCAGTGAGGGGGTATAGAAAAGGCCTAGATCCTTGGCCCATTGTTGCGCGGTTGTCCTTTTCCCCGTGGGGGTGATGACCGGGGTTTGTCCTGTGAAATCGAGTTGCACGTTATCAAAACCCCGCAGCAGTTTTTCGATGGCTGGGTCACGTAACGGTTGGCCGTGGAGAATGTCGCAGGCATGGCAGTTACCCTGTTCGAAATAGACCAGTAGCGGACGTTGACCCGGGAAACGGCTGCGATCCAAATTGTGGGGTGGTGGAATAAAGTAGTCCTCTTCGTTTAAATCTCCTGGTTCGAATGCGGTACCGGAGTCTCCCCTTGCAAGATATTCCGGAAATGACTCTTTGCGGTGATGTCCATCGGCGACATATTCCAAGGCGGCACGAAACTGGTAGGGCGGGTAATATCCACGCAGGCGCAGTGCCTCCATACCCTGGGTATCGTAAAAAATCAGCGAGGGCGTGAAGTTCGTCTTCTCGCGCAGCGCATACTCCCGTTGTGTGGTCACCTCATTATTTAAGGTAGTGACCTCTTCGGTGCTCCAGATGTCGATGGGAACCACATCGAAATGGTTGCGGGTATAGGTTGTGATGTCACTGAGACCGAAATTCACATCCAGCAACATTTTGCAATAAGCACAACGCTTCTGACCGAAATAGACGATAATGCCACGCTTGTTGTTGAGTGCCGCCTCTTCAAGATCATCCGGCAGATCCAGGAAGCTCTTCTTGAACCAGTCCGGGTATTGTAACAACTCTTCAAGGGGGAAATCATCGAAAGCATAGACATCGCTCTCGGAGTCAATGGCAAAAACGAGTTGACTGAAAGACGCAGACAGCAGCGTGACAATCATCGTTAATTTGCATAGCAGCTTGTTCATGGGCTGGTTCACCAGGGCGCAAGGTTAGTGCCCGGGGCCTGATCTAAGTTGATTGACCCCTAACTTCAGACTGAAATAGATGCATCCTTTTGACTTGCTGGACGTTACAATATATCAGGTTAGTTACAAATTTCAGTATTGTAAATTGAGGGCGTGTTGTCGATCAGGCATCTTTTAAACAGATGCAGCAAAGCAATAGCGAGTGATGTGTATAGGATATCCCCGGCAGTGACCTCAACGGCCAAAGTAATATCAAGCGCTATACAGTCTAGAGATAGGTTGACCAGTTTATGGTTGAATCACCGAATACCAGGAAATGTGGATTGAGCAGTGAATCCTTGGTGTTGTATTTGAGAGGCTGCAGATCGAGGGTGGTGACCTGTCCGCCGGCTGCTTCAACCACGGCCTGGGCGGCGGCTGTGTCCCATTCGGAAGTGAGGCCGAGACGGGGATAGATGTCGGCCTTGCCCTCTGCCACCAGGCAGAGTTTCAATGAGCTGCCCATGCTGACCAGCTCGTGTTCCCCCATCTTCTCCAAGAAACGCAGCAATGAGTCTCCCGCATGGGAGCGGCTGCCAGCGACCCGGACCGGCTGACGGCAGGGTTGTGTGACCTGGATCGATGTGGCCGGTTGATCAGCCTGCTGTTTCCAGGCGCCATTCCCATGTATGCCGTAGTAAGTGGTGCCCAATACCGGCGCGTGGACCACCCCCAGGGTGGGTGCGTGCTCCTCGATGAGGGCGATATTGACAGTGAACTCGCCATTTCGTTTGACGAACTCCCGGGTGCCATCAAGGGGGTCGATCAACCAGTAACGTTGCCACTGCTGACGTACTGAAAAAGGGATCTCGGACGACTCTTCAGAGAGTACCGGAATATCCGGTGTAAGGGTTTCCAGGGTGGATACGATTAAATGATGCGCAGCAGTATCGGCTGCGGTCAATGGCGAGTCGTCCTGCTTGTTTTCCACTTTGAAGTCGGTGTCATAGACAGCCAGGATGGCATCGCCTGCTTGATGGGCCAACTGCAACAGATCGTCGAGAGAGATGGGTATACTCATGATTAATATTTTAGTGTTAACGGGATACTAAATGATCCCTGGTCAAGTATAGGGCTGCGATAGATCGGGCCTCGGTCAAATCCGTTTGGCCTATCAGGTCATCCCAGTTTGAGAGCTTCCAGGGCACGACTTCGATCGGTTCGGGTTCATCCCCCGGCTGTTTGTCAGGATAGAGCTGCCGTGCAAGGATAACATGAGTCTTGTGACGGATGTATGCAGGTGCAATGGTGAACGTCTTGATAAGTTGCAGGTCGCGGGCAGCATAGCCGATCTCCTCACGAATTTCGCGGTTTGCGGCTTGCAGAGGGTCCTCACCCGTTTCCATGCGTCCTTTTGGCAGGCCGAGCTGGTAGTCATTGCTTCCGGCTGAGTATTCGCGTATCAACATCACCGTCTCATCGTCGAGCATCGGCACTATCAGGACCGAACCTCTCTCGCCGCCGAGTAAGCGCTCATACTCTCTTTGTTGGCCGTTACTGAATTCAAGCTGCAGTTTCTCCACACGAAACAGGCGTGTTTCAGCGATCAGTTGCTGAGAATGTATGGTTGGGAGTTTTGGCATGGTTTTCAGTGGTCTTGTTCTCGCATGAGGAAATCTATTTCGGTGAACAGCTTACCCTGGAACCAGCCGCTCCAAGAGAGTCTTCCCGCACTCATGCGTGCGTGCTGTTCGTCAACAGGGAGTGGCCGCATGGCAGTGAAGCGGATCAACTCGGCTGGATAGTCTACATGCAAACTGAGTTGCATGGGGAAGTAACCGTCGAGGAATCTGCGCATATAGGGACCATTGCGAAGTTGATAACCACCATTTGCCAACTTGTGCAGTGATTGGCTTTCAGCCTGGAGACACACTGTTGCGTCGTGGCGGATATCCCGCAGTTCGACGCTGGAGCCAATCACCCGGCTTGAGCCGATGTTCTCAACCCTGATGAGTTTGATCTGACGTATGCGCTGGGGATGGTAGACAATTTCCAGGTGTGGCACCGGATCCAGGTGGCGGTGGCACTGATGCAGCTCAACCCAACCGTGATCCAGACTATCCAGATTGATCTGAATCCGGTTAATATGATGGTGAACAGGTTCTGCCGGCGGGCTGTGCAGAAATTCCAATTCACCTTCGTTGACCGCCTCGATGCGTGATTCCAGATCATCATCGGGGAATGCAAACGGTTCCTCTTCAGCAGTGGCAATACACGGCAATAGAGAGAGAAGCAATGTAAGGATCAAATACATAGGTGTAACTGTATACGATGATCGACTGGAACCAAATTGATATTGTCATGCTGGATATGGACGGCACCTTGCTGGACCTCCATTTCGATAACCATTTCTGGCTTGAACATGTACCGGCCCGCTATGCAGAGGCAAAAGGTCTGCCTCTGGAAGAGGCCAAGAATGAGCTGCTGGCCCGCTACAAAAGCGTGGAAGGAACCCTGGAGTGGTACTGCATCGATCACTGGAGTCGGGAGCTGGAGCTCGATATCGCCCTGTTGAAGGAGGAGGTGGATCATCTGATCGCGGTTCACCCCCATGTTATCGACTTCCTCGATCTGCTGATGTGCGCTGGCAAGGAGCGCCTGTTGGTGACCAATGCCCATCAAAAGACCCTGGCCTTGAAGATGGAAAAAACCCGCCTGGCGGGATTCTTCGACCAGGTGATCTCGTCCCACCAACTGGGTCTGCCCAAGGAACACCCCGAATTCTGGAACCGGTTGCAGAATCTTCACCCCTTCGATAGAGAGCGGACCCTGTTCGTGGACGATAGCCTGTCTGTGCTCGCATCGGCCAAGGTGTATGGCATTCAATGGTTATTGGCCATGCTCAAGCCCGATTCCAAGGCACCGTCGCGTGAGATCGGCGGTTATTCCGCAATCCATGATTTTTCTGAAATTACCACAGGATTGCGCTGCACTGTTTGAAACTTGCATAGGTGGCACCATGGTTGGACCAATGCAAGTTAATTATTCACCTCGCAGATGTTTATCACTGACTTTAGCCGGTGTTGGATCGATGCATACTGAGTTTGATTATTCAACAGGATAGCCATTTTTTATAACACGTGTTAAATGGACCTAAATTAGGGAGGATCACAATGATTGGACAATTTCTTTTTCCTAAGCTCTTGGAACGGATCAACAAATTGGAAGCACGTGTAGAGGAGTTGGAATCTGCACTGGAGGGGCTATCCACAGGTGGTGTCGGCAGACTCAACAACTATCTTTCATTCCACGATGAGGGCGAATGTGTTACCGCCCGATTGACCGGCCTCAACCTGCAGATTGTCAATGGTGAGGACCGCACCCATAGCGCCAACTGCAAAGGAAACCTGATCCTGGGTTATAACGAACCCAATGGAGACCTGGGCGTGGACCGCAGTGGATCACATAACCTGGTCATCGGTATCAGGCACAACTACACCAGTTTCTGCGGCATCATAAATGGAGATTCCAATGTCGTGAACGGTGAATACGGCGCCATTCTCAACGGCAGTGAATGCTATATCCAGGCAGGTCATGTCACCATGTGCGGCGGCTTTGATCATAAAGGAAACGGATCACGTTCAACCATGCTGAGCGGTTTTGATAACGGTGGCACTGGCGACAGGGCGGTGTTTATTGAAGGCACCAACAATCGTGCGGAACACAGTCAAACGATCTTCATCGGGGGAGGGGGAGAGACATCCTCCCATGATGGTGAAGTCATTCCCGCTTTGCCCTAGTTGAGGACGCTACTGATTCGTTGCACTATTGGCGTGGTGTCATCTGCAACGAATCAGTCCCGCAACCAGCAGGCATGGTCAACCCTTGCTGGTAAGCTGTTGCAACATCTGCTCCATGCGGATCAGCCGCTGCTCCATCTCCTCGGTCCTGGCGTCGATCTTGTGTACTTCCCCCGCCTCTCCCTCGCCGCTGTCGCGGGAGAACTGCTCGTGCTCACGCTGCAAGGTTTCGAGGACGATGCCGATCATCATGTTGAGAAAGACAAAGGCGACGATGAAGATGAAGGAGAGATAGAAGAACCAACTCAAGGGGTAGATCTCCATGGTCTCATACATCACATCGGTCCAGTCCTCGAAGGTGGCGACCCGGAACAGGGTGAGCATGGCGATGGTGATGTTGCCCCAGAGTTCCCGGTTGATCTCGCTGAAGAACATGCTGCCCATGGCGGCGTAGATGTAGAAGATGATGAACATCAGCAGGGAGACATAGCCCATACGCGGAATGGCGGTGACGAAGGCGTTCATCAGGATCCGCAGCTCGGGGATGATGGAGACCAGGCGCAGTACCCGGAATACCCGTAACAGGCGCCCCAGCAGGGCGGCCTCGCTGTCGTCCACCGGGATCAGGCTGGCGGTGACGATGAGAAAGTCGAAGATGTTCCAGCCCTTGCTGAAGAAGGTCTTCAGATTCTTTTCCGCCACCATGCGGATGATGATTTCTGTGAGAAAGAAGAGGGTGATCCCCACATCGAGGATGCGCAACACCTGAGCGGCGGCGGTGGGTATGGGATAGGTCTTTGCCCCGATCATCAGTGCTGAGATGACGATGACGAGAATGACGAAGGTTTCGAAAAGCTTGTTGGACCGCAATTGTTCAAAACGGTCTCGCAGTGTCACTGAGTTGAGTTTCATGGTGAATGCCAGTTTTCGGGCTGTTGTAACAAGGCGCGCATTATACAAATCTTGAGTGCAAAATCAGTTTCGAAATGGCGTGCGATTAGTGGTGATATGGGAGGGGTAGTTCCCCCGTTGGCCGGGAGGACTCAACGTCCCCAGGTTTTAAACCGCTTCTTGCAGTAGTTCAGCAGTTCCGCATAGTTGCGGAAGTAGAGATCGAAACCCTTTTCCGCCGGGGCATCGAACTCACACCAGTCATTGTCATAATCGCGGCAGATCTGCGGCCGTTGCAGGTAGATACCGCAAGCCCCCCCGGGCCCCAGGTGCTCGCAACTGCCATGGAAGAGGAGAAACCAGCCGTCCTCATCCTTGTAGATCTCCACCCCCTGATGGGAGACCTGCCACAGCAGGTGGTCGAAGTCTGCCTTGGAACGGGGGGCGACACCGATGGCCTCAGTGGTGTAGGTACAGCATTTCGAGTTGATGCAGCGACTGCACTTGCCCTCCATGGGGATTATTCCGTGTTGCCGCTTTGGGGTGGTTTGGGGCCGCGCCGGCGCCGGCGTCGTTTCTTCGACTTTTCGCCGTCCTTGGGCTTATGGCTCTTGTGGTGATGGCCCTTGCCGTGGCCCTTGTGTCCATCTTTGCTGCGATGAGGCTGACGCGAGCCCTTTTCCGGATAGATTCGGCTTTTGGGATCAATCTCCTCCAACAGGGAGGGATCAACCGTTTGGGTAGGTATGGAGTGACCGACGAAGACCTCGATATCGGGCAGGGAGAAGGCGTAGGTTTCGCAGGCAAAGCTGATGGCATCACCGCTGGCGCCGGCACGGGCGGTGCGGCCGATGCGGTGTACGTAGTCCTCGGCATCCTCGGGCAGATCGTAGTTGATCACGTGAGTGACATCGGGGATATGCAGTCCCCGGGCCGCCACATCGGTGGCCACCAGCACGGCCAGCTCCCCATCCTGGAAACGCTTTAACAGGCTCAGACGTTTCTTTTGCGGCACATCGCCGGAGAGTACGGCAGTATCCACGCCATTCCCCTGCAGGAATCCCCACACCTTGTCGGCCACCCGTTTGGTGTTGACAAAGACAATGGTACGAGTCTCCGTCATCTCCTTAATGAGACCCACCAGGAGCGGGATCTTCTCCTCGTTGGCGGTCATGTAGCAGGTTTCTGTGATCTTGTCAGCGGTAACCTGCTCTGGCGCCACCTCCACACTCTGGGGGTTGTTCATGTGCTCGTAGGCGAGCTCTTTCACCCGGTAGGAGAGGGTGGCAGAGAAGAGCATGCCCAGACGTTTTTGCGGGACTGGACAGCGCCGCATCATGTAGCGGATATCCTTGATAAAGCCCAGGTCGAACATCCGGTCGGCCTCGTCCAGTACCAGTACCTGGATGGCCTTCAGATCATAGACATGCTGCTTGAAGTAGTCGATCAGCCTGCCGGGTGTGCCAATCAGGATATCGACCCCCGCCTCTAGCTGTTTGCGTTGCTTTTCGTAACCCGTGCCGCCGAATACCGCCACCGAGGAGAAATCGGTGTGTTTGGTGAGTGTTTGCGCATCGTTGTAGATCTGCACCGCCAGCTCCCGGGTGGGTGCCAGGATCAGGGCGCGGGGCTGATTGACCCTGCGCTCCTCGTTGGCGGGGTGTTGCAGCAGATGGTGCAGGGTGGCGATTAGAAAGGCCGCCGTCTTGCCGGTGCCGGTCTGGGCCTGTCCTGCCACATCCCTGCCCTGCAGTGCAATGGGCAGGGTCTCGGCCTGGATCGGGGTGCAGTATTCAAAGCCGGTATCTCGGATACCCTGCAGGATGGGATCGGCCAGGTCGAAGCTGTCGAAGCCTATATTTGTAAGGTGTTTTTCAGTCATGGCGGGCAAGGATACAGTAAATTGAGCGCGCACACGATGGCTCCCTGATACGCTGTCCGGGAAGTATCGGCCGAAGAGATGAAGAGTCCGCAAATGAACGGGAATGAAAGCAAATATTTGGGCTCTTTGGATTCTACCCCCCGCAGATTTTGCAGGTATAGGTTTTTAGACAAAAGATTTGCAAAATTTCCATTATTTTCAGTTGGATAGACTGCTGATCCTGGCTGAGTTTTGCGCTGTCGCCATACAGGCGAGGCCCGCTGGAAGTGCCTTGTTTGATTGCCAGGACCTGCTTTGGGGGGAGGATTCTGGGTGTTCCAGCCTGTGCCAACTGATCCAATCAACTTCTATTTTGCCTCCATTTGCGGACTAATATTGCGACTGCATACCATTTTCAAAAACCAACAGGCCCAGGATGACGAAGAATCCCGTACAATCTGTTTCCATGAATATCCATTTGATATGCGTGGGAAACCGCATGCCCGGGTGGGTGGTTGAAGGTTACCAGGAGTATGCGCGAAGAATACCCGCTGAATGCGCCTTGCACCTGATTGAGATCCCCCCCGGCCAGCGTGGCAAGAACGCCGATATCCCACGGGCGGTGCGTGATGAGGGTGAACGAATGCTCAAGTCGATCCCCAAGGGGTGTCAGGTTTTGGCCCTTGAGGTCGCGGGTAGCGCCTGGAGTACGGAACAGCTCTCGATCAGGCTTGAGGCGTGGATGGCTGATGGCCGGGATCTGGCCTTGTTGGTGGGTGGTCCTGAGGGGCTGGCCGGTGATTGTCTTGCGCGGGCGGATGGGCGGTGGTCACTCTCCCCCTTGACCCTGCCCCATCCCCTGGTCAGGGTGGTAGTTGCGGAGCAGCTATACCGGGCTTGGAGCCTGATGCGAAATCACCCCTACCATAGGGGGTAGCCATATAAGCAATGAGTCAGTGAGAGGAAACCACCCACAGTGAAGGAGAGTCCTGTCATCTATCTGGCTTCTCGTTCGCCTCGCAGGAGGGCGTTATTACAGCAGATCGGAATCAGCCATGCCCTGCTTGAGATAGATGTGGATGAACGGCAGCGGCCAGACGAGGACCCGGCGTCCTATGTTTTGCGCCTGGCCGTGGAGAAGGCCGAGGCGGGAGCAAAAGCGGTTGCCGGGGCTGAATCTTTGCCGGTTTTGGCCGCTGATACCAGCGTGGTGATCGACAACAGGGTGCTGGGTAAGCCGAGGGACAGGGAGCATGGGTTGTGGATGCTGCGTCAGCTTTCTGCCAAGACCCACCAGGTCTACACCGCTATTGCACTGAATTGGCAGGAGATTGAGACCGATCTGAGCCTCAGTGAGGTAAGCTTTCGCCCGTTGAGTGAAGCGGAAATCGCAGCCTATTGGGCCACCGGTGAACCTGCCGATAAAGCGGGAAGCTATGCTATCCAGGGGGCGGGCGCACGCTTTGTCAGTCTGTTGCATGGCAGCTATTCAGGGGTGATGGGATTGCCCCTGTTCGAGACCGCGGAATTACTGAGCCGCAATGGCATCCAATTCGATAATGAATAATAAGAGCGTAATTGATGTATGAGTGAAGAGATACTGATAAATGTGACACCGCCGGAAACCCGGGTTGCGGTTATCGAGAACGGTGCGGTACAGGAAGTGATCATCGAACGTTATGGCAAGCGTGGCCTGGTCGGCAATGTCTACAAGGGCAAGGTTTGCCGGGTACTGCCCGGGATGCAGGCGGCGTTCGTGGATATCGGTTTGGAACGGGCCGCGTTCCTGCATGTTTCCGACATTGGCGAGACAACCGACAAACCCAAGACGGATAATATTCATGAACTGTTGCGTGAAGGGGACTATGTCATCGTCCAGGTGCTGAAAGACCCCCTCGGCACCAAGGGAGCCCGCCTGACGACCAATATATCCATTCCTTCCCGCCACCTGGTATTCATGCCCTCCCTGGGTAATATGGGCATCTCCCAGCGCATTGAAGCCGAGGATGAGCGACAGCGCTTGCGTGAGTTGTTGAACCAAGTGGCCGACGCCGGTGAGATATCCGGTGGTTATATCGCCCGTACCGCTGCGGAGGGTGTGGACGAGGTTTCACTGAAAGCGGACATGCGTTTTCTGGCGCGTCTCTGGTCTTCGATTCAGGAGAAGAGCAAGCTGACCAGCGGCATCGAACTGATTCATGAAGATCTCTCCCTGCCGTTGCGCTCGCTTCGCGACCTGATCGGACCGGATGTGGAGAAGGTGCGAATCGATTCCAAGGAGACCCACCAAAAGGCGATCAACTTCGCACAAAAGTTCATCCCCGACATAAAACAATTTATCGAATACTACCCCGGACAAAGACCGTTGTTTGATCTGTATGGGGTCGAGGATGAGATACAGAAGGCGTTGGAGCGAAAGGTACAACTCAAATCAGGCGGACACCTGGTCATCGATCAGACCGAAGCAATGACCACTATCGATGTCAATACAGGTGCCTTCGTAGGACATAGGAATCTAGAGGAGACCATTTTCAAGACCAACCTGGAGGCGGCACAAGCCATCTGTCGTCAACTGCGCCTGAGAAATCTGGGCGGTATCATCATCATCGATTTCATCGATATGCTCGACCCCGAACATCGTCGTCAGGTGCTGCGCGCCCTGGAGAAGTGCCTGGCACACGACCATGCACGCACACACATCACCGAGGTCTCCTCCCTGGGACTCGTGGAGATGACCCGCAAACGTATTCGTGAATCCCTTGAGCATGTACTCTGTGAGCCTTGTCCATGCTGTGCGGGCCGGGGCTCCATGAAGACAGCGGAGACCACCTGCTATGAGATCTTCAGGGAGATTCTGCGGGAGTCGCGACAATTCGATGTGGAGTCGCTGCTGGTGCTTGCATCCCAGGAGGTAATCGACAGGCTCCTGGATGAGGAGTCCACCCACCTGGCAGAGCTGGAGCAGTTTATTGGCCACCCCATCAAGTTGCAGGTAGAGATGCTCTATACCCAGGAGCACTACGACGTCGTGCTGGTATGATCTGTTGCACCGATCTTTCTTTCTATGTTGAGTGTCGCTAAGTATCTTCACCTCAAATTTTGGCAGATCCTGGCATGGCTGGTGATTCTGGCCGCACTGTTGCTCAGCGCTTTACGGATATTTGTTCCCATTATCGATCTTGATCCCTATCGGCGGGAGATAGAGCGTGTGGTCGAACAGGGGGCCGGCGTTGAGCTGAAGATCGGTGATATGCAGGCCCAAGTGAAAGGGATTCACCTGGCACTCAGGTTTACCGATGTCAGTGTGCTGGATGAAAAAAACAACGAACCCCTGCTATATGCCCCTGAGGTGCTGGTCAACATCCGCTTGTTGCAAAGTGTTCTCTCCGGCCGGCTGCAACTGGGTGGAGCCAGCGTGATCGGTACCAAACTCAAACTGGAGCGGTTCCCCGATGGCAGCGTAGCCCTGCAGGGTATGGGGGATGTCAGTGAGGGGGACCCGGACACGGTAGCCGCCATTCTGCTGGGACAGAATCAACTACGTTTGCTGGATACCGAGATCACGCTGAAGAGCGCTATTCCCAACCAGCCCCCGCTGAGACTCTCCGGGGTGAATGTTGAACTGCTGAATAATGGCTTGCGCCATCACCTCTCCATGAGTACACAAATCGGCAAACAGGGAGAGGAGTCTGTACGACTGATAGCCGACCTGCAGCAAAATAGCGCCAGCTCACTGGCCATGAGTGGGGAGTTCTATTTCAAATCTAAAGGATTGGTGTTGGGCGGGCGTCTGAGCGAGTGGTTGCCAACCCCATACACCCTTGACGAGGGTGGGCTTGAGGTTGAGCTTTGGGGCGACCTGGAAGATGGCGAGTTGCAGAACCTGCGTGGCAACGGCAAGCTCAACGATCTTCGCCTTAGCGGACCGGGGCGGAGTGAGCCTTTCCTCCTGCAACAGCTTGCCACTGGGTTTGAGTGGCAGCGACTGGATAGTGGCTGGCATATGCAGCTTGCGCAGCTTGAGGTACAACAATCCCACGGTCAATGGCCGACAGAAGAGGTGAGTATTCGCTGGCAACAGACCCAGCAGCAACGCGATTTTGAACTAAGCGCGGATGCCCTGTCATTGATGGAGCTGAATGACTTTCTAGCGATCCTGAAACTGCCCAATCCCGAGTTGCATGCGATACTCAATGGACTCTCGCCCCAGGGCAAGCTGAGTCAACTGGAGTTCGGATTTCTCAAGCCACAGCAGGGTGAACTCAGCTGGCATTTGCAGGGGGAGGTTGAAAACTATGCCCATCAAGCCTGGCAGGACATACCAGGTTTGAGTGGATTGTCACTCGCCTTCGATGGAGATCAGGCCGGTGGGTGGTTGAAAATAGACAGCAGCAATCTGATGGTTGATTTCCCTCAGTTGTTCCGTAATCCGCTGCACTCGCAACATGCAATGGGTGATTTTGAATGGAATTTTGATCTCGACAGAGGACTGCATCTGAACAGTGAGCGTTTACAGATGAGCTCCAGGGACGTGCAGACCCTGTCCCGTATCGATCTGCAGATACCCTTCACAGGCAAGGATCTGTTCATTGATATGCAGTCCGATTTCTGGGATGCGGATGGTTCGCGCAAAAGTGAATACCTGCCGGTTGGCGTGATGCCCGAAGAGTTGGTTAGCTGGTTGGATAAGTCGCTGGTGAGCGGATATGTCAAGTCAGGCAGTTTTCTGCTGTATGGCCCTATCAGTGAATTTCCTTTCCGCCAACATCAGGGACGGTTCGAAGTCTGGTTCGGAGTCGAGGATCTGATTCTCGACTATATGCCCCAATGGCCACGTCTCTCGGAAGGGGTGGCTGAAGTCCATTTCATCAATAACGCACTGCAGGTCAAGCTGCAGGATGGCCTGCTGCTCAACAGTCAGTTGCAGGATGTGCAGGTTGAGATCGAGAGATTAAAGGAGGCCACACCGGTAAAGATTCAGGGGATTGCCTCGGGGTCTCTGCAGGACTTGATGGCGATTCTGGGTGATACGCCTCTGCGTAAGGAGTTTCACGCCTTTGTCGATGCAGTGGAGGTGGATGGTGAGACGGAAACCCGGGTGAATTTATCGATACCGCTGAAAAAGAGGGATCAGCTGAAGATCGAAGGTGAAGTCAATATTGATCGAGCTGGCCTGACCATCAAGCAAGCCGATCTCAAGATCGATAAGCTCTCTGGCAAGCTTAAATTCAATCGCACAGGGGTGGAGGCGAAGGGCCTCAAGGGCAGGCTGCTTGAGGATAAGGTTGTCTTCGATGTGCTGCCCTATAGCCATGAGGGTGAACATTGGACACGGGTAACAACCCATATGCCGATCAATCTGGCACGCCTGAAACAACAGTTTCCCGAGTGGAAGCTCGATTATTTTCTCGGGCTCGGGGAGGGGGATGTTGAGGTCAGGATAGCTCATCACCCGAGCCAGGTGCCGGTTAGATTGAACCTGATTTCCGATCTGCAGGGGATCTCGGTCACGCTGCCGGAACCCCTCGGTAAACCAGGCGAGTCAAAGAAAAAGTTGGATTTGAGTGCCGACTTGCGCAGTGACGATACCACTGAATTGAGGATTCGCTACGACGATAGTACCCACGCCCTGTTCCGATTTTTCGACGATGGGGAGAAGCCTTGGATTGCGGCCTTTGGGTTTTCCCAGGAAGCGCTCTCCCTGGAGGATGTGGAAGGCTTCCACATGCGTGGGCATCTGCAGCGGCTGAATGCAGACAGTTGGGTCAGTTGGGTGGCGCAGCAAGCCGCTGCTGAACAGGGTGGACCGCCGACCATTACCATGGATCTGCGGGTGGATGAGTTGATCGCCCTCGGTACAGCCTGTCCCGATACCCGATTTACCTACGAAAACTATGCGGACGGGTATCGAATCAACCTCACCTCCGAGACCGCCCAGGGCATGATACAGGTGCCTGGTGAGCTCGATAATCGGCCCATATTCGGGCGTTTTGACTACGTCAAATACGATCTCAATGAACTGGCGAGAGGCATAACGGGGCAGGAGGAGCAACAGCGCCAGGTGCCGGATCTCGATCCCAGGGATGTGCCTGCCATCAATCTTACGGTTGAAGATCTCTACATCAACGGCAATCCCATGGGTAAGGGTTATGTGACCTGGAGAAAGGAGCCGGACGGAATCACCATCGACAGTCTAGCCTTGGTGGGAGACAACATAGATCTCTCCGGACAGGGATACTGGCGTTTGACGCCCAGGGGACACAGTACTTCGCTGAACCTGAAGTTGCATACCAGCAGTCTGGGAGATCTGCAGCACGCCCTGGGGATCACCACCGGTATCGAGCAGGCCCCCACCGATGTCAAGGCAGAGCTTTATTGGCCCACATCGCCGCTGCAGATCGGTGCTGAAAAACTCTATGGCAGTATATCCCTGAAGGTGGATAAAGGGCTGGTGAAGAATGTGGATCCGGGGGTCGGCCGGCTTATCGGTCTGTTCAGTCTGAATGCGCTAGGTAAGCGCTTGGCGCTGGATTTTTCGGATCTTTTTTCCGAGGGTTTGGTTTTCGATTCGATCGAGGGTAACTTCACGATAAATGACGGTGACGCCTATACCTCGGATTTGGTGATGAAAAGTACCGCAGCGGTTGTGGATGTGCGTGGCCGTACAGGTTTGGCGACCCGTACCTATGACCAAAAGGTTGTGGTTACCCCAAATGTCAGCGCTACTTTACCCCTTTTGGGGACCCTGGCGATCAATCCCACTGCCGGTGTGGCGCTGGCTATGACCCAAAAGTTGATCGGCCGATTGTTCGATCGCATCGCCATGCGTACCTACGAAGTCACGGGAAATTGGGATAAACCTGAATTTATTCAAGTGGACAAATCGGAGGTGGCAGGAGGCGGCAGGGCGCTGATGCCGGAGATGCCGGGTGAATGAGGTTATTGTCACATCGATTACCATGATCACTGCATGGTAGAGAAGCCTTCCTGATAGCGGATCGTGGGAGCCATCGCTGGTAGCATCGAGGTTCATGATGCTATCCTCAAGCTTGGCAGGGTAATTGTTGATAGTTCCAGAGACTGACTGAAGAGTTTTCAGATGAGTAGCAATAAAAATAAAGTTGCAGCCATACAGATGGCCTCCAGCCCCAACGTCAGCGCTAACCTGTTGGAGGCTGAAAGATTGATCAGTGAAGCGGCCGAAGCGGGCGCCGGGTTGGTGGTATTGCCGGAAAATTTCGCCTTCAAGGGAGAACACGACCGGGATATGCTGACACTGGTCGAGGATGAGGATGGCCCTTTACAGGGATTTCTCAGCCAAATGGCTCAACGCTATGATGTCTGGGTTGTAGGGGGCACCATCCCCATGCGTGCCAGTCAGGGTGGCAAGGTTCGGGCGGCATGCCTGGTTATGGACAACAGCGGCAATCTTGTGGCTCGATACGACAAGATCCATCTATTCGACGTTCATCTGGTGGAGACGGATGAGCGTTATGTAGAGTCAAATACAATCGAACCGGGTGATGGGCTGGTCACGGTGGAAACCCCTTTCGGCGTGTTGGGGGTGTCGGTCTGCTACGATCTGCGTTTTCCTGAGCTATTTAGGCAATTGATGGCAAAGGGTGCGGAGATCTTTGTGGTGCCGGCCTCATTCACTGCAATGACAGGCAAAGCGCACTGGGAGATCCTGGTCAGGGCCAGAGCGATCGAAAATCTCGCTTTTGTGGTCGCTGCTGCACAAGGGGGTTATCATATCAGCGGTCGAGAAACCCATGGCCACAGCATGATTGTCGATCCCTGGGGCACTGTCTTGAGTCAAGTGCCCAGAGGAACCGATTTTGTCTGTGTGGAGCTGGACCGAGAATACCAGAAGACGATTCGTCGCACTTTTCCGACGATTGACCATCTACGTCTATGAGGGGATTACAGGAGCGTATACCCCGAATATGAAGCAGGTTGCTTAAACCACAATAACCCACGATTCCGATCCCCCCTAGAAATGGGTCTGGTATGACTCTATCTGGTTCGGTAGTGGGCTATCCGGCGACAACGACCTGCAGCGAAGCTAGAAGATAAAACAACGGCCGACAGGTTAGGAACATCATGTCAGATCTGATTCAAATAGCACAACAGACAATCCTGGCACCGGTGGGATTGGCGGAACAGGATCTCGACCGCATGCTCGGTGAATTGACGGGAAGCGGCATCGATGCAGCGGATCTCTATTTTCAATCCAGCCGCTTGGAATCTTGGGTTCTGGAAGACGGAATTATCAAGGAGGGTGCGCACAATATCGAGCAAGGTGCGGGCATCAGGGTCATCAGCGGCGAAAAGACCGGATTTGCCTACTCCGATGAACTGCAACTGCCCACCTTGCAGGAGGCGGCGCGTACAGCCCGTGCGATCATACGCAGTGGAGCAGACCAGTCTGTGCGTGTTGCGGGCACACCGATGCCGCGTCAATTGTATGCCCCAATCAATCCATTACCCACATTGAGTGAGGTGGAGAAGGTTGACCTGTTACGCCAGGTGGATCAGGAGGCGAGAAAGCAGGATCCCCGGGTAAAGGAGGTAATCGTCAGCCTGGTGGGGGCCCATGATGTGGTGCTGGTGGCCGCTATTGACGGAACCCTCAGTGCCGATGTAAGACCCCTGGTTCGTCTCAATGTCCATGTCATCGCGGAACAGGGTTCACGGCGGGAACAGGGTAGCAGTGGCGGCGGCGCGCGGGAGAGTCTCGACTACTTTCGAGATCAGGATCGTGCCCTGGATTATGCCAGGGAAGCGGTCAGGCAGGCGCTGGTGAATCTCGAGGCGGTAGATGCGCCCGCCGGGTCGATGCCCGTGGTGCTGGGTCCCGGTTGGCCGGGGGTGCTATTGCATGAGGCCGTGGGGCATGGTCTAGAGGGTGATTTCAACCGTAAGGGTACTTCCGCCTTCAGTGGCAGGATCGGCGAGCAGGTGGCGGCCAGCTGTTGTACCGTGGTGGATGACGGCACCATGCCGGGTCGGCGGGGATCGCTGAATATGGATGACGAGGGAACCCCAAGTCAGAACACGGTATTGATCGAGAACGGTATCCTCAAGGGATACATGCAGGATAAACACAATGCAAGATTGATGAAGGTCGACACCACCGGGAATGGCAGGCGCGAGTCCTATGCCCATCTGCCGATGCCGCGCATGACCAACACCTATATGCTGCCCGGGGAGTATCCTCCGGAAGAGATTATCACCACTGTGGAGCGGGGCCTGTATGCGGTCAACTTCGGTGGCGGCCAGGTGGATATCACCTCCGGCCGTTTTGTCTTCTCCGCCAGTGAGGCCTATCTCATCGAGAAGGGTAAGGTGACCAAGCCGGTGAAAGGGGCAACCTTGATCGGCAATGGTCCGGAGTCCATGACCCGTGTCAGTATGGTCGGTAACGACCTGAAGCTGGACGCAGGTGTGGGTGTTTGCGGCAAGGAGGGACAGAGCGTGCCCGTAGGCGTCGGCCAGCCGACGTTGAAGCTGGATGAGTTGATCGTCGGGGGGACTGAGCAGTGATTGATATGGATCAGCGCAAAGGGGAATTGCAACAACTGGTTGATGATCTGTTAGGCGAGGCCAAACGCCTTGGGGCAACCGCAGGGGAGGCGGCGGTAAGCAGTAATGCCGGTCTCTCATTGACAGTGCGACTCGGTGAGACGGAGACCATTGAGCACACCCGCGACAACGGCCTGGGGGTGACAGTCTATTTTGACCACCGCAAAGGCAGCGCCAGTACCTCCGATCTCAGTCCGCACGCTATAAAAGAGACCGTGGAGGCGGCCTGTAACTTCGCCCGGTATACCTCCGAGGATGCATGTTCCGGTTTGGCGGACGCGGAGTTGATGGCCTCCGACAATCCCGATCTCGACCTCTATCACCCCTGGCAGCAGAGTGTGGAGGAGGCGATTGAGCTGGCGATCCGTTGTGAGGATGCGGCCCGTGATTTCGACCCCCGCATCGTCAACTCAGAAGGTGCCTCCCTGAACTCCCATAACGGTCTGCACGTGTATGGCAACAGCCACGGTTTCATGGGTGGTTATCCCTCTTCCCGGCACAGCCTGAGTTGTGCGGTGGTGGGCAAGCAGGATGAAAGCATGCAGCGGGATTACTGGTATACATTGTCTCGCCAATCGAGCCGGCTGGATGCACCTGAAGACGTGGGCCGGGTGGCGGCGCAACGGACCTTGGCGCGCTTGAACGCCAGACAGCTGCCGACGCAGCAGGCGCCGGTCCTGTTTCAGGCGGACGTCGCGGTGGGACTTTTACGCAGCTTCATCGGCGCGATTCGGGGTTCCGCCCTCTATCGTAAGGCCAGTTTTCTCCTCGACCATCTGGGAAAACCGGTGTTTCCCGATTTCGTCACCATCCATGAGGAGCCCCGACTGCCCATGGGACTGGCCAGTGCCGCCTATGACAACGAGGGTGTGACCACCGGCCCCAGGGACTTCGTACGCCAGGGCATGCTCGAGAGCTATGTGCTCGACAGCTATGCGGCGCGTAAGCTTGGTATGCAGACCACAGGTAATGCAGGGGGGGTTAGGAACCTGCGTATCAACAGCGGAGAACTGGACAGGGAGGGTCTACTCGGAACCATGAATCGGGGCCTGGTGGTGACAGAACTGATGGGGCAGGGCGTGAATATGGTAACCGGGGACTACTCCCGTGGCGCCGCCGGCTTTTGGGTCGAGGGGGGTGAAATTCAGTTCCCCGTGGAGGAGATAACCATTGCCGGCAACATGCGGGATATGCTCATGGGATTGCAACATGTGGGGAGTGATGTGGAGACCCGCAGCAGTGTTCAAACCGGTTCCTGGCTTATCGATCATATGATGATAGCCGGCGAGTAGAGGGCTTGCCCTCCGATGCTACTCGAGCGCCGAACGCGGCGTTTGCGCCATCAGCTGGGGGATGATTCCTTGTTTCTGCTTTTGACCATCGTTTCAGCTACCTTGACCGCGTACTGAAGGCTGCCGAGATTCGCCTGATTGGTGCCGGCCAGGGGCAGTGCGGTGCCGTGGTCGACAGAGGTCCGGATGATGGGTAATCCCAGGGTGATATTGACTGCATTGCCAAATCCCAGGTGTTTTAATACCGGCAATCCCTGGTCGTGATACATCGCCAGGATTGCGTCCGCCTGCTGCAGGTGAATCGGGGTGAAGATGGTATCCGCAGGCAGCGGGCCGATGAGTTGCATGCCCTGGCTATTCAGCTCCGCCAAAGCCGGCTGGATGATCTCGATCTCCTCCCTTCCGAGATGACCTTGCTCGCCCGCATGGGGATTGAGGCCGCACACCATGATGCGTGGTTGAGAGATACCGAAATAGCGTTGCAGATCATTGTGCAGGGTGCTGGCGACCTGTTGCAGATTCTGCTTGGTGATTGCCTGGCTAACCTCGGAAAGGGGAAGATGAGTGGTGACCAGGGCAACCCTTAGGTCGGGGGTGGCGAGCATCATCACCGGGTTGGCATCTTCGCACAGTGCTGACAGATACTCTGTATGGCCGGTGAAGGGTAGCCCCGCATCGTTGATAACGCCTTTGTGCACCGGACCGGTGACCATGCCGTCAAAGAACCCGTTGCGACACCCCTCCGTGGCTATCTGCAGGGTGTCGAGCACGTACTCCGCATTGGCGGGATTGAGCTTGCCGGGCACCACCTCGTGGGCAAGGGTTGCGGGCAGGTATCTGAGCTTGCCCGGTGGCAGCGGGGAAGCCGGCAGGTGGTGATCGAAGGGGATCAGCTCCAGCGCCATTCCCAGGCGTTCTGCCCGGGTTTGCAGCAGCACCGGGTCAGCGATGGCGACGATCTCGGTTTCCGGGTAGGGCTTCTGGGCCAGCATGACACAAAGGTCCGGCCCGACGCCGGCAGGTTCGCCAGGGGTGAGTGCAAGACGTGATATCAAGGTGTATCCAGCTCTTCCAGGTGAATCTCCACATAGGCTTCATCGCGCAAGCGACGCAACCACAGGTCGATGGCCTCTTCCGACTTCTGCTTTTGAATCGCCTGGCGGGCTTTGTTCTTCAACGCCTCTTCGGTATTGTCGTGTTGACGCCTTTCGAGAGGCTGCACAATGTGCCAGCCAAAAGGGGTTTTGAAGGGTTGGCTGATGTCACCGATATCCAGGGCATCCATCTGCTCCTCGAATTGACTCACAAGATCACCTGGGCTGGTCCATCCCAGATCACCGCCTTTGATTGCGGATGCCTTGTCATCGGAGTGGGAGCGTGCCAACGATTCAAATGAATCGCCGCCAATGATACGTTCCCGCAGGGTCTCAAGCCGCTGCTTGGCTTCATTGTCAGAGACGATCTCGTTGGTATTCACCAGGATATGCCGGGCGTGGGTCTGGTTGATGATCAGTTTATTGCCCCCCTTCACTTCCGCCAGCTTGATGATGTGAAATCCGGAGGCGTTGCGGATCGGTTCACTGATGGCGTCGACCTCCATCTCATCGATCACACCGGTGAACAGGCTGGGGATACGCGATATCTCGATCCATCCAAGGTCTCCCCCATCCAAGGCCTGTCTACCGTCGGACAGGCGGATCGCCAGTTCACTGAAATCGGCGCCATCGGCAAGCTCGGCATAGACCGACTGGGCCTTCTGTTTTGCCTCCTGCACATCTTCCGGCGAGGCCCCTTCCGGGGTGGCGATCAGGATATGGTAGAGACGCACGGCGGAGCGCTGCCGGCTGGTGCCCACCTCCCGGGCGAGGAAATTCTCGATATCCTGTTCGGTGATGACAATCCTGTTGATCACCTCTTTCTGTTTCAAGCGGTTGATCAGGATGTCCTCCCGCAGCTGTTCCCGAAACAGGGGAAAGTTGATGCCGTCAGCCTCCAGGGTTTCACGCAGCTGCAAGAGTGAAATTTTGTTGGTCTCGGCGATATTGGCGATCGCCTTGGTTACTGTGGCGTCGTCGACGCTGAGTCCGAGGCGCCGCGCGGCCTGCAACTGCAGGCGTTTGATGATCATACGCTCCAGCACTTGTTGGTGAATGATGTGCATGGGGGGCAGGTTGGTCTGTTTTTGCGCCAGTTGGGCGAGCAGCTCCTGGGTGCGGCTGTCGAGCTCGCTTTTGGCAATGATATCGTCGTTGACCAGGGCCACGATGTGGTCCAACTCCTTCACCGCTGCCTGTAGAGGCAGGCCCGACAGCAGCAGTATAAAACCTGCAAGTGTGAAGATGAAAGGCCGTTTAAGATGCATTGCCATTACCGTTCATTGTGATAACCATAGATCGTTTCCTGCATTGTTCTGTCCACTGTATGACCCAGAGCGCCCAACCCCCGCAGCTCGAGCTGAAGCATGAATCGTGTCTCCTCTTCTTCATCCTTGTCTTCATTGGCCACATAGCGCTGCAGCAGCGTGCGAAGTTTCCAGCAACAGC
>JBEVVS010000131.1:0-30502 GCA_040507005.1 Candidatus Thiodiazotropha sp.
GATGATAGAAAGTGCTTTGTTTTAAATAATTTTGCTGGTTCAATTGAAGAGAAGATTGAGAAGTCGCTTACATGTATTAACCAGGTTTTTAAGGAACATTTCGAAACAATACTTAGTGGTGAAGAATGGGTTGATGTGTCTCCTAGTCATTATGATTACCGATAAAAATTTATGATTAGTAAAGATAACGAGCCTGTCGAAAAATCCAATAATTGACGTATTTTACATATTCGTTCAACAGTGGTATTTAGGGAGCTTCATCCCATTAATGATCAGCACGCGACTGCGCAGAAACCGAGTGCTTATACGACTCGTAATCGTCTTGAAATAAATAAAGAGTGGTATGTTGAAGTATCTTAATCTACGGGGAGAGAGCGACTATATACTGGATACCCGTGAAAGCAGGGTGATTGGGGAGATCAAAAGATACCTTTACGCGGGAAGCGACTTTCGATACGCAATGCACAGGATGCTTAAAGAAAAAGTGCCAGGATAAGGGATAAGGGGACACTCTGAAGCTCTCTTATTAGCACGGACACTCTATTTAGTAGACAATATTACTATTGGAGTGAACGATGACAAAACGAAAAACCTATACAAGAGAATTCAAACTTGAAGCTGTTCGCCTGTTTGCCTTATTTGTGGACAACCTCCATTAATGAATTCAAATGGAGCAACGACAGAAGCTTGGAACAGAGTGTTTGGTCAAGTATTTGAATAATATGATTTTTGATTATTTTGAAGCAGATGATCCACTCAAGCATCGTGATCTGCAAAGAATCGATGACTTGCTGAGCAGTGATCATTTTTTAAAGGCTTTAGGTAAGGATGCTCATGCACTAATGGTCCCTGATGATTTTCCGGTTGTAACTGATGTTATTTATGCGGAAAAAATGCTGCATTCGCAAGTGGTATGGGATATACCAGAGCCAAGGCCATACCAGTAATTCGTTGACATAACAGGTCGAATAAATCCTTACGAACAGGAGGCATTCCCTGTGGTTGGATAGGCCCGCTGCCTGAAGATGGATGAGATCCTAAGGAATGTATGCAATTACTACATTTTGGTGGATCGGGGTAGGTTAGAAATATCAGGGGTACCTGACAAAGCACTTTGAAAACGGCAAGAGTATTTTGTAAATTAGCAACTGAGATTTAATTCAGCAATGGAGTAGGTAATGGATAAGGAAAACAGTCAACAAACCCCATCCCCTGAGGGTAGTGATAAATCACTGCGAAGCAGCTTGGATTTCCCGTTTTGGATTACCCATATAGCTGTTGTATTAGGCTGGATCCTGATGCCCTCACTTACGGCTGTGATCATGTTTTCTATCGCGATCATCGCCACCATCTCTTATATAGTCAGTATTGGCAAGTTCGCGAAAGAGACCGGTCGTAATCCGACAAAGTGGAGCATGCTGACTCTGCTGGGGGTTTTTATCATAGGACCCTTTGCCTTATGGTTCTCGTATATCCGATCCTTCGATAAAGGGGAGGAAGTAACAGAGTCGTAGGTGCAATATTCAGCTGCATCAAGCATGCGCTCGATTCTGGAACCGAGCCCATCCCATGTCCAAGATCTCTGTCGCATAGGTTTTCCAGCTTCTCACAAGTGTCAACTTGTGAGCAGGGCTAACTGCCCCCTGATTCACCATTCCAGACTTATGGTTTTTCAAATTCAAGGCTAAGGGCGTTTTCAAAAAAATGACTCTTTTCGTGCTATGAAACCATGTTGAAATCAAGGTCTATGGTACGAAACAGAACCGAGTAAAAAAAGCCCTCCTGTCCGGTGAACAGTAAGAATTATATTCTCCAGTTGAAGTAACTGATCAATTAGCTGGGAATTGTGCTCACATCAATTATTGTTCACATCGAAATAGTCTAATTTATTCTCCAATTCAGCCTGCCGAGTGCGCCCCGAGCGACTAAACTTATAGATGTGAGGGTATCCCCTTAAGTTTCTGGTTCGACAATAAATATTTGGGGATGCATCAAACCACACATAAATGGATAGGATTCCCAAGACATTTTTTTAATGGTGGCTCAGTTGCTGCCAGTCCCCATAGATGCTGAAGGTTATTGATGAAGAATCCGTCACTTACCTCGCCAATCTTCACCCGTTACGACCTGGTTGTGGAGGATATACGCCACCAGGAGGCCCGCAAGATTTCAGAAGATCTGTTACTGCAACAGGTCGCAGATTGTCTAGTCACTGGTGACGAAGATGAGACCCGCCGCACCGTGGCAGAGGCACTGGAAATTCACCAACCGCTTGAGGTCATCAACGGCAGTCTGGTGCCCGGTATGCAAGAGGTAAGCCGGATGTGGGATCTTGGCCGTTACTTCCTCCCCCAAGTCATTTTGTCCTCTGATGCCATGATCGCGGGTATAACACTTTGTGAAGAGAAGATGGGGCGCACCATGGAGAGGAAGGCGAAGGTGGTCACTCATACCGCTGAGGGTGATATCCATGACATCGGTATGCAGATCGTCAATGCGCTGCTAAGGGCTGCCGGTTTCGACGTCGTTACCCTTGGGGCTGATGTGCCGGTGGAAGAAGTGGTTGAGACCTGTCGAATCCACAAACCGGTCATGCTGACCGGGACAGCACTGATGACCACAACAATGACCGCCTTCCCGAGAATTGCGATGCGCTTGAAAGAGGTTGGACTTGAAATTCCCTTCGTCTGTGGAGGTGGCGCAGTCAGCGAAGAGTTCGTCACGAGTTTTGATTTAGGCGTCTGGGGCAGAGAGGCCTCTCAGGCAGCCGGCATGGCTGAAGATGTCTTGAATGGGCTCAACTGGCGTCAACTGCGTTCCAAGTGGAATGGCTGATTCAAAAAAAGCCAAGAGGTGATGCGATGAAACTGACCGACTCGATGGCCTATGGCAGCTCTGATGAGATGATGTTCGGGTTTGCACAGCAGCCTGTGACAACACGGCGGGGCGTGGTCATTGGTGGAGGATCTGTGATCGCAGAGATCGTACCCCATCCACGCCCCGGAAGTGAAAAGACGCTCTACACCTTACGGCGTGAATTCGAGCGCGCCAACAGCGAGGCCCTGGAGCGTTGCATCAATATCGGTACACCGAGTCTGGTGTTGGAGAACGAGCATGTCTTCCAGATGACCGACAATGGGAAATGGGGCATGGAGATCGCTGCCCTGGCCACCCAACAGATTGACGAATTTTCTGAATTGTACGGTCTCAAGGGGGCTTACCGAGCCACGATTGCCGACTTGCGAAAACCGGATATGGTCAATATTCGGGATTCGGAACGTACCCAGAAGGTCCTGGAGGCTTTCGATGCCTGTTCAGAATATGCAGATATCGTCTCCATTGAATCCATTGGCGGCAAGGAGATCTTCGATCACAGTATCATCCGTAACGATATCACCGGCATGCTGTTCGCTCAGGGGGTGCTCGGTAGTCTCGACATGGCGTGGCTATGGCCGCAGATCGTTGCGATCGCCAAAAAGCATGGAGCCATCGCCGGCGGCGATACAGACTGTGCCCAGGCCAATACCGCGATGTTCATGGCTGGTGGTTATACCGCGAAAGACGTACCGCACACCTTGGCGGCCCTCTCTCGCGCCATAGCCGCTGCTCGTTCCCTGGTAGCCTACGAGTGTGGAGCAAGCGGGCCTGGTAAGGATTGTGCTTACGAGAATCCGATCATCAAGGCTGTCACCGGCCTACCCATGTCCATGGAAGGTAAGAGTTGTGCCTGTGCCCACTCATCTCTTTGCGGCAATGTCATGGCAGCGGTGTGCGACCTCTGGTCGAACGAAGCGGTGGAGTATCACAGAATGTTCGGTGGTAGCACACCCGCAGTGTTTACGGAAATCCTGAGTTATGACGTCGCTTCGATGAATGTTGCTATATCACTCGGCCATCAACGGGAATATCAGGCCTGTATGGTCGCATCGGATCGTTATCGCAGTCTGCACGGTTTTATTCTCTGCCCTGACAACGCCTGGACCATTGGCAAGGCGCTGGTCGACAATAATCAGAGTTACTACGCCCGGGCAAGGGCTGCCGCCATGACCTGCGGTGAACTGATGCTCGCGGATCCACAATTGCCCTTCACCAGTTATGAAAAGGAGTCACTCTACGGATATCTGGCGGAATTGGAAAGACTGCCTGATGAGGAGCAGGACTTTATAGACCTGTGTATCGATAAGTACGCGCAAGTTAAAGGCTTTTTACCCCAGGCATACGGCCTGTAGAGGAATCTTTGGAACATGAGCCGATTAGCCATCGCAATGGATTTGGGGACCAGCGGTTTTCGCGCCCAGGCAATGGATCTTGCTAATGGCGAGACGCTATCAACAGTGATCACCAATCGTCATCCGCTACCCGGCACGAACGTCATCGATCATCTCCACTTTGCCCTGGAGCTGGGTGTGGAGACAACCCGTAATCTAATATTGCAGGCAATCAATAGAGTTTTGGCAGAGACACGAGTCTCCTTGGATGGGGTGATACGTCTCGCGGTCTGTGGTAATCCAACCCAGCTTTCACTTTTTCAGGGTATGGAGATACGTGATCTCGCCTATGCCGGCTCTCGCAAGTTGCAGGCCTTGGGGATCACCACACCGGAGCGGTCTGCTGATGTCCGTTCCGCCGGTGAATTTCCCGGCCTTAGGCTACCTGAAGCATGCGAAATCATCATCCCGCCGGCCGTCCATGATGAAGTTGGTGCAGACGCCTTGGCATTGATCATTCAGAGCGGGATCTTGGATTCTGATGAGACAGCCATCGCCATCGACTATGGTACCAATGCAGAGATGGCACTCAGCTGCCAAGGTCGAATATTCACCGGTTCGGCAGCGGCTGGTCCGGCATTGGAAGGTCAACATATCAGCTGCGGCACGTTGGCAATGCCCGGCGCGATCGCTGATATTGTAGCTGATGGACCATACCACCGCTTGTGTGTGTTGGATGGGAATATGCTGCCGACACCAGGGGCGGTGATCGACCTGCGAATGGTGGGAGAGGTGGTCGAGAGGAGCGGGCCGGTGGCAAAGGCTATCACCGGTACCGGCGTGATCGCTGCACTGGACCAGGCACTGGAAGCCGGTATCATCTCTCTTCCTGAAATCCGTACCAGCGACCGGCAACTGCACTTTGGCAAGGATATCTTTCTCAACGAAACCGACCTGGGGGAGGCGGGAAAGGCGATCGGGGCGATACGTGCCGGCTATGTCACCCTTGGTATCGAGGCAGGAGTCGCCCCGATGGAGATTCGCACGGCATACCTGGCCGGCGCTTCCGGTACCTACGTGGATGCTCACAAATCTGGACGCTTGGGACTGATACCACCATGTGTTGAGAAGGTGAAGCAGGTGGGTAACACCTCACTTGCAATGGCCCGGGAACTGGTGCTGACGCCATCGAGACTGGAAACGATGGCGGACCTGGCCGAGACACTGCGTCACACTCATACCATGTTCGCCAGGTCCGAGACATTCTCACGGCTTTTTCTGCTGGAGCTTTCCCGATGGACCGAGGGCATGCCGATGACAACCTACCGTGAGATGCTGAACCGTTTTCATCTGCCTGAGCTGCCGGAGTGTGTACCGATGACCGTACACCCTATGCAACGGGATATCAGCGAGCTGGGACTATATGGATTGACAACCCTGGAGAGTGTCGGGCTGGTGGTTGCTTTACAGCCGCAGGGGTGTCTCGCCTGCATGGGCTGTATGGAGGTTTGTCCTGCCGGGGCGCTCGCCATCGATGCCATGTCCAATCCCACCACCATCTCCCTGAATCATGCGCTTTGCAATGGTGTGGCCTGTCGCCGCTGCGAGCCGGTGTGTGAGCCCAAAGTATTCCATCTTACCGAGTTCTTTGGCATCCAGCGGGCTACAGCCAATGAGGAGGCCTAGTCTATGGCAGTACTCGGCATCATCACCTGCGAGATCCTTGAGCTGGAGTTTGCCCGCATCTTGAGGGATGACACCGACGTTAGGCGTATCACCATTCTACAAGATCCACACTCGGCGCATCTGATCAAACAGCTTCAGACGCAACAGGATCCACGTCTCCACTGTATACCGCATCCCCATGCCTTCATCTCAGAGCCTGATGCTTCCCTGGAGGTTTTGGTCCGGGTGTTGGCAATGGGGCTGCACCGTAATCACCGGGTATTGAAGAATGCCTTGGCGAAATCAGCCCAATCCCTCTCTCCGAGTATCGATGCACTGTTGCTCGGCTATGGTCTTTGTGGCGGTGCACTGGAGGACGTGCGCTCTCTTCTGGACATTGATTTGCCTGTTTTCCAACCAATGGATAGTCACCAGCCCATGGACGATTGTGTCGCACTCTGTCTGGGCGGGCGCGAGCGCTATTATAGCGAACAGTGCAAGACAGCCGGCACCTACTTCCTGACGCCCGGGTGGTCGCGGCATTGGCGGCGGATGCTGGATGAAGACGCTGGTGAGCTAGCGCAACCGGGTCTCAAACGACTGCTCTCCGCCTACGAACGGGTGTTACTGGTAGAGACACCGGTCTTGGGTAATGATGAATTGCGAAGGCGAGGTAACGAGTTTGGCCAACTGACCGGACTGCGAATGGAGACCCAAACAGGCACTCTGAGTTCACTGACAAAGGCCTGGGACGCCGCCAAGGATGCGCTCCGAGAGCAAACCATGTCGCATACAGCAGGTGGTTCAGGATGAGAATCGCCACCCTGTCTGAGCGAGAACTGGCCGCATTGCCTTGTATCCACGAGGGCAACTGCTTTCGCTTGCATCTGCAAGCAAAAAGTACATTTGGCCAGCCTGTAATCATTAAGTCATTACGAACGGATGCAGGAGAGAAAGCCGTCAAGCGGCTAGAAAACGAATATCGGCAGACAGTCGATCTGCATTTCGAGGGTATTCGTCGTCCCCGCAGTCAACTCCTGGTAGCGGGTCGCCACGCATTGGCTTTGGATTATGTCAATGGTGAAACGCTGACTGAATCCCATGTTAAGCAACGTAAATCCTTGGCAGAAAATCTTCAAGTGGCGATTGCCATTGCGAACTCCCTTGAAGAACTTCACAGACGAAAACTGATACATCGCAATATTGCCAGTGCGCACATTCTCGTCTCCTACCCACCTTTGTCGGTAACATTGATTGGATTTGGAGATGCCTCGATTGAGAAAGAGAGTGGTATTTTTGCGCAATCTGACTTGTCGTTCAGTATATTGTCCACTATCTCTCCAGAGCAGACAGGCAGGGTAAACCGGCGCTTGGATCACCGTACCGATCTCTATTCTTTTGGTGCCGTGCTCTACGAGCTGTTTACCGGAAAACCCCTATTCGAAGCAGATGATGCAGCTGAATGGATCTATTCCCACCTGGCGCGTGAACCCCTGTCACCCCATGAATTGAATCCCGAGCTGCCAATTATCGTGTCAGACCTTGTGATGCGACTGCTGGCTAAAAACCCGGAAGAGCGTTACCAGTCTGCATACGGTGTTTGGGCGGACCTTACAGCCATCCAGAAACAACTGCACGTAACCGGTCAAATCGGGATGATAAGGCTTGCCCAGGCTGACTACAGCAGTGTGTTTCGATTGTCGGACCGGTTCTACGACCGGAAGGCTGAACTGAAAACTTTGCAGGCGGCGGTAACAGACGCCGTCAATGGCAGCGGCAGTATTATGCTGGTATCGGGCCATGCGGGGAGTGGCAAGACCGCATTGCTGGAGGCTGTCAGAGAATATTCAGTAGAGCAGGGCGCCAATTTCATAGTTGGTACACACCAAGGTTCACAGCGACATATACCCTATGTTGCTCTACGTCATGCATTTGATGAATGGATTGATCTGATTCTCGCAGGTAATGCTCAACAGCTGGAGCAATGGAAAAATGAACTGCTCGAGGTGTGTGCTGGTAATGCCGGATTGCTTGTGGATATGTTGCCAAAGCTCAAACTTGTCATTGGAGAGCAACCCCCAGTACCGGAACTTGGACCAGCAGAGGCAAATCACCGTTTCCACCACCTATTCCGCAGCTTTCTTATTGCGTCATCCCGCAAGGATCAACCGTTGGTGCTGGCTCTTGACAATCTACAATGGGCAGATCATGCAACAGTACAGCTCTTGATTCAGCTGCTGCCAGGTATCGATACACTGCCGATTGTGATATTGGTGGCTTATCGGGATGACGAGGTAGGAACAGGACATCCCCTATCCGGGCTGCTCGATTCCAATATGCCGTCAAAAAGCAGGATACAAACCCTATATCTAGAGCCATTTCCCCTGGAAACTGTCAATCAACTGATAGCCGATACGCTAAAGACCGATCCCTTGGTCACAGGTCCGCTGGCGCAACTGGTGCTGGAGAAAAGCGGCGGTAATCCTCTCTTTATAAGACAGTTCATGCAGAGCCTGTACGAAACTCACATCCTGGAGTTTGATTCGAGTGAACGCTGTTGGGGCTGGTCTATCGATACCATTCGGCGGCAACCGATCATCGGCAGTGCCATCGATTTACAAGCAGAAAAAATTGGTAAACTGCCGGATTCCACCCGCAGTGCGCTTGCCATAGCTGCATGTATCGGTACCGAATTTCGTTCCCGTATCCTTGCTGCAGTGGCCAAAATCTCTGAAACAGAGATGACGGAGCAATTACATCCTGCTATTGAGGCTGGCTTGCTGCAGGTCACAACAACAAAATCGGAGCTGGGTGAAGAATCGGATTTGGGTGAAGAGATAAGCTATGAGTTTCCCCATGATCGCGTTTGTCAGGCAGCCTATGCACTTCAACCACAGAAACAACAGCGTCTGAATCACTTGCATATCGGGCGTCTGCTGCTGTCTCTGACAGGGGAAGATAATCTAGAGGATTGGATATTCGAAATCTCTGATCAATTCAACCAGGGTTTTCAATACATAGAGGACGAGAAAGAGCGGCGGCAACTGGTTGCATTGAACCTGATGGCAGGACGTAAAGCTAGACGTGCAGCGGCCTATCAGGCTGCTATACGTTACTTGAGTATGGGTATTGGCTTACTCCCGTCCGATCGCTGGAAGAGCACTGAGGAACCTACCCTGGAGCTGTTCCTCGAGGCAATCGAGGCAGAGTATTTTAGTGCAAACTTCGAACGCGCCGCGCTGCTATCAGATGAAGTGTTGAAGCATACAGGTGACCTTTTCATACGCCTTCGGGTCTATGAAATGAGTATTCGTTTTTTTACCGCTCAGAGTCAGTATCAATCAGCTATCGAGGCCGGTATTAGTGCCCTGGCGGAACTTGGAATTGTGCTGACAGAATCAGCAACCGACAGTGAACATCAGCAATTGGTTGCGCTTGCTGGCCGCATCGAGACGCTGGCACACTTGCCTGCGATGAATGATTCACGTCATCTTGCCTCGTTGCGTATCATGACGTACCTGGTCACACCGGCACAGCGGACAAATCTCCAGTTGTTTAAAACCCTAATTGGGAAAATGGTGTTACTGTCATCGGTGCACGGAAATTCACCCATGGGGGCTTTTGCCTATGGCTGGTATGCTGCGCTGTTGTGCAGTAGCGCAGGTAATATCGATGCGGGATACCGATTTGGACGACTATCATTGGAAATTATGCGTCTATATCCGGCTGCTGAACTCAAGACACGGGTTAAACTTCTGTTCAATGCCTATGTGCGTCATTGGAAAGAGCCTGTTCTGGAGAGCACCTCCCGGTTACAGAAAATTTATAGACAGGGCATAGAGACAGGTGATTTGGAATATACCAGTCTAGGTGCGGTCCACCATATTGGATACATGCTCTGTACTGGCTTACCATTGGAACTCATCCGTTACAAACAACAGGAATATTTGCAAACAATTGACCAGTGGCGGTTGCCGTTTCAGGGCCATTTATTACGAGTCTGGCTACAGACAGCAACCAATCTCTGTAGTGGTAGTGGTGACCCAACCAGTCTGACTGGTGAATTCTTCGATGAGACGAAACACCTGCCAGGACGGCTCGAGGACAATAATGATTTACTTGTGTTCAATGTGTTGTGCAGCCGTACCATGCTCCAGTATATATTCGGCAACTATGCCGGAGCGGTAATTTCCGGAAAACTTGCAGAGAAATACTCTCAGTCAGCACTCGGACTCTATTACTGGGTGAGTCACACTGTCTATTATGCACTTGCATTGTTAGCCCATCACAATACGCTGGATATGGTCGGTCGTACTGAGAACCTTGAGCTCGTTATACCACTGATTGATCGACTGCGTCGCTGGGCGGTTCTCTCACCGGTAAACTTCTCCCACAACCTGGCATTGGTTGAGGCCGAGCAGGCACGTGCACTGGGGGACATCGGTCGAACAATTGAATGCTTCAATCAGGCTGTTAGTCTGGCAAGGAAAAACGGACAACAGCTGGATGAGGCACTGGTTTGTGAACGCGAAGCAGCATTTTACAGCGCTCAGGGCCGTGAAGATTTTGCAAGATTGGCATTGCAAAAGGCAGTTCACGGATTTAGATCTTGGGGCGCGATTCGTAAGGTGGAGTTGCTGGAACAGCAATTCAAGACCCAGACACATCCCGAGTTCTCAATATTAGATACAGCGACGGTGCTCAAGGCCTCGCAGATGCTCTCCCAGGAGGTTCACCTCGAGCAACTGCTGGAAAAGTTGATGCGTATTGTGATCGAGAATGCGGGCGCGGTAAAAGGCCTCCTGATACAGAATAGCAGTACTGGGTTGATGATCCAGGCGCGCGGCGATAGTAGCGGTGTTGAGACTATGCAGGCGTTATCGGTGGAGGGCAGTGGTGAAGTTCCACTCCCGGTAATCAACTATGTGGCGCGTACACATAAAGAGGTGGTACTCAGTGACGCCCAATACGATCCCACATTCGCCAGTGACAGTTACATCAGCAAAAATAGAACGCGATCTCTATTGTGTCTGCCAATCGTTTACCAAGGAAAACTCTCGGGTCTGTTCTACCTTGAGAATAACCTGGCAAGCGATGTGTTCACCATTGAACATCTGCAACTGCTCAAGACGTTGGCATCACAAGCGGCAATATCCTTGGAAAACGCGACGCTCTATGCCGAACTTGAGAGTAAGATCGCTGCACTGCGTGAAAGTGAACAGAAATTCCGCGTTATATTTGATCACACCTTTCAATTCATCGGTGTATTGGATACGGAAGGTACGCTCCTGCAGGCCAATAGAACTGCCCTGCAATTTGCCGGGGTCGATATAGAGGCGGTGATTGGTAAGCCTTTCTGGGAAACACCTTGGTGGGGCCACTCGGTTGAATTACAGGAACGGTTGAAGAGGGCCGTGCTAACAGCTGCTAAAGGAAAGCTGGTACGGTTTGAGGCCTCCCATCCTTCGCCTGATGGTAATGTCAGTTATGTGGATTTTTCTCTCAAGCCTGTTATCAATGCGCAAGGTGAGGTGGTGCAACTAATTCCTGAAGGGCGTGATATCACCGAGCGTAAGCATGCGGAAGATGAGCTGATGCGTTATAAGGAACACCTAGAAGAAACAGTCCAACAACGTACAGATGAGTTACGTCTGGCACGTGATGAAGCTGAGGCGGCAAATCGGGCGAAGAGTGTTTTCCTTGCGAATATGAGTCACGAATTGCGCACCCCGTTGAATGCAATTCTAGGCTTTTCTCAGGTGATGCAGCGGGATGAAAACCTGGACAAGGAGCAACACGAAACTCTCAATATCATCAATACCAGCGGCGAACATCTGCTCAAACTTATCAATGACGTACTTGAAATAGCCAAGATAGAGGCAGGAAAACTGCAACTGGAACTGGCTACCTTCGATCTGCATGCTTTGGTGCGAGAAGTTACCGATATGATGCGCCTCAGGGCAGAGCAAAAAGGACTGAAACTCGAGCTCGACCAGGCATCGGAATTCCCGCGCTACATAAAGGGCGATGAGGCAAGGCTACGACAGATCCTTGTCAACCTGGTCAGTAACGCAGTGAAGTTTACAGAAAAAGGAGGCGTGACTATCAGCCTGGGAGTAAAAGACAATAATCATCGTCAACTACTGCTCGACATCGAAGATACCGGTTCTGGAATTAGCGAGTCGGATCAGCAGCGCTTATTCATGCCCTTCGAGCAGTTGCCAGAAGGGAAAACACAGATTGGGACTGGACTGGGCCTGTCCATAGTGCAACATTTTGTAATGTTGATGGACGGAAACATATCCGTCGAGAGCAGCCTCGGCATGGGTACTCGATTTCTTGTTGAATTACCGTTAAATGAAGCAGATGAAATGGAGATGGAACACCTGGCCGAAAACCCTCTTGGTGAAGTAAGTGGGTTGTCCCCAGGGCAAAAAAGTTACCGCATTTTAATTGCTGAGGATCAGCGAGATGACCAGATACTTCTGGTAAAATTGATAACCCAAATAGGAATGGAAGTGAAGGTTGCAAAAAATGGTGAGGAGTGCGTAGAAAAATTCAAAGAGTGGAAACCTGACCTGATCTGGATGGATCGACGCATGCCAGTGATGGACGGGGTTGAGGCCACCCGGCAAATCCGTCGTTTACCAGGTGGTAAGAAGGTGAAGATTGTTGCCGTCACAGCATCGGCATTCAAAGAGCAAGAGCCGGAAATGCTAGATGCAGGTATGGATGATTATATTCGCAAACCATTTCTTTTCGGTGAAATCTACGATAGTCTGGCAAAGCAGTTGGGTGTCCAGTTCACCTATTACAGAGAGGATAATGCTCCTAAAGTCTTACGCGAAACACTGACGCCGCAACTGATGAACACAGTTACGGATGAACAACGAGAAGCACTCCGTCTAGCAGTGGTCTCACTAGATCGTGAGAATATCAATAATGAAATTGAACAAATTGCCAAGGACAACGAAGAATTGGGGAATGTACTCTTGCAGCTTGTCGGTGAATTCGACTACCCGACTATTTTAAGTGCAATAGATGGGGTTACTAAGAATAATCCGCCGACAGGATAGCATGCCCTATCTTGTAAGATTATGAATAACTCAAGCATTGATTATATTCTTGCTGTTGATGATACACCTGCTTCATTGCGTCTGCTTACTGAAATTCTGTCTAATGAAGGCTATCTTGTAAGATCAGCGATCAATGGTGAACTGGCTTTGCACGCAGCGAAAGTCGAGCCGCCTAATTTAATCTTGCTCGACGTCAATATGCCGGACATGGATGGATTCGAGGTTTGTCGACAACTGAAACAGGAGCCAGAGCTCAGTGATATACCGGTTATTTTTGTCAGCGCCCTTTCTGAGATGCCGGATAAACTGAGAGGATTTGAAATAGGTGGCGTGGATTATGTCACTAAACCCTTTCAGCGGGAGGAGTTGCTGGCAAGAGTGAATACTCATCTGACATTGCATAACCTGAGTCACCGTTTGGAGGAAATGGTTGAAGAACGAACTCGTTCTTTAAGGGAGAGTGAGAGACAGCTCAAATTAACACTGCTCAAATCAGTTTCTGCAGTCGCTGCCATGGTGGAGTTGCGTGACCCTTATACCGCAGGTCACCAGCAACGGGTGGCTAAGATTGCCGTGGCCATTGCCCATGAGCTTGCCCTTTCAGGAAAACAGATCGAAGGGATCAATCTTGCGGCAGTGGTTCATGATGTGGGTAAAATAAGCATTCCGAGCGAGATACTCACTAAGCCGGGACAGCTCAATGAGCCCGAATTTTCTCTGATCAAACTGCATCCGGATATGGGTTATGAAATCCTCAAGGAAATTGACTTTCCCTGGCCTATTGCTCTGACAGTGCGTCAACATCACGAGCGTCTCGACGGCTCCGGCTATCCGCTAGGGCTGCGTGGCGATGAAATATTGAAGGAAGCGCGTATCCTCGCGGTAGCCGATACCATTGAGGCAATGGCTTCGCATCGTCCCTACCGCGCAGGATTAGGTATTGATAGTGCGCTCAATGAGATTGAAAAGAATTACCATACGCGCTTGGACCCTGATGCTGTCAATGCAGCATTAAGGTTGTTCAGAGAAAAAGGTTTTAGTCTCGAAAGGTAAAACTTAATCTCTACCTAAATCGATCTGTCCATTGATAGGACCTATCTAGCGCATCAGGTCTAGCAAGCCGCCGCTACCCTTGTTTTTTTCGATATAGTCAGCCACCTCGTCGTTACCGCTTCGGCGTGCCAGTGTCTCTGCATTTTCCCGACGCAAATTTAGATGGTGGGCATCGACCTTGACTTCGAGCAGGCGTTTCACCACTTCCATATTGCCTTGCTCCGCTGCCAGCATAAGAGCTGTATTGCCTGCATGGTTGTGATGATTCAGATTTGGACCAAAGCGCAGTAGAATATCAACGGTATATACCGATCCGTTTCTCGCCGCTAACATCAAGGCGGTGTTGCCGTTGTTACTCTCACGATCGATGTTTTGTTCTTTCTTGATGAGTTCCATGACTAATTCGGCATGACCGAATGAGGCAGCGCGCATCATTGGTGTAAGGCCGTCTTTTGCATGTAGGTCGATCTTCGCGCCTGAGTTTATAAGCAGAAAAAAGATATCCTTACTGCCGGTGTCAATCGCATGATAAAGAGGTGTACGGTCTTTATCGTCTGCCTGATCGACGATGGCGCCTTGCTTCAACAACATCTTGACAACTTTAGGTTCCTGCTTGGCAACTGCCAGAATCAAGGGCGTGATGCCATCGCTGGTTGCTTTGTTAACATCAGCGCCTTGAGTCAGCAGCAATTCGACCAGGGCTGCATTTTTATGTTCCACAGCCATATGCAGGGGTGTCACACTGTTTTCACCCGAGACGTTGACTGTGGCGTTGAATTCAATCAATCGACGTGCCAACTCCAGATTGTTCTCTCTACTGGCGAGCATGATCGGTACAGGACTGGCGGCTGAAGATAGATTAGGATCGGCTCCTCTCTCAAGCAGCAGAGCGACCACCTCATTGTGTCCTTGCCATACACTGCGACTAAGTGGTGTAAGTCCTTCAGGATCGAGGCCGTTGATGTCAGATCCCTCTTTCAACAAGGCTTCGATAAGCGGCATCTGGCCACGCCATGCAGCCAGATGCAGGGTACTCCAGCCAGCAAAAGGGTTTCTCTCTTCATTGGCCTTATTTCTCGATGGCATCACCGATTGACTAACCTTGGCCAGGTCGGGGAACTCGCTTCTTATGTTTTTAGTCTGGGTGGCAACACCACCAGCAGCCTTTAGCTGTTTGGCGATGACGTGGTATTTGCGTAGTACGGCAAGATCCAGGGATGTCTGCTTATTGCGGTTTTTTGCATTTACTCTGGCGCCACCCCTGATCAATGCTGCAACCGTCTGTGCCTGTTTCCTATTGGTTGCAACCAATAACGGTGTGTTGTTGTTTGCGTCATGAGTTTCGAGTTTGGCGCCAGCCTTGATCAGGCTGCGTACGATGGAGGCGTGCCCTAGACCGGAAGCTGAATGCAGAGGGGTATCACCCAGGCTGTCGCTACTATTGGGATTGGCGCCGGCGGCAAGCAACAGTTCCACGACTTCCTGGCGGTTGTTGATCGCTGCCTCATGGAGTGCACTGCGACTGAACTCATCCCGGGTATCCGGTGAGATGCCGTTGGCGAGCATGCGTTTGATGGTTTCTGACTTGCCTGCTGCAGCCGATCGATTGAACAGTTCTGTTATTTGCTTGTCGTTCAGGCCATCAATGGGAGAAGAGCTCGCCAGATGCTCAAGTTTCTTTTCTGCCAATCTATGTCCATGGAAGGCGGCCTTCTGGTACCAGTCTGTTGCAGTCACTAGGTCAGCCTTAACCCCCCAGCCGTGTTCATACATGGTGCCAGTTGTATATTGCGCTTCCACATGCTCTTGCTGGGCCGCCTGCAGAAACCAGTGATAGGCCTTGGCCGGGTCCTTTTTTACACCGCGACCTGAACGGTAGAGCCCACCCAGGGCAAATTGTGCATCCTGATCACCTTGTTGGGCCAGGCTTTTATAGATCTCAGCCGCCTTGGAAAAATCTCGTATGCGCACTGCCGCTTCGGCCTCATCATGGGTCGAGGCATGGAGTAGGAGAGGAAACGGGATGAGTAGGAAGATCAGTAGAGATACTGCAATTGGGTAATTTTGACCGGTATTGCCGTCTCTTTTAGGCTGTGCCATGTTTGGTTTCCACATCGATTCCTGTCTCTTTAAGAAAGCCTGTCGGTAGGATGCCGCCGGCACATATGATAGCTGCGTCGTTAGGTATCTCAATCTTGTCTCCGCCCTTGTCGATGGTCACCTTTTCGTGGGTGAATTCAACAACATTGGAACTGAGCAGCAGATTGATTTTACCTGCATCCACAGCAGCATCCACCTTCGCCCTGTTTTTCTTCTTGGCACGACTGAAAGCGCCGCTCCGATAGGAGAGGGTTACCGTGGTTCCCGGTTCGTCGGCAATGCTGTGGGCCGCTTCCAAGGCACTGTCTCCACCGCCAACGATCAGAACATGCTGATTTCTGTACTGTTCAGGATCGATGAGCCGGTAGGTGATCTTACTCAGATCCTCTCCTGGCACGCCGAGCTTTCTGGGGGTGCCACGCCTGCCAATGGTGAGCAACACTGTACGGGTATGATAGACGTCTTTATTGGTTTTGACCTCATATCCTCCCTTGTCACTGGGTGAAATCTTCTCCACCCGTTCGTGATAACTGATTTTGACCTGGGTTTTTTTCTCTACATCCTGCCAAAAACTCAACAGTTTCTCTTTGGTGGTTTCTGTGAATTTCACCTCACCCACCATGGGCATTTTTACAGGAGCCGTCATGACCAATTTCCCCCTTGGGAATTGAAATACGGTGCCTCCCAATGATTCCTGCTCGACTGTCTTGTATTTCAGCTTTTTTTCCATGGCCCTCAAAGAAGCGCAAAAACCCGATGGCCCGGCGCCAACGATGAAGACATCCACAGCTCCGGCATCGGACTTCTTTGAGAGGTCCTCAGCAATATAGTCCAGTGCCTTGTAGCCCTGTTCGATGGCATTTCTGATAAGCCCCATCCCCCCCAGCTCACCCGCGATATAGATACCCGGCATGCTGGTCTCGAAATTTGGTTTCAGGAGGGGGATATCCACGCCGCGTTTTTCGGTACCGAACACCAGGGTGATGGCATCGAAGGGACAGGCGGTTTTACAGGCGCCGTGGCCAATGCAGTTGGTTGGGGCGATCAGTTCCGCCTTGTTATCGATCAGACCAAGCACCGGATGGTTGGCCTGTTCAGGGCAGGCTTTGACGCAGGTACCGCACCCCATGCACTTTCCCGGATCGATCAGGGGATGCAGTGAGGCGGGCTCGGTCAGGCCGGCCTCGAACTCCTCGGTCTTCAGCGCGAGGTTGCGTTTGCTCTTTCGCTTGGTGTAGAAGACATAGATTCCCCATACCGCGATTATGGGTATTGCATAGATCATGTAGAGTTCTAGGGAATACTGCATCTTACTGTTTACACTAGATATTTTGCTGAGAGTGCCATGGATCACATTTTGAGGTAATAGAATCCCAAGATTCTACACACTTATTCATAATTTCGGTCTATCTGCCGAAAACATAAATGTTGTCAGAGTTTGTTTTTGTGAAGCCATTCATAGATGGGAAAATTGTCCCAACATAAGATAGCAACATAGTCTAAATTGAGGCTGAGCATAAGATTCAACTCAATAATAACTGTAAATAAGTGTTTGATTTTATACCAAAGTTATAGGTGATTTGGATGAATACAGCCGCAATTCCGGCCAGCGTTAATGAGACAGGCATGGATAGATTTCTCTCCGCATGGCAGCGACGAACAGGCCTCATAACAACCCTAGGGTTTACACTGTTTTCAATGCTTTTGCTCTATATGGGCTGGCTTAACCATACCGAGGCGGTCTGGACAGCGGAAGTGGGCTGGGGCTACTGGTTCGGTATTGTGGGGGGCAGCCTGATGCTGATGCTGTTGCTCTACCCAATGCGCAAGCGCCTCCATTTCATGAATAAATGGCTGACCGTGAAATTCTGGTTTCGCCTGCACATGGTATTTGGCGTGCTGGGGCCGGTGCTGATCATGATGCACTCGAGCTTCCATATCGGATCCCTGAACGGTCAGGTAGCCCTTTACAGCATGCTGATAGTGGCGATCAGTGGTCTTTTCGGCCGCTATTTCTATACCCGGATCCACTATGGTCTGTATGGCAAAAAGGCGACTTTTTCATCCCTACACGCGGATTCTAAGGAGCTGAAGAAGAAGCTCGGTCCTCTTTTCGAACTCCAACCCAAGGCGAAGGAGACCATGAAACAGTATGAGAAACTGGTCATGGAATCGCCAAACGGGCCGATCGCCAGCGCCAAACACTGGTTCAAAATGCGCATCATGTCCGCCAGGATATATCCTACCGTGATGCGCGATTTGAATAAGAAACTCCTCGCCGCCGGGCATCTCAAGGGGTGGAATAGGGCTAAGGTACGCCGCAAGCAACTGCGCATTCGTCGTATGTTGCTTGCACATCGAGGCATACTGCGACAGGTTCTTGAGCTACATTTCTACGAGAGGCTGTTCGCTATCTGGCATCTGCTTCATATGCCGCTGTTCATTATGATGGTGATCACCGGTTTTGTGCATGTCTATGCCGTGCATGCTTACTGATTAACAGACGACCCTGTCCTGATTTTGTGATGATTCGAAATGGCTACTACGCCTTTTGTTTGTGTTTGTTTATGCTGATAGCGACTAATCCTGTCATGGCTGGGAAGCTAGATCTTATTCTCATGCCTGGCCCAGTCATCTCGGGCCATGCCGAGTTTGAGGAAAAGTGCGAAAGCTGCCACGAGACATTGAAGAAAGCGGATCAGGTGGAGCGTTGTCTCTCCTGTCATGATCATGAGGATGTGGCGAAGGATATCGAACAGGGCAGGGGATTTCATGGCAGGCTGGATCCTGAGCAGGCGAAAAACTGTAAGCGCTGTCATACGGAACATAAGGGTAGAGATCGAGACATCGTTAATCTGGACAGCGAATCGTTCGATCACAGTCAAACCGATTTCAGCCTCAAGGGCGCTCATACCAGTCTGAACTGCAAACTCTGTCATACCGAGGAGTACAAGAAATATAGTCAGGCTCCTTCACAATGCTTCGATTGTCATGAAAAAGATGATGCTCACCATGGGAAGCTTGGTGAGGAGTGCGATACCTGCCACAGTGAAAAGAGCTGGAGTAAACAATCCTTCGACCATGATCTGGATACGGAATACCCGCTGACGGGCAAGCACAGAGAACTGGACTGTCAATTATGCCATGCCAGCGATCACTACAAGAACACACCGAAAGAGTGTGTTGGATGTCATCTAATCAACGATGCGCACAATGGGCGTTATGGCAAGGTATGCGCCAAGTGCCATAGCACTGAAGAGTGGAAGGAACTGGTATTCGACCATAGAGCGGATACCAAATTTCCTCTTGAGGGCAGGCATAAAGATGTTCCCTGCGATACCTGCCACAAGCGGGGTCCCTATGAGAAAAAGCCGGCCAAGAACTGTTTCTCATGTCATGAAAAGGATGATGTACACAAAGGACGCAATGGCGAGAAGTGTCAGGATTGTCATAGTGCGGAGAGTTGGACCAAGGTTAAGTTCGACCATGGTAAGGACACCGAGTTTCCGTTGAAAGGCAAGCATGAAGACCTGGTCTGTACCGCTTGTCATCGCACTGTTGAGATGGACGATCTCAATGAGGCAGAATGCATCACCTGTCATCGGCCTATCGATGTACACAAGAGTGAATTGGGCGAAGATTGCGGTTATTGTCACAATGAGTTGGGATGGAACGTAAAGCTCTTTTTCGAGCACGACATCACCCGTTTCCCGTTGATCGGTATTCATAGTGTAACCACCTGTGAATCATGCCATCTGAATGCCGAATTCCAACAAACCGAATCTGCCTGTCTCTCATGCCATGAAGCCGATGAACCCCACGAGGGGCGCATGGGGGAGAAATGCGGGAACTGCCACAACCCAAATTCCTGGTTGTTATGGACCTTTGATCATGATACTCAGACCGACTTTCCGCTGGAGGGCAAGCATAGTGAAATCTACTGCGACAAGTGCCATCGGCAGGATCTGACAGAACATAAAGAATCTGCTAATCACTGCTATGGCTGTCACCGTGGAGATGATATTCACCGCGGCGGTTTTGGACGTCACTGTGATCGCTGCCATAACACAGAGACATTTGAGGATCCGGTCATTCGTTGACTGTCATCGGAATAGACATATGATGAATAAGACTAGAGAAGAAAAGATAGTCTCCCGCAGCGGATTGGCTCAACTGATGTGGTTGATGCTTCTGCTAGTCATGTGTGGCGGTTTCTTCAGCAACACCGTCTCAGCGGTATCCTCTGAATACGACCATTTCTCCACCGGCTTTCCTCTTACCGGTGAACATCGCAATGTGGAGTGCGATCAATGCCACGATAAAGGACAGTTTGCAGGCACTCCCGTGTTGTGTGATGGCTGTCATAACGATACCGATGCGGCCGGCAAGTCGATGAATCATATCGACAGTAATGATCAGTGCGACGATTGTCATACCACGGTGGGTTGGCACGTTGCCCGATTTGACCATGGCAGTATTTCTGGTGACTGTTTTGCCTGCCACAACGGCAGTTCCGCCCAGGGTAAGGGCAGTGATCACATCCTCTCGGGCAACACATGTGAATTCTGCCATTCAACTTTCAGTTGGGCCCGGGTCAGTCATGTGGATCACAGCCAGGTGACCGGCACCTGTGAAAGTTGCCACAATGGCGACATCGCAGCGGGCAAGCATGCCAGCCATATTGCCACCAACGAAGCATGTGATACCTGCCATATCACACAGAGTTGGCTGTTGGTCTTTTTCGATCACTCGAATGTGGTCAGTGGCACCTGTGAGACCTGCCATAACGGGATCAGCGCCACCGGCAAATCCGCTTCCCACATTTTTACCTTCGAGGCTTGTGATGTTTGCCATACCACCAGCGGTTGGCAGGTCGCGAATTTCTCCCATGCCGGGGTCAGTGACAATTGTGAAAGTTGCCACAATGGTATCAGTGCCACCGGCAAGAATGTTGGTCACTTGAGTACATCTGCGCCCTGTGAGCTCTGTCATACCTCCACCAACTCCTGGTTGATTGTCAATTTCATCCATGGTGAAGAGGCGTTTGGCCGCTGCTCAACCTGTCATGACGGTATCACCCAGCCTGGCAAGTATGCGGAACATATCCAGACTACCGCGGAGTGCGACCGCTGCCATACGTCTACAGAATCCTGGGATCAGGTGGGCTTCGATCACAGTGAGGTGGTAGCGGGCACCTGTGCCTCCTGTCATGACGGTATTCAGGCACCTGGTAAACATCCTACCCATATCGTCACCAATGAGTCGTGCGATGTTTGCCATGCAACCACCGCAAACTGGAATGTTATCCGCTTCAACCATGACAGCTTCGAAACCGTTGGCCTCTGCTCGACCTGTCACGACGGAGTCCGGGCAACCGGTAAGCATGCTACCCATATCCAGACCACCGAGCAGTGCGATACCTGCCACAATTCCACCAATGACTGGAGCAACACCAGTTTCGATCATTCCGGTGTGGAGACGACAGGGCTCTGTTCAACCTGTCATGATGGTACAACCGCCACCGGCAAGCATGCTGCACACATCCAGACGACTGATCAATGCGATACCTGTCATAGCTCCACCAATGCCTGGAACATTGTCACTTTCAATCATCCGGCCGATGTGGCAGGTCGTTGTTCAACCTGTCATAACGGTGTCCAGGCCACGGGCAAGCACGGAAATCATCTACAGACCAATGGGGAGTGCGATACCTGTCATACCATTACCGCCTGGAATGTCTCCAACTTTGACCATAGCGGCATCACCAGCGGCTGTGAGTCCTGCCATGACGGTGTCATAGCAACCGGTAAGCACGGTAGTCATATTCAGACCACTGCCTCCTGCGAGTCCTGTCACACTACCGATGACTGGACCCTGGCCAGTTTTAACCATGAGGGTGTTTCCGGCGCCTGTGAATCCTGCCATGACGGCGACATAGCGACCGGCAAACATGCCAACCATATCCCCACCACCGCATCCTGTGACAACTGCCACAACACCAACAGTTGGGCGGTCAGCACTTTCGACCACGCGGGTGTGACCGGTAGCTGTCAATCCTGTCACGATGGGGTGTTGGCCACCGGCAAGAGTGATTCCCATCTGGCTACCACGGCGGCTTGTGAAGGCTGTCATACCTCAACCACCAGCTGGGCGGAGGTTGCCTTCGATCATTCAATCGTCACCGGAAGCTGCGAAAGCTGTCATGACGGCGTTACTGCCACCGGCAAATCGGCCAATCATGTTGAGACCACGGCGCCCTGTGACAACTGCCATATCTCCAACGAGACCTGGACCGCGGTCAGGTTCGATCACACCGGCATCACCAGCGGTTGTGAGAGCTGCCACAATGGTGTGGATGCCATCGGCAAATCCGATACCCACATCCCGACCACCGAACCTTGTGAGAACTGCCACAATACCGTGACCTGGAGCACCGGCAGATTCGATCACGCCAATGTTGCAGGCGCCTGTTCCAGCTGCCATGACGGCACCACCGCCACCGGCAAGCCGGCACAGCACATCCCCACCGATGCCCAGTGCGACAGCTGTCATACATCCACCATCAACTGGACTCTGATCAGTTTCAATCATGAGAACTTCCCGGTCAGTGGTAGTTGCTCCGACTGCCATGATGGCACCCTTGCTACGGGCAAACATGCCCAGCATATTCAGACCACGGCCCAGTGCGATACTTGTCATCTCTCCACCCTGGTCTGGACCGATACCAGCTTCGATCACAGTGGTGTGACCACGGCGGGTGTCTGTTCCACATGTCACGACGGCACCACCGCCACCGGAAAACATGCCACCCACCTGACGACGACCGAACAGTGCGATGTCTGTCATACATCCACCACCTCATGGCTGCGGGTGACCTTCGACCACAGTGCTGTACCCACTGCCGGGGTTTGCTCCAGCTGCCATGACGGCATCCAGGCCACCGGCAAGCACGCCACCCATATCGTCACCAGTGAACAGTGCGACGCCTGTCATACTACCAATAGCTGGACGGTCAACACCTTCGATCACAGCGGTATCACCGAGCCTTGTGAATCCTGCCATGACGGCAATACCGCGACGGGCAAGCACGCTACACATATAACGACGACCTCGGCCTGTGATGTCTGCCATACCACCAATGACTGGACCATGGCGGGTTTCAGCCATGCAGCGGTGGTCGATCCCTGTGAGCTCTGCCACAACGGCGATATCGCCACTGGCAAGAGTCCTTCCCACGTGTTGACCAACGCATCCTGCGACAACTGCCACAACACCAACAGTTGGCAGATTTCCAGCTTCAACCACGATGGCGTAACCGGTAGCTGTTCGTCCTGCCATGACGGCGTGCGGGCGACGGGTATGCATGCCTCCCATGTGGCGACCACTGCCTCTTGCGAAGCCTGTCACACCTCAACCAGCGATTGGTTGCTGGTCAATTTCGATCACTCTGTAGTGACCGGCACCTGTTCCAGTTGCCACGACGGTAACACCGCTACCGGCATGCCCGTCGACCATGTGGCGACAACGGCCGAATGCGACAACTGCCATATCTCCAATACCACCTGGACAAACGTGCGCTTCGACCATACCGGTATCACCACCGGATGTGATAGCTGCCACAACAATGTGGATGCCATCGGTAAGCCTGCGACCCATATCCCGACTACCAGGCCATGCGAGGAGTGTCATACCACCGTGACCTGGGCCACCGGCACCTTCGATCATGTGGGTGTGGTCGGTACCTGCTCGAGCTGTCACAACGGCAATACCGCCACCGGCAAGCATGCGGCCCATGTGAACACCAATGGCCAATGCGACAGCTGCCATATCTCCACCGTGACCTGGTTGTCGGTGAACTTCGATCACAGCACTGTCACCGGTGCCTGCTCGAGCTGTCACAACGGCAACACTGCCACCGGCAAGTCGGGCAGTCATGTGAACACCAATGGGGAGTGTGACATCTGCCATATCTCGCAAAACAACTGGACCGCCGTCAACTTCGACCATTCGGTGGCGATCGGTGTCTGTTCAAGCTGCCACAACGGCACCACGGCGACCGGTAAGCCGGCCGATCATATTCAGACAGTTTCTGAATGTGATGCCTGCCATACCTCCCAAACCAACTGGTTGGCCGTGCAGTTCGATCATTCCAATGCGGCTGGCAACTGCTCCAATTGCCATGACGGCATTACCGCGACCGGCAAGGATCCCGGGCATGTGCCGACCACGGCCCAATGTGATGACTGCCATCTCTCGACCTCCAACTGGCTGAATGTTCGCTTCGTGCATGGCAATGTGGCTGGTACCTGCTCCACATGCCACAACGGCGTGACCGCCACCGGAAAACATCCCACGCATATCCAAACCTCGGCCCAGTGCGATGTATGCCACACCTCGACCTCTGACTGGAACAGCGTGAACTTCAGCCACAGTGGCATCACCACAGGCTGCTCAAATTGCCACAATGGCACCTTGGCGACCGGTAAGCCGGCCAACCACATCCCGACCACCGAAGAGTGTAATGTTTGTCATTTGTCCACCAGCGACTGGTTGAATGTAAGATTCAGCCACAGCGGCGTGGCCGGTACCTGCTCCAACTGCCACAACGGCAATTTCGCCACCGGCAAGCCGGCAGACCATGTACCGACCACTGCGCAATGCGACAACTGTCATACCTCCACCACGACCTGGACCGCGGTGACCTTCGACCACACCGGTGTCACGGGCAATTGCGATGCCTGTCATAATGGTACGACCGCTACCGGTAAGCCGAACGGGCATTTCGTGACCACTGTCCAGTGTAATAACTGTCACACCACCAATGGTTGGCTGCCGGTGACAAACTACAGCCACGTTTCCGGCAACTACCCCGGGAACCATGGTGTTAGTCTGACCTGTAACTCCTGCCATACCAGCAACAGTGAGACTATTCCATGGCGCTACCCGACATACGCCAATACCTGCGCTGGCTGTCATGCAGGCGACTATGAGAGTGACGAAGACGACCATAGAGGCCTCAGTAATGACAGAAACTGTGGCCAGAGCGGATGTCACAGAGTCAGTTCACGTGAGTGGTGATTACTAGGACTTTGCCTGGTAATCTTCAACTAATTGGGGATTGCCAGGCGCCAGCCACAAATCTGCAAGGCGTATTGGTTTATCCTGACCTTTGCCTGTGGATTTGACTTGTCTCAGCGGGCAGTGGGCTGGATGCTCAATTCAACTCACATTTTTTCAACCGGGTAACTAAGCGAGTGCAGCGTAACAATCAATTAAAATTCTCTCCTTGGCTGTTATTGCTGGTGCTCTTTTTTTGCGGCAAGGCCGGGGCGGCCACCCAGGTTTTGGATAGGATCGAGTTGACCACTGAGGGCGATGACAACATCGTCAATGTCTATTTCAATATCCCGGTTCGTTATGTCTCCCACCTTATCAATGAGGCCGGCAACGAAGTCGGTGTGCAGCTGAAGCTAGGTCAGACCGCGGATATTGAACTCGCAGACCTGGTTGAGAGCGATCAACTGACCTGGAGTCCTACCGCCGCGGTACCTCTGGAGAAGGTGGAGTTCCAGGGCAATATCATCGGCACATCCACCCTGCTGGTATCGTTCGCCACGCCGGTGAGTGGCGTGAGGATCAATCAGGGGCGGGATTTCTATGTGATGCGGTTTATCCTGCCGGAAACCCCGGGCATCTCCGGTATGGCGGGGTCGCTGGGCAAAGCCGTGGATATCCCGGTACCGGAGACCCGCGCGCCCCTGAGTGTCAAATCCCTCCCGCTGGTCATCTATGTGATCAATCTCAGTACCCAGTCAGAAGCGGTGGATTTTACCGAGATACCCCCAGTGCCGGTGGATGAGAATCAATTGCTCTATACCACCAAGACCAAGGTTGAGGGGGGCACGAGTTATCGTTTGCGGCTCGGTTTTTTTCGCACCAGGATCGAGGCGGATGAGCATTTAAAGGCAGTGAAAAAATTCTATCCCGATGCCTGGGTCGATACCGCGGATATCCAGGAGCGGCGGCAAGCCTTTTTCGACAGGGGTATTGAACATCTCTTTGGCGATGGGTTGATGGAAGAGCCCCAATTGGTGGATGTGGATCCCCGTCTCACCGAGATGATGGAGATGATCCGGCGCACCATCACCGCCGGGGACTATGCAAAGGCGGTGCGCCTGCTCGAAGCGTTGTTGGAGGAGCCGGAGAATATCTATACCAAGGAGGCGCTTGAGCTGTTGGGTCTGTCACGGGAAAGAAACGGCCAGATTGCCCATGCCAAAGGCGAGTATCGCCGCTACCTGGAGAAGTACCCGGAGGGTGAGGATGCGGAGCGTGTCTGGCAACGTCTGCTGGGTCTGGAAACCGCACCCCAGCGGCCGAAAGAATCACTGCGCAAAAAAGAGCAAGGGGAAGAGGGCGAGGATGGTCCCAAAGCTGTCTGGGACACCTATGGCAGTATTTCCCAGAACTACCGCCGGGACAGTATCGACAGCCCGTTCGTGGAGGATGAAGACAGCGTTACCCGCTCGGAGATCGAGACCTTCATCGATTTCAACTCAAGACGTAAGAGTAAGGATGTGGATCTGCGTTTCAAGGTTACCGGCAGTTATATCTACGACCTGTTGGATGATGGTGATGGAAATGATACATCCCTCAGCGACGCCTATATCGATGCGGAACACCTGGATAGCCGCACCAGTGTGCGATTTGGTCGTCAGCGGTTGCGTTCCAGCGGTATCCTGAACCGTTTTGACGGTCTCGTATTGGGTTATCAGGTGACCCCCGATATCACACTTCGCGCCACAGCCGGTTTACCGGTCGAGCGTTCACGGGACACATTTTTACACGAGCATAAGCAGTTTGCCGGCCTCAGCGCCGATTTCTCGAGTATCCTCAAGAACTGGGATCTCAGTCTCTTCATGGTGGAGCAGCGGGTCGATGATCTGGTGGACAGAAGGGCGATAGGCGGAGAAGTCCGCTACTTCGATCCCGAAAAGTCCCTCTTCAGTCTCCTGGATTACGATATCTTTCACGAAGAGGTGAGTATCTTCATGCTGCAGGGTAACTGGCGGCTTGAGGACGAGACGCGCATGTATATGAATCTCGACTATCGGAATAGCCCCATATTGAGCACCTCAAATGCATTGAGTGGGCAGGTCGATCCTAATACCTCCCTGGCAATCGAGTCGATCGAGGAGCTGCAGAACTTCTTTACGGATGACGAGATCTATGGGTTGGCGCGGGATCGCACCGCGGAGACAACCTCTTTCTCGTTCGGCATCAATCGGCCATTTTCGAAAACCCTGCAGTTGAGTGGTGATATTACAGTCAGCAAAACCGGCGCAACCCCGGAATCCGGTGGAGTGCCGGCCACCGAAGAGACGGATAACGAGTTCTTCTACACCTTCCAGGTGATCAAAAATGATCTGTTGAAAAAGGGGGATATCGGTATCCTCAGCCTGCGCTATTCGGATGCCAATACTTCCGACACCTTCCGGGTGGGCATCAGCAGTCGCTACCCCATAACCAATGCTTGGCGAATCAATCCCCGTATCGATCTCTCCTATCGGCAGAATAATGACAATGATGGCTCACGCAAATCGATCAGCCCCTTCTTCCGCATGGATTACCGCTACCGCAAGAATATGACCTTCGAACTGGAGGGGGGGCTAAACTGGTTCGAGGAAGATGATGGCATTGAAGTGACCAATTTTACCGATTATTTCTTCTATGGCGGTTATCGTTGGGACTTTTAGTGAGCTCCCATGATTGCCGTAAAGAAATCTACGCCTAAAGTCTCTATTTGAAGGGTTCAGCCAAGTCCCGCTATTGACCGGCATAGCAGAACACCAGTCCCTAAATTAGTGTTAACAGAGACCAGGTAACTGCGGTTATAATCCCGCCTTTGAATCAATATAAGGTCTCGAGATTGAATCAGCTGATTGCCATAGCATCCGGCGGTGCTGCTGGAGCGTTGTTCCGCTTTTGGGTATCCAATGGTGTGTATAATCTGCTTGGCCGCGGTTTTCCCTATGGCACCCTGGTGGTGAACGTATTGGGGTCACTGGTGATGGGATTTCTCTATGTCCTGCTGCTGGAACGCAGCACGGTTTCGCCGGAACTGCGGGGCGCCTTGCTGATCGGTTTTCTCGGCGCCTTTACCACCTTCTCCACCTTCTCAATCGAGACACTCAACCTGCTTGAACAGGCAGAGTTACTAAAGGCAGGGTTGAATATTCTGCTAAGTGTCGTCGCTTGTGTCTTGGCCTGCTGGTTCGGCCTGGTGGTTGGGAGACAGCTATGAAACAGACTGAAGTGACCATGGTACGGGTCTATTTGACCGAAGGTGATCATCAGTTGGGCAAATTACTCGATTTTCTTCATCAGGAAGAGCGGGTGAGAGGTGTTACCGCATTTCGCGGTATCGCCGGATTCGGGCGCTCGGGCAAGGCCCATGAAGCGTCGTTACTGGACATCTCCATGGACCTGCCGCTTGTGGTTGAGTTCTTCGATCTGCCAGAGCAGGTGGAGAGGGTGTTGCAGGATTTGAATCAATGGGTAGAACCGGGCCATGTCGTAAGTTGGTCCGCAGAAGTGAATATGGGTGAATAATCGATGTTGGATCCACGACTGTTAAGAAATAATCTGGATGAGGTGGCGCTGCAGTTGGCCCGCCGGGGCTATCAACTCGATACTCAACAGATCAGCGCACTGGAGGCGCAGCGCAAGCAGTTGCAGGTTGAGTCGCAGGAGCTGCAAAATCAGCGTAACAGCCGTTCCAAGTCCATCGGAAAGGCAAAGGCTGCAGGGGAGGATATTCAGCCACTGCTGGCTGAAGTGGCGGCACTAGGGGATCAGCTGAAGGCATCCCAGGAGGCACTCAACAAGGTACAGGAGACGCTCTCGGAGATTACACTCGGTATTCCCAATCTGCCCCACGAATCGGTACCGGCGGGGCGTGATGAAGAGGATAACCGGGAAGAGAGACGTTGGGGGGAGCCCCGTGAATTTGATTTCGAGCCCAAGGATCATGTGGATCTAGGTGACGCCAGCGGCTTACTCGATTTCGAAGCGGCGGCCCGGATCACCGGTTCCCGTTTCGCTGTAATGGCCGGACCCTTGGCGAGAATGCACCGGGCGCTCATCCAGTTGATGCTGGATACTCATACTACGGAACACGGCTACACAGAGGCCTATGTGCCCTATATGGTAAATGCCGACAGTCTGCGTGGTACAGGCCAGTTGCCAAAGTTCGAGGAGGACCTGTTTAAACTCTGCGGTGAATCTGAATACTACTTGATTCCCACCGCTGAAGTGCCGGTGACCAATCTGATTCGGGATCAAATCATCGATGCCGATTATATGCCGCGCAAATGGGTAGCCCATACACCCTGTTTCCGTTCCGAAGCGGGATCTTATGGCAAAGATACCCGGGGCATGATTCGTCAACATCAATTCGAGAAGGTCGAATTGGTCCAGGCGGTTGCCGCCAGTCAATCCTTTCAGGCCCTGGAAGAGCTTACCGGCCATGCCGAGGCAATTTTGCAAAAACTGGAATTACCCTATCGTGTGGTGACCCTTTGTACCGGGGATATCGGTTTTTCATCCACCAAGACCTATGACCTGGAGGTCTGGTTGCCGGGGCAGAATCGCTATCGTGAGATCTCATCCTGTTCAAATTTCATCGACTTTCAGGCGCGGCGCATGCAAGCACGCTGGCGTAATCCTGAGACCGGTAAACCGGAACTGGTGCATACCCTGAACGGATCGGGTTTGGCTGTAGGCCGCACCCTGGTTGCCGTGATGGAGAACTATCAGCAGGCTGACGGTTCGATCACTGTACCTGAGGTTCTGCGTGGGTATATGGGTGGTCTTGAAAAGATAGGCTAGCGCAAGCTTGATCCGGGTAGCGGATACCGAACCTGGTGATGCACTTGAGCTAGACAATCATGATCAGCAGAATGACAAAGCCGATGACAAAGGCAATCGGCATTGCCACCGACATCCAATCCCCTTTTTCCGCCTTCGGACTGTTTTTGAGCATATGCTTGGCTCGGGGCCAGAGGAAGAGAATCATTGCACCCAGCAATAGAGCCCAGATGATCTTTGTCCAATCCATCGTACTTATTCTCCTTCAATAAAAAACCCCGGCATTGCCGGGGCTTCATTACTGAAATTTACGACTATCAATCTTCCCCGGAGAGTGCTCCGAGCAGTGCCAGCAGGTGGACAAAAAGATTGTAGATATTCAGATACAAGCCGATGGTGGCCATGATGTAATTGTTCTCACCGCCATGCACCATGCGGCTGGTATCGTAGAGGATGAAACCACTCATCAGCATGATCACCACGGCTGAAATGGCCAGGTCAGTGCCGGCAGGTTCAAAAACAGTCCAGCCA
>JBEVVS010000057.1:0-30161 GCA_040507005.1 Candidatus Thiodiazotropha sp.
CAGCTCACCAGCCGCACGGTGGAGGCGCAGCCGTCTGATGCTGGCGTTGAGGGTCTCTTGCGCCAGCTCACGGTAGATGCGGTGAAAGTGGTAGGGCGACATATAGGCCACCTCCGCCAGGCGATGCACATTCAGATCGGCATCCAGGTTATCGTAGATATACTCCACCACCCGTATCACCCGCTGTCGATAACTCTCTGCCGTTGATGCTTTCATTCGCGACCTCCTGCGGACAAGCCTACTCAAGACCATCTGATAATGTTTGCGGATTTTAATGCTGGGGTCTGAATAGACGACAAATTGAATAAGATCTGGTTATCCATTCCAAACGCTGGAACCTGGTGACGAAGCCAAGTACTCCCTTTCATTGATTGCTCAACCATTGTACTCTATTTCAATTTATTCTATTATTTGAAATAGCAAACACGGCTGATTCAACTTCTGAAATAGCATCATGGAAAGAGCACAGCAGGGTAAGTACGTCACCATCTCAACCATTGGTGAAAAGGTCCAGGCCTTCATACCTAAGCCTCTGCCACCAAAACCGGATATTGAGTGGAGTCCCTCCCTGAGATCAAGATTTGAACAGGCACACCTGGCATTGGGTCGTCTGGACAGCATCACAAGCCTGCTGCCACAAACAGGCCTCCTGCTCTACATGTATATACGTAAGGAGGCTGTCCTATCTTCGATGATCGAGGGCACCCAATCCTCCCTCTCCGATCTATTGATGTATGAATTGGAGCAGCCCCTGGGAGTACCGCTGGATGATGTCTCCGAGGTCAGCAACTATGTCGCCGCCCTCGATCACGGAATAAAACGGCTGCAAGAGGGATTTCCCATCTCTGTGCGCCTGCTCAAAGAGCTGCATCAAATACTTCTTTCCAGCGGGCGAGGCAGCCACAAACAACCAGGGGAATTGCGTAAAACACAAAACTGGATAGGCGGCACCCGACCGGGTAACGCTGCGTTTGTACCACCCCCGGCCGATCGTCTCCCAGCCACTCTCACCGATCTTGAAAACTTTATCCATGATCAGCGTTTGCGCACACCTGCTGTCCTTAAAGCAGCCCTGGCACATGTACAGTTTGAAACCCTGCACCCCTTTCTCGACGGCAATGGCAGGCTTGGACGCCTGCTGATTACACTCATATTAATCGATGAAAAAATACTCCAGGAACCCCTGCTCTACCTAAGCCTGCATTTCAAAAGCCACAGGCAAACCTACTATCAGCTACTCAACCGGGTGCGACTGAAAGGTGACTGGGAAAGCTGGCTCGACTTTTTTGCACAGGCAATCTCGGAAACTGCACAGGCCGCCGTAGAAACTGCGAAAAGCCTGATACAGCAAGCCGAGAGTGATCGCAGCGAGCTACAAGTCCAGGCTCGACTCTCCGGCACCCTGCTAAAACTGCATCAGGCCCTGGTTCAACGCCCCATTGCAACAGCAGCCTGGCTACAGAAAGAGACCGGATTGGCACCGGCCACCATTCAGTCGGGCCTGAAGATGCTGGTAGATCTGAACATCATTGAAGAATTAACCGGGAAACAGCGTGACAGAATCTATGCATACCAGAACTACATCTCGATCTTGAATAGGGGCAACGAGTTACCTTGAGAGGCGGGATGCTGGGTTAACCTACCCCCCCATTCAGGGTAAACTCTAGCGTCTGAATCAACGCTGCCCGAGGGGAGCGGACTTTTAAAAAGCCAGAACAAAGCGGACAACATGACTGACCTAAAGATACTCTGCGAACACCGTCCCTCCGCCATGAAACTGGAGATCCAGGGGGTCTACGACTGGCCGATCTGGGAGAAGGAGGTCTCCACGTTCGATTGGGAGTACACCCAGACCGAGACCTGCTACATCCTGCGGGGCAAGTTCACCGTCACCCCCCAGGGGGGCGAACCCCAGGCGTTCGGCCGCGGCGACCTGATAACCTTCCCGGCGGGCATGAAGTGCACCTGGGAGATCACCAAAGACGTCGAGAAGCACTACACCTTCGAATAGGCCTCCTCCTGCCTGATGACCAAAGCCGCCAAAGCCCAGCAGCACACCCCCATGATGCAGCAGTACCTGCGCCTCAAGGGGGAGCATCCCGATCTGCTGCTCTTCTACCGCATGGGGGATTTCTACGAGCTCTTCTATGGCGATGCGGAGAAGGCGGCGCGACTGCTCGATATCACCCTCACCAAACGGGGCCAGTCGGCGGGCAAGCCGATCCCCATGGCGGGAGTCCCTTACCATGCCGCTGAAGGCTACCTGGCGCGCCTGGTAAAGCAGGGGGAGTCGGTGGCGATCTGCGAACAGATCGGCGACCCGGCCGCGAGCAAAGGGCCGGTGGAGCGCAAGGTGGTGCGCATCGTCACCCCGGGCACCCTCACCGACGAGGCGCTGCTGGAGGAGCGACAGGAGAATCTGCTCACAGCCATCAACGAAAACGACCCCGGCTATGGTCTGGCGGCCCTGGATCTGGCCAGCGGACGATTCACCATTCAACAACTCAACGGCCTCGAGGCCCTGAGCGGTGAACTGGAGCGTCTCAGCCCGGCGGAGATTCTGCTCGACGAGGACTCCACCCTCCCCGAGGCCCTGGCCCTGCGCCAGGGAGTGACCCGCAGACCCGCCTGGCACTACGATCTCGACTCCGCGGAAAGGTTATTGAGCCGCCAGTTCGGCACCCGGGACCTGGGTGGCTTCGGCTGCCAGGACCACCCCCTGGCGGTGGCCGCCGCCGGATGCCTGCTGCAATATGTGGAAGAGACCCAGTTCGGCGCCCTGCCCCACATCCGCGGCATGCGGGTGGAGCATCGGGAGCAGAGTGTGATCATCGATGCCGCGACCCGGCGCAACCTGGAGCTGGTCCACTCCCTCTCCAATCAACCTCAACACACCCTGGCGGGGATCATGGACCGCACCGTCACCGCCATGGGGAGCCGCATGCTGCGCCGCTGGATCAGCCAGCCATTGCGGGATAGGGAGGCAGTTGCCCAGCGCCATAACACCATCGAGGCCCTGCTGGCATCACACCTCTATAGCGAACTGCAGGAGATCCTTCAGGGCATCGGCGACATCGAACGTATCCTCGCCCGGGTGGCCCTGAAGAGCGCCCGCCCCCGGGATCTGGCCACCCTGCGGGAGGCCCTCGGCGCCCTACCCCAAGTGCAACCCCTGTTGAGCCAACTCGACAGCCCCCTGACACCCGCTCTGGCACAACAGATCGGCGAACACCCCGCCATCCATCAGCTCCTCGACGGGGCCATTATCGAACAACCCCCGATGCTGATCCGCGACGGGGGCGTGATCGCTGAGGGTTATGACCCGGAGCTGGATGAACTGCGGGCCCTCTCGCAGAATGCGGATCAGTTCCTCCTCGATCTGGAGAACCGGGAACGGGAGCGCACCGGTATTTCCACCCTCAAGGTGAGCTACAACCGGGTCCACGGCTACTACATCGAGATCAGCCGCGGCCAGTCCGACAAGGCCCCGGACGACTATATCCGCCGTCAGACCCTGAAGGGGGCGGAACGCTTTATCACCCCGGAGCTGAAGAAGTTCGAGGATCAGGTGTTGAGTGCCCGGGAGCGGGCCCTGGCCCGGGAGAAGCACCTCTATGAAAAACTCCTCGACCTGCTGTGTGAGGAACTGGCGCCACTGCAACGGTGTGCCGAAGGGCTGGCCCAACTGGATGTGTTGTGCAACCTGGCGGAACGGGCCCGAGGATTGAATCTGGTCTGCCCGCTGATGGTGGAGGAGCCGGGCATGGATATCAGCGACGGCCGCCATCCGGTGGTGGAGCAGGTCAGCAGCGATCCCTTCGTCGCCAACAGTGTCACCTTTGATGATCAACAACGGATGCTGATCATCACCGGCCCCAATATGGGTGGCAAGTCCACCTTCATGCGCCAGATCGCCATCATTGTGCTGCTTGCCTACAGTGGCAGCTTCGTCCCCGCCGCTGCTGCACGGATCGGCCCCATCGACCGCATCTTCTCCCGTATCGGCGCCTCCGACGACCTGGCCGGGGGGCGCTCCACCTTCATGGTGGAGATGGAGGAGACCGCCAACATCCTGCACAACGCCACGGCCCAGAGCCTGGTGTTGATGGACGAGATCGGCCGTGGCACCTCCACCTTCGACGGCCTCTCCCTGGCCTGGTCCTGCGCGGTGGAGCTGGCCACCTGTCTCAAGGCCTATACCCTCTTCGCCACCCACTACTTCGAACTCACCACCCTGCCGGAGGAGTATCCCGGCATCAGCAACCTGCACCTGGACGCGGTGGAGCATGGGGATAGCATTGTCTTTCTGCACGCGGTGCGGGAGGGACCGGCCAACCAGAGTTACGGCCTCCAGGTGGCGACCCTGGCGGGGGTGCCGAAAACGGTGATCCTGCGGGCACGGCAGCGCCTGTTGGAGCTGGAGGCCAGCGCCCAACGCCATGCCGAACAGCAGCAGAGCCAGCTCCCCCTGTTCGACGCCGAGCCGCCCTGCCCCGAGGCATCGGAGGTGGAACAGCTGCTGCGGGAGATCGAGCCGGATGAGCTAAGCCCTAAAGAAGCACTGGATTTAATATATCGGCTAAAGAAAAACCTTAGCTGAGTACCCATCGTGCCCGGCCGTAGGAATACTGATTAGTTTTGAGTTTTTAGTTTTGAGTTTTTAGTTACTTAAAAAACTTGGCTCCCCTTTGTCTGTCTGCCATCCGTCAGAAGACAACCGGGATTGATACTTATCAAAAAACCGTGAGCCAAGCGAACTCATCCACTCAAAACTAAAAACTCAAAATTTCTGCATTTTTGATACATTGGCCGGGTTATATGAGTAACTAGAAATCAGACGATTAACAGGAGATGTCATGTCCGATCATGTCTACAAAAAGATTCAACTGGTAGGTTCATCCCAGACCAGCACCGACGATGCCATCCGCAATGCCATTGCACGCGCCGGCGAGACCATCGAAAACATGAACTGGTTTGAGGTCGTGGAAACCCGTGGCCATATCGATAACGGCCAGGTGGCCCACTGGCAGGTGACTATCAATATCGGTTTTCGTTTGAAGGATTAGAGCGAAGCTCAGGGTGCGGCAAGTCACACCCTGGACGGATGAAACCCATGGATCAGGATTTTACTAGCTGAGAAATTCCAGCGACAGGTCGCCCAGGTCGATGCGGTCACCGTCATGCAGCTCCACACCACCCGCTTTGATCGGTTGGCCATTGATCATGGGTGGGTGATCGCCTCCCACCTTGAGCAGAAAATAGCCTGAAGTACGCTGGTTGATCAAGACCAGATCGCCACCGGGATTGCCGACGCTGAAAAAGGCCCGGTCGACCACTTTCACCTCGTCCTTATTGTCACCGCTCAGATAGCGGACCCTGGCCTGAACGCCTACTGGGGCCTCGGTATCGGGGGCCTCAGTGGTTTGAGGGGGTGAGATATCATTCGCGGCATATTCCTGACTTGATTCCTCGCTCAGGGATGGCGCCACGGCAACCTCGGAGGTTGCAGCTTCAGCGGGTGCGGACTCACGGGGACGCAATACCACTGTTCGATCCGGATCATCCATATCTTGCGGTGCTGCTTGAGCGATAAATCGCAGGTGGTATTTACCGACCTCGATCAGGTCACCGTGTTTCAAGAAGCGCTTGGTAACCGTGTTGCCATTCACGCGAGTACCATTGGTGCTCTGCTCATCCTCAATGGAATAACCACTGAAAACCTTCAGCAGAGTGGCATGGTGGCGACTGACCGAACGATCCTTCAGACAGACCTCGCAGGTCTCGTCACGTCCGATCAACATGCGCTTGCCGAAAAGTGGAAACTCTTGTGGTGACTCATCGCCACCCATAACAACGAGCTTTTCCATAAAGCTATCTACCCAAGTACCATTTCTATAAAACTCAATTAACCATCATCCGCCATGGTGCGGACCAGAATCACGGTTATGTTGTCCATGCCTCCCATTCTACAGGCAAAATCAACAAGTTCATCAGTCTGCTGCATTAAATCGAGGTTCCTGTTCTCAAGGATACTTTGGATTTCGTCATCCGTCACCATGCCTGTCAGGCCGTCACTGCAAAACAGATAGAAATCACCGATTTCGACCTCTGTCTCACTCAGGTCGATGTCCACTATCTCTTCAGAGCCAATGGCCCGAGACAACACATTGGTCGGCACGCCCGCCATGAGTGCTTGTTCAATGCTAGCAAAATCCCCCAGATTGACCATCTCCTGGATCATCGTATGGTCTGTGGTCAATTGCTTAAATACTCCGTCACGCAGGCGATAGAGCCTGGAATCACCCACATGGGCATACAGCAGGCTGTCCTCGGAGAATAGCCCGACCACCAGGGTCGTGCCCATGCCTTGGTACTCAGCAACTTGCTGTGATAATTCTTGTATCGCGTGATTCACATCCTGTATGGCATTCAGCAGATGCTCTCGCCATGTGATACTCTCACCCGCGTTACCGGCACTGGCCAATTGACTGGTCAGCATATCCACCGTGAGGCTGCTGGCGACCTCACCGGCGTTGGCGCCTCCCATGCCATCAGCAAGTATCAACAACCCTGCATCAGGATCCCCGCCAACAGCATCCTCATTCTGCTCCCGTACCACCCCTTTGTCGGTACGCATTGCCACGTCTAACTTCAAGCTGACTCCCGAAATTTAGCGGTAGAGGGTAGTATTGCTAACAGGCCCTATGATTAAACTACCATTAAATACTTATTGATTGCTGAAGCAAACCAAAAAAATGGGTAATTTTTCACTTCTGTGATCGATTATTGTCCAACTCCATTAAAATTCTGCTTAAACGCTGCGCCGGAATATAGCCTGGCAGCATATCGCCGCTTTCCAGAAATATGGCAGGCGTGCCATTCACACCCAGGGTCTTGCCTAGCGCCCAGTGCTGTTCTACCGGATTATTGCACACCTTCTTAGCCAGCTTTTTACCTGCCTTGGACTGGGTCATGGCATCATTCCGATCATCGGAACACAATACGGTTATCGCCTTATCGAAGGATTCACTGCCGACACCCGCCCTGGGAAACATCAGATAACGCACCCGTATACCCAAATCGTTATAGTCTTTCATCTCGCTATGCAGTTTCTGACAATAGCCACAGTCGATATCCGTGAATACGGTGACGGTATGCTGGGTTTTTTCAGGGGCGAAAACCACCATGTTCTCTTCCCCAATCGCCTCGATCGCCGCTGCTTTGGCAGCGTCAACCTTGGGTGAGGTCAGATCCTCCCGGGTTTCGATATCGTACATGTACCCGCTCAACAGGTACCTGCCGTCCGCGGAAACATAATAGAGCTGAGGACCTACCATGACCTCATACAGGCCATCGATCTTGGCGGGTACGACACTGGTGATGGCGCCCTGCTTGAGGATTTTATTGACCCCTTCGCGCACTTTCATCATCTCAGCATTTTGCTTGCTGGGTTGCGCCGTCACAGGTGCGATTAGCAGCAGGGAGATAAGTGGCAGTAGCCTGGCGCCCTTGCGCAGGATAGCTAGGTGTGGTTGTTTCATCGATATTTAGTCCCGAAAATTTTGATATTGAAGGGGAAGACCATAATCGGCATCCCGAATAAGTGCGATAGTCTGCTGTAAATCGTCTCGCTTCTTCCCTGTCACACGAACCTGCTCACCTTGAATCTGGGCTTGCACCTTGAGCTTGCTGCCCTTGATCTGTTTGACCATCTTTTTCGCCATGTCGCTGTCGATACCTTGTTTAATGATCACTCGCTGACGAGCGGCATTGAGACTGGTCTCCGCATCCATGATATCCATAGCAGCGACATCAACCTTACGTTTGACCAGTTTTTGGCGCAGAATATCCATCATTTGATTGAGTTGAAACTCCTGCTCCGCACGTAATACGATCTCGTTCTCATTCTGTTCGAATGTGGCATCCACACCTTTAAAGTCAAATCGCGTGCCTACCTCCCGGTTGGCCTGATCGACTGCATTTCTGACCTCCTGAAGATCCACTTCTGAGACGATATCGAAGGATGGCATACTGGCTCCTGATCAATTGAATACAGGGTGGGGACTCTAGCACAACCTGGGCCTACTCACATGTGTCTCAGACCTCATCCCCGGGGATGATGGGTTGCGTGCAGTTGTTTCAATCGCTCCCTTGCCACATGGGTATAGATCTGTGTGGTGGATAGGTCAGCGTGTCCCAATAGCAGTTGTACCACGCGCAGATCAGCGCCATGGTTCAACAGATGGGTGGCAAAGGCATGCCGCAAGGTATGGGGCGAGATGGTATGGCTGATTCCCGCACTGGCCGCATGTTTTTTGATCCGGTACCAGAAGGCCTGCCTGGTCATGCCCTGACCACGCCGGGTCGGAAAAAGATGGGCGCACACCCTGTCCCGCAAAAGTTCTATCCGAGCTCCCCCAAAGAAGCGTTCCAGCCAAGCTTGCGCCTCGTCACCCATGGGTACCAGGCGTTCCTTGCCACCTTTACCGACTATACGCATCACCCCTTGGGTCAGATTCACCTGCTCAGGTCGCAGATCGATCAGTTCAGATACCCTCAGACCCGAAGCGTACAGCACCTCTAACATGGTCCGGTCACGCATCCCCTCCGCATCCTCAAGATCCGGTGCATGCAGCAACGCCTCGACCTCGGTTTCGGAAAGTGACTTGGGTAAGGCTCTGCCGAGCTTGGGAGAATCGATACGCGCACTGGGGTCGTTGCTCAGCCAGCCTTCCCGTAAACTGTATTGATAGAACTGCCTGATACAGGACAGCAGACGTGCGGTTGAGCGGGGTTTCCTGCCCTGTTTCACCAGTTCAGCCAGATAGGATTGCAGGTCGGCACGCTGCGCCTGCAGCAAGCCGTAACCCCTGTTGTTACGCAGCCAGTTGGCAACCTTGGCCAAATCGGACTGATAAGCGGAGAGTGTGTTGCGGCTCAGACCTCGTTCCATCCACAAGGCGTCGGAAAAGGACTCTATATGAGAATTATCCTCAACCGATGCCTTCACAAGACACCCTCATGGTGCAACAGCCAGCGCTTGATCTCCAGCTTCTCTCCACCCCGTTCACCCGCGAAACCCCCAAGACCGTCCACGCCAACCACCCGATGACAAGGTACGATCAGCGGACAGGGATTGGCCCGGCAAGCATTGCCCACCGCTCTGGCTCCACTGCCGATCTGCTGCGCCAATTCTCCATAGGTCAGGGTAGAGCCGGAAGGTATCTTTCGCAGCGCCCGCCAGACACGCCTTTGAAACGGTGTCCCCTCGAGATTGAGCGGCAGATCAAATTCTCTTTTTGGATCCTGCAGATAGGTTTTGATGGCATCGATCACACGGCGCAATCCGGGAACCTGCCGGGTGTAGGCCGGCTGGGGTGGAGTCAAATAATCCACTGCTGTCAGTTTGCCATGGGTTATGGCAATGCCAATCGGGGCGAATGGGAAGTTCAATACAGCCTGATAGGATTGGTCGGTCTCTGTCATGCGCTTTGCTCCGAGATTAGGTTGGTCCAGATACCTATTATTGGGTAGGTCCGGTGGCGAACATCCCCTGAATTTGACAATCTCCTAGGCCAAATTATGTCCACAGAATCTGTGGATAACTTTGTTAGTAAGCTGCATGAACTGTGCTGCAGCCCTTGATCTCCTTAACCTCTTTTTAAATTGTGTAATTTCTATACAAATTATAAATTCCATTTATAATCAATATGTTATTGAACCATTTAAATGTATCACCACAGAAGTTCCCTATAACCTGCCAATCTCTGCTTCCTGAAAACCCGATTGTGCATAAAAAGCGTTGACAGTGGAATTAATCCGTGATCAAAGCAGGTCTGAAGAGTGCTGTGGGTCAACTGGCAACATATTCAAGAATTAAGCGTTTTATTCTTCAATCTAATGATGTCTGATGATGATATTATGCCATTAATGAGCACAACCGAATCCCCTTTCTGGATCTCTACACCCCTGGATGCCATGTCCCGGGAAATGTGGGAGTCTCTCTGTGATGGTTGTGGTAAGTGTTGTCTGCAGAAAATCGAGGATGAGGAGACCCGGGAGATCTTCTTCACCAATGTCGTTTGTGATCTACTCGACCTGGAACGCTGCCGTTGCACCCACTATGAAGAGCGATCAAAACGGGTGCCCAATTGCGTCAGCCTGACGCCTAGTGATCTGGCCGATCCCTACTGGTTGCCGGAGACATGCGCCTACCGCCTGTTGGCGGAAGGAAAGCCCCTGCCCGACTGGCACCCCCTGGTATCCGGAGACCCCGTAAGTGTGGAAAAGGCAGGCCACTCCATACGCGGCAAAGTCGTAAGGGAATCCGAGGCGGATGACTGGGAGCACCATCTGATCGACTGGATTTAGTACGGACCAGACCAGGGTATGAAAGTCCGCAAATCAACGCCAATCAACGCAAATTAAGAATATTGAATATATTTCATAGGCTTAGTTAAAGATGTCTTATCCTGCCCAGTAGCCATTCATAATCCATCTTATTATCGGTCCAACCAGCAATGAAAGGCGCCACCTGAAAACTCACATCATGCCTTTTAGATTAAATAGATTGCTATTTGCGGTCATTTGCGTTCATTTGCGGACTAATAATGATTTTCCCTAGACTTTGAACAGATCCACTTCATGACCACAATCGCAACACTGACCAAGTTTCTCGAGTCCGGCGGGCTCTCCATCACCATCCATGACATGGGAAGGCGCATCATTGCCATCCCAAGAGAGGATTTCATCGCCTTTGAGCAGACCGAGATAGCTTATCCCTTTCCGCTGCAACAGCAGGCCTGGTTCGCCCTGACCCTGGCCGATCCAAAACAGCCACAGATCGAGCCCATGATCTGGTTTATCCGCTTTCCCCTGGATGAACAGGGTAAGCTGCTGCTCTCCGCCAGAGATGAGTTTATGCATCATCTGCTCGAGAGCCTGGGGGGCGAGCCTGGGACGGATGAGATGCAGGGTGCATTGCAGGACAATCCCTATGCCTTTCAGCCCAAACAGGAGCGTCTGGCCATCTTTCATGCACGCCTGACCCAGGCCCTGAAGCAACCGGTCTCCCGTTACTATGACCATGCCAAGGCCTATTTTGATGGTGATCTGGGTTGGGACCAGTGGTCATTCATCGGCTATCAGGGGATCGCCGATGTGGCTGCCCGCTTGGATCAGCATGGCAATACCCGGCGTGTTCGCAAGTCCATTCCATCCTTGCCCCCCTCTCCCTTGGAGGCGCTCTGCCACTGTCTGGAAAATGAGCTGATCTCCCATCCCATCGCTGACGCCCTGGCTGAAAGGGGTCTCTCAAGCCTGCAACAGGAATCACCCGATCCACAGGTTCTCTCGGCGGTGGTGAGGGGTCTCTCCCAGAGCCAGCAGGGATCGATTCGCAACGATTTCATCTCACAGCTCCTGGACCACCCCGTCTCCCAACGCAGTGACCTGCTGGCAGCGATAGCGGGTAGAGCCTGGGAGTCCCTGGAGGATGATTCACTGCGCCATCGCTATCTGGAACGGCTGGCGGACAACGAGGCGGGCCAGGCGTTCTTCAACGGCATCTTGAGCGACCTGCTCTATCTGCCTGCTACCCGTTCGGCGATGCAGGCAAGTCTACGCAATCCCGAGCGCACGCCGAAGTTGAGCCAGGTGATCGGCGCTTTTTTCAGCCATGTCAGGGGAGAATAAGCCTCAAGCGCTACATCATCTCGATCATGGCATCGCCGAAGGCGGAACAACTCAGCTCCTGAGGATTATCCATCAGTCGGGCGAAATCGTAGGTAACCGTCTTTGCTGAAATCGTATCGCCCAGGCTCTTGATGATCAGATCCGCCGCCTCGAACCATCCCATATGACGCAGCATCATCTCCGCCGACAGGATCAGTGAACCAGGATTGACCTTGTCCTGACCGGCATATTTCGGAGCGGTGCCATGGGTGGCTTCGAACATGGCCACATCGTCCGAAAGATTGGCCCCCGGGGCGATCCCGATACCGCCTACCTGGGCGGCCAGGGCATCGGAGACATAGTCACCATTCAGGTTGAGGGTCGCAATCACGCTATATTCGGCGGGTCGCAACAGGATCTGCTGCAGAAAGGCATCGGCGATTACGTCTTTTATGATGATCTCTTTGCCGCTCTTGGGATTCTTGAAGCTGCACCAGGGTCCACCGTCCAGCTCGACTGCACCAAATTCCTCCTTGGCCAGCTCGTAGCCCCAGTTTTTGAAGGCGCCTTCGGTGAACTTCATGATGTTGCCTTTGTGTACCAAGGTCACCGAACTGCGGTCATTGTCGATGGCATACTGAATCGCCTTGCGTACCAGGCGCTTGGTGCCTTCGCTGGAGACAGGCTTTATGCCGATACCGGATGTGGCGGGAAAGCGGATTTTACTCACACCCATGGAATCCTGCAGAAAATCGACCACCTTCTTTGCCTCTTCGCTGCCAGCTTCCCATTCGATGCCGGCGTAGATATCTTCGGAATTCTCCCTGAAGATCACCATATTGGTCTTCTCCGGTTCCTTCAGCGGACTGGGAGTGCCATCGAAATAGCGCACCGGCCTGAGACAGACGAAGAGGTCGAGCTGTTGGCGTATCGCCACATTCAGGGAGCGGATACCGCCACCCACGGGTGTCGTCAACGGACCCTTGATGGAGACAACGAACTCCTTCACCGCATCCAGGGTCTCCTGGGGCAGCCAGGTATCGCTGTCGTAGACATGGGTCGCCTTTTCCCCGGCATAGATCTCCATCCAGGCGATCTTTTTCTCACCGCCGTAGGCCTTCTCCACCGCCGCATCGATCACCTTCAGCATCACCGGAGTGATATCCACGCCTATGCCGTCACCTTCTATATAGGGAATGATGGGGTTGTTCGGTACATGCAACGCCCCATTCGCGTCAACGGTAATCTTTTCCCCTGTGGAAGGGATCTCAAGCTTGTCATATGCCATGGATTTTTCCTGATAATTTGGTCGTTCGGTTTTCTCAAAAGCTGCAATTGTAGCTGTATTTTGGTGGATATTTATAGACCCATCGCCTTTTTTAATCGCGATTTTGGCTCAGGATGTAAGCAAAATGTGCACTGCAAGAAGTCATTAGATGCCCGATTCTGTAAAATATTGATGCTATCGACCACTCTGATTGAGCACCCTCAGCACGATTAGAGGGAGGTTTCATGCCAATATCCAAGCGAAAAACCGGGAAAACTGCTCATCAAGGGGGGTTTTCCTCATTTCCTATGGATTTCGCCATCGCATGTTCCATTAGTTTGAATACATCACGGACGGAGTATTGCCATCATGCTACGAAATACATCTCTTAATCTGATCCCATGGACTCGTTTACTGATTTTTCTCTTCGCTACAGAGTTCTTGGTGCAACCTGTCGTTGCGCAGACCCTGGATGTGCGCACGGAGATTGCCGGGTTTTTCAAAGACTATCTCGGGCGTTCCCTTACTGAGCGGGAACTCGAAGCAGCAATATTAGACTATCAGGAACATTTTGGTGATCCGGATCAGTGCAACCCTGCTTGCGAGCAGGCCTTAGCGTCACACATCGCCAGTCGTAGCCATTTAGCCCAATCTCCAGACACACCAAAAGAGTTGTTGCTACGCCATATCTACTTGAAAAACGCAGTCTTCAATCCACGCAATCAAGGCGGAATTATTCTTAAACTTCTGGCTGAACCCGACCCTGTGGCATTCGTCGACTACAAGGAACAGAGACTCATGACCAAGCGCGATCTGGAAGCCTTGATCGCCCTGCTTCATATGTCAAAGAGTGGCAAACTCAGCCAGCCAGTATCACTCAATGCAAGGCAGTTTGCAGAGGCCAAGGCCTTCCTGGCAACCCAGTATGCCGGCAATACCGGGCGCAGACTTCCCATATTGTTTGTTATTGCCGTTGAACTCTATACCGGTATAGCGCGTGACTGGGAGCGGCTGTCAAAGGCAGATCGCACTGCGACCCTGGTCTACCTCGAGGAGGGAGGCATGAAGCGTGCCCGCAACACCTTACCGGCCCGGCTTTTTCAACAATTCCTCGATCTCGATGCAAAGGCGGCCCAGGACATTGCTGACAAACAAGCCCTGGAAGCGTTTGCCACAATGTCCCAACGTATTGACAGACTCAGCGAGTTGATGGGTCGTGCTGAGGTAATCCACTATTTAGGCGAGATCAGTCGAATGTAGTGCTAGCGCAGGATCAGCCACTGAGACCCTGTATCTTACCGGCCCAACGCTTGCGTTGTGTCTATCCAAGGTGTATGACGCCCAACCGCGAGGATCGATAACATAAAATGACAAATGGGCAGACGTGTTGATATACACAGCGAAGACGGCCCTTTCATCTTAATCAATGACTCAAGATGTCGTCATAATGCACGCTACATGAGGTTAATAAATGCCTAATTCAGTAGAATATTTATGCTTTTGAACACAGCGATTGAATACCCTCAGCATGATTACAGGGAGATTTGATGTCTGATTCCAATCGAAAAACACCGGGAAAGCTGCTCCAATCCCTTTTGACCGAGTGGCAAAAGGCCATCGTCGGCAAGCCGGAAACCCTGCGTTTGGTGATGATCGGCCTGCTCTGTCGCGGACACCTGCTGCTGGAGGATCTGCCCGGCCTGGGTAAGACCACCCTGGCCAAGGCCCTGGCAAAGAGCCTGGATCTGACCTTCAAACGGATTCAGTGCACACCGGATCTATTGCCGGCGGATATCACGGGCATATCCATATTCGACCAGAAGTCACAGGGCTTTCGCTTTTTACCCGGCCCGGTATTCACCAATATCCTGCTGGCCGATGAGATCAACCGCACCTCGCCACGCACCCAATCGGCCCTGCTCGAAGCCATGGCGGAGCGAACCGTCACCGTGGACCGCAAGACCCGTAAGCTGCCTGCCACCTTCATGGTCATCGCGACCCAGAATCCCATCGAGTTCAGCGGCACCTTTCCCCTGCCCGAGGCGCAACTGGATCGTTTTTTCATGCGTGTCTCCCTGGGCTATCCCAAACTGGAGGACGAAACCCGCATCATGCAGATGAACCGCAGCGATGATCCCCTCGATCAAATCGCGGCAAGGGTCGACGACGCCACACTGCTCAAGCTGCAGCGTGCGGTAACCAAGATCCAGATCGAGCAGAATGTCATCGATTATATCGCGGCCCTGATTCAGGCCACCCGCAAGCATAAAAAGATCCGCCTGGGGGTGAGTCCACGTGGTTCGATATCTCTGATGAAGGCCGCCCAGGCGAGTGCTTTGCTGCACGATGAGAGCTTTGTTACACCGCGTCGGGTACAAGAGTTGGTCGTGCCCGTGCTGGCCCATCGCATGTTATTGAGAAGTAATAACGACAACGACAAAAACCTCCTGCAGGAGATCGTCGATACCACGCCTGTCCCCGCCATGCCCGATAACAGGGGTGGCGACCGGAAAACGGAGACTGTTCTCGAACTGGCGGAGTGATAGGGATGAATGAACAGGCCCTGCTCTCCAACAGACTGCCACCTGAAGTCATCGCCTGGCTGCAACGTTGGTTCGACCTGCACGTTGTCATCTGGCTGCTCTCCCTGGCCTGTTTTTTTGTGGCCTGGAACCGGGGGCTGGCACTGCTCTACGGTTTGTCCGCACTCTGTCTCTCCTTGCTGCTGATCTCTCACCTGATGCCCAGACTGCAAGTACGCGGGGTCAGGGTGGAGCGCTCCCTGGCTGGTGATCTGACGGCCGGCAGTGAGGGTGAATTGATCTACCTGATATCGTCCGAGGGTCGAAGATATCATCTGCAGTTGACCGACCAGCTTCCATTCAGCGTCGGTGAACAGAACATATTCATCTCCCAGTGCGACAAAGCCATACGTGAACGCGCCAGCATCTATTGCGATCGACGCGGCCGGTTTCTGCTGGATCAGTTGACCCTCTCCTCCTCCTATCCATTCGGCGTGGTGAGGCATAGTCGGCAACTCATGACCGATACCCTGGAGGTATTGGTGCTTCCCCGGGTATGCAACCTGACGCGTATCCCTCTGCCGGTCATCGCGGATGCCAACAGCGATGGTGATCTGCACATTCCTCAACAGGGAGGCCAGGATGAGTTTGCGGCAGTGCGTGAATATACCCAGGGCGACAGTCTTCGTCATATTCACTGGCGGGCGTCTGCCCGGCAACAGCAGTTGGTGGTGAAGGAGTATGAACGCAGTGATCGGCCGGTATTGTTAGTGACCCTGGACTGCAGGCCAGCCTTCAACCAGGGCGAGGGCTCGAGATCCACTTTTGAATACGCCATCACCATCGCCGCGTCGATGATTCACTATGCCAGCCGCGAGGGGATGCAGAGCATTCTGGTGGTGGAAGACGGTGACTGGCATGACTATGTTATCCCTGCCTATACATCCGATCTCTACGACCTGTACGCCTTTCTGGCAACCCTGGAGAGCAACGGCAGCCAAAGTTGCAGCGAATTGATCGAACAGGCTGTGATCAGATTTCCCCAGGCCAATCTGATCACCGGCTTCCGTCTCCAGGATGACCCGCAGCTGCCAATCCTGCCGCCCTATCTGACCCATCTGGATATGGAGCTGGATGGGGAGAGTTTTCTCTTCCCCCTGCGTAACAACCCAAGCAGCGACTACCATCGGGAGGGCAACCGCCTGATCTATCCCGTGAATGCCCTGACGCCACTGGAGGAGCTGTTTCAGTGAAGCTTAAATCGCTCAAGGTGGTCTACTGGTACAGCCTGGTCTCGGCGGTCGCCGCAGGTGCGGTGCTATTTGCCTACCTGGGGATAGCGGCATCTCTGCTCGGTTCGATAATTGCGCTGACGGTTACCCATCTCATCCTGGTGATGGTGGGACGCACCGAGGAGGAGGAGAGCCCCTATCTGAAGATCTCTGAACAGATCGCCGCAACCGGCATCGTGGTCTTTCTCCCACTGCTTATACTCAGCGGACCTTTGATAGCATTGCTGGTGTTCATCGGATTCGCCCATCTGGCGTTGCTGTTTCAAACCCATGACTATCGCAGACTCTATATGGGCCTGGCGGTGGGCTTTACCGCATTGATCGCCGGCGCGGTCGAATCAAAATCGGGGATCTACCTGATCTTTTTTCTCGCCTATGCAGTAACCATCAGTATCACCCTGGGTTATGCCTATATCGAGCCGTTGAGCCATAACCGGTCCCGCTGGAATCCCCTCGACCAGCTTCGCGCCGCTTCCATGTTGATTGGACTGGCACTGGTCATCTACCTGGTTGTGCCCCGTTTTCCCGCGGGCAATCTTGGGGCCATTCCCGGTTCCGACCATTTTTATGAAAACTCTCAGTGGGAGCAGGAAGCGGAACAGAACCGGGCAGGCGATAATGATGAAAATCCGGCCGACTCTCTCCTGCAACAGCTGGCAGAAAAGTTTGCTGGCGAGGATTCACACGGCAGATCCGGTCAGCACTCCCGTGGACGACCCTCAGATTCAGAGTTTCGCTATCGGGGTTTCGACTACGAGATGGAGATCGATAATCCCGACGATCAGGGTGACCGTTTCAGCAATGCCATCGTGGCCCATGTACGCGCCGACCGCCCGCTTTATCTGCGTGCCCGCATCTTTGACCGTTTCGACGGCCTGCGCTGGCATAGCTCCGCGCAACAATTGAGCAAATTGCAGCTTTCCCGCGGGGAGATTAAGCTCCAGCCCGAGATCCTGGATAGGGCAGACCGTCTGACAGAACACTACGAGATCTTTGTCGAACACGACCTGGGAGACTATATCCCTGCGGCGGCCGTACCGGTCAAAGTCAATTTTCCTTCAACCGTCATCGCTGTCGATGCATTCGGCCAACTCCACTCACCAGGCGCCTTGCGAAGCGGCACCGCATATGCTGTTGAGTCTCTACGCACTCTGCACAAGGGACGCACCTTTGCCGAAACCGAGTACGTGGCGTTACCCAACTTTACCCAACTCCCTGAGAATATCGATCCGCGCATTGATCAATTGGCTAAGCAAATCGCTCAACCCCACGCCAGTCAGTTTGCTAAAGCCATCGCCTTGGAGCAACACCTGCGAAATCACTATGACTATGACTTCGACTCCATATTCAAGTCACAAAACCAGACACCTTTAGGCCAGTTTCTGTTCGAGACAAAAAAGGGACATTGTGAATACTTCGCCAGCGCGCTCGCCATTATGTTGCGTACCCAGGGTATTCCATCCCGCCTAGTCACGGGATTCTCTGCAACCAATCAAAACCCCATGACCGGTTACTACGATGTCTACGCCCTTGACGGTCACGCCTGGGTCGAAGCCTATGTGGATGGTATCGGTTGGCTGGAACTGGAACCCACCGCCTACTACGATGGCCCGGCCGTGGATAATGAAACCTTGTCCGCCGAACAGATCAACGACTATGTGGAAAGGCAGCTGCGGCTCCAGCAAGCCATGGGAGAGACTGACATCTCATTCGAGATGCTGATGAGCGCTGTCTGGCAGGCATCCTATCTTTTAGTTACCTGGGCAGGTGCATATCTGAAACTCATTTTTATCAATACCTGGCCATTCTTATTCGGTCTCGGTGTCATCCTGTTGGGTCTTTGGATAGCCTGGCCACACGTCCGACCCAGATGGCGTGCCTTGCAAATAAAGCGCAGACTCGACTCCGCTCAGACGGCCACACCCGACGAGGCCATCGCCATCCATCTTCAGGCGATTGACGACCTACTGCGCAATGCCGGTTATCAGAGACCCGCGGGACTGACCATCGAGAAACTGCTCGACAGATTGGCGGCACTGGAGGTTCCGCTGCCTGCCAGTAAGATTTCCCGGGAGTTCAATCGTGTCAACTACTCGGACAAAACCGTCAAGATCAATCTGTCTCACTACAGCAAGCTGTTCGAGATGCTCTACTCACTCGGGCATGCGGATCTAAAACAGCGTATCCACGGCATACAATAATCCCAATTACCTACCTCGATATCCTTGCATCGAACTCGAGTGCAAGTGATGCCGGCTGAATTGTGGATCACCAATCCCCCACAAGCATTTAGTGTAATTAGGGTTAGGATTGCAGTTATACTTATCACTCTACCACTAACAAACAATTAATCGTTTGGCAGCTGTATGGGGGGTTTCAACATGCAATGTTGTGGATTTCGTTGTGCGAGCATCGTCCTGATTACTGCTGTGCTTCTCGGTTGCGAGAAACCGCCTCCACCCGAGACCGAACAAGCGGTACGCCCCGTAAAGAGCTTTCTGGTCGAGCAGGCCGGCTCCTCCGATATCCGTTCATTCCCCGCACGCATCGATGCCGGCAGAAAGGCGGAACTCTCCTTCAGGGTCCCCGGCAAGGTTACCCAACTCTCAGTGAAAGAGGGTGATCATGTAGAGAAGGGTCAGCCGATCGCCACCCTGGACATCACCGACTACAGGATCGCCTACAACAACCGCAAGGCGAATTTCGACAAGGCAAAAAAGGACTATGGCCGCGCCCAGGAGCTGGTGGACAAGGGGCATATCTCGAAGATGGATTACGATCGCATTGAAGCAGAGTTCAAGAGTGCAAAATCCGCATTGGAATCCGCCCAGCAGGATCTCAATTACACCAAGCTGACCGCCCCGTTCAAAGGGGTCATCGCCAAGCGCCACATCGAAAATTTCGAGGAGGTACAAGCCAAGCAGGTGATCCTGGATCTACAGGATATCTCCGAGCTAGAGGTTAAATTCGATGTACCGGAGAGCCAGCTTCGTGAACTCCAGCCGGACAGGGAGTCACCGGAAACCAGACGCAATCAGATCCCGGTCAGGGTCAGCTTCTCCGATCTTCCCGGTAAATCCTATCCCCTCACCTTTCGTGAGGTCAGCACCAAGGCCGATGCCAAAACCCAGACCTTCCAAGTGACCTACACCATGCCCCAGGTTGACGACGTCACCATATTGCCGGGCATGACCGCCAACGCGACTGTCGACTTGAGCGGCTTTCTGAATAAAAGCCAACGTCACCTGATACCGGCAACGGCGGTTGTGGGCGATAGCAATCTCGAGTCCAGGGCCTGGGTCATCGATGAACAGAGCATGACCGTCAAATCCCGCAAGGTAAAAATCGGCCGGCTCCTGGGCAGCCGGATTGAGATCCTGGAAGGGCTCGAACCGGGTGAGCGCATCGTCACCGCCGGCACCCCCTTTCTGCTGGAGGATATGCAAGTCAGGCTGCTGCCCGAGCGGGAGCAGGCGGAACCCCGCATTCAGGACCTGGAAAATAAGTGAAACCTGATCAGCTCACAACCGCAATGAGGGACGCGGGATGAATATCGGCGAATACTCGGTGCGCACACCGGTGATCTCCTGGCTGTTGGTGATCATCATGCTCGGCGGCGGTCTGTGGGCGTTCGAGCGCATCGGCAAGTTGGAAGACCCCGCCTTCACCATCAAGATGGCTAAGATCATCACCTACTATCCCGGCGCATCCGCCAAGCAGGTGCAGGATGAAGTCACCTACCATGTGGAAGACGCCATCCAACGCATGGAGCAGGTGAAACAGATCAGGATGTCGATCTCCAGGCCCGGCGTATCCGATATTCAGATCGAATTCAAAGACAAGTACCGTGCCGACGACTTTCCCAACATCTTCGATGAGTTGCGACGCAAAATCGCCGACATGAAGGGCAAGCTGCCCCCCGGGGCGCAAAGTCCGATTGTGATCGATGACTTTGGCGATGTCTTCGGTGTCTATCTGGCGCTCACCGGGGATGGCTACAGCTGGCGCGATCTGTGGGATTTTGCCGATGCCCTCAAACGTCAGCTGGTACTGGTGCCCGGCATTCGCAAGATCTCCATTGGCGGGGCGCAAAAGGAGGTTGTGTATGTGGATATCTCCCGTGCCCAATTAGGCGAACTGGGAATATCACCTAATCAGATCTCACAGATCCTGGAATCACAGAATGTGGTGGTCACCGCGGGTAACGCCAGCGTGGGCAACGAGTATCTGCGCATCGAACCCACCGGGGAGTTCAACACGGTCAAGGCGATCGGCGACGTACTGATAGGCTCCGACGAGAAGAAACTGGTCTACCTCAAGGATATTGCCAAGATCACCCGCGCCTACCAAGAGGTCCCCAGCCAGATGTACTATGTCAACGGCAAGCCGGCATTGACCCTGGGTATCTCCATGCAGGCGGGTGAAAACGTGGTTGCGGTGGGAGAGACCCTGCGCCAACGGGTGATGGAACTCATCCCCACCATGCCTGTAGGCATGGATCTGATCGAGATCTACAACCAGCCCGCCGAGGTGGAAAAGTCGGTCGGCGGTTTTATCGTCAGCGTTGGTCAGGCAGTGGCCATCGTGATTCTGGTGCTGCTGCTGTTCATGGGATTGCGGGTAGGCTTTATCATCGGCGCGGTGCTTTTGATCACTGTGGCCGGCACCCTCTTCATCATGCACCTCGAAGGGATTGAACTGCAGCGCATCTCCCTGGGTGCATTGGTGATTGCCCTGGGCATGCTGGTGGACAACGCCATCGTGGTGGCCGAGGGTATGCTGGTGCGTATCCAGGGTGGTATGCAGGCGGCGGATGCGGCGCGGGAGACGGTAGGCAAGACCATCTGGGCCCTGCTGGGCGGGACCGTGATCGGCATCCTGGCCTTCTCCGCCATCGGCCTCTCACCGGACAGCACCGGCGAGTTCACCAATTCCCTGTTCTGGGTGATCCTCTACTCCCTTTTGCTCTCCTGGATAACCGCCATCTCCACCACCCCCCTGCTTTGCGCCCTGTTGCTGAAACCGGGACAACAGGGCGGTGACAACCCCAAGGATCCCTACAGCGGCGCAATCTTCACCCTCTTCCGCGGCATTGTGGATCGCGCCATTCGTCTGCGTTGGATCACTGTGGCTGTGGTTGTCTTACTCTTCATCCTGGCCGTTATCGGCTTCGGCAACGTCAAACAGGCCTTCTTCCCGGCATCCAACACACCCCTCTTTTTTGTCGATATCTGGGAGATCGAAGGGACCGATATCAGGAAGACCCGGCAAGACACCCTGAAAGTGGATGCCTTTATCCGCGAGCAGGAGGGCGTGGTGCAGACCAACACCGCCATCGGCGGTCCCCATCAGCGCTATACCCTGGTCTACGACCCGCGGGAGGTATCCCCGGCCTATGCCCAGATCCTCATCAAGACCGACACCCTGGAACGTATCCCGGAGATCTGGGACAAGGTCGAGCGCTATATGCGGGAACAGTTACCCTGGACCGACCCGATTATCAAATCGATGCGTATCGGCCCCGGCCGGGACAGCAAGATAGAAGCCCGTTTTCATGGACCCGATCCTGCCGTATTGCGCGGGCTGTCGCTCAAGGCCCAGGCGCTCATGCATGCCGATCCCAGATCCAAGGACGTACGGGATGACTGGCGGCAGCCGGTGAAATTGATCCGACCCGTCTTCAATGAACAGGTGGGGAGGCAGCTGGGCATCACCCGGGAGCACCTGGCAACCGCGCTGCAGTACGCCAATGACGGTACCCCGGTGGGCCGCTACCGCGACGGCATCCGCATCCTGCCGATCCTGATGCGCGCCCCCGAAGTGGAACGCAAGGATCCCGGCAACCTGCAGGACATCACCGTCTGGAGTCCGGCCCTGAACCAGTCAGTCCCCGCCGCCCAGGTGATCAGCGGTTATGAAACCCTGTTCGAGAACACCCTGATTCGCTCCCGTGACCGCATCCAGACCATCATCGCCTCCTGCAACTCGGTGGAGGAGTTGGCCACCCCCCTGTTCAACCAGCTGAAACCGGAAATCGAGGCAATACCCCTGCCACCGGGATACAGCTTCTCGTGGGGTGGTGAATATGAGGATTCAGCCAATGCCCAAGAGGGTTTGATGAGTTCGCTGCCGGTAGGATTCCTGCTCATGATCCTGGTGACGATCCTGCTCTTCGGCAAGATTCGTCAACCTCTGTTGATCTGGCTGACCGTGCCGCTGGCGGCTATCGGCATCACCGCCGGCCTGCTGGTATTCGACGGGGCCTTCGATTTCATGTCCCTGTTGGGCGCCCTCTCCCTGATCGGTCTGTTGATCAAAAACGCCATCGTCCTGATCGACGAGATCGATCAACAGAGCTCACTGGGAAAACAGGCCTACACTGCGATTCTCGATTCCACCGTCAGTCGCTTGCGCCCGGTAGTACTTGCCGCAGCCACCACCATCCTGGGGCTGATACCCCTGTTGCAAGATGTCTTCTTCGTCAATATGTCGTTGACCATCATGGCGGGACTGGGATTCGCCACCCTGCTGACATTGCTCATTGTACCGACCCTGTATGCGATCCTGTTCGGCGTCAAACCACCCCCGGCATAAACCAACCCTGACCCTGCTCTGCTAGTGCTGTGTCACCTGCTCTACACAGAATAAAAGCCTTGATTGGTATGGGGATAGGGACACAATCGAGTGTGGAATATTTACAGTAAAAAAAATCCCAATCTCATATAAACTGTAGATGAGAAACCAATCAACAGGGAAAAGCACGGGTGGGACCCTGAGGAGAACTCTCATCGCTAACATCTTCATCTCTTACCGACGCGAAGACAGTGCGGATGTTACCGGCAGGATTCATGACCGCCTTGTCGAGCACTTTGGAGAATCGGCCCTCTTCATGGATGTCGACGATATCCCATTGGGCGTCGATTTTTCCAAATACATCGATGAGAAGGTAGGAAAGTGCGAGGTCGTACTGGCTGTCATCGGCCGCGATTGGTTATCCCTCACAGATGCCAGCGGCAATCGACGCCTGGATCAGCCTGAGGACTTTGTCCGCATTGAATTGGAATCGGCGCTGAATCGAAACATACCGGTAATCCCCCTTTTGGTTCGACGCGCGACAATGCCCAAGGCGGAGGATCTGCCTGAGAGTCTGCGGGATTTTGCCAAGCGAAACGGCATGCCGGTTAGACCCGACCCGGACTTTCGTACCGATTGCGATCGTCTGATCGAGGGCCTGGAAAGGGACAGAACGGGAACCAGGCCGATCGTATCGACGCCTAAAAAGTCAGCGGAGAAAAAACCCAAGCCCAAACCCAAGGCGGTATTGATAGGCGTGCTGGGGATTGCCCTGGTCAGCGCCCTCGCGGGTATCTTCCTATGGTACTCGGCAAACCAGGGCCCGACCCCCAGCATTGTCGAGTTCCAGGCCCATCCAAACAGGATCGACCAGGGAGCCACCACCAAACTGAGCTGGGTCACCAAGCATGCCAAGAAGGTGGTTATTCACCCCGATATCGGTACCGTTCCGGCCTCCGGCTCCAAGAATATTTCACCCAGTAAAGACACCACCTACACCCTGGCCGTAAGAGGAACTGACAACAAATCCGCGAAGCAGAGGCTCTCCATTCAAGTCAACTCTCGGCCAGAAGTGAGTAGGCCAAGATCTAGCCTTTCAGCCGCTGACAGCACGATTGAATTCGGCAAATCCACAACCCTTCGCTGGCGAACCCGGGATGCCACTCGCGTTGAGATCAAGCCCGACGTCGGCAGGGTCGCAACGAGCGGATCCACCAAGGTTTCCCCCAAACAGGATACAACCTATACATTGACCGCAAAAAATTCAGCCGGAACAACAACATCGACCGCTCTGATCAAAGTCAAAAGAGCGCTAACCATCATGACTCCGACCATGATCGATCCATCTACGATAGTGCTGACTCCGCAACATGGAGATAAGTAGCTACCGGTTTGGCCACAACCCCCGGTGATTGATTATTGGTCTGCCTCTGCCACGATTCTTCAAACCTGTATATAGCATCGAACTATATTGGTAAGTAGGAAAGGAGGAAAATGACATGTCCATGAGTCGATTTCTCTACCTGCTGCTCCTCGCCCTGCTTCTCTTCTGCATCGATGCCGTGGCGAAACTGGGCTATGACGAATACAGCGCCCCCCGCCAGAGGATGGTGAGACTGATTGAGCAGGATGTGCGTGACACCAGCAGCTATCTGGATAAGAGGCAACTCGATGCCCGAGTCATGCAGGTGCTGGCAGAGGTACCACGTCATGAGTTTGTGCCCGAGGAGATCCGTGATCGGGCCTATGAAAACCGCCCCCAACCGATAGGGTTTGGCCAGACCATCTCTCAACCCTACATCGTGGCGATCATGACCGACCTGATGGCCCCCAAGACAGAAGACATAGCTCTGGAGATAGGCACCGGTTCCGGTTACCAGGCAGCGGTGCTTTCGCGCCTGGTCCAGAAGGTCTACACCATGGAGATTGTCGAGCCCCTTGGCAAACAGGCCACAACACGGCTGAAGCGCCTGGGCTATGACAATATTGAAGTCTCCATCTCCGATGGCTACTACGGTTGGCAGGAACATGCCCCCTTCGACATCATCATCGTCACCGCCGCCGCCAGTCACATACCCCCTCCATTGATCGAGCAATTGAAGCCCGGGGGGAAAATGATCATCCCGGTGGGTAGCCGTTTCATGACTCAGCAGTTGCTGCTGGTTGACAAGGATGCGGATAAAGAGATCACGGTTCGACAGATTTTACCGGTCAGGTTCGTGCCTCTTACTGGAGAACATTGATTAATAATTTTGAATTGTATGTGTGCGCTGCGCGCATATCTTAGTTTTATATACTGCGAGCGCAGCTCGCACATTAATTCAACATTCATAATTCAAAATTGTTATGAATCGCCCACCCTATATATCGGTCGCCATCCTCTCGTCATCCGCGCTTGGTTACGAGATTCTGCTGATGAGGCTCTTCTCAATCATTCAATGGCACCACTTCGCCTACCTGATCATCGCCCTGGCGCTGCTGGGCTACGGTATCAGTGGCAGTCTGCTCTCGACCATACAACCTACAATCGCCCGGCACTACCGATGGCTCTATCCCCTCTCCCTGATGCTCTTCGCCCTCAGCGCCCTGGGATCGTACCTGACAGCACAGTCCCTCAGTTTCAACAGCGAAGAGCTGTTGTGGGATTTTCACCAGGTACTGAATCTGGCAATCATCTGTTGGCTGCTTGCGCTGCCCTTCGTTTTCACCGCCACTGCCATCTGCATGACCTTTATGGTCTACAGCGAGAGACAGGTCTCCGCCATCTATGCCGTCGATCTGCTGGGTGCCGGTGTCGGGGCATTGGGCATAGTAGTCAGCATGTTCCTGCTGATGCCACAACAGCTCTTGGTTGCCATCACCCTTGCCGGTTTGACCGCGCTGGCCATTGCCATATGGGAGCTCGATTTCTCATATAAATCCCGGCTCTATATTCCCCTCATGCTGCTCGTTGTACTGCTGCTCAATACAGCACCCCAGGTCAGTCTCAACTACTCACCTTATAAGGGATTGATGCAGACACTGCAGATCAAAGGCACTGCTATCGTCGATCAATACTCAAGCCCACTGGGTTACCTGACCCTCGTGGCCAGCGACGAGATGCCCCTGCGCCACGCACCGGGTTTGAGCCTGATCAATCCGCGGGAACCGCCCCGGCAATTGGGGCTGTTCACCGATGCGGACAATATGTCCGCCATCACCCGCTTCAATGGCGATCTCGAGACTCTAAGCTACCTCGACCGGACAACCTCGGCCCTCCCCTACCACCTCAAAAGCGCCGCCGAGCTGTTGGTGATCGGTAGCGGCACAGGATCCGACCTGCTGCTGGCCCACTACCACCAGGTGAAATCGATAGATGCCCTGGAACTCAATCCTCAGCTGATTGAACTGCTAAGAAGCGACTATAAAGGGTTCACCGGCGCAATCTATGACAACCCCGGCACCAGGCTGCACATCGCCGAGGCACGGGATTTTCTCAGCCAAAGGGATAAAAAATACGACCTGATCCAGATCGCCCTGGTGGATGCGGCCAGTGCCTCCTCATCCGGCCTGTACGCCTTGAATGAGAGTTATCTCTATACCCGGGAGGCGCTAGCGCTCTACCTCTCGCACCTGGCGCCGGAGGGCTATCTCGCCATTACCCGCTGGATCAAGGTGCCCCCCAGGGACAGTCTCAAACTCTTCCTCACCGCTTATCAGGCGCTGCAGTCCCTGGGTCTGGACAACCTGGAAAAACGCCTGCTGCTTATTCGCAACTGGCAGACCGCTACCCTGCTGGTGAAGAACGGTACTTTCACCTCCCGGGAACTCGACCTTAGTGACACCTTTTGCCAAGCCAGACTCTTCGATACAGCCTACAGCCATCGCCTTACAGAAGCGCAGGCAAACCGTTACAACCAACTGCGTGAACCCTATTTCTATCGCGCAAGCAAGCAGATAACCAATGGGCAGCAGGAGCAACTCCTGGAGAGCTATAAATTCGATCTCCAGCCCGCCTCGGACGACAGGCCCTATTTTCACCACTTCTTCAAATGGGAGAGCTTTATCGAGGCATTGAAGCTGCGGCATCAAGGGGGTATGCCGCTGATCGAGTGGGGTTACATTATCCTGATCCTAACCTTGGTGATCACCACCATGATCAGTGCCCTGCTGATACTACTGCCCCTACACATCATCTCGCACAGCAGAGGCAAGAGAGCTGGGGGGAGTAGCCACTGGCGCGTCTTCTACTACTTCTTCGCCATCGGTGTGGCATTCCTGTTTATCGAGATCGCCACCATACAGAAGTTTATACGCTTTCTGCACCACCCCATCTATGCCATATCGATCTCGCTTACCGGGTTTTTGCTGTTCGCAGGTTTGGGCAGTTTTTTCAGCGAGCGCTTGACGCAAAAGTTTTCCCGCTATCGAATCGCAGTAGTTGCGGTCCTTGTCATCACACTAGTATGTCTCGGTTATCTGTTTCTGTTGGAACCGCTGTTTGAGGGGCTGGGCCATCTCGCCATGCTGTACAAGTTCACGATCTCCACACTGCTCATCGCGCCATTGGCGTTCTTTATGGGGATGCCGTTCCCTCTTGCCATCTCTCGAATGAGAAAACAGGAATCGAATCTGATCCCCTGGGCATGGGGTATCAACGGTTACGCCTCCGTTATCAGTGCCGGGTTGGCAACCCTGATCGCCATCGAGCTCGGCTTTACTGCCGTTATCCTTATTGCGACACTGCTCTATCTCTCCATATTAATGGCTTTTCCATCAGTCAACCGTTCGACGCTTAACTAACTCGACCCTGCGATTCTTTGCCCGGCCGGGTTCCGTTTCATTACTGCTGACCGGTGCTGCTGGTCCGACACCAAGGGCGGTCAGTCTGCCGCGCTCGATTCCGGCGCTTACGAGCTCCGCAATAACCGTTTCGGCACGTTTCAGGGAAAGGTCCTGGTTGTAGGTCAGGCTTCCGACATCGTCTGTGTGCCCTACCACATAGAGTTGCAGGGAGGGGGTTGATTTCAATACCTTCCCTATCTCGGCAATCGTCTCTTTGGACTCAGGTCGTAACGTCGCTTTGTCATGATCGAACTGGATACCGTATAGGGCCACGTGTCCAGACTCGTCGATTTGCTGCTGCATTTCGGATGCGTCGACAAACTCCAGTGTTGCCTCGAAATTACTCACCTCCAGGATCTCTACCAGTGTCACCGTCCGCTCGCGATAATTCTTGTTGGGGTTGTTGGCGGCAATGACAGCAGCAAATACACCAACATGATATCTGGCACTCTCCGTCGTCACATCGAAATAACCATAGGCCGGCGAAGTGAAATTGTGTGAGAATCCAAGTAAATAAAATGGGTGAGTCAGCCCCTCGCTTGGCACCATGGTATTGCGTGTCCATAGCGTAGTCGCAAGCTGATGACTAACACACTCTTTGTTTTTGCAGCTGTATATCTGGTTTACATTACCCAGGTCCTTCAGGGCGGCATCATAGTTCTTCTGCACCATCAGGGGCTTATCCCCGGCTTTGGCGAGATAGAGGATACGCGTCCGTTTACCTTCCGGATTGACTACCGTTATTTTTTTACTCGCATCAGTCTTGATAAAGTTGGCGGCATCGTATTCATTGTATTCGTAGCCGAGGATTTCCGACCCGGCTACACGTGGTATTTCCGGGTGATCACGACTACCCTTCATATCGCCTGAATAACAGAGAGTAGTGAACAATGACAACGAAAAGAAAACCAGAATTGTGTGACGCATGAATCAATCTCCTGTGTGCGATCGAGTATAGATCAGGATTACAGGTTAATCTGCCCGGATGTGAATATTCACGGTGATCGACGCTCGATATATTCCAGGGAGTTATTGAAGGAGTTACAATTGGTTGACATAATTCAACCTGTGACTCCCGAGACACCGGAAGCCCTTGATGCTGTTGCATTCATAAAGGAACATGAACAGATACCTTATAATATTTGTTGCCGTCATCGCTTTATCTGGTTGCGTCACAATACCCCAGCTTGAGTATGATGATAAAGCCATCGAGAAAACAGGCACCATCGTCAAAAAACGTGAATTGATGAATCATCAGCCGTTTGAACGGGACATGATTTTTGTACCTGCAGGCGGTCTTGTAGTACCGGTCTTTATCGGCGAACCCAGTCGGGATGGTAGTGACTATATATATGAAATCCATACTACGGATGATATACACATCGAAGTACTCAATAAATTCAGTGGCTTTGAAGTTGGTCAATGCGTAAAACTATATCTAAGCAAAGAGATTGCACCTAGAATTTCAAATGGCAGTGGCTGTATAGGCGATTCGTCGTTGGATAGATCACCCTAGTTATATATATAAAAAGGGACTTTTAAATGAAAATCTTAAGTTTTGTCTTCCTGTTATTCATATCATTCATCTTACCCGCCGGGGAATTGGCAGACAGGGATAAAATCGTGAAAGCCGTCTGGGCAGATTTCGAAAAGGCCGATTTCGAGCAATTGAATCACACCGGATCTGCCTATCTTGGCAACCAATCCAGGACATCGAGCGGGGTATGGAAGTTGTCTTTGTACTATTCCGCACTTTCAAGAGTAGCCAACAAGAAAGAGACCGATCCGCAATATTGGACCGATCTTAAAAACAAAGTACTACGCTGGTCCGAATTGGACAACGGGCTGAGTTTCGCCCATATGACTTATGTCCATGTACTGACCGATGAGGCATGGATGCATAGGGGTGGCGGATACGCCCGAGACGTGCCAAAAGAGGCCTGGAAACCGTTCAAGGAAAAGATCAGCGAAGCGAGAATCTATCTGGAAAAGTATAAGCACCTTAGTGAT
>JBEVVS010000208.1:0-29949 GCA_040507005.1 Candidatus Thiodiazotropha sp.
CAAGGCGAAGTGGCTGCTTGAGAGTACGGGCAAGTCACATGAAAGCGTCGCCAACAGCGTCGGCTACACCGACATCAGCTCCTTCAGGCGTCTGTTCAAACGCAGCATTGGTATGACCATGGGCGACTATCGAAAGCGTTTCCGCAGCAGACGCCGGACAGGAAGTGCAACCCGATCAAAGAGCTCTGCGGGAATCTCCTGATTGGAGGTGGACCAGCAGCCGCAAGAAAAGGGGAAAAGGGTATTGATCCCTTATTCTCTTATTCTCCTCATCTTTTCTCTTTTCTAGGATTTTTCATATTTTTTCGTCAGGGCCTGTAAAGTATCATAGGCGAAATTTCTGACCATTAGAGCCATTTCATTTGCAATATGCGGGTTTATCGGTTTGATCTTCTCAATCAGCGCCAGTGACTGCTGTTCGTTCAATTTGAAGGCCGCTTGATACAACTGGCTGAGTATATCTGCTGGGATATCTGTCAATTCTGCGGGATTGATGTCAACTTTGGATTTAGCCTGCTCGGACTCTTGCTTTTGGTCTTCATAAACATATTTCAGCCCTAGATACTTTTGCATCACATCGAAGATCTCCTGCTCATGGAAAGGCTTGCGTACAAAATCATCGCAGCCTGCTGACAAGATACTCTCCTTTTCCTCCTCCAAGGCATGGGCGGTGAGCGCTGTAATTACAGTCGATGCTCCAACCTCGGTCGCCTTGATGTGCTTGGTGGCCTCCAAGCCATCCATCACCGGCATGCGGATATCCATCCAGATGAAATGCGGTTGCCATTGGTTAAATATATCCACCGCCTCTTTTCCGTTAGCCGCCGCATGCACATCAAATCCTACCGTCTGAAGGATTGTTACCAATAGGGTGCGGCTGGCTTCCCCATCCTCGACTACCAGGACACGGGGGACACTCTGGCCCGGTGCAAGTCCTATAACTCGCGGTTTTGCAACATCATTTACGATATCTGACTCCTTTCCCTCCTTAATGTCTAAACTCAGATAAAAGGTACTGCCTTTTCCCTCTTTACTGCTAACCGTAATGTCGCCTCCCATCATGCGGGTGATATCCCGACTAAGAGCCAGGCCTAGACCGCTACCGCTTTGTGCTGATTTGCCGCTAGTCGTTTGTTCGAAATAGTCAAAAACCTTGTCTATTTCATCTTTGGCAATACCTACACCTGTGTCTTCAACTTCAATCTTCAAACGCATAACATCAGCTGCTCTATCTTCAACGGAAGCCCGCATTGTGACACCTCCTTGTTCGGTGAATTTAAGCGAATTGCTTAAAATATTGCCCAGGGCCTGGTGCAGCTTTTTTTCATCCGCTTTCACATATTGCGGAACATCGTTGATTCCAATAACTTCGAATAGCAATCCTTTACTACTCATACCATTTTCAAACATTAATACGAGATCGTTTAGCATCGCGTGAAGATCGAAAGTTTTGCTTTCAATTGTTGTCTGCCCGGCCTCAATTTTGGAAATCGCCAGCACGTCATTGATCAGAGCTAAAAGATGTTCACCGCCGTTCCTAATGGTATCCAGGTATTTGTGATGTTTCGGGATAAGTGAGCGATCTCTTTGCATCAATTGGGAGTATCCCAAAATAGCACTCAAAGGTGTACGCAGTTCGTGGCTCATGTTGGCCAGGAAAACAGATTTGGCTTGATTGGCGGCATCGGCCTGTTGTTTGGCCCTCACGAGGTTTTCTGTTATTTGCTGGCCTTCGATGATTGCATCCGCCAAGATATTATTGATGTCGCCAAAGTATGCGGCGTCCAATTTGCTTCTGATCAACTGTCCTTTGTGGCGCCACAACAAACTTTCGATTTCCCCTGGGGAGAGTGTCGGGGAATCCCCCTGCCTGAAAGAACTGATGTATTGATCAAGATCCCGGCTGCAGTCACGGTTTTTCAGGCGAAAATGTACTGTAATTATCGTGCGGGTGAATAAAGGATTGGACGGATACGGCTCGTGAGACTCCTCCACATCGACGTAGTCGATGTCGTCGAAAATCATACAGCCACCGTAAAAGACCCCTCTGGTATATTCAGGGAGTAATGGCATAACGTTTTCGTAAATCGCTATGCCTTTTTCCTCATCTAAGGACTGCAGCAAACTCCAGCCGATATCATCGCGGGAACCGCCCCGCACAACTGAGCTGTAACCGCCATTCTCGTCATGGGCACGCAGCCAGTCCATGGTGGAATGAATCATCTGTTTCCCCGGTCCGGTTTCATACCAGATGCGTAAAAAATGCATACCGGCGCGGAAGAAGAGATGGGGGGCTGCGGGAAGTTTGCGTTGAATCTCATGCAATGTGTCCATGAGCATGGAATAGGGGTACCACTGCTGCGGATCAATATCGGCAAGGTTCAGGCTGAATCCGCCTTGAGGTAGCACACGAAGATTGTAGAAGGAGTTGACCAGCCCCATGAGAAAAGAGCCGGACACTTCACCTTTGATCGGATTCCGGTTGCTTTCGGCAGAATCATCAACCATTACAGAATTATCCGAAATGGTTATTTTCGTATCACTATTGCCCAATTTCGTGGATCCCCGTATCCCATTGTTTTTATACATAAATACCAGAGACGGTCCACAGCTTCTCCAGTAGCTCCAGAACCAGGTCGAAGCTGACCTCCCGCTCCAGCACAACCTGACTATTGGTTACGACCAATACCTGCTCGCGAACCTGGCGCAGCACCGCTATGAACTTTTCAACGCCAAAGCCCAAGGTTTCATAATATATAATATAGCCTCTTCAGTGCACGAAAAGCATAAAGCGATGAAGTGACTTTCTGTAATATATCGAAACTTCTTTTCATGCTGTCCGCCCACACTTTAGGGACAAATGGCGCTTATCTCAACCCATCCGCTTTGCTCATTACCTCTCCGGGCAGATAGCGATCTGCCAGCATGTGGCCTTTGTACAACCGGCACCATTGCTCGATAATCTATTGATCCGATCAGCCTTTGGCTTTTTCTAATCAATATGCAGCATAACGTGAAAATGGTTTGAGAGAATGGCTTAGACGCACACGTCTATAGCAAAAAACATCTACCAACGTCCGCATTCGATCAAACACCCATTGGCGACGATGCCTAAAGCTCTGCCCCGTATAGGGATCCTATCCGCAAAGCCAGGCGCGGCGTACGCATCGGGAGATACAGTGGTAGTAAGGGGCGGATTCCAGGCAGAACAAAGTTTCATGGGCGCGTGCCATTACAACCTCCTTGTTGTATCAGATGGGTTAAGAATAACTTATCGTATTCGTCCCGAGTTCGTAATATTTTTTGGGCTGTCTTTTTTTATTTTTTTGGCTGCAGGAAAAAGGCGGTCTGGCCGAGGTTTAGCCAGAAAGCTTTTGCTCTGAGGAGACCCAGCGATTTCGACCACCGGACTTCGCGGCATAGAGCGCCTCATCAGCCGCATGCAACAATGTCTCTGCCTTGTCACGATAGTTTGGTCTGGCACAGGCGATCCCGATCGAGCAGGTCAGTGTAATTACCTGATCGTTGCCATCCGCCTTGAGGCGCACGGATTTCTTTACTATCTTTTCCGCGATCCGCTGGGCACCTGACAATTCGGTGCCGGGCAACAGGACGATAAACTCCTCACCACCGTAGCGTGCTACGACATCAGTATCACGTGGTACCAGCTGTTTTAACGTTGCGGCGAATTCGCGCAGGCATTCGTCACCAAAAAAATGCCCATGTGTATCATTGATACGCTTGAAGTGGTCCAGGTCGATCATCAGGACTGAAAGGAAAATTCCAAGTCGGTGACCACGCTTCCATTCTTCTTGGTAGCGTTCGTTGAAGTACATTCGGTTACTTAGCTGGGTCAGGGGATCGGTGATGCTGAGTCGTTCAAGTTGCTTCGCGCGTTGGTCCGCCATCTGACGACTGCTAATCGCTTCCCAGTAGTCCTTGCTGGACATTTTTGCGGCATCCATGATGTAAACCAGTGAAAACAGCGCCAATGTCGCCAGCAGCACATACTCCGGACTGAACTTGAGAAAGATCAGAATTCCGATCGGGGGGCAATAGATGCATAGCGGATAAAGTATTCTAATGCTACGCGAAATACTCAGTGTTGCGGTGCCGCCGAGGGCAAAAGCGGCCACCACGATCATCGCAGGGTAGTGCAGCTTTTCCAGCTCGGGTTGCGTGAGGATCCAGGTGGTTAGCAGTCCCCAGTGGAGACCGTTCATGAGGACCATCACGATCAACGTTTTGGTCAGGGCATCCACCTGTGCTTCGAATTTTTGCAATACCTTGCGGTAGTGGACCAGGCGCGCAACCGCTATCGATACCAGGAACACAGTGTTTATCCAGAACATAGCCGGGTTTATCGTCGCAATATCGTACCAGCTTGCCGAAATCAGCCACACTGCCAGGTAAATGACAATTCCACCACGGGCACGAGTGTTGAGGTCTTCAAGCGTCTGAAGCTTTAAGTTGTCAGGGGACTGATCGGTCATAAGGCGGATTTGGCCAGTCGCTACAATAAGACTCGGTATTGTAACTGTAACCATTAAGTGTAGTTTATTCACCTGTTTCCACCAGTAACGCGAGGTGACTGTGGTCATGGATTTAGCTGAAGAATAAACACAACACCCCCTGCCTATCAAGACAGGCAACCTGTTTTTCAGCTGCTGTACCTGTAGTCAGATGCGAAAACCCGGTGTTATACCAACCAGTCCGAAATCGGCGGGGCACGCGTAGCAGGCATCAGCCCTGACGGTGGCGGCAAGGCGCCCTTGGCTTGTAGATGATAAGGACTTCCCCTGCATGACCATCACATCTCTGAGCGGCGGGTAATACCGCTCGATGATTTGATAGAGAAGCGTCCGTCCCGGTCGATGATGTTATAGGCCGGCACTTACCGACACCCATCGAGTTTCATACAGACCGGAGGCATCCCTCCGGTCTGTCATGATCATCAGGCAATCAGCTTAACCGCAATCTCCTGCCCCCGCTTCGCCGATTCCACATACTCATCCATCTTGTCGAAGTTGAGATAGTTGTAGATCTCCGGCGCCATGGAGTCGATCTTGGTGGCGTAGGCCATGTACTCCTCCACTGTCGGCAACTTGCCCATAATCGCGGCGATAGCAGCCAGCTCGGCAGAGCTGAGAAAGACATCGGCGCCCTGCCCCAGGCGGTTGGGGAAGTTACGCGTCGACGTTGATACCGCCGTGGAGCCCGCGGCGATACGCGCTTGGTTACCCATACAGAGGGAGCAGCCTGGCATCTCGGTACGGGCGCCGGCGCCGGCGTAGATGTTGTAGACACCCTCCTCCATCAGCTGCTGCTCATCCATCTTGGTGGGTGGCGCCAGCCACAGGCGGGTGGGGATGGATTCACCCGAAGCCTGCAGCAGTTTCGCGGTGGCGCGGAAGTGGCCGATGTTGGTCATGCAGGAGCCGATGAAGACCTCGTCGATCTTGGTACCGGCGATCTCCGACAGGGGCTTTACATCGTCAGGATCGTTGGGGCATGCGAGCAGGGGCTCTTTGATCTCGGACATGTTGATCTCGATGACTTCTGCGTACTCAGCGTCGGCGTCGGCACGCATCAGGCTCGGGTTCTCCAGCCACGCCTCCATAGCCCGGGCACGACGCTCCAGGGTACGGGCGTCTTCGTAGCCGTTGTCGATCATCCAGCGGAGCATAGTGATGTTGGAGCGCAGGTATTCGGCCACAGACGCTTCCGACAGCTCGATGGTACAGCCACCGGCAGAACGCTCGGCGGAGGCGTCGGAGAGCTCGAAGGCCTGCTCCACAGTCAGATCGGGCAGACCCTGGATCTCCAGGATGCGGCCGTTGTAGATGTTCTTCTTGCCCTTCTTCTCCACCGTCAGCAGGCCCCGCTGCAGGGCGGCATAGGGGATGGCGTTGACCAGGTCACGCAGGGTGATGCCGGGCTGCATCTCACCGGTGAACTTCACCAGCACAGACTCCGGCATATCCAGCGGGATCACGCCCAGGGCCGCACCGAAGGCGACCAGACCTGAACCGGCGGGAAAAGAGATACCCAGGGGGAAGCGGGTGTGGGAGTCACCGCCGGTGCCCACCTGATCCGGCAGCAACATACGGTTGAGCCAGGAGTGGATGATGCCGTCACCGGGACGCAGGGAGACACCGCCACGATTCTGGATGAAGTCCGGCAGGGTGTGCTGGGTGTTGATATCCACCGGCTTGGGATAGGCGGCGGTGTGGCAGAAGGACTGCATCACCAGGTCGGCGGAGAAGCCGAGACAGGCCAGCTCTTTCAGCTCGTCCCGGGTCATGGGGCCGGTGGTGTCCTGGGAACCGACGGTGCTCATACGCGGCTCGCAGTAGGTGCCGGGGCGGATGCCCTCGACGCCGCAGGCCTGGCCGACCATCTTCTGCGCCAGGGTAAAGCCCTTGCCGGAGTCTTCCGGATCGACGGGACGACGGAATACATCGGTAGCGCCCAGGCCCAATGCCTCACGGGCCCGCTCGGTGAGGGAGCGGCCGATGATCAGGGGGATACGACCGCCCGCTTTTGCTTCGTCCAGCAGCACCTCGGTCTTGAGAGAGAACTCGGAGAGCACTTCACCCGATTCTGATTCGATCTTACCCTCGTAAGGCTTGACCACGATCACGTCGCCCATGGCCAGCTTCTCCACCGGACACTCGATAGGAAGTGCGCCTGAGTCCTCGACCGTATTAAAGAAAATAGGTGCGATCTTGCCCCCCAGCACCACACCGCCCTGGCGCTTGTTGGGCACGAAGGGGATGTCATCGCCCATGTGCCAGAGCACCGAGTTGGTGGCCGACTTACGCGAGGAGCCGGTACCCACCACGTCGCCCACATAGGCCAGGGGCAGACCCTTCTCCTTGAGTGCTTCCAGGTCGGAGATGGGGCCTACCTTGCCCTGCTCGTCCGGCTTGATGCCGTCGCGCTCGTTCTTCAGCATCGCCAGGGCGTGCAGGGGGATATCGGGACGGGACCAGGCATCCTGGGCCGGCGACAGATCGTCGGTGTTGGTCTCGCCGGTGACCTTGAACACGGTCAGCTTGATCTCGTCAGGCACATCGGGCTTGCGGGAGAACCACTCCGCATCGGCCCAGGACTGCAGCACCGCCTTGGCGTTGGCGCTGCCGGCGTCGGCCTTCTCCTTTACATCATGGAAGGCGTCGAACATCAGCAGGGTGAACTTCAGCTGTTCGGCTGCCAGTTCGCCCAGTTCGGCGTCATCCATCAACTCGATCAGGGGCTGGATGTTGTAACCGCCCAGCATGGTGCCGAGCAGTTCCACTGCCTTGGCTTTGTCCACCAGGGGACTGGAGGCCTCACCCTTGGCCACGGCAGCAAGAAAACCGGCCTTCACATACGCGGCATCGTCCACGCCCGGGGGTACCCGGTTGGTGAGAAGATCCAGCAAGGCCTCCTCCTCACCTGTCGGCGGGCTCTTCAGCAGCTCCACCAGATCTACTACCTGCTGTGCATTGAGGGGCAGCGGCGGAATACCCTGTTTGGCGCGTTCTTCGACATGTTGACGATAGGCTTCGAGCATGGATGACCTCGTATCTGTTGAGGGGACCAAATAGCCTTGGCAGCCCCCTGAATCATGGAATTCCGGCTGGACCGGATTGTGGGTTTGCAAGATAGCAGGGCTATATCCATACGTAAAATGGATTGTTCGCATATATATAATAAGTTTTTTGCATGCTATTCTTAACTACACAATGGACCTGCTACTCTTGAGATCACTCCTGGCCATAGCCGACACCGGCTCCATCACTGAGGCGGCAGACCGTATCGGTCTCACCCAACCCGCCCTCTCCCGACGCCTGCAACAGCTGGAAGATCACTTCGGTGCCGAACTCTTATCCCGTGGACGCAAGGGCGCGCAGCTGACTGAGATAGGCCGCCTGGTGGAGAGCGAGGCACGCGGTTTGGTTGCCCGCTACGATCATCTGCGTGAGCAGGTGCGCGCCCATCAGGGACTGGAGGGGGGCACAGTTCGCATTGGTGGCGGTGCCACGGCTGTCTCCTTTCTCCTGCCTAAAGCGATTGCCACCTTTCAGCACCACCACCCGGCGGTCAAGTTCCAACTCAAGGAGGCGGGCAGCAACGAGGTCGCCGGGGATGTGTTGAACGGCCACCTGGAGCTGGGAGTGGTCACCCTCCCCGTGCAACCCAGGGAACTGCAGATATGGCCCCTTATCACCGACCGTATCGTCCTGGTCGCCCCTAAAGACCACCCATTGGCCCGCCAGGGTGAGATCGATGCCAAGGCCCTGGACGGGCTTGCCTTCGTCGGCTTTGAGGCCGGCACCGCGGTACGCCAGATCATCGATGCTGCGCTACGGGATGCCGGGGTGGAGATGAACGTGGTGATGGAGTTGCGTTCCATACCGGCCATCCTGCGCATGGTCGCCACCACCGGCAACCTCGCCTTTGTCAGCCGCATGGGGGTGGACACCCTGGCGGGGGTTCGTGAAATCGAAGTCACCGGTCTTGATATCGCCCGTGAATTGGCAGTCATCGCCAAGAGAGGCAATTCACTCTCACCCGCAGCCCAGGCATTCTCTTCCCTGCTCAGAGAGGAGCAGGCGCTTATATGACACCCACTTTTCGTTATGGTATCGGTCGACCTGTTTTTTTACGTCACCCATTCTTGTTTTATGCTTTTTTCGATTGGGCAGCGAGATTCATGATTTGAGAGAATAGATTTTTATAGGAGGCCTCTGAATCCGCTGCAAAACAGGGATCGCCGTTTTCGCTAAACGCCCGTGCGATCTCGTACCAATCTCTGTTCAACAAGTGCTTCTCGGCCGCCGGAATAATGACCTTCTCTTCAAGGCCTATATGCGCCCATAAAAACTCCGCAAAGGCTTCTACTGAACTCGCGAATTTCGCCAACCCATTTTCATCACCGGCTTCGTACGCGACGATAGAAGCGCGCAGTTCTGTTAACAATTCAAGCTCTCGTGCATGTTCGGATTCAAGCTGACTTAGCACATCATTCACCGCATGGGTTCGCTGTTTCAGCTTCGCGAACAGATAGCGCTCTTCCTTAGGATGATGGAGCTTCTCAGGGAAGGTGTTGATGTAATACAGCATCGCGTGCAGCAATTTGAAATCCGGTGTTCCTTGTGCCGTCTGGTATTGTTTGACCAGATATTGCATGCCATTGACGACAGCGCCAATGGACAGATGCTCATTGCGGATCGTCATGACCGCCTCTCGACTCCTCGAGTCACTGCGGTTTCTCTCCGGTGTCGAGATCAGCACTGGCACCTTTGCATGCAGCAAGACTTTTTGTGTTTGCGAACCAAGCACCAAACCGCGAAGGCCTGTCCGGCCGTGTGACGCCATGAAGATCAAATCACAACCCCGATCGCCAGCTACATCCAAGATCGTTTCATGTGGACGATCACTTACTCGCACGATCGATTCATATGGAACACCGGCACTGTGTGCCTCTGTTGCAGCTTTAGCTAGATAGGCCCGTGCTTCGCCTGCCGCCTTTTCCACGTATGCATCGGGGGCAATTACTCGATCCAACGCCCCATTGTCCGTCTTACCATAGTCGGGTTGTGCGGTAAAAAAAGTCACCTTTGCGCCAATCGCGCTAGCGAATCTGACCGCCTCGGCTACAGTTTCAATGGAGAGATTGGATCCGTCCGTCGGTACAAGGATATGACGATACATAACAGTCTCCAGATCAACTCTCTAGCTCGGGACGATTCTTGAAGTGCTCCAGCGCTTCCGGATTATCGAGAGCCTCGATGTTTATAACAGGTTCACCGTGCACCACGTTTCGCACGGCCAGTTCGACGATCTTTCCGCTCTTGGTTCGCGGGATGTCCGCAACGGGAAGAATCCTTGCCGGCACATGACGGGGTGTAGTGTTCGCTCGAATCATCCCCCTGATCCGAGCAATGAGCGCTTCGTCAAATTGAATGCCAGGTTTCAGTTTCACGAATAACACGACACGCACATCGCCCTGCCAGTGCTGGCCAATCACCAGGGATTCCGTTACTTCGGGCAGTTTCTCAACCTGCCGGTAGATTTCTGCGGTGCCGATCCGAACACCGCCCGGATTCAAGGTCGCATCGGAACGACCATGGATAATCAGGCCGTTGTGCTTTGTGACTTCACAGAAATCCCCTTGGCACCAAACATCCGGGAAGCGTGAAAAATAGCTCTCCTGATAGCGGTGGTCATCGGGGTCATTCCAGAATCCGATAGGCATTGAGGGAAATGGTCTGGTACAGACAAGTTCTCCCTTTGCTCCCCTGACCGGGTTGCCCCTTTCATCATAAACATCGACAGCCATTCCCAGGCCCCGGCATGGAATTTCACCAGGCCAAACCGGCAGCAAGGGAGAGCCGAGCACAAAGCAGGATAGAATGTCGGTCCCGCCTGAAATAGAAGAGAGTTGCAGGTCCTCTTTTATCTCCCTATACACATACTCGAAGCTGTCGGGTGACAATGGACTGCCGGTGGAAAAAATAACGTTAAGCTTCGGGAGATCATGTGTTTCCCGCGGTTTAAGGCCATGCTTTGCGATCGCATCGATAAACTTCGCTGAAGTGCCGAAATGGGTGATCGTCTCCTCCTCGGCGTAATCGAACAATACAGCACCGTCGTTCAGTAAAGGCGATCCGTCATACAGCAGCAATGTTGCTTGCGAAGCCAAACCACTCACTAACCAGTTCCACATCATCCAGCCACAGGTGGTGAAAAAGAAGAGTCGATCGTCTGGCTTGACGTCACCGTGTAAGCGGTGTTCTTTCAGGTGTTGCAGAAGCGTCCCACCAGCGGAGTGAATGATACATTTCGGCACACCCGTCGTCCCTGACGAGTACATGATAAAAAGCGGATGATCGAAGGGCAGTTGCTCGAACTCGATCTCTTTCATAGAGTGGTACGGCGCCACGAAATCGTTCCATCCAACCATCAGCGGGGAGTCATTAAATACAGCCCGGTCATTTTCATAGGACGCCATAACAACGAGCTGAAGCGAAGGCAGCCGGGGAACAATCTCAGTCAGCTTTGGCAGCTGATCAATGCGCTTGCGATTATAGAAATAACAGTCAGCAGCGATGAGAACCTTCGGCTCCACCTGTCCAAACCGATCCACAATTCCAGCCGGCCCGAAATCCGGAGAGGCGGAAGTGAATAGTGCTCCCAGACTCGTCGCCGCCAACATCACCACCACGGTTTCCGGCATATTTGGCATATAGGCCGCGACCACATCACCCTTCTTCACACCCCGCGCCCGGAGAGCCGCTGCAAAGCGGGCCACCTCGGACCATAGCTCCCGGTGCGACATGCGCCGCTGGGTGAGGTCTTCTCCGCGGAACACGATAGCGTCACTCTCATCACATCGACGCAACAGATTCTGTGCATAGTTGAGCTTGGCCCCTGGAAACCAGGTTGCATCCAGCATGCCGCCGCCACCCTCAAGGATGGGGTCGCCTTTCGCGCCTTTTACCTGGCAAAAGTCCCACAGGCCATCCCAGAACTCCCCTGGGCTATCGATCGACCATCGCCATAGCTCTTCATACGCAGCCAGGTTCATGACATATCGTTCATTCATCTGTTTCATGAACCCAGTCAAAAGCGCCGATTCGACACGCTGCGTACTCGGTTGCCAAATTGGATGCTCCGCACTCAACTTTTTTTTACTCTCTGAATTCTCATCGCCACCAAGGAGCTGGGTAATTCATGCGAGCACCTGCTAGGTGGTCAACTTTATTGATTCGACGAAACGGCTTTTTCCCAGCTCTACATTCATCCGTGCATTGCCTGCGGTTTCGTGTAGCGCTTCGATCACGTATTGGCCACTCTCAGGATCCAGCCCATCAAATTTGAACTCTCCGAAGGTATCAGTAGTCGCTTTGGCGATGGTTGCTCCACTCTTGATCAGCGAGACTTCAGCGTTGGAGACCAGATCCACTACACCGTCACTCTCTTGTATCAGGCTCCCTCCAATGAAGCATTTTGTGAAACACTGAAGGTTACGGTAGTAAATCCGGGGCCGGGTACCCAGCTCCGGCTCGAGCACTTCCAGGGTTTCCCGCATAGCGAGTTCCTGCATCTCCTTATCTTCAATCTTCAAAGCCTTAATCGCGTCTGTGGGACAAGACTGGGCACAACGCGGTTCCTGCCATCCCTGATCGATCAAGTGCGCATCGAAGATCCAGATCTGGGGCAGCTGCAGTTCATCATTCCAACTGATCGCGCCATAGGGACAGGTCTCGACGATCTCCCTCCTACCCTTCGCCTTGACCGGGTCGATCACGACGATGCCGTCGTCACGTTTTTTCACCGCATCGCCTGCCGCTTCCAGGCATGGCGCGTTGTCACAGTGATTACACATCGTCGGCAAGTATGCGACATCGACCATGGTACCTTCACCGCGAATATGGCGTTTGATGGTTATCCAGTCGTGCCCATGCTTCGGCTGTGGCGCTGCATAACCGGGAAAGTCGTTGCCGATATGCTCGTCCTTTGTGGCAAGTCCACAGTTGCGGCAGTTCTCACACCGCGCCACATCGATAATCAGATTCCACTTGCTCATACAAAGACCCTCTAATCGTTTACGCCCGTCTCAGGGCTGCCACTTCACTCACATAGGTCCAGGGCTCTATTTGAACCAGGCAGGAATTCGAGCCCATCCCCTCCGTGTTTTTCACTTGGCGACGGTCCGGTGTCAACAGGTTCATGTTTCCACCGCGATCCACACGGCCGAATCTTGGATCGTCGAAGAAATCGACCTCCGCAGACGACTCATATGCTTTGCAAATACCCTGTGCCTGCAAGAGGCTGACATCGGCGGCGCAGACCACGCTCCCGCGATCATTGAAGATCCGCACCAGCTTTCCATGCTCTATGCCGCGAGGCTTGGCATCTTCGGGGTTGATCCGCAACACCCAGTAGTAGTAACCGTCTATCAACATGCGGTGATCTTCGATATCGTTGATGGTTGAATCCTTACCGTCACCATAGGTATGAAAACTGTACCGGGAGTGAGTCGAAATCATTTGAATCGGATACTTAGCAAACAGTTCTTTGCTGTGCGTACCCTCCCAGGACGGCACATATCGATTCAACGCCGGGCGCTCCGGGTTGTCCGGATCGCCCCGCTGGATGGATGAAGAGACGAATTCGATCTTGCCGGATTGGGTCTGCAGTCCTTTACCGAAATCCCCCGACCACTGTGAAGGAAGAGGCACAGGTTCAGGGACATCTTTCATCCGGTCTTCCGCGAACCACCTGAAATAGGTAGGACTGCGCATCTCCTCCTGCTCTGGTGGAACCACGAAGTAGCCTTTTTTGACAAACTCTTTCCATGTCACGAGCCTGGACAGATCCGATGCATCGAACATGCGTTTCGCCCAGTCGAGTTCCGCACACCCTTCAGCGAACATCGCGCCCATGCCAAGGCGCTGCAAAATCTCAAGGAATATCTGGTAGTCCGACTTGGATTCACCAAGCGGTTCGATGCACTTGTGTTGCATGATGACCATGCGGTGATTCAGCTGGTCGGTGTTGTGATGGATATAGCCACCTGAGTTTCCCCAGTCGCTGATATCCCATCGCTCAAATGATGTGCATGCAGGAAGTATGATGTCAGCGAACTCGGCATCGCCCTCCATCCAGATGGCCTGGCTGACCACGAATTCAAGAGAGTCATCCTGATACATCTGAACAAAACGGTCGGAGTTTGCCACGGTACCGAATGTGGATGTGCCATATCGATAGAGCATATGTATCTTCGAGTAACCGGGCATCGGATATTCAAACGGCGTGAACTGCGCCTCTAGGGATGAACCGTCCCAGAGGTACCCGGTCGCGTGCCCGTCCACGATGGCGTCGGCCAATCGCTGTCTGGGCACCATCTGCTTGACCGGATTCATGGTCAGGACGTGGGGCATGCGGCAGTAGGTGTTGACCGCCCCGGCGGTGAAGTTCAGCTCCCCGGAGATACCGCCTTCGGCATATCCGGGAAACCAGAAGTTATGATCCAACGGCGTGCCCGCCTGGAGGTTGCCGAAATTGACCCCCGGCTTGCCCAAGCCCTGCATGGCCATCATCAGGATCATGCACCTCGCCCATTGGGAGCCGGTGGCATTGCGACAGGCGCCGCCGAACCCCGCACCCAGGCCACCCGCCGCCAAATAGGTTTTCTTCTTTCCCCAGGCTCTCGCCAGTGCGCGTACAACATGGGCCGGCACCCCGGTCTCTTCTTCCTGCCACTCAGGGGTTTTGGCAACACCGTCTTCTGCGCCCAACAGGTAATCACGCCATGCCTCGAAACCGGTGGTGCGATCAGCAACGTATTCTTGATCGTACAGCCCCTCATTGACCCAGAGGTTCATGATCGCAATCGCCATCGCAGGATCGGTACCCGGCCTGATTGGAATCCAGCGGCCTCCGAAGAGTTGCGCCGTGGGATTGAGATGCGGATCGATGTGAACAAACTCGATGCCGAGCTCTTTCGCCCAGAACCTTCGTTGTGTGCCTTCGAGCCCGCTCGCATAGCCGTTGGTCGATTCCGGATCACTCGACCAAAAGACAATCATCTCCGCCTCTTTCAGGCAGTCTTCGACGAGACCGTAGAAGCCTGGAATACCGACCCGCAAGCTGTTGCCGTAGTGATGCTGCGCGCCCCAATACCAGCCTTCCCAGCTATCGGGATTCGGATGCACTCGCGTGAAACCGATCAGATTGCCAAAGCGCAACATTGACGACAGGTAGTAGCCCACATTTCCCCACTGGTGATGAGAACCACTGAACAGAGCGATGGAGCCTGGACCATGGGTCTGTTTCTGTCGCTTGATTTCGTTCGACACGATATCCAGCGCTTCATCCCAACTGATGGGCTCATAGCCTGAAATACCTCGATTCTGTGGATTGCGCTCGCCGTCAGGATCGAAGTCGATGCGTTTCATCGGATGGAGGAGTCGCTTTTCCGAATAGACCAGGGATTTCAAACATTGTGCGTGGGGATTGATCATGCCTCGACGTTTGGGCGTGAAAGTCCGGCCACGGGCTTGAATCTTCCAACTGGGCGCATCCTCGTCATCAAAGTCAATCGGCGTCATACGCAAGATCTTGCCGTCTTTGACGTAGACGAAAAGCGGACCGCCGTTGGTGTTCGTGGTATACCGAACACTGCCATCTTTCATTGGCATTCCATACTGCAACCCGGCGGTCTGGGTAAGATTCATCAACTGCATGAACCAGACGGCGATTGGGTCCGGGCCCATCAGCGCCACCCTGAACTGCTTGGCCGCATGCACGATCTCAGCTTGATCCAATGGGGGTTTGAGAAAGATCAACGCCGTATGCAGGTCTTTGAACACCATGTCGAGATCGGGAGATGCACTCAGTCCGGCGACGGCATGAACCTTGCCGTTCTTAAATACGTAGTGCCTTGCAACACTATTGTCCTTTAGCCGGATCTGGATAACACAGTTGTGGCGCGCCATGCGTTCGCGGACAGATGGATGATCGCTTGCCGCACGGTTGAGCATTCTCGGCAACATAAGAAGAATCGTTTTAAGTACAAACTTTCTCACTGTCTCTCCCCCAACTGTTTGAACTGCGCCAGCTGCTAATGACAAACAGCCTGCATGAACCGTATCAAATTACGCTGACTGCGGCATGCCCCGGGTCATGCCCCGGGGCATCCTCGCAACACCGACTGTCGGTGATGACTTACGGCCATCACTCCAGCTCGACGTTTGTCGGAAAATCTTCCGGCATATCCGGACCCCACAAATAGAGAGCGTCCTCATCCGAGAAATTGGCAATCACCCAATCCGCATCCTTCTCTATATAATCGATATGGCAGCTGTACTCCCACCATTGGCCAAACGGGTCTTTGACATAGTTGAAATAGTTGGAACCCAGGACGTGACGCCCAGGCCCCCAGTGCCTGTCGTAGCCAACTGCACGCATGTGGGTATTACCCAGCCCGAGTTGTTCAACGCTCGGCACATCCCAAGAGGCATGGTGGAGACCAATCCCACCCCCTGAGAGGAAAGCGAATAGATGATGGTCGCTGCCATGACGACCATAGGTGAACGCAATGATGTCCCCCGAACGATCGGCCAGGCGCACACCGAACGCCTTTGTATAAAAATCGATGGCTTCCGTGACATCCGGTGTAAACAAGGCCATGTGTGACAGGCGTGTTGGAGCAGTTCCGCCTGCAGCCGAGCGTGCAGGCGCACCTCGAACATTGCTCTGAATATTCATATCCCCCATGGCGGATTTGTTATCCGGCATCGTCTTCTCAGCCACTTTCAACTGCATCAAACGACCGTGGGGATCACGAAACCAGAAACCATTCGCCTCACCCGCCGGATGCGGGTCAGTTCCCACTCCGCCGGCTGTGAGTATTTGCTGCCGGATCCTGTCGAAATCTTCCTCGTAGCAGCCCGCGGTTACATACACGAGGCGTTTCTTTTCACCCGGGAGGATCTTTGCCCAAACATGATCGCTTCCGACAGTACGAAGCTTTAGAATTCCATTCTCGCGCTCCACCTGTAAGCCGTAATTTTCAAGAAAATGTGCCTCTTCATCCAAGTCAGGCATCGTGAGCGCGAACTCAATGATAGAGTGGATCCCTGCTTGGGCTTCATCGAAATCAATCTTGCTCATCTGTCAATTCCTCCTACTCTGAAAACACTGTTACAACGTCTATACCAGCTGCTGCATGTCGCATTTGGCTGATACACCGGTCGCACTCGACCGGGCTTTCCACAAAAAAGTACCGCCTGGATCACACTCATTGATGCTCAGGAACGATCAGGTTCTCAATGAACCCCAGTTTCTCAATCTCCGACCGAACCAGATCGCCGTCTTTCAAGTACTTTGGCGGGTCCATACCCGCCGCCACACCCATTGGCGTTCCGGTCGCAATCAAATCTCCTGGCTTGAGCGTCATGATTTTGGTTAGGTGTGCAATCTGCTGCCGAATGCCGTAAACCATCAAGCTTGTGCTGTTTTCCTGGCGAATTTCGCCATTAACGGTAAGCAACATCTGTAACGATTGAGGGTCGGGCACCTCATCGGCCGTAACCAAGCAAGGCCCGAGCGGGCCGTGACTATCGAATGATTTCCCAAGCATCCAAGTCGGGCTTGCCCACTGAACGTCACGGACGCTGAAATCATTAGTGATGGTATATCCCGCCACCACCGAGAGGGCATCCTCCTCGGTCACATGGCGACATTTTTTTCCGATGACAACGCAGAGTTCGATCTCATAATCAAGCATGTTGGATATTACAGGATTGTAGACTGGATCATAGGGTCCGGTTACGCAGGACGGCTGTTTGTTGAACCAAATCTGTGTATCAGGCGTCTTAATGCCCTTGCGCGCTGCCTCCTCTACATGATCCCGGTAGTTCATACCAATCGCCAGGAACTTCTCAGGTCTCTGAACCGGTGCTTCGAGCTTCACATCATTTAAGTCAAAGGATAGATTTCCCTCTAAACCAATCGCCTTTATAGCCGACAGTGCCGATTCGCCCCTGTTGAGAAGTGCAACCATGTCTGTGGGAAAAGCCGCTGCCGCGTGGGTCGCAGAGTTCACCGCAGAGAGGTCGATAACACGGTCATCAACAAGCTTCCCGATGCGAGTTACACCATCCTGGGTAAAAGTTACGAGTTTCATCTAAATGCTCCTAAATCGAAGTGATTCACCGTGTTCAACGTCACGCGGTTTTTTTACATATGATTCGCCCAAAGCACGGTCGATTTCGGCACCGACCGGCCTCGCAGGCTTTAACAGGAAATAACCTAAAGCTGGCAGCAGGATGAGGGCACCCAACATATTCCAGATGAACATGAAGGCCAACAGAATGCCCATGTCCGCCTGAAACTTGATCGGTGAAAACGCCCAGGTCACCACACCGATACCGAGGGTAATGCCGGTCAACACCACCACCTTGCCGGTAAATGTGAGCGCCTTGTAATAGGCGTCAGAAAGACTCAGACCGTTTCGCAACCCGGCGAGCGTCACCGTAAGGATATACAGCGCATAATCGACACCAATACCTACGCCGAGGGCTATCACCGGCAGTGTGGCCACCTTGACACCTATCCCCAACCAAACCATTAGCGCCTCACACAGAATTGAGGTCAACATCAATGGCAGCACCGCGCACACAACACCTCGCCATGATCGGAAGGCGACGAACGCAAGTACGATAACGGCGGAGTAGACGAGCAGCAGCATCTGAACATTTGCCCGCTTTACCACAATGTTCGTAGCCGCCTCGATCCCGGAGTTACCTGCGGCAGACAAGAACTTGACTTTTTCTGTGTTATATTGCGCCGCAAAGCTTTCGACGCCATTCACAATACCCTCTAGGGTTTCCGCTTTGTGATCCTGTAGAAACACATAAATTGTCAACAAGTCACAGTTTTGGTTAAACAGTTCTCTTGGCGCACGGGTCGCAATCGCATTCAGCATGCCTTGCGTCCTTGGGAGGTCATACCACTTCAGACTACCCTCGTTCATGCTTGCCGTAGCAGACTTTGCCAGGGAGGCAAACGACTTGGTTGATTCCACGCCAGGCAACTGCTGCAAACGTTGTTCAAGCAAATCGACTTTTACTTGGGTGTCATAGAGCACACATTCGAACTGGGGCGTCTTCACCATGACGACATAGATGTCGCTGCTTGCCGCATAGTTCGACACGATGAACGCGTTGTCCCGGTTGTACCTCGAGTCCGGTCGCAGCTCGGGCGCGCCAGGATCAAGGTCGCCGATCTTCAGGTCCAGGCTAACGATAAACCCCCCCACACCCATCACTGCACCAACCACAACCGCGATGCTTGCCCATTTTCTCTCGGTAAAGTGGTCCAACATCGCCCAAAACGGATGCTTCCTGCGTTGCGGATCTTTTTCCTCGAAAGATTCGGCCCTTAGACTTCTCTTCGCTGCCGACACACTCACCCCGGTGTAGGAGAGTAGGATTGGAAGCAACAATAGATTGGTGAATATGAGAACAGCGACGCCAATACTTGCCGTGATCGCCAGGTCCTGGATGACCGGAATCTCTATCACCATCAGCACGGCAAAACCTACCGCATCGGCCAACAGCGCAGTTAATCCAGCTAAAAACAGTCGGCGGAATGTGTAACGTGCGGCAACCAACTTGTGGGTTCCACGGCCGATATCCTGCATGATGCCGTTCATCTTTTGCGCGCCATGGCTCATACCGATAGCGAACACAAGAAATGGCACAAGGATCGAGTAAGGATCGAGTTCGTAATCCAGCGTCGGCAACAAGCCTAGCAGCCAGACTACCGCCGTCAGAGAACAAAACACCACAAGTAGCGTACTTCTAACACAGCGGGTATACCAATAGAGAACTGCTGTGGCTATTCCAATTGTCATCGCAAAGAAGATGAAGACCTCATGCAAACCTTCAATCAGGTCACCCACAAGTTTCGAGAAACCCGTGATATGAATCTTTACCCCTTCAGCCTCATACCTCTGACGAAATGATTCCAAACGCTGCGAGAGATTTTGGTAATCGATACGCTCCCCTGAACCACCTACGGTCTCGGTCAGAGGAACATGAATAATGCTCGACTTGTAATTGGCCGATACCAATTGACCAATCTCACCGGAACGCTCCACATTGGCGCGTACCTGGCCAAGGCTCTCCTTCGAGCCATTATAGTCATCCGGAATCACAGGCCCGCCATCCAAGCCAACTTCCGTTACCCCAACCCATCTCACTGCGGGCGTCCAGAGTGACTTCATGTAGGGGCGGTCGACACCGGGCATGAGAAACATCTCGTCATTCATACGCCGCAAGGTATCCAGATATTGCGCATCGAAAATGGTGCCATTTTCAACCGCTACGGCGATCCGGAGTGCATTCCCCAAGCCAGCCAGCTCGGATTTGTTCTCCTTGTAATTGGTGATATAGGGATGATTTGTCGGGATCATGCGCTCGAAGCTGGCGTTAATCTTGAGCCCCAATGCTTGGTATGCCAGCAAAACCGTCACCAACGCACACGCAAGCACTATAACGAATCGATAGTTGAAGAACAGTCGCTCAAGCAGGCTACCGGAATGCTTGTCGAAGTCGGGGACATCCCGAACGACAACGAGCTGTGGTTGAGAAGCATCGTGATGCATTGTCAGAGCGCCTGATTGACTGATGACGAAGGCACGTTAATCACACCCCGGGCGCCGGATACGACTAATCCCCCGTCGTCCAGTTGCATCATATCCGTGAATGGATAGGACCGCTCCAGCACAATCGGCTCGAAGCTCACTGCGTTATTTTTACTCAAAAGGAGTTGCCCCCCATTGTCCACAACAACCAAATCTCCATTTGCCAGTTGTGTCCCAGCCGTCAGGGAGTATTCCGTATCGGCTTTACTCTTGTTCCAGGCCATGCCACCATCATTTGAGTAAAAGGCATTCCCCCGCAAGCCGACGATTACAAGCGTTTCATTGTTGCCCGCAATCACATCGAATAGGGTTCCTTCGTACGGGGTCTCTATTCTTTTGAAACGCCCCCCCATATCATTAGAATGAAACAAGACACCCTGCTCTCCAGCGATATATATGTCCTGTCCAGAGACCTCTATCGAATAAAGATGCATGCCTCGAGGATTGTCGATTCGATCGTGCCAGGACTGCCAGGTATTTCCGCCATCATTGGTGCCAAAGAACAAACCGTAGGCACCAATCAGAAACCCCTGCTTCTCATCGAAGAAATACACGTCGAAAAATGGCTTATCCGGGCCGTCCGCAACGAGACGTTCGGCCTCGAATTTAAGCCTCTCATATGTCTCTTCTACCGGCTTGGAATTGACCGCCGCCAAATACACCTGGGCTGCTTGCACGCCATCGAATTTTTTGCTCCAACTCTCGCCGGCATCATCACTATGCAACACCACACCACTGTGACCGACCGTCCATACGCTTTTATCTGAGGCAAAGCGTACATTCGTCAGCGAGACGCTGACTGGCGCCCCTACCTGTTTCCACGAGCCGCCTGCATCACTAGATACCAGTATCGTGCCTTTTTCACCGACCGAAATTACCTGTTCACCGCTGCAATCGATCCCCAACAACACAGCATTTGCAGCATATGGGCTGATCATCGAGGGACGCACCAATGGATCCACACTTGCCGCTTCTACTGGAAATGCCACAATGGCGATAAATATTGCAAGCCAAATATTTCCCATAGACGCTATCATTTGAATCCAAGTCATTGGAAGGCCCCAGGGTCTATTCACCCGAACTCCGACTGCAACAGCCTTTTTTTAATTAGGCCGGGTCGTTGGTTGACCCGGCCACCTACTTCACTACTCAACAAATCAGCGGACACCGGCTCCTGCCAATGCATCCGGCGAGAAGTAGATCACCGGGCGACGGCGCACTTCTTTGTATGGAGATGGCTGCTCGTTGTATAGATTGTTCACGAGCCATGTGCCGGCTTGCAGGTTGAACACCGTGAAAGTGGTTGACACAACAGCCGGAATCCCCGGAGCAACGAAAGGCACGGCGTGTTGGGCGCGCCACAATGTTCCTTCAGCGTCATAGCCGTCTGCGAGCAGTACTGACCAGCTATCCTCGTCTACGTAGAAGCGTCGCTTCGGTACAACGTGACGCTTGCCGGAAGCCAGGTTGGCTTCGACGACCCAGACGCGGTGCAACTCCCAGCGTGTCTGCTCCGGATTCAGATGATGAGGCGAAAGGACATCCTCAATAGTCGAGAGCAGGAAACCGTTGTTGTTGTAAGGGACGTACATCTCCTTTTTTTCCAACAATTTCCAGTCGTAGCGCTCCAGGGAGCCGAGGAACATAAACACTTCATCAAAATAGTTCTGTCCCGACGCCACGAAATCCGGGGTGTCAAACGCTATCGTCGGCGCGCGCCTGACCCGCCGCTGCCCGGAAAGATACTGCCAGGCCTTGCGGTCCTGTTGACCAAGATCCAGCGGGTCGCGCAACAGAATCTGTTCACCGGCCTTGAAGGGCGGTGCGGTTTGAATCTGCCTCAACAACAGGAACTCGCCGCTCTCTTTACCCGAACCATCCTGGTAGTAATAGGGGAACTGATGGTCATCCTTAGCTTCTACAGCCAGCGTATGCGAGCCATCCACCGCTCCTACATAAACCCTGAAGGGAATCTCAACCGATACCCCACGCCAGCGCAGAAGGTGATTCCACATAACCTCGTTTCCGGTTTGAGGAATGGGAAAGGGCACACCCCCGTAAGCCCCTTCCACAGACAAACCGTTATTGGTTGTCTTGGCACTGGTCGCGTTTTTGAACGTATTCTCATACACCCATTCCGGTGCAGCAGCCGTACGGTGTGTCGGGTAGACGTTCATGCGGAAGCTGTCTGGATATTTCTTCATCAGCGCTTGCATACCTTCGGACATTTTGTCGGCATGCTCGGCCATATTTTCTGCACTAATGGTGAGAATTGGCTTTTCAGCGGCGAAAGGTGCGGGACGCTCATCCCCAGGTTTATAACCAGCCGGCACGCTGGTGTATCCACCGTCCCAGGCTGGAATGCTTCCATCTTCATTGCCAGCCCGCTCGCCACCCAGCGGTGTGAGTGTGGACTTCAGCTTCTCCGCGTCGGCCGCAGACACCGCTGCCAAACCCGGTACACTCAGGGAAAGCGCGGTGATTGCTGTCGCCGCAATCAGTAGACGATTCAACATGACTGATTCTCCTCGACTAGAAAGTGGTCTGAACCGATAAAGAGATAAAATCCCGGTCACCCAACGATTGCTCCCGGCTCTGCATAAAGGGGCCGGGAATTGACGTGGTGTTTGGCGTAAGGAACGCATTCTCGTCACCAAAGAAGTTCACGTAGTTCAATGCGAACTTCCATGCTTTCTTGTAATTTCCGGTGATACCGATACTGAAATCGCCACCCTTTTCCACTCCGCCATTGAACTTGAAAACAGCAGAAGAGTGACCTGACGGGTTGTAACCAAGACCGATTGGTACGGTGATATCCAGACCCGGCAAGACCTGGAAGAATGACGGTTCGAAAATCATCCTGAACGCCATGGCATTGCGCGACACATTCGGATCGATCGCGAGCGGGTTCATATCGATACTGAGACGGCGGTTCCATGCCAGTTCTGCGAGCAGGGATGCGCCGTCCCACAATTTGTTTTTGGTAAACAGCTGGATCATGGAAACCTGAGCATGCAACGTGTCGCCTATGGCATACAGCGGATTTCCGTTATTGTCTCCAGCGAAACCGGGATCAATCTGCGGAGCGGATACCAGGGGCGTGTCTTCACGGTATGAAACCTCCGCCGCAACATTCGCCTCACCAATCAACGTGCTGACGCTTGCCCCATAAACAGTGATGTCTTCCGGGTACGCCAACCTGTAGGTGCCACCGACAGGATTGAGATAGATCTGGGGTCCCTTGTCGTGGTATCGCGCTGCGTAAATGCCATACTCATAGTCACCGGCACGAAACCGCATCTGCGCGCCGAACTGTCCCGAGTCCTCCGCCTCCATGTCGTCGACATGCAGGAAGCCAAGCACCCTTTCAGCGCCCTCTCCGACGAAGTCGACGTCGCTCAAATAGCTGCCTGATGCGGGTAAGCGATTTTCTTCCCATTCAAACTGGTAGTAGGCGCCCAATGAGACATTGGGGGTTACCTGGACCTGACCTGAAAGCTGTCCCACCGGGCGGATGATCTCCTTGAACTGCGATCCTGGTACTTGGAGCAACTTGACAAGATCCATGGGCGACTGTGCATTGGCAACACCGTTGGAGCCAAAAAACAGGCTTTCTCCATACAGCACCGTGTGGCGACCCAAGCGCACACTGAAGGGCTTTTCAGCGTAGGCGTCGCTCTTCAGAAATACGAAGGCGTCGAGGATTTCAATATCGCGCCCCATCAAGTCACGGGTATCGTCCGTGAACTCACCAGCGGGCACACTTGTAGAATTGACGGTGCCGGCTGAATCGTTGTCATTCGAATCGTTATAGACAGAGTCGTACCAACCGGCAGCACTTACCCTTGCGCCCAGGTTCTTGTATTCCGCATCAAACTCCGTGAACAGATCAACACGACTGGAAACCAATCCCTTGTCGAAGTTGCGATCCCCGTCGTCCAGCTCGGGACCTGGCGGCGGTCCCCCCGGGTCCCCATCGACGATATCCGAACTCTGATCCTGCAGACGCCACGACATGCTGTACTTCGCAGTCGTATCCCACCTGAGTTTCAGATCCGGATTGGATGTCTCAATGTTAAAAGCCAATGTATTTGTGGAAACGCCAGCCATCGCCAGCGCCATGATGAAATAGCAGTGCCGCAGCCTTCGCTTACCACGGTTACCGTCTAGTTTTTCAGAAGCCATTTATCCCCCCCCTCAAATAGGCGGTATTCAGCCAAGGCGCCTGTCCAGTCGCGCTTCGCGCAAGACGCTGCACGCCCCCAGTTTTGCACTTACCGTGACTCCAGAGCGTCCCACCTGGTGCAACTTTGCCCACCGGTATGAACGCCCAACGGCAAGTTAGACGAATCTTGGTCAAAAATATATATTTTGTCAAATTTTTATTTTTATTTATTTTTTTAATATTTATTTGTGTATATATTTTTTTAGGGTTCTCGTCTAAAATTTGTCCAACGACCGGTCAGAAGGAGCCAACCGTGCCTCAAGCACTAGTGAAACAGAACGGAGAGAGAACCATCGCGTCGACACTGACTGACGCGATCCGTAAAGACATCATTTCCGGCGAGTTAGCCCCCAATTCGAAGCTCAAGCTGCGCGAATTAACGGAACGCTACGGCGCAGGCGTTATACCGCTGCGGGAGGCGCTGTCACGCCTGGCATTGAGTGGCTTTGTAATAGCAGTCGATCAAAAAGGTTTCCGCGTCACCGGTATTTCAGAGGCCGAGCTGAATGACATCACGAAACTCAGGCAACAACTCGAGTCCGATGCCCTGCGGGACGCCATCGAAAACGGCGACCTAGACTGGGAGTCCAGGGTTCTGGCCGCGCTACATCGGGTCAGCAAGATCCCGATTGCAGACAAGGACTCTACCCAGTGCCTGAATCCCGAGTGGGAAACGGCACACGTCGCTTTCCACGAAACACTGATTTCCGCCTGCTCATCAAAATGGCTGCTTCGATTTACCAGGGTGTTGCGGGACCAGACCGCACGCTACCGGGCTTTCTCGTTTCACTGCCGGACCCCGACCAAGAGGAGTGTGGCGAAGGAACATGAAAAAATCGTTCAGGCCACACTCGATCGAGATGCCGATAAGGCCTGCTCACTATTGCAGGCGCATTTTCGAAAAACCAGCGAATTGGCCCTCGAACAGATCAAGCAGCTTAAATTAGACAGCGACGCGGGCTAACTTAGCAACTACCCACCTCCAGCCCGGTAATTACACATCCGCCAAGCAGGGTGAACGGCATATCGTCGGTCGGGCATGCTGATCGGGATCTTGTTGACTGAACAGTTTGGGGCCCGGGGCTGAGGGACTCCTGAGCTTGGATGCCAACTGAAAGGAGGGATTATTCGCCCGCTAGGCGGGCTCACCCCTTCGGGGCGCCTACGCTTCGCTTCGGCGTGCTTCGGCGCTGCGCGCCTTGTCGAACGAAGGGTTCGAATCAAGGCCTCGCTCACCGCCAATTAAAAGGGGGCCCAAAAGGGCCCCCTTTTAATTGGCGGAGAGGGAGGGATTCGAACCCTCGGATCCCCGAAGGGATCACCTGATTTCGAGTCAGGCCCGTTCGGCCACTCCGGCACCTCTCCTGGGTGAATTGTGGCTCATGTATGCACGATAGGACCAGGTCAATTGCCGATCCTAGGTCTGTTTGCGCTATAAACCCAGTTAATTGTCTAAAATCAATGTCTCAGCTGTCAAAATAGGTTACCTAAGGGTATGCGAGTCGCCTCATTCTAACCCATATGGGCTAGAATTAAGGGCTAAGAGCACCACACTTAGGCAGTTCGTTCACAATATCGTGCTTTCTATGGAGTTATTAACCATTCTGCCAGTCATAACAAAAAGTAATAGTCTGCCCCTGAGATAGATGCAGCCAATACTTCGCAATCTACTGGTCACTCTCTGTCTGCTTAGCCTCGCTGTGTTGCTGGGCAGTTGCTCTATTCCCCCCCCTCTCGTGGAGCGTATCAAGGCCTCCGGTGAACTTATCGTCGCCACCCGCAACAGCGGCACGACCCTGTATGAAGGCTCCGAGGGATTGACCGGGTTTGAGTATGAACTGGTGCAGCTGTTTGCCGAGGAGCTTGGAGTGAAGGCCCACTTTATCATTCCCAAACACTTCGACGATCTGCTACCCACTGTGATCAATGGGGACGCCCATCTGGCGGCTGCCGGGCTGACAGTCACCCCGGAGCGGGAAGCGGAAATCCGTTTTGGCCCCTCCTACCAGGAGATTACCCAGCAGGTGGTCTATCGCGTCGGCAACAGGCGCCCGAGAAAAGTCGAAGACCTGATCGGCAGGGATCTGCATGTCCTCGCCGCCAGCAGCCATGAAGAGGAGTTGCAACGGTTGAAGGAGACCCACCCGGATCTGACCTGGGTCAGCCATACCGATCTGGAGAGCGCTGAATTGATGCAGATGGTGCAGGATAAAAAAATCGACTTCACCATCGCCGATTCCAATGAATTCTCCGTCACCCGCCGTTTCATGCCCTACCTGAAGGTCGGCTTCGACCTGACCCAACCCCAGCCCCTGGCATGGGCCATGGCCCACGCGGAGGATGCCAGCCTGTTTAACGCAATGGAGGATTTTTTCAATCGCATCCGCGAAAACGGTAACCTGGCCCAGCTGATTGAGCGCCACTACGGTCATATCGGCCGGCTCAACTTCGTCGAGCTACGCACCTTCCTCAAGCACATCCAAAACCGTCTGCCGAAATACCAGGCCTACTTCGAGGAGGCCGCTGAGATTACCGGGATCGATTGGCGCATGCTCGCCGCCATCGGTTATCAGGAGTCGCATTGGAATCCCAAGGCAAAATCCCCCACCGGGGTGAGAGGGATCATGATGCTGACCCTGACCACCGCCAAGCAGATGAAGATCGAGAGCCGTCTCGATCCGAAACAGAGCATCATCGGAGGGGCGAAATACCTGCGCTTTATCGAAAAACTTCTACCTGAGAGGATCAAGGAGCCGGATCGTTTGTGGCTGACACTGGCCGGTTACAATGTGGGATTCGGTCACCTTGAGGACGCGCGTATCCTGACCGAACACCTGGAAGACGATCCTGACAAATGGGCGGAGGTAAAGAAACATCTGCCGAAACTGAGTCTCAAGAAATGGTACACCAGCCTTAAACGGGGCTATGCCCGAGGTAAAGAGCCGGTCAACTATGTGGATAACATCCGCGCCTACTATGAGCTGCTGAAATGGCAGCTGAAGCAGATGGAACTGGCAAAGCGAGCGCAACAGAATCCACCCCATGCGCTCTCCATCAATCCGGAGGCACTATAGCCAATCGCTCAATTGCACCCCGAAACCGAGACGGTGACTCTCCGCGTTATAGTCGACCAGGCTCTCGCCATAGCCGTTGAAGTACTGCAGATAACCACGCCAACGTCCATGAATGGGAAAACTCCAATCCAGCTGCAAGGTATCGCGGCTTTCACCGTCAAACAGGTTTCGCAACATCAGGCTGAAGGTCTGACTCTCCCGCTTGTAGATGCCGCGTAATTCATATCTGCCAAGAAAATCATCGATATCCGGGTTGTCGTCATTATCCTCAGGTATGCGATACCAGGGTTTTATACTCAGCAGGAAATTATTCTTCTCGAAGATAAAATTGGCATAGGCCCGATTCCAGCTGCGGGAAAGAAACCCCCCTTGTCCGTTGGACTGGTGTACAACACCATACTGTTGCAGCACATTTCTCCAGCCAAACAGCGACCAGTCATTGGGGATCGCCAGAAACAACTCGGGTTCATGCATGGTTTCGCGGAAAGGCGATGAGATATCCCGATTGAAGGCCTGCCAGAATGAAAGGTTGGTATAGGCGGCATAGAGATCCGCCCGTGTATCGAACAGGGAATCCACTATGGGGATCTTGAAACTGAGTTGAAACTTCATCTCCAAACGATCGAATTCAGAGGGCGGGGTGTTGTAGACCTCGTAGTTCGGTTTATCGTTATAGGATGCCAGCAATACGTAGTTCTGTTTATGCGGGGAGAGTACAAAAGGATTTGAGCGGGTACTCTTTTCCTCATAGATGCGTTTCTCCACCAATGAAATGCTCTTCTCTGTCACCGGGGCCGAAGGCTCACTATCACTAACGGTGGACTCGCCGGGAGGATCAGGAAGATCCAAGCAGAGGCGTTTCAACTCACCGATGCGCATCTCATGATGCGCGTCCTTTAGCTGTTCCCAGATACAGCGTTCATAGTCGGCCAATGGATCAGCAGATACAAGGTCCGATCCCAGGATCGCAAACAGAATCATGCCGATGCCGAGCATTTTAAGCTTGGGGTCCATCACCTATCACTCCCCTTTTTTTATCATCTTTTACGTCGAAAGAAATCTTTCAGCAGATCAGTAGCGCGCTGCTGCAGCACTCCCCCCTTCACTGCCACACCATGATTGAATCGATGATCCGTCGGCAATAGATCAAACACACTACCGGCAGCTCCCCCCTTGGGATCATCGGCGGCATACACAACCTGTTCGACACGGGCATGTACGATAGCACCCGCACACATCGGGCAGGGCTCTAGCGTGACATACAGTGTGCTACCCGGCAGCCGGTAGTTACCTGTCCTGGAAGCAGCGTCACGTAGCGCCACGATCTCCGCATGGGCGGTTGGATCATGCAGACCGATGGGCTGGTTCCAACCCTCGCCGATGATCTTGCCGTCTAATACAACCACTGCGCCTACCGGCACCTCACCCTCGGATTCCGCCCGTTCCGCCAGCAGCAGTGCCTGCTGCATGAATTCTCGATCACTCTGTTCCACCGCATCGACTGCCATCGGTCAATCCTAAAGATAAGCGGTTCGACCCAACTCCCACTCCCTTGAAAGCGAACCCGACGAATACGAGACAAGGTTGTGCTGTTCGATGATCAGAAGTGTCAATTGCATTCAAAAACCCATTTTTGTGTAAAACCACAGACACTCTATTATGAAGCAGGTCAGCGGTGCTGGCCAGTTGCACTATACTGAAGATCAATACGCCCTCCCACGGAGCCCCCCTTTCATGCCGGTATCCAGATTAAGCGACGAGAACCGACGGGCCTTTCTCAGCCATAGGCGCCAGGTCTCCATCAGCAATAACAGTGGAGAGATCCAGATTGTCTACAACCTGGATATGGGCCGTGTACACTACAGCCCGCAGACTCAATATCTCTACTTCTGCAACTCTGTTGTGGTGGATGTGCGCCGCATCATAGAATCGGTGCTCGCGGGCCTCGAGCAGAAGTGCGAAATCGAGTGCGTCTATCTCGACACCAACCATTGTCTCCCCGCTGCGAACCGCGTGCGCCTTACCCGGGAGTCGCAAAACCCTGTCTGCGTGGCGCTGCGCATGCAAGGCATTCAGGTTACTACCGGGATGCCATGAGCTGCATTTGCGTATGCCGGACACCCTCTGTTACCCCGAGTGCAATTTAATCTAAAGATTTCAGGCCAGATTTTGCTGCCACATAACGATCGGGAACCAATGCATATTCACTAGGTTTATCTCTGCGGGACTCGGCTGAGATAGGGATATGACATCCTAGAAACGCATATTTGCGACAAACACCTAAGAATTTGTATTAATTTTTTGGAAGGATGAGCACCGATTAGGATTGTACGCCCTAATGCTGGTGTGAGTTATCAACTGGCTGAGACGACCATATATAGCACCGCATAGGGATTTAGATGACAGAGGAATGTTCTATTATGAAGTCTTTGACAGTCAAT
>JBEVVS010000071.1:0-29300 GCA_040507005.1 Candidatus Thiodiazotropha sp.
ACTCTGGCTGCACGGTCTTGAGTGCACCTGCTGTTCAGAGTCGTTCATCCGTTCCGCCCATCCCCTGGCCAAGGATGTGGTGCTGTCGATTATCTCTCTCGACTATGACGACACCATCATGGCCGCCGCCGGCCATCAGGCGGAGGCGATCATCGAAGAGACCATCGAGAAGTATGATGGCAACTTCATTCTCGCAGTGGAGGGCAATCCGCCTCTCGACGAGGATGGCATGTATTGCATCATCGGCGGCAAACCCTTCGTTGAGCAGTTGAAGATGGCGGCCGAACATTGCAAGGCTATCATCTCCTGGGGATCCTGCGCCTCATGGGGTTGTGTGCAGGCGGCGCGCCCCAACCCGACCCGTGCCACCCCGGTGCACAAGGTGCCCGGCCTGGCCCAGAAGCCGATCATCAAGGTGCCCGGTTGTCCACCCATCGCCGAGGTGATGACCGCGGTGGTGACCTATATCCTGACCTTCGAGAAGTTTCCCGAACTGGATCGTCAGGGACGGCCGAAGATGTTCTACAGCCAGCGTATCCACGATAAGTGCTATCGGCGTCCTCACTTCGATGCGGGCCAGTTCGTCGAGGCCTGGGATGACGATTCAGCAAGAAAGGGTTACTGCCTCTACAAGATGGGCTGCAAGGGTCCGACCACCTACAACGCTTGCTCAACCGTGCGTTGGAATGGCGGGCTCTCCTTTCCGATTCAGGCCGGTCATGGCTGTATCGGTTGTTCAGAGGATGGTTTCTGGGACAAGGGAAGTTTCTATCAGCATGTTACCGAGACCCATCAATTCGGTGTTGAAGCAAATGCCGATAAGGTTGGCTTGGCCGCCGCCGGGATCGTCGGCGCTACCGCCGCCGCCCATGCCGCCGTCACCGCCATCAAGAATGCACAGCAGAAAGGAGATCAGGATCAATGACCACCAAGACCACTCCAAACGGCTATAACCTGGATGACTCAGGACAGCGTGTCGTCGTCGATCCCGTGACCCGTATCGAGGGTCATATGCGCTGTGAGGTGAATGTGGATGAGGAGAACATCATCCGCAATGCCGTCTCCACCGGTACCATGTGGCGCGGGCTCGAGGTTATTCTCAAGGGTCGTGATCCGCGGGATGCCTGGGCCTTCACCCAACGCATCTGTGGCGTCTGCACCGGTACCCACGCCCTGACCTCGGTAAGGGCAGTCGAGGATGCATTGAAGATAGAGATTCCGGAGAACGCCAACTCGATCCGCAATATAATGCAGTTGACCCTGCAGGTGCATGACCACCTGGTTCATTTCTATCACCTTCACGCCCTGGATTGGGTCAATCCAGTGAATGCCCTGAAAGCGGATCCAAAGGCGACCTCGGCTCTGCAACAGCAGGTTTCACCGAAACACCCCAAGTCATCTCCCGGCTATTTTCGCGATATTCAGAACCGCTTGAAGAAATTTATCGAGAGCGGACAGCTGGGTCCTTTCAAGAACGGCTATTGGACCAGTCCGGCCTATCTGCTGCCGCCGGAGGCCGATCTGATGGCGGTGACCCACTACCTGGAGGCCCTCGATTTCCAGAAGGAGATCATGAAGATCCGCACCATCCTCGGGGGCAAGGATCCCCATCCCAATTGGCTGGTGGGGGGCGTGCCCTGTCCCATCAACGTGGATGGGGTGGGCTCGGTGGGGGCGTTGAACATGGTCAGCCTCAACCAGATCTCCTCCATTATCGAAGCCTCCCGGGAGTTCGTGAAAAATGTCTATATCCCCGACATCCTGGCGGTGGGGCAGTTCTACAAGGGTTGGCTCTACGGCGGCGGGCTCTCCGGTACCAGTGTGCTGGCCTACGGCGATATTCCGGATCGGGCCAACGACTACTCCCCAGGCAATCTGATGATGCCCAGCGGTGCCATCATCAACGGCAATTTGAAAGAGGTCCACGAGGTCGACCTGCGTAACCCTGATGAGATACAGGAGTTCATCCCCCACTCCTGGTACAACTACCCGGACGGGGTCAAGGGTCTGCATCCCTGGGATGGGGTCACCGAGGACAACTTCCAACTCGGCCCCAACACCAAGGGGACCAAGACCAACATAGAGCAGATCGACGAGAATGCCAAATACTCCTGGATCAAGGCCCCGCGCTGGCGCGGACATGCCATGGAGGTGGGTCCGTTGGCTCGTTACGTGGTGGGCTACGCCAAGGGCCATGAGGAGATCACCGAGCAGATCAACTTCGTACTCAAGGCCCTCGATGTACCGGTCACCGCACTCTTCTCCACCCTGGGCCGCACCGCCGCACGTGCCTTGGAGGCCGACTGGGCCGGGGACAAGATGCGCTATTTCATGGACAAGCTGATAGCCAACATCAAGGCGGGTGACTCAAGCACCGCCAACGTGGACAACTGGGATCCCGCCACCTGGCCCAAGGAGGCCAAGGGTGTGGGTATCAGTGAAGCGCCACGGGGCGCCCTGGGTCACTGGATCCGCATCAAGGATACCCGCATCGACAACTACCAGTGCGTGGTCCCCACCACCTGGAACGGCTCTCCCCGGGACAGCGATGGCAACATCGGCGCCTTCGAGGCCTCATTGATGAACACCAAGGTGGCCCGCGCCGAAGAACCGGTGGAGATCCTGCGCACCCTGCACAGTTTCGATCCCTGTCTCGCCTGCTCCACCCATGTGATGAGTGAGGAGGGGAGGGAGTTGGCGGAAGTCAAAGTAAGGTGACTTTAGAGTTTTGAGTTTTGAGTTATATGCAGAGGAGTTGAAATGAAGAAGATTGCAGTTGGGTTAGTTAGTGCAGGCATCCTGGTGATTAGCGGCCCGGTGTCAGCCCATGTGGGTGAACATGGGGTGATGGGCTTTCTGTCAGGTGTGGAGCACTTGTTGGCGGACCATGGTTATCTGTTGGCCTTGTTGGGTGTAGGCGCAGCCGCTCTGATCATGAAACGTTTGAACCGCGGTTGAGCCATACCACTCGTTACTGATTGACGATCAGGAGTTACGCTTATGCAAACAGCCATCAAACGCAGTGCTGTCTATGTCTATGAAGCCCCGGTCAGGTTGTGGCACTGGGTCAACGCCCTGGCCATCACGGTGCTGGCGATAACGGGCTATTTTATCGCCAATCCCCTGCCCACCATGCCGGGGGAGGCGAGCGACCACTTTCTCATGGGCTATATGCGTTTCGCCCACTTTGCCGCCGCCTATATCTTCACCGTGGGTTTTCTCGGCCGTATCTATTGGGCCTTTGTGGGTAATGACCATGCCAAAGAACTGTTTCGCCTGCCGTTCTACAAACTCTCTTTCTGGAGAGAGTTGTTGCATGAGGTGCGCTGGTATGCCTTTATCGAGAAGGAGCCGAAAAAATATATCGGCCATAATCCATTGGCTCATCTCACCATGGTCGCCATCATTACCGTGGGGGGTATCGCCATGGTGCTGACAGGCTTCTCCCTGTATGCCGAGCAGACCGGCCTGGGGAGTTGGCAGGATCAGCTCTTCGGCTGGCTGATACCCCTGGTGGGGCAGAGCCAGGATGTGCGCATGTGGCACCACTGGGGGATGTGGATTATCGTGGTATTCGTCATTATCCATGTCTATGTGGCGATCCGGGAGGATATCGTCTCCCGCCAGAGCCTGATCAGCACCATGATCAGCGGTTGGCGTATGTTCAAGGATGACAGGCCCTGATGTGGTTGTTTGATTTTAAGTCCGCACGTCCTTATGCTGACGGGGCTTTCGCGGCATCCCTGCCGCTGCTGCGAAAGAGGCACACCAGCCACCTCCGCTCCCCAAGTGGTGTAGGGTGGGGTCCTGCCCCACCAATCAAGAACCTGTCCCTAACATTAAGAAAGCGCGGTTTTACCGCGCTTTTTTTTTCCCTTGCCAGGGTATATAACAGGGTAAGTGTGATCGAGTGAATAAAAACCAAGAGGATGCCATGTCAGAAACCTTCCCCGCCTATCTGATCTCGAAAACCGACAGTGGCCAGGTCGCTGAATTGAAAGAAATCACCCTCGACGAGTTGATGGACGGTGACGTCACCGTCAAGGTGGACTACTCGACCCTGAACTACAAAGACGGTCTTGCATTGACCGGTAGCGCACCGGTTGTGAGGCGTTTCCCGCTGGTTCCCGGCATCGATTTCGCCGGTAGTGTGGCCAGTTCCGATCACCCCGGCTTCAAACAGGGCGACCAGGTTGTGTTGAACGGCTTTGGTGTGGGCGAGGTGCACAGTGGCGGCTATGCCGGCATGGCCAGGGTCAAGGGGGATTGGCTGGTCGCGCTGCCGGAGGGCTTCACCCCGCGCCAGGCCATGGCTGTGGGTACCGCCGGCTATACCGCCATGTTGTGTATGATGGCATTGGAGCGGCACGGGGTGACCCCTGAGAGCGGGGATATACTGGTCACCGGCGCCGCCGGCGGTGTCGGCAGCGTGGCGGTCTCGATTCTCTCCCGGCTCGGCTATCGAGTGACGGCTTCGAGCGGCAGGGCTTCCCAGCGGGACTACCTGATCGGTCTCGGTGCCCAGGAGGTGATCGATCGCGCTGAATTCAGCGGCAAGGTCAAACCCCTGGCCAAGGAGCGTTGGGCAGCGGCCATCGACGTGGCAGGGGGGAATACCCTGGCGAACGTGCTCAGCCAGATCAATTACGGTGGTGCCGTCGCTGCCTGCGGACTGGCCGAATCCATGGATCTTCCCGCCTCCGTCGCACCCTTCATCCTGCGGGGGGTTGCCCTCTACGGCATCGACTCGGTGATGGCTTCCATTGAAAAGCGCCAACAGGCATGGGACAGATTGGCCAGGGAGCTGGATCTGGATCAGTTGGAGAAGATGATTGTCGAGATCCCCTTCGAAGAGTTGCCGGCTGCGGCGGAAGCGATATTGCAAGGAAACGTGCGTGGTCGCACAGTGGTAAAGATACCAAGCTGATATCTTTACAAACCGGCAAGGAAGTTGATTCTGCGTAGAGTCTGGAGCACTGTAATATGAAAAAGAAAGACAAAAAGCTCAAGAAAAAGCTCAAAAAAGGAAATCAGAAGCTGAAACGTTCAGCCACATCAGAAGATGATGTGGTGATTCAGACGTTGACCGATAAAATAAAAAAACTCAAGACAGAACTTAAGAGCAAGGACGAGCTTATTGGGGGTTTGCAGAAGCGTCTGAAGAAATCAGAGAATAAAAGCGAAAAGAGCGGCAAAAAAAATCAGCAACTGAAAAGCAGTGGTAGTGCGGCCAAGCTGTTGCGCTCCCAGCAATCGGCTCGTATCGGTGTGGCGCAAAAAACGGCGTGGAAAAAACACGGCTTTCTGCGTGATAGATACGAACACCATCTGGAGCTTGGTAAAGCCAAAGAGGCGGCAAGGGCTTTGGCTGACCAGGACCTGAGAGATGCCTTTGGTGATGAGGCGGGTTACTCGCAACAAGAATTGGAAGATATTCTGTCTTGAGCGCCTGCTAAAGCCGGCCGCCGCAACTGAATAAACAGTAGACGTTCTTCGAATAGCGGCTAAACTGGATAGACGACAATAACAATGAACTTAATATAATACAGTCCAAGCGATCTCTAGTGGACTGATAACAGATAATTAATATAACAACCTGGCCTTAGCGCATATAGTCGACGTCTGATCTCATTTCGAGTGTCTGCCTGAGTGCCATCATTGGAGGATTGAAGATGGAGACCACGGCGTATACACGCAGTACAAGATGGCCCGATCTGGCAGTGAATAATATCGAATTAACCGAGCCATTCGACTGGTTAGCGAAGGGCTGGAAGGATATGCGAGATGCCGGGCGGTATAGCCTGTTGTATGGTTTTGCTATTGTAGTGATCAGCGGCCTGTTAACCTTCGCCTTGTTTGCAACTGACAACCTGTTTCTCTTGCCCTTCCTGGTCGCCGCCTTCTTTCTGGTTGCCCCGTTCCTGGGTATCGGCCTTTATCAAATGAGTGCGCATCTGGAGAGGGGAGAATCCCTCAAAACCTGTAACGCACTGGAGGCCTGGAAGAGTAATCATACCCAGATCAGTATGATCACGGTTGGATTCCTGATTATCGCGCAGCTTTATATAGCCTTCAATTTCATACTTTTTGCCCTGCTCTATGAAGGCATTTCTCCACCTATCCACAGTTTTTTCAGCAACGTATTTCTCACTGAAAAAGGCATGCTCTTTTCTTTGGCGAGTATTGGTGTCGGTTTCTTCTTCGCCTTTTGCGCTTACTTGATCAGCGTCATTACCGTACCCATATTGATCGACCGCAAGATTGATGGATTCACCGCCATTAGGCTCAGCATCAAGTCCGTGTTGAAAAATATGCTCCCCATGATGCTGTGGGCGTTTCTGATCGTTTTTATCGTTGGCCTTGGGTTGATTACCTATTACATTGGTCTAATTATAGCTCTGCCTGTGATTGGGCACGGCAGTTGGCACGCCTATCGTTCATTGGTGCCATCCGATTAGCAACTTGTAGGTGAGATGATCGACAGCCGATTCGATGATCGTCCGGTTTACATGCGAAGTCTGGATTTGGGTTGCTTCGGCAACGGATAGATCATCCAATCTGTTCTGCCTTGCTTGAATTCGAACCAATCAGCGGCAATGATCGAACCGCCCTTCAGACCTACACTGTTGCGTGAACCGGCAGGGGCGATCTTTCTGTCCGGTCCGCGAAAGTCATCTTGGAAGGTATCCAATTGGCCGAAGATCAGATTCAAACCGGATGCATCGACAAAAACGCGAATACCGGTGGAGTAACGTTTGCTCGATATTGTTCCGCCTACACTGCGATAGATTACCAGATGCATGTCCTGGTTGACGCGTAGACGTCTCAATGACAATAAGACCTCTCTGGCCAGGCGCTCCGCATTGAGTTCGCTCATTAGGTAGATGGTGTCTTGCTGCGCATCGGACTTGACTTGTATCGAGGCAAACAGTTTAGCCAAAGAGAGTTCATCCACTCCGTAAACGGGGTGTGAGTTGCGAGTATTATTCTCAGCAGGAACCGAATAGATCTCCGTGAGACTGGAGCTGAACAATAAGGCAGCATCTACTCGAGCAAAAAATAGAAGTGCGAAAGTCGTTAATAATATCTTTTGTGCTGACGTTCTTAGATTCAACATAAGTCTTACCCTTTTGGGTAGTTGATCTTAAAGAAAAGGCCGGGATAAGTCACCCGGCCTGTTAACCCATCAACTCAGAGAAATGTTTTTTTTGTAATACGAGTAAGGAGTCCTGTTAGAAGAATAGTATCGCGCCGACGTTCAAGGCATTGGTGTCGTCAGACCCAACAGAGGTCTCACTCTCCATGTCGGAGTATTCTGCCATCAAAGTCAGGGCGGACGTCAGGTTATGATAGACGCCGAGCGTGATACGGGTATTTTCAACCTCGGTGAGCTTTTCCTGCTCACTTTCACTCCAGTGCAGACCTAGCTTGGTGTTACCCATTTTATAGGTGCCCTGCAGATAGTAGCCGCTCGACTCTTCGGCATCACCGGTTGTGGCGTCGAAACCGGGGAATACCAGACCGCCCAGGGCCAGGGTTGACATGCCTTCACCATCGTAGACATAGGCGGCCAGGCCAAAATCACCAATACCCATTTTACCGAAAATATCCCAGCCTCTCATGGTGCTGTCAGATCCACCCAGATCCACATCCTGGCTGATGAAGGTGGCGGATACCAAACCGCTCATATCGCCATCCCACTTGTAGCTTGCCTTACCATGAAAGCCGGGAGAATCCTGACCTGCAGCTGAACCGCCGGTGGCATTACCGTTCATGGGGTTGAAGATACCGATGGTGGCGGAGAAACCGCCCATATCAGGTGTTGTCCAGTTGATCTGCGCCAAACGATCCACATAGACATAGCCATAACCGAGTCCACCCAAGGTGGTGTGCCCTGGATTATCAGCGGTAAAGGTAGGGCCAATGCCGACCAGACTGATATCGTTGAGTATTGCATCCAGGCCAAACAGACCGAAGTTACGACCCGCGGTCACGGTACCCATGTCATCGTTACCGAATGTCAGATAGATCTGACGGGCATCGACGGTGGAGAAGGCCAAGGCATCGCTTCCACCGCCACCTTGTGATGTTAAGCCATAGTAAACGTTAATGTGTGCGCCTAAATCATAGCCGTTTTGATTGGTTGTTGCGCTAAAGTTGAGTGAGGCGGGGAGCAGTCCATTGGATACAGTGTGTGCGTCATCATCCGTTGAGCCACAGGCGAGTCCGGCCAGCGTGGTACCTCCCGAGTTAAAATCACCGCTGTCACATGATGTTACTGTGTAAAAAGCGTTGATATTGCCTCCTAGGCCTAATGTCCAGTCTCCGGCCTGCCAGTTGACTGCCTGGGCAGTGCCAGCGCCTGCCAGACAAACTCCTCCCAGCATTGCCAATACGAGTTTGGATTTGTTCATATCGAGTTGGGCTCCTCTCTTTGGGTTTTGTATTGACGACCGTAAACGGTCGTATGTCGCGTTACGACTTGAATCACTTTTTGTTACAAAAAAAATACACAGCTCCTCTGTGTGGCCGATTCTGCAATCACTATGCCACTATGATTATTGATATAAATAACAGTATGATAGGAAGATGATTTATCAGTGTGTGAGTATTTTGATGTGGTGTAGTGTCCCTTTTTTAAGACATTACCCAAGGACCAGTTGTGCTAATGTGGGACAACTGTGAGAGAGATGCTGGCGTAGCTGTTGACCACAGCTGAATTGATTCGTTGCAAAATTTTGTTGCGATGATGTTGTCAATAAATAGGATTCGTCAGTGATGATTGACACACTTTCCCTGGCGCAGAAACTATACGGTGCAAGTTATCAGCTGCCTGTTGTTCTCGTCATGCAGCCGGCTAAGAGGGACTACCCCATAGTTGGTAATCCCTAACCAAAACCGTGTATGGGAAAGTGGTTTTGTTCTAAACAATCACAAAAAAATGAATATAGGCTATCACTATGTTCATGAATTATTGGCGGCTGGTTTGTCTGTCTAGATCAGTCTGTTATCCTCTAAACCAAACGCGCATATTGGTGTGTTGTAAGACTGCGCCAGGTTAATAACAATTCAGAAATTAAGCCATATGTATAAAATCATTATTTGTTTACTCTTCGTCTCTATCAGCTTACCTATAAAGGCAGTGGAGCGGTTGCGGGTAGGCGTGCTGCAGTTTGGTACAGTGAATTGGGAAATGGATGTCATCCTCCGCCATCAACTCGATGTAAAAAACGGTTTTAAAATGAAAATCGTTCCATTGAGTTCGAAAAATGCCAACAGCATTGCACTGCAGGGTGGTGCTGTCGATGTGATTGTCAGCGATTGGATCTGGGTGAATAGGCAACGTGCGGCAGGAAAAGATTATACCTTCTTCCCCTACTCACTCACTGTTGGTGGATTATATGTGCGCCCTGATTCAGGTATAGATCAGCTATCTGATTTAAAACAACTTAAACTGGGTGTGGCCGGCGGCCCTGTCGACAAGAGTTGGTTGTTGCTACAGGCCTATGGAAGAAACCTCGGATTGGATATTGCTGCTGCCGTGGAACCTGCATTTGCTGCACCCCCGCTGCTTAATCAGCTGATGCTCAAGGGGGATCTGCCAGCGGTGTTGAACTTCTGGCACTACGGTGCACGCCTTGAAGCTGCGGGAATGCGACCGTTGATGGATGTGAAATCGATGCTGAAGGGGCTTGAGATAAAAGAGCCTGTGCCCATGTTGGGATGGGTTTTTTCAACCCAATGGGCGGATGAACATCGAGATTTGATTGAGGGATTGATTAAGGCCTCTTTCGCTGCGAAACAGATTTTGCATGAAAGTGATGAGGAGTGGGAGATTATCGCGCCACTGACCAAGGCAAAAAATTCAGCAACCCTGAACAACCTGAAACAAGGCTATAGAGCAGGTATACCCTATGGATTGAAGAAGAATGGAATGAACGTTGCATCCCAGGTATTTGATATGTTGGCCAAGGAGGTGGGCAAAAAATTGGTTGGTGAGGCGACGCTGTTGCAAGCTGGTACCTTCTGGCAGGTTTTGGACAGTGAGGAGTTGATCAAAAAAGATGTTGCAGGGCAGTAATTGGGGAAGGTGGCTTTTTCTCTCTATTTTTATTCTTATCTGGCAGATAGCGGCACATCTGCTGGAGAGCGATCAGCTGCCTGGTCCATTGGAGGTTCTGCAATCACTCTGGTATCACCTGATCGAAGGTGATCTACTGACTAGCATCATTGTCACACTGCGGCGGGTTGTGCTCGCATTTACCCTGGCCATGCTTGTGGGTATTGTGGTGGGCTTTCTGATGGGGCGTTTCCCCCTGATTGATACCATTTTGGATGGTGTTCTGATCATGGGGCTAAACATCCCCGCACTGGTCATTATCATACTTTGCTATGTCTGGTTTGGCTTGATTGAAGCAGCGGCGGTGGCTGCGGTTGCGATCAACAAGATGCCCTTAGTGGCAGTGACAGTGCGTGAGGGTGTGCGGGCTATCGACCATCAGCTGCTACAGGTTGGTGAGGTGTTTAGGGTGCCGCTGGTTAGATCGCTACTCAATATCTACATGCCTCAACTCTATCCATATTTGATGACAGCTGCCCGTTCCGGTCTCTCATTGATCTGGAAGATAGTATTGGTCGTGGAGTTGCTTGGACGTAGTGATGGGGTGGGGTTTCAGCTCAACACGTTTTTCCAGTTCTTTGACATTACCAGTATCCTTGCCTACACCTTGGCGTTTGTGTTGGTTATATACAGTATCGAGTCATTGTTGATGAGACCCTTGGAGAACTATTTAACCCGGTGGCGCTCGTGAACGGCTGCCGGGTAAAAATAAGAGACAAATCCTTTGGTGAGATCTCGGTTATTCAAAATCTGGAGTTCGAGATTATAACCGACGCTTTTATCAGTATGGTGGGTCCTTCGGGTGCCGGCAAGAGCACCTTGCTTAACATTCTCAGTGGATTGGATACCGATTATGACGGCAGTCTGGAATGGGTCGGTGGAGGTCCAGGTCGTGTCAGCTACGTTTTTCAGGATCCCCGATTGATGCCCTGGTTGACTGTGAGAGAAAATGTGGAACTCGTTATGAGTGACGCAACAAAAGAGCGTGCATGGATCGACCATCTGTTAAAAATGGTAGAGATCTATGACAGGGCAGAGGCATTTCCCGGGCAACTTTCTGGTGGTATGCAACGGCGTGTTGCGTTGGCAAGAGCGATGGCCGTAAAGCCCGATATACTCCTGTTGGATGAACCCTTATCATCGCTGGATGCGCCAACGGCAGCATCCTTGAGAGAGATGGTTCTTGAACTCTGGCGGGATCACTCGAGCGCAGTGATACTGGTGACCCATAATTTAAATGAGGCTTTGGAGCTGGCCGATCGGGTGCTGTTTCTCTCAAAAGGGCCTGCCAGTATTATCCATCAGGAAGTGTTGCAACCGTCGAGAATCGATCCGCTGGTCGAACGCGACGCCGAGCAACTGGCCAGAGCCCTGCTGAAACGCCAGCCTGAAATACTCTCTGGTGTTGCCATCTTGTGACGGCACTGACAGATTATCCGATCAGTGCGGATTTCTTCTCTCGACGGGCTGCCTTGGATTGTTATGTGATTAACGGTTGTCTTGTTTTATGTCGTGTTTTTGGATCTTGCGGTAGAGGGTGTTTCTACTCATATCCAGGGCTTCCGCAGTGCGTGATATGTTCCAATTATAAGTTTTCAGCGCATTCAGAATAACCATATGTTCAGCTGACCTGAGAGGGTTGTCGGAGGTCGCTTCAACCTGGCTTGTCTCTTCGCTTTGCACCGTGGCTGCAGTCGTTTCCCGGGGTTGGATATGGGGAGGCTTTATGTTCCGTTCAACAAGGGTTGGCAGATTTATATGAGAAGCGTCGATAACGTCCCCGTCACACAAGGCGACAGCGGTTCGTATTACATTTCGCAGTTGACGCAGGTTGCCTGGCCAGGGATATTTCAGCAGGTGTGAAATGGCTTCCGGGGTGATTTGCAGTTTCTTACCGGTGTCGTTTTCCGCTTCAAGAACCTTGAGGATGATATTGCGCAGGTCTTGACGTTCACGAAGTGGCGGCAAGTAGAGTGTGATGCCGTTGAGTCTATAGTAGAGATCTTCGCGAAACGCTCCTTCATTGATCAGCTGTACAAGATCGCGATGGGTCGCTGCCACGATGTTGAGATCTACTTTTATAAGCTCCTCCGCGCCAAGGGGTACCACTTCTTCCGTTTCGAGTACCCGTAACAGTCGGGACTGCATGTTGAGCGGCATGTCACCAATCTCATCCAGGAATAGCGTGCCACCACTGGACTCTATCAGTTTTCCACGCCGTCCTTCTTTGCGTGCGCCGGTAAAGGCGCCGTGTTTATAACCGAACAATTCGCTTTCGATGAGTGACTCCGGGATAGAGGCACAGTTTAAGGCAACAAAGGGTTTGTCCTTACGTTTGCTGGATTTGTGCATCGCTTGAGAGAAGAGGTCCTTGCCAGTTCCAGTCTCTCCCTGCAAGAGAATCGGGATGCGTTTGTCGATCACCCGTAGCGCACGTTTGGCCGCTTCCAGCATCTGTGGATCTTCGCCTGCAAGTTTGTTCAGGTTGCAGAGTTCTCCGCGACATTCATCGGGGCTTTGAGTGGCTGGTTTTATGGTAAGGCCGCGCAGTGGCGCCGGTTCCTTATACTTGTAGATAAAGCCAAAAAAGCGCGCACCGCTCTCCTGGTGGCGAAAAGGCAGCACAGTACCCTCATTGGACTTTGAAGCGAACAACAAACTATCCAGATCATTACCTACAAGTTCAGACAGGCTCTTGCCGATCAGCATGCTGCGATCGTTAATCCTCAGCAGTTGTAAAGCTACGATGTTGGCCGCAAGAATCCTATTGTCTTCACCAAGGGCCAACATGGCTTCGTTGGGCAGTGCTACACACTCCACCCGACTGTGAAATCGCAATACTCTTTGATTGCGGAATTCGCGGAGGAAATAGCGGCCCTCTATCAAGCGTGCATAACTGACAACCAAAGCGCGGGTGTGGATCTGCGAGGCGCGAGAATCTTCCGTACCGCAACAGGATGCATCCAGTACCGTAAGCAGGTTGCCATGGGGATCGAGAATTGGCGATGCCGAGCACGAGAGATCGATATTCTGTCTGAGAAAATGTTCATCTCGGTGGACGGTCACTGGCCGCATTTCAGATATACAGGTGCCAATACCATTGGTGCCCACATGCCCCTCTCCCCAATCGGCACCCTGCCACAATCCTGCCTGTTTGAACTCTTTGGTCAGGTTTTCCTCCACCTGATGGTGAAGGATAAGGCCTTTGTTATCGGTCAATATGACAGCGTATCCGCTACCGGATAATGCTGATGCAAGATTGGCCAGCTCAGGCTCTGAGAGTCTGATGAATGCGTCGAATCGTGATCTGAGTTCATGCAGGGTTTGGGGTTCTAGAACATTCGGATTGCGGGGCTTGAACGGATCCAGGTGATCATCACTCAGACAGCGTTGCCAGGACCTGACTATCTCACGCTCAATGCCTATATTCTCAGCGCCATCGCTTAAAGAAGCCACTGAAGAGAGGCGTTCAGCATGTTGCCGAAGCTTCTGATTTTGAGTCATTTTCACTCCATCCATTCATATTTGCAGTGAGTCTGCTTTAGTTATTATGTTGTTTTTGTATAACAATGAACTGTAGACGCTCTACAACCACTTTCATATAAAGAAGTGTTCACATTCGATACAATCGATTGTTTAAAAGTTGCATAGTCAGTCAGATCATTTATCTCATTTTCTTGCTCAGTATCAGTGCCACAACCAAACTGAAAAGCAAATCGTTAATCAAGGCAGACACCTGGGTGACACCTAAAAAAATTCATAATAACAATCGGATACTGCCTTTTTTGACGCTTGTCGGCTGTGGTCTAACGACATTTGGACATCCTGCCCATATGCTGAGAGTCAGGATCTCCCGGTCGATCAACAAAAGCATAAACCAGCAGCGTCCTTAAAATAACAACAATTTCTATACCAAGATGGTGGCGCGCTTTTTGCGAGGGCATTCAAAAGAGATATTTCCAGCCCAGCGATCCCGTTCCATGTTCTGGAATTGCCCCGTTTTTGCGGGCAGTAGGGAGGCTGGATTTCTTTGTTGGCTTACCCGAGGTTTGACAGGTATTTGGATGTTGCTGATCCCTCTATATTGGCATACTACAGACACAAAAGGTGTGGAAAAGAGCGCTGCCCGAGAGTCTGTTCGCATGCGTTTGGAGGTGGTCGTTGAACACTCTAGATCAGCCTTGATGCTTTTCTGTTGTGCTTGCATGGATTGGAGATAGAGACGATGCAGCATGTGATCATCGGGGCAGGTCCTGCAGGTGTGGTTGCCGCGGAATCCATAAGAAAATACGATAAATCCAGTACCGTCACCTTAATCAGCAATGAATCTGAAAGACCCTACTCAAGACTGGCGATACCCCGGTTTCTGCAGGGTAAGATCGACGAAAAGGATACCTATCTCAGGTGCGGCCAAAACTATTTTGCCTCCCAATCCATCGATGTATGCAAAGGAAACGTTGTCAAGGTGGACTGCCGGAATAATGCAGTCGATCTGCAGGATGGTACCCGCTTGGAATATGACCGTTTGTTGATTGCTACCGGTAGCCGGCCTGAAAAACCGCCGATTCCCGGCAGTGAGCTGCCTGGTGTGGTTAACTGCTGGACCCTCGAGGATGCAAGAAAGATTGTCTGCAATTTGGGTATCAATAGCCGCTTGATCGTTATTGGAGGCGGGTTTATCGGATTCGTCATCATCGATGCGCTGGCACGTACAGGTGCACACATAGACCTGCTCGAACGGGGTAGTCATATCCTTCCGCAGATGATGGACGATAGCGCCAGCAGTCTCATTCAATCATGGTGCGAGGCGAAAGGGGTTAGGATAAAAACCTGCGTTGACGTCAAGGCCATCGATAGAAAAAGAACGTCAAATAAAAGCTCCGGATCGGGTTTGAATCAACTTAGTGTGTTACTGGACAGTGGCGATTCACTGACTGCTGACATGGTGATTTTCGCCACCGGTACAAAAATGAATACAACGTTTTTAGAGGGATCGGGAGTTGCGTTCGATCATGGTGTGCTGGTGGATGAATGCCTCAATACAACTCAGGCAAACGTCTATGCTGCCGGCGATGTTTGCCAGGGGCTTGGCTTTTCAGCTGGCGGACGAAGGGTGCAAGCCGTACAACTTACCGCCAGTGAGCATGGCCGCATAGCCGCGGCAAACATGTGTGGTCTGAAGGCAAAAGTATCGGGCAGTATCACCATGAATGTACTCGATACATTGGGACTGGTCTCAAGTTCTTTTGGCGCCTGGAATGGAATTCAGGGTGGCGAGAGCGCTGCCTATTCCCTATCGAGTGGTTATACATACCTTAATCTTCAGTTCGATGATGAGAGGCTGGTCGGTGCGTCCAGTATCGGCAATGCCGAACATCTGCAACTGCTGCCTAGATTGATTCACTCGAATTTACCCCTTAAAGGGTGGAAAAAGCGGCTCATGGAGGATCCATGTCGCGTTGGAGAGGCCTTTTATACGCTTTCTCAAGGTGCCGGACAGTAATTTTTTTGCACACTGCAAATATAACAAATGTGTTGAGTCTTGAATCACTGTCTCAAAAACATGACAGCGCAGACAGGCGGGCAAGTTCCCGCTAATGTCTCTTTTCAGGCTTAAGATATTTTTTGTTTTTTAAATAAAAATAAGCGCTTAACAACATACAAATACCAAACATTCTGTTTGGCCTGCTTCTTGCTCAACCGTCTAACCAGGAATGGGAGTTATCCAACAAACTGTCACGGGAACAGAACAATCCAATGAACCTGGAGGAGATGAGATTATGATTTCCGAGCATCGAAGCAAGGTTTTGCGCAATGCGCTTGTGATAACCGGTCTGAGTGCGGCTATCACGTTTAGCGGATCGGTAAGTGCACGTACGACTCAGGCAGAAATTGATGGTGATGCAGCAAGTACTGGCGATGTCCTGAGTTGGGGTATGGGTCAGCAGGGTCAGCGCTACAGTCCGCTGAAGAAAATCAATACCGATAACGTGAAGAAACTGGTGCCGGCATGGAGTTTCTCTTTTGGCGGGGAGAAGCAGCGTGGGCAGGAGGCACAACCGGTTATCAAGGATGGCAAGATGTTCGTCACCGCCTCATATTCAAGACTCTATGCCATCGACACCAAGACTGGTCAAGAGTTGTGGCAATATGATCATCGTCTTCCTGATGGCATCCTGCCCTGTTGTGACGTGGTCAACCGCGGTGCCGCGTTGTATGACGATCTGGTGATATTCGGTACCCTGGATGCGCGCATTATTGCGCTCCATCAAGACACGGGAAAGGTGGTTTGGCGTGCAAAGATTGATGATTACAAGGCGGGTTACTCTTTCACCGCAGCACCGTTGATTGTCAAGGACATGGTCATTACCGGGGTCTCGGGCGGTGAGTTCGGGGTCATTGGACGTGTTGAGGCACGTGATGCAAAGAGTGGCAAGTTGCGTTGGATTCGCCCCTCGGTGGAGGGCCATATGGGTTACATATGGAAAGGTGACAAGAAAATGGAGAACGGTCTCACCGGCAACACCAACGCCACCTGGCCCGGTGATCTATGGAAGACCGGTGGTGCGGCAACCTGGCAGGGTGGCACCTACGATCATGAAACCGATCTGATATTTTATGGCACGGGTAATCCGGCTCCCTGGAATGCCCATCTAAGGCCGGGTGATAATCTCTACTCCACCTCGACCTTGGCCATCGATCCCGACACCGGCAAGATTGCCTGGCACTACCAATACACACCCAACGATGGCTGGGATTATGACGGTGTGAATGAACTGGTTTCGTTCAATATCGGTGGCGAGAAGTTGGCGGGTCACGCCGATCGTAACGGCTTTTTCTACGTCCTCGACCGGACCAATGGGAAGTTGAAAAACGCCTTTCCATTCGTCAACAAAATCGATTGGGCGAAAGGTGTTGATCTAAAGACCGGGCGTCCTATCGAAACAGGTGTGCGTCCAGGGGACCCCACCAAGAGCAAGGACGGTAAGAAGGGTGACGTGGTTTTTGTGGCGCCTTCATTTCTCGGTGCAAAAAACTGGATGCCCATGGCGTACAGTCCGGATACCGAACTCTTCTATGTGCCTGCCAATGAGTGGGGTATGGACCTCTGGAACGAACCCATCACCTACAAAAAGGGTGCGGCCTATCTTGGCGCAGGTTTCACCATCAAGCCGCTCAACGATGACTACATCGGCGCCTTGCGGGCGGTTGATCCAAAGAGCGGAAAGATTGTATGGGAATACAAAAACAATGCTCCGCTCTGGGGTGGTGTCATGACGACTGCCGGCAATCTGGTTTTTACCGGTACGCCGGAAGGTTATTTGAAGGCTTTTGATGCCAAATCAGGAAAAGAGTTGTGGAAATTCCAGACCGGCTCCGGTGTGGTTGGTTGTCCGGTTACATGGGAACAAGACGGAGAACAGTATATCGCCGTGCCTTCCGGTTGGGGCGGTGCGGTCCCGCTGTGGGGCGGTGATGTAGCGAAGAAGGTCAAGTACCTCAACCAAGGTGGATCGCTTTGGGTCTTCAAGCTGTCCGAAGTCTGAGCCGAGGGCCAGACCAAGATCGGATAGAGGTGCAATATCCGGTCCTGGTTCTGGCCAAGCAATCCTTATCAACAAGCAATCAGTTAAGCAATCGATAGATAAATGGTGAACAGGAAAATGGTTGGATGGTCAACATCCAGTGGTTTTCTGTGTGATTACCTGGAGTATTTCCACATGCAAATCAGAACTTCATTTAAAGTCGGACTCGGTATAGTGCTATCGACTATCATTACGGGTAAGGCTTTAGCCCACGGCGATGTAGCTCCTCAGGCCATAGATACCAAACATCTACCTCAATTGGGTGAGGAGTGGCGCGAGGTCAACCCGTACAGGGACAATGCAGATGCCGTAACCACCGGGTCATCCGCCTACAATCAGAATTGCGCACGTTGCCACGGACTGGGTGCCGTCTCCGGCGGGATCGCTCCTGACCTGCGCATGTTGCCAGCTGAAGATGAGGGTGACGAGTGGTTTATCTATCGTGTGCGTAACGGCGCCATACGTAACGGAATTACCTATATGCCGAAGTTTGAGGGCATTCTTTCTCAAGAGGCCCTGTGGTCGATCCGGGCTTGGCTGGTGACCCTGCCTGTGGATGAGTAATCACTGAGACATAACCATCAGAGAGTGATATGTATAGGATCAAACACATCTTAATCTTTGCGGCTGCGATGGCCTCTCTTATGCTGCAGAGTTCGGTAACAGCCGAGGATGAAGCCAGCGCCTTGGATCGGATTCGTGAACGGGGTGTTCTGGAAGTGGCTGTTTACAACAATTTCCCGCCTTTTTCCTATCGCAATGACAGCGGCAGGATTGTTGGAATAGATGCGGATATTGCCCGTGCCTTGGCGAAAAGCCTTGGGGTATCTGCGGCAATCAGAGCGGTGGGTGCGGATGAGTCCATGGAGGATGATCTGCGCAACAACGTTTGGAAAGGCCATTATCTAGGGGGTGGCGTAGCGGATGTGATGTTGCATGTCCCCTATGATGCAGCCTTTGCCGAAGAGAACGACCGGGTCCGGTTTGTCGCTCCCTATTATCGGGAACAGGTTGTGGTGGCTGTCGCGAAGGGGGTCGGGGCCAACCTCGATCCTTTGGATTATTTTAGTCGCGAGAAGGTAGGTGTGGAGTTGGATACCTTGACCGATTTTTATCTTCTCACCGCTTACGACGGTAAAATACGCAATCAGGTTGTTCATTTCTCAAATATCGGTCAAGCGGTTGCCGCCATGAAAAAGGGTGAGGTTGCCGCGGTCGCGGGTCCACGCAGCGAGATTGAGTTCGCACTCGCGGATGAAGCTGATAATTATGCGGTTGGACCGATACAGATGCCGGGATTGCGCAGTTCAGGTTGGGATCTGGGTGCCGCGGTGAAAGAGGGAAACAATGCCTTGGCCGAGGCAGTGGAAGAGGCGATGACTCAGTTGCGTAAGCAGAGTTCTGTAAGCAAGATATTCGCCCAGTACCATTCAACCTATCAACTGCCAAGTCGAATCAGACTGGTTGGGATTGAATCGAATGGGCGGATCAGCCAGCGAAATTAACAGACAGGCTTGGCGCGGCTGGTTTGTTATTGTCCTGCTGACTCTGGCGTTGCAAACGGGGGCGGTTGAAACAATCGAAGATCGCTATCGCATAATCGGTGAGAATCAGCACCAAGAGTCAATCGTGTTGGGAAGCCTGACCATGTTCGATAGCGAGAAAGGCAGAAGCTATCGCATCGAATGGGATGAGGAGCAGTTCGATAATCACTTTCTTTCCATGCGGCCATTCAAGTGTCTTCCCCATCCTGTGCAGTTGATCTGTCATCTGCCCTATCCCTATCAAATTCAGCGCCGGATAAGCGACCAGGATCTAACCGACCTGGAGTATGACCTGTTGTTTCTGCACAAGACACCTGAGGAATACGGCATCAATGCCTGGAACGGCCTCTACTTTAAATTTCGACCCACTGAAAATGGATTTGTCGGTGAGTTGAGAGAGACAGATTTGAATGTGCTCCAGGCACCCCCGGAGGAGGGGGATCTGCGTCCCATCAATGCCAATGCGCTGTATGAGCCTTCCGACAAGCATTGGCTGCGACGCATAATTATCGAAAAGGTCGAACCCGATCCTTTAAATTCGTCCATGTGGGAGGATATGCGGCTGACACTCCTGGACGGCGCCCAGGTTGTCTTCGATGACAGGGTTCGGGTCTTAGCCCCCGATGATGCCGAGGACTCGATGAATGTACCGGTGCTGGTGGATGCTTCGGCACTGGGGGATGTCTCGCGGATCCTGGTGTTTGCGGAGCTCAATCCCATCCATAAGGTATTGGAGATGGAGCCGCTGCATGCAAAGCCCCTGGTTGGATTTCGCATCAAGGTTCAGCAGGCCACACCGATTCGTGCAGCAGTGCAGACACAGGACGGTCAATGGCATGTGGGAGGGCGCATTGTGGAAGCGGCTGGCGGCGGCTGTACCCTGCCCAGCCTTGGCAGCGAGAACAGTGATTGGGCCAGCCGCATGGGAGAGGTGATTGGCCGGCTCTGGTCGAATCAGGATTCCACCCGTCTGCGACTGCGTATCATGCACCCCATGGATACCGGTTTGGTACCGGGTATTCCGGCTTTCTATGTCAACCGTCTGGAGTTTCTCGACCCGACGGGGGAGACCCTCACCCGTCTCTTCCTGCATGAGCCGGTGTCGGAAAATCCCGTCATCACACTCGATCTGCCAAAGGGGGACTCTGTGACCGTGGTCGGCACGGATAATAATGGCAACCCGGTGGAGGCCAGGATTATGGCCGGTTTGAAAGAGGCAGAGATATGATTCAACTGCGCACAGTTGTGGTGCTAATTCTTGCCTTGGTCTTTATGCCCGCTTGGGGAGCCAAGGATTATCGCTTGAAGCCGGTGGAGATAGCGCCTGGTACCTATGTGTTGCTTGGTGAGAAGGCGCATTTCAATTTCCGCAATGGTGGCAATATCGTCAATACCGGCTTCATTGTCACCGACGCAGGGGTGGTGGTCATCGATAGCGGTCCATCCAGGTTTTATGGGGAACAGCTGCGTCAGGCCATTGGCAAGATTACAGAGAAACCGATTCTCAAACTCTTCAACACCCATCTGCATCCGGATCATATCCTCGGCAATCAGGCATTTGAGGATATTCCTATTGCCGCCCTGGCGGGGACCATCGATGCCATTCGAGATCAGGGAGAGAGCTTCAATGACAATATGTACCGTTTAGTGGGTCCCTGGATGGCCGGCACCCGAGTGGTCGTGCCCACTGAAACCGTACAACCGGGTGTGCTCGAGATTGGCGGTCATCGTTTGCAACTGATCGAAATGCACGGTCATTCCCATGCCGACCTGGTGATTCTCGACCAGACCACAGGAGTGCTGTTTGCAGCGGATGTTGTCTTCCATGGGCGTACACCCACAACACCCCATGCAGATGTGGCTCGCTGGCTGAAGGCATTGAATAAGTTATCCAAGCTGGATTTTAAAATACTCGTGCCCGGGCATGGCGATGTTGTCGCTGACGCACGTCCTGTAGTGCAAACCCAAGACTATCTGCAATGGTTGATGAGCAGCCTGATTGTTGCCGCCGAGCAAGGGATGACAATGGCCGAAGTCCTGCAACTGGATGCACCCCCTTCTATTACTCAACTTGCGGTATTTCCAGAAGAGTATCAACGATCAGTGGTGCATCTGTTTCCAGAGATAGAAGCCAAGGTGTTGGGTCGGGGCAGGGTGGTACAAGAGTGATTCCCTATGAGAGGACTCCTGGTCGCCATGACAATGATCTGCAACACCCTATTGATGTTGCCTTGCTCAGCCTATGGGTCGGATGATTCGTTATTCTCCTCTCAGGGCTATCGTATAGACCGTTATCGTGCGCCGCTACCTGAAAACCCGCCAGCGGGTAAACGCCTGGACACCCATCAACTCGTCGAAATGATGCAGCGGGAGGATCCGCTGTTGCTGGATGTTCAGGCAGTCACTCTACGGCCGGAGACGGAGGAGTTCGGTATCGCCTGGTTGCCGAGCAGGCAGAGATGGCATATACCAGGCAGTGTCTGGCTGCCAAATGTAGGTTATGGCCAGCTCGACTCACGCATGCATGCCTACCTGGAAAACAATCTTGTGCGGCTTACACAAGGTAACAAGGAGCGTGCCCTGGTCCTCTATTGCGTGGTCGATTGTTGGATGTCTTGGAATGCAGTCAAGCGGGTGGCTGCCTTGGGCTACCGCAATCTCTACTGGTATCCAGGGGGTAGCGATGGCTGGCAGGAGGCAGGGCTGGAACTGGTTCCCGGGGTTCCTGTTCCTATCGATGGTCTAGGCAACTATCTCGCTCATTGATGCGGGCAACATGCCCTGCCACATACAGTCGATCAGTTCGTCGTACAGATTCGGTAGTGGTTCTTCGATGACACGGTCCAGTCGCAAATGAATCAAACGGATGGCGCCACCGAAGATGGCGGAGGCGATGACCCAGGGATGGCCGGGGCGAATCTCCCCCGAATCCATACCCTTCTGTACGATATTGCGCATCGTCTTGAAGGGCGTGGAACTGCAGATCGGGGGTTCGTCAGGTAAAAACTCCTGGTGTTTGGCATGCAGCACATAGGCGATGATATTGCGTTTGGTCTCGGTATATTCAAACAGCAGGTAGATGATGCGATTGCAACTCTCCCGAAAACCCAGATTCTCGGCAATCACATCCTCCACCAACCCCTCCATCTCCCGTATCAGGTGGTAGTAGAGGGCCTTGGCGATACCCTCCTTACCGCCAAAATGGTTGTAGATGGAGCCGATACTCACATTGGCCTGCTTTTGGATATCGTGTACCGAGACATTGTGAAAGCCCCGTTCGACGAAAAGGTCGAGGGCGGTACTCAGAATGCGGCTGTCCACCGGGGCGTTGGCCGGCGTGATTTTTTTCAGATGAGGCATGCTCTTTCCCGGGGCGTGTCATAGGCCCTTGTTAGGTCGCAATTATAACCAGCATAGTAAAAAATTTGACAAGAATGAATATTCGTTCTAATTTCTTTTTAGCCGTTTACTTCATGGCCCGCCCTATCGCAACGGGACCAGGCAGAGTGAAAACGGTTTCAGGCCGATAGATCATCGGCAAATCAGCGTATTGAGTAGTATATCCGGACAGCGCGGAGGATCGCGGGTCAGGAGAGGCCAACTGCAGGAGGAGGGCTGAGGTAACGCACAATTGCAGTAAAAAAATTTATACATAGGAGGCAATAACCATGAGGCTATTTAAAAATAAGCCCGCCAAATCCTTTGCCATGGCCTCTGCCCTGGCACTCTGCACCACCCTTTTCGGCACCATCTTACCCCTACAGGCAGATGAGACCTGCATGTCACCCTATATGGCCAAGATCGTAGGCCAGGAGGATTTCGTCTATGTCTGGACCCTCGGTATGGAGGGATTGGGTGACGGTCAGGACAAGCTGGTGACCATCGACGTCAATCCAAAATCATCCAACTACGGCAAGGTCGTCGATAGTCTTTCGGTAGGCGGACGCAACGAGGCACACCACTCAGGCTTTACCGATGACCGTCACTATCTCTGGGCCGGCGGTCTGGATACCAATAAGCTCTTCATCTTCGATGTCCACAGCGATCCCGCCAAACCGAAGTTGCATAAGGTGATAACCGATTTCGTGGAGAAGAGCGGCGGTGTGGTCGGTCCCCATACCACCTACGCCTTGCCGGGACGCATGATGATCACCGGGCTCTCCAACAACAAGGACCACGGTGGCCGTACCGCCCTGGTGGAGTACACCAACGAGGGTGAGTTTGTGGCCACCCACTGGATGCCTACTGACCAGAACCTGCGTGGTGCAGAGAAGAGCGGTAAATACGCTGATGGTTACAACTACGACGTGCGCGTGCTGCCGCGGCGCAATATCATGCTCACCTCCTCGTTTACCGGCTGGTCCAACTACATGATGGACTTTGGCAAGATGCTGCAGGACAAGGAGGCGATGAAGCGTTTCGGCAACACCGTGGTGTTGTGGGACCTGCACAGCAAAAAGCCGAAGAAGGTGTTCGACGTCCCCGGTGCGCCGCTGGAGATCCGCTGCGCCTGGCAACCCAACCACAACTGGTGTGTGACCTCCACCGCGCTGACCTCCAAGATCTGGCTCATCTATGAAGATGACCAGGGTGAGTGGCAGGCCAAGGCGGTGGCCGATATCGGCGATCCTTCCAAGGTGCCGCTGCCGGTGGATATCTCCATCAGCTCCGACGACAGCCGGCTCTGGGTCAACACCTTCATGGATGGCAAGACCCGCCTCTTCGACATGAGCGATCCCCATGCACCCAAGCAGGTCTACGAAAAGAAGATCGGTGCCCAGGTCAACATGGCCTCGTCCAGCTGGGACAGCACCCGCATCTACTACACCTCTTCACTGCTGGCCAATTGGGACAAGAAGGGTGATGACAACGAGCAGTACTTCAAGAGCTATGTCTGGGACGGCGGCAAGCTGGTGGAGAAGTTCGCCATCGACTTCAACAAGGAGAAGCTGGGTCGTGCCCATCAAATGCGTTTCGGCGCCTACTCCCTGTACGGTGCCGTGAGGCCTGAAGAGAGGGATGTCTCCGTGGCAACCCTGGAGTCCATACGCAAGTGATACAGGCGCCGGATCTCTGATTGAGATCCGGCAGCAGGCAATCCTGACGCTCGGGTCGGGATAGCCTGAGCCTGGGAGTAACAATGGCCAAATACCTTCTGGTTTCTCTCTGTCTTGCTGTCGTTCTGACAGCATCGGTTTGTGCTGATCAAGCGAGTCAGATACCCGATTCGGCACCCGGCTATGGTGAGCTGGGCTATACCCTGCCGGCGATCGGCAGTTATACCCTGCCACCTTTGGGCGAGGCGGCAAACGGCAGGGTGCTCGATAGCCATGGGAAACAGCGGAGTCTGTATGACCTGTTCGATGACGGCTATGTCCTGATGGCGTTTATCTACAGTACATGCAACGACATCAACGGCTGTCCGCTCTCCTCCCATGTCTTCTATAAGATCAAGTCGGCGATGAAAGGGGATCCGGATCTGGCCGACCGCCTGAAGCTGATCAGTCTGAGTTTCGATCCTGAGATCGATACCCCGGCGGTGATGAATCTCTACAGCAATAACTTTCGCTATGCGGGCAGCGCCGGTGAGTGGCAGTTCATCACCACCGCTTCGCATCAGCAACTGCAGCCCATATTGCGATCCTACAATCAGGTGATTCAACGGGAGATCGACAGGGATGGCAAGACCAGTGTGGGATACAGCCATGTGCTGCGGGTCTTCCTCATCGATCCAGAAAAGAGAATCCGTAATATCTACAGCGTCGATTTTCTCCATCACGATCTGATCATCAACGATGTGAAGACACTTCTACTGCAGGAAACGGATCGGGGAGGGGTGTTAAAGACCGCAGCCAATCTTCCTCAGCCTTCGCACCTCTCGAAGCCGGGGGACTATAAGCAGGGGTACGAGCAGGAGAGCTATGTTACCCGTTCCCTTGATCTGGAGTCGCGTCAGGGCGAGGCGGCTGATCTGCTCGGCATGGCCAACAACCCGCCACTGGGGCTGCCGCCAGTGCCGGTGCCCACCGATAACCCCCTGACCCGAGCAAAGATCGAACTTGGTCGTAAGCTCTTTTATGACCGGCGCCTGTCTCTCAACGACACCTTTTCCTGTGCCATGTGCCATGTGCCGGAACAGGGTTTCACCAGCAACGAGCTGGCCATGGCGGTAGGTATAGAGGGGCGCAGTGTGCGGCGCAACTCGCCGACCATCTACAATACCGCCTATGCCGGTCTGCTGTTTCACGATGGTCGCGAGCAGACCCTGGAACAACAGGTCTGGGGTCCTCTGCTGGCCAACAACGAGATGGCCAATCCATCGGTGGGCTATGTCTTGCAGAAGATCCGCGGGATTGCGGATTACGACGGTCGTTTCGAGGCCGCCTTTGAAGGCCGGGGAGTGAGCATGGAGACCCTGGGCATGGCCATTGCGAGCTATGAGCGTACCCTGGTTTCAGCTGATTCCCCCTTCGACCGTTGGCACTATGCTGGAGATAAAAGTGCCCTATCGGCCTCGGCACAAAGGGGCTTTGAACTCTTCACCGGCAAGGCGGGCTGTGCAGCCTGTCACACCATCGGCGACAAACATGCCCTGTTTAGCGATGATCAGCTGCACAACACCGGTCTCGGTTTCAGGGAGTCGATGGGGCTGTTGCCCGAGACACAACCGGTGGTGGTGGCGCCGGGAGTGATCCTGCAGGTGGATCGCTCGGTCATCGAATCGGTGGGGGAACCACCCCCAACCGATGTGGGACGTTACGAGGTGACGCAAAATCCCGACGATCGTTGGAAATACAAGACCCCCAGTCTGCGCAACGTGGCGCTCACCGCACCCTACATGCACAACGGAACCTTCAGCACCCTGGATGAGGTTGTCGATTTTTACGACCTGGGTGGTGTGCCGAACGAATTGCTCGATCCCCTGATTCGTCCGTTGGGTTTGACTAATAGGGAGAAACAGGATTTGGTCGCCTTTATGCAATCCCTCACCGGGGCTAACGTGGATACCCTGGTGGCCGATGCCTTCGCAGCGCCTGTGGGTGATGTGAGCAAGGGAGATCCCAGTTGGGTGCATGGAAGTGAGGTGGAGGTGCGTTGAATGGCAATCTCGGGAAAACGATTGGGGCTTTTGCTGATCTTCTGTGTACTCTCGGTCTCAGTCGCCCGGGCAAACAGCGAAGAGATTGGCGGCAATTTCCGTCTTACGGATCATAACAACAATCCCTTCGAACTTAGCCAGCTTCAGGGCAAATTGGTGCTGCTCTTCTTCGGCTATACCTACTGCCCCGATATCTGTCCTAGCGAACTGGCGAATATGGCCGCGGTACTGAATGGGTTGGACGATCAGGCAGAGCGGGTGCAGGGTCTGTTTGTCTCCCTCGATCCTGTGCGGGACACGCCCGAGTTATTGCATGACTATGTCAGCTATTTCAACCAGGACCTGATAGGTTTGACCGGCAGTGAGGCTGAGGTTGCGCAGGTGGCCAGACAATACCGGGTCAACTATCGTCGCCATACGAAGGCGGACGGCAGTTATAGCATCGACCACTCGGCCAATCTGTATATGATCGACAGCCATGGCACACTGTCTGCCGTGGTGCCCTACGGACTGCCGCCGACCCACGTGCTCGATATGGTGCGTGGACTATTGGCCGAGGATGGTTGATATGAGATCCGTGATGCAATCCCGCTTCGGATGCAGAATGAGACTGTCGATACTGCTTGTTGCCTTGACCCTGTCGTCTCCTTGGACGCTCTCGGCTGATGATGGACTGCAGCCTGAAGTCGTGCTGATCCCTGCGCCTCACTTTAGTCTGCTGGATATGCAAGGGATCAGGCATCAGCTCCAGGACTATCGGGGCAGGGTAGTGATTGTCAATTTCTGGGCAACTTGGTGTGCGCCTTGCCGTCGGGAACTGCCATCGATGAATCGGGCCTGGGCTGAACTGAGTCCCAAGGGGGTCGCCATGCTGGCGATCAACCTGGGGGATGACGAGGAATCCATAAGCGATTTCTTGAATGATTTTCCGATCGACTTTCCGGTGTTGCTTGATAAGGGTGGGGATACAAGTCAGCGGTGGCAGGTACGGGGCCTACCCACCACCTTCGTGCTGAATCCCAAAGGGGAACTTGTCTATCGGGTGGTCGGTGAACGGGAGTGGGATAGTGCAACCTTGTTGCGCAAGCTAGAGGCCCTGTTACCTGAAGTTTGGAACAATCCGGGCGATAGCCTTTCAATCTGACCAGCAAAACATGCCTTCATGGACTCGAAGAATGAGCACCAGTTCAGAATTTATTCAGTGGATGGAGTCTTGTGGCTACTGATTATACAGCTTTGCCATGGTAAACATTGGTTGATTGTTGCTAAAATCCTTCCGCAGTAGTCAATATATGCATTAATAGGGAATGGTAGCGAGAGGACAGCATAGTGGCAGCACAACCGACAAAACAGAGTAATCGCCGGAGTCTGGCAAAACGTTTCAACCTGTCACTCATCCTAATGTATGTTGTAACTGTCCTGGTTACAACGCCTGTAATTTACATTATCACCAAGCAGCAAGTATATGACCGGGCGGAACAGGAACTGGTCTTGTTGGTCGATGTGGTGAAATCTATTCAGGACTTTATCGCTAACGATCTTCGACCTCACTTCATGAAGGAGAAGATTTTTTATTCACCATCCTTCTCCGGCATCGTGGCCACATCCAGGATCGCTAACTATCTCAAGCAGAAGCAACCTCAATACTACATCAGTAACACCTCTGACAATCCATTGAATCCAAATAATGCAGTACAAGGTCTTGAGCAGGACCTCTTGACTCAGTTTCGAACAGATCGGAATTTGGAAATAGTGACTACCAGCGGTGAAATCGATGGCCAGAACTACCTGGTAAGTTCAGCACCGAAGATCAGTAAAAAAGGTTGTCTGCGCTGTCACGGAAAACCGGAATTGGCACCAGAGGATGTAAGAGTCAGCTACGGTACGAAGAGCGGTTTCGGCTATCAATCCGGTCAGGTGGTGGGTGTCAGTGTGGTGGGAGTGCCCTTGGAGGATGTGCAATCCCTGACGTTTAAGCGCAGTCTGATTGTGATCGGGGCGATCACTTTGCTGTTTGCGGTGCTTTTCATTGTCGTGAATAAACTGGTCAAGCGCCTGATACTGGTACCGATCACAGAGATTACCACTGTAGCCACGGCGGTGAGTCACGGTGATATCAGCCGCGAGGTAAATGTGAAGGATCGCAAGGATGAAATCGCGGATCTGGCAAATGCCTTTGAACTCATGCGGCGAAGTTTGGTTGCCGCCATGAAGCGGATGAAGCGCAAGTCCTGATCACCATAGGGCGTGCATGCTCCGCGCCTTTGATCCGCATACGCAGGAAGGGCGTAAAGAATCAGCTATGCAGGACTTTGCTAAGGGTGACGTAGGCTTGGTCCTTGAACTGTTCCACCTCGTTGGGATTGTCGATCTCCTCTGACAACTTATTGATCAGATCTTGTGTCAGCTGGGGGGTGGAGCAGAAGTCACCAATTTCGTCCACTGTGTCATCAAACACAATCTCCGCAATGGGTCCCATATGCTCTGCCAGCAGGCTTTTCAACTTTTGGCACAGGATCTCCTTCTTTTCTTCTTGTATCGCTTCCACGTGTGAGGCATGCGGGGAAGAAACAGTGGGTCTGGGTCTATTGTTGATCTCTGGGTTGCGTAGCAGATTGAGTATCTCGTGGGTGGGAGGCAGATCGTGGAAGGCCTCGACTAAATCCGATAATTCCAATCTGTAACTGCCACCGGTAATGCCGCTGATCAGAGGGATCGCTTTTCGCCCGCGTCTTGCGCCGAAATAGAGTGCATGGATGCGCCCCTTGTCCAGTGCAATGGTGATTGCCCGGTTACTCTCTGAATGGATAAACAGAGTACCGCTAGTCTCTTTATCAACCAGATCGGTTAGGAAATCCAGGATATGGGAATAGGGTACGTTTTTTTGCATTCCGCTTGCTACGAAGAAATGAGAATCGTTTAAATATATATAATGAGCAGTGATTATTCCA
>JBEVVS010000149.1:0-511 GCA_040507005.1 Candidatus Thiodiazotropha sp.
GCGGAAAGGTTCCTGATGATTTCCAGGATTTGTATATTCCAGGATCATCAAAATCTATCCCAATTATTCTAATTTCATTAAACCCTGCGTTTGCAAGATTACTGATCATCTTTTCTTTTTGACTATCAGATTTATCGAGTATTTCATTTGTTATCCTCAATACACCACCCCATAAACGCACATTGTCTCCCTTACCGTTCACTAATTTACTACCATCGGGTAGAACACGCATGCAATCATTGCATAATATGTTCTGTACCTGTATCTCATCTGGGTAAGGCGTTGATAAGGATGAATCAAAAAGGAAACTAGATGCATGTGACTTTTGAGCTGCAGTTACTAATAATATGGCACTACAAATCACAATACTCAAATCTAAGGAATATATATTATTTTTCTGCTCATTATATATACCTCTCACTACACTCAAGTAATTAATTCTCATTGCGTACTACCCTTTTCCTTGAGTTTTTTAAGATACATATAACGGCTATATTCAACTATAGCAAGC
>JBEVVS010000149.1:521-29154 GCA_040507005.1 Candidatus Thiodiazotropha sp.
CCTACTACCATCAATGCACGCATATTTCTAAACGGCATTGTCGCTAAACACATAAATATTATTGCAAATACTGCAGACCCAGCTGGAAGCGCATAAATTGAATCGTATTTAATGACTCTGTTGCATCTTTTGATTATTGTGATTAACACCACGCTGAATACTATAAAACCGATAATTCCAGTTTCTACCAATGCAGAAATGAATTCATTATGGGCATACACACCAATAATATTATTGATTGCAGAAGGCCCTAGTCCTAGTAAGAGTTGTTCTATGTCAGATTTTATGTATACTGACATCACGGTGTTTATTATATCAATTCGCCCCGACATTAGTTTGTTGGGCACTGCATTACCAGTAAAGTCAAAATATAAACCTGGATTAGATACGATAAGATATATGTCACCAAACATATCTGCAATTCTATCGGCAAAAAGAACAAAAGCAGTTAACATGAATACAAAAGATGCCGATATATACCCCACTTTTTTGACTTGTGAAAGACTTTTAAAACGATATAAAAATACAATCACCCAAAAGACTAAGAGGCCTAACGTTGCTGTTCTATAGTTATTTAAAATAATTCCTATATGTAAATATAAAAATAATCCAAAAATTAGCCATTTAAATATTTTGTTATTAGTTATATTTTTCAGAATTAAGATTATCGGAATCATACCAACCAAAAGAAATCCAAGATTACTCTCATGATCAAATGAACCTCTATAACTTATTCCATTATCATATGATGGAGGGTGAGTAAAGATATAGGCCAACTGATTGGCAGGCGCATATACAAAAGCAAGTGATAGCAAAACTATCACGGTCTTCATGCCACTCTGCTTTAAGCTTTCTAAAGTTAAACCCAAAACACATAGCAAGTAGATCCACCGAAACCCGATCGTAACAAAATCTTGTAAGCTCCCAAATATTGTTGAACTCAACAATGAAAATATAATGACCAAACCAATTGTTAATGAATACGGTATTCTTAACAGACCAGCTCTAAATACCAGCACAATAATTATCATTATTATAAAACCAGCCGTATATAACTCCATAAGTGTGATACCACTTATGTACTTGAATTCGCCATATGTAAAGTCTGGAATTGAGTCTAAAAGTATTCTTGAAAGAACATGAGTGAATAACAAAACAATTGGCGTCTTTACACTCACCCATAAGAGAGCTGTAATTAACAGTGCTCCAATGGAAAGTAGTAATAATTCAATCACTTTATTATCTATATTTTTTTGATGTTTATAATAGGTTTACGATGCAGGTCAAGTTGCGTATCTCCTATTTAGATAACCATTATACATTCCCCTAATGTATTTTATTGATGGTTTTTCAATAAGCAAAGTCAATACTGTAGAAATTAAAATAGTAATTGAAATTGCTAAAACAATACAAATTAATGGATCCATACTTAAACTATAAAAATAATTGATTGCCACATATCCAATATTCTGATGTACCAAATACAATGAATATGAAATTGATCCTAAAAACAATAGTGGTCTAGTAGTAAAAATCTTGAAATACCCGGATATTGCGATTGAAAATACCAGATATATCAGTACCAAAGTTAAGATCATATTCTCACCATACACGCAAATATTTGCAATGAATGCCAGGGATAAGAGTAAATAAGTTTTTACTGAGCTCTGTGATGCCCATATTTTATAAAAACATATTCCAGAAGCAAAAAACCCGATGAACTTCAAAATAAATATTTTCTTTATGATATCTGGAATAAAGATGATTTGACTTCCATACAGAATTGCTAGGCAAACAATCACAAGCAACCAGTTTTCAACATTCTGTAATTGCCTAAAAAAAAACAGTAGGAACATAAGAAAGTAAAATGTTAATTCTATTGATAAAGTCCAATAAACTCTGTCTACGCTCTCTACATTAATAAACTCCTGCAACATTGTAAAATTTACAATAAACTCAGAAAAACCAACCTCTCTACCATCCAAACCAAATATAGATACAATAAGAAACGTAGATATTAGAGACGCCCAATAAACTGGATACAATCTTGAAAAACGAGATACAATAAAATCAGTTGATTTTGTCATTTTATTTAAGGTTAAAAATATAACAAATCCACTCACTATAAAAAATAATTGCACTCCATATTTTCCCCATTGGACGTACTGCGCCCATTGTGCCAGATAGTTATCATGTCCGTATAAAACATTGTAACGATACAAGTAGTGATAGATAACAACAGACAATGAAGCGATACCCCTTATTACATCAAGCTCTAATAGTCTAGTTTTACCCATTGATAAAACGTCCATTAAATATCCTAAATGCGAGGATGAAATTTGCGTGCGTGCGAATAACTGTTTTTTTATTGCAAAGCATCCATAGCAAGGTGTTTCTAACGACGACACCTAGAGCAGTTATAGCTGCAACACCAATAATTCCAAACCAGTATGAAAATAATACTGACAAAACTATAGTTATAAAGCCAGTCACAATGGTTACTTTCGATACAACATCCTGCATACCAATTAACATTAGTACATTTGGCACAGGCCCCAATATTGCTACTATAATTTGACCAAAAGCCAAACAAAGAAGAACAGGGACAGCCGCTCTAAACTGTTCTCCAAAAAGCACGCTAAGTATATAATCACCAAAAAGCAATAGGACTAATGCTATTAAGCCCGCAGAAACTGATGCTACAGTTGTAGACAGCTGTAGAAGATTTGAGAGTTGCTCATACTTTTCTTCTTGGTTAAGTTTAACTATCTGTCCCTGAACAACAGCATTTAATAAAAAAAATGGCAATGAAACGATAAGCATTAACCTGGTTGCAATACCATAAACAGCGGTTTCCTCTATAGTCAACATAACTCCACAAACCCATAGGCCGGAGTTATTAACCACAAACATTGCGATATTTGTAAAGTAAACTGGAATTCCTTGATAAAAAAGTGATTTTATTAATGAGATACGCGGTCGAAATGAAGACCCTATTTTCAAGATTGGCAGAATGCTAATAATAATACTTATTGTTACGGCAATATTTACCAATATCAATATATGTCTAAAAGTTAGCGTATTACTGATGATCGCCAAAAAACTTATTAGTACAAACATAAGTAAGTTTGCCAATGGACCATCAAAAAGCATTGCAAATGATGCTTTATCTATACCTCGATAAACTTCAGCTAAAGTGACTCTCAATGCGATCTGAACTGCCAGTAGTAACCATAAACCAATGTTGTTATATATAACTTCACTGGAAAAACCAGCAACAAAAACCCAATTACCAACGCCTACGCTAACTAATAATATAAGCAGGAAGGATCCCAGGAAAACCAGTGATATAGCCGAAGACAGAACCTCACCGAAATGATCTTTTGATCCATTGCCATGAAAAGCTTCTCCTACCATTCTAACCACTGGTTGCTTCATGCCAAGCCTGGCAACCATCCCAGCAAACATTGCCGTAGACACTGTCAAAAGATAATATCCCACAATATCTACTGATACGAGCCGCACCAATACAATCGGAATTAGCACACCAGACAGCGCACCTACCAGTTTAAGTACCATTGACCAAAATGCGTCTAAGGCCAGTTTTTTGTGTATACTCTGTTGCAAATTTATTAGCCAGGAAAAAAACTATTTAATTCGATTACTCAAAAGATCTTCACACTCACTAGCCCACTCACTCGCATAATTCCCAAATCTTTCTGCTAAACCATAAATCTCATTACGATATATATTTGCTAACTCAATTTTCAAAGCAGGATCAATCGCATATTCTTTGCTTGCGTTTACTGACCTCTTATAATCGGCGTCAAATGAAATATCATTGTTAGCTCCTATATGATGAAGTACGGAACTCAAGAGTGATTCAGGAGAATTTTTTATCTCGTCGTAGAAACGAACCATAACCTGCTGTTCAGAATAATATCTTGTCCACAAATCAATTGTGTTAAGATATTGCCCTCTCAGAATTGAATTTGGTTGATTAAAGTGTTGTCGATATTCTGCTAGCGGAATGTCTTGTGGTCGCTTGTTACTAAACCGAGTGAAATCTTTAACTGCATGCGAATAAGCCCTATAAATAGGATTTCTAATTAAAAATAATATCTTCGCATTTGGGACAAGAGAGGCAACATGCTGAACACCGACATCACTCAGTAGCGCATAACATGGAGTTATGTCACCAGCAATTCTGGATCCTGCAGGTTCAAATAATGACTCATACCAAGAATCATTTATCTCACGTAAATAGTAATTCAGCTCCCATTTAATATCATTATATTTGCTATTTTTGAGAAAGTTTATTAATTTTTCAAACGTCATTCTTTGCAGACGCTGTTTCACTTGCGAGACACGGTTTCTAGCCTTATATTGCCAATCATCCTTTTTCAACGGAAACACTCTGTCAAAGTAATGTATCTCTTTTATTCTTGGTAACCAAATATCGGTACGCTCTCTCAGCATACTATGCAACCAAGTTGTTCCCGCCCTTTGGGCTCCAATACAGATAAAGTGTGGATACACATCAAGCCCCGTCAGTTAGTAAATAGTTTTAATATGTAACATTGCTAGTGGCATTTTCTATCTACTCTAGATTAATGAATTCGATAAGTATATATGTGGTAAAAGTAATTATTACCATAATTAATTCACAATGGACCATCCAGGTAAATAATCTAAAATTTTTACCGCATATCTTTAAAATTATTAATATAAATCAGCCGCCGCTACTTCGAAAAAACAGCCTCAAAATATGAACTTCTTAAGGTAGTATACAGAACAACCACTAATGCTGTTTTATCGTTCAGGGTAATAAACAATGACAATGCAATTACATTTTTTTCTATTTTCAATAGTAACTAGATAACTGATCATCTGATTTATTAAGCACTGTTCCTAGAATATTACTATTTATTAAATCGTAAGCACGCTTGAGCTCGTCTTTACGAGTATTACCCTCTTCAACAACCAACATTACTGCATCGATATAGGGTGAAAATGCAATTACGTCATCACACGAAAGCAATGGCGGCATATCGAATATGACAATTCGGTTAGGATATCGATTTTTTAGTTCATCAACCAAATGGACCATATTGGGTGATGAGAGCATTTCTGATGAATTGGAGAATGACTTATTGCCAGGCAACACAACTAGTCTATCTATATTCGGATTAAAAAGGATTTCACTTAAATCATATTCCTCTTTCAAGTATTCACTAATACCAGGGCGTTCTTCGTTATAGAAGTATGAATGAATACTTGGTCGTCTTAAGTCAAGATCGACAAGCAATACTGTATGATTTACTTCTCTCGCAATACTGATTGCTAAATTAATCGAGGTAAGTGTTTTACCGCAACCTTCGTTGGGACTTGTAATAGCCAACGAATTCCACTGATTCGCTTTTAAACGTTGTAGAACATGGGTGCGTAAAACTTTGTATTGATCGGATATTGAATCGTTTGCATCACCAACAATAACGCGCATCTCCCTCAATCTATCACGTGATACTTCGACCAATTTGGTTTTAGTATAGGTTATCTTCGCTGGTAACTTAGGTTCCTGCGTTTGTCGTACTTCGACACGAGAATCATTTTGACTCTTTGTGTTTGAGCGGTTGTGCCGGGCACGTTCAAGCGCTTGTTTTATCTTTTCCATACAATTCTCGATACTAAACCAGGACTATCGATTTTAGAAACATTACAGAGTAACTATTTTGATCACATTTCAATACCAAATTTTCGCAAGGTAATGTGTAAAATAACGTCCAAAGGCATATAAAATATATGAACAAATAATACTGATACGCATATGACAGCAAGTACCCCTAAAATAGCCTTTGTACTACTAACAGTCCTATGCCGTTGATCCTCACTGCACTCGATATAGGGAATTACAGCCAACGGTGGTGCCAGAGTAATTGCCTCAACTGCTTTACTTCCATATACAGCCTGATCCATACTTTCTCTAACAATAATGTTACCACTCCCCCCTATCAAACTAAGCACGAAACCAAGTAAAACAATTGCTATTCGATTGGGTTTGTCGGGCTCTTCGGGTAACTGTGGTGGCTCTATTAGCGAAAATCGCTCACCTTTTCGCTCACGCTCAAGTGACTCAGCCAGTTGTGCCTCAAGTTGTTTCGCTTTGACTTCCTGGTATTTTGCCAATGCATTATCATAATCACGAGTAAGATTGCGGTATTCCCGTTCCACCTGCGGGCTTTGCATCAGTCGATCTTCAAAATCCTTGATCTTGGCTTTGATCTCCTCTCGCATGGTATTGAGGGAAGCCAACTCGCTCTCTGCCGCTTTAAGCTGGGTTGCCAGCTGCAGGTAGGCCGGATTATCCGATTGGGATTTTTGCTTCTGTGCTGGATTGCTGTCGAGCTCTTTTTCCAGTGTCTCGATCTCATCTTTCATCTTGATCAATGTGGGGTGATCGTCTGTGTAGCGCGTTGCCAAGGCCAGATATTCAGTTTGCAATGCCCTCAGGCGATCTTCGGTGCCCACCACCCTGTTGCCACTGGAGTTGTAGAGATCGGTCGTGGGACTCATCTGCATCAGTTCGGATTGCAGATAGATCTTCCGCTCTTCGAGGTTCCTGATCTGTTGAATGGTTTCCGACAGCTCGCGCTCGTTACGCTCCATGAGTTGGATGTTGAGCTGTTGGAGTTCCGGCAGATTGTTGACATGCTTCTCTTTGAACTCTGCCAGCGATGCCTCCAACTCGGTTATCTCCTTGTTGAGCCTGCCAGCCTCAGCACTCAAAAACGTCGAGGTTTCCAGTGCGGATTGGGTCCTCTGTCTGAGATTTTCATCGAGATAGAGTGAGATGAGTTCATTGGTCACCTTTTGCGCAACTCGGGGCTGCTTATTGCTGAACGCAAGTGTAAATGCAATGGTTGCGGTGGTGGGTCGGCCGCTGCGTGGATCGACCACATCGGCGCTGATCATCTCCAGTTCTATATCTTCGCGCAGCTCTTCAGCCAGGAGAGTAAGACTGGTGTCATCTCTTTCATCCTTGTAGAGCCCGTAACTGTCGATGATCTTACCCAGGTTCTCAGTGGTCATCACCCGCTGGCTGATTACCTGTATGCGCTCACCGGCATATGAGGTCACGGTGGAGCGGACGAGTTCGCTGGGTATTTCTTGCTGTTCAATTAGGATCGTCGCTTCGGCACGGTAGATGGATGGCAGCCCGAGCGCCAGCCCTATGCTCAAAAGCAGAATGATTGCAGCTGGCACGATGAGCTGCATTTTGCGTCGTTTCAGGATGGCGATATAGTCGCCGATTCCGAGTAACTCTTCCTCTTCCATTTTCAGCGTCACATCCGGTCTATCGAGGGGAAAAATTGTACCATAGCAAGAAGGTCTTAGAAGATAAATCTAATATTCTGCGACTTCTATTCCGCTTCTAGGAAAGAACATCCACTGAGGTTCAAAGCACCCTAGCTCGAGAGAGATTTTCGTTCCATCCTTAGCAGATCGCCCACACTTCTCCGGCAATGGATCGGTAAAAACGGAAATATCAGGGATGGAGAGGTGTAAGCTTACTGCAGCACAAGAAATCCAGCTTGAATTAGACTGGATCGATTGTGGAATCGAAGTTAAGAAACTCCATCCTTGGAGTGTCTGACTCTATGATCTGATTTAAACAGACCGGCGGCCGGTAAAGGCTGCAAAACCCAAAAGCGCAGAACCGAACAACCACACGGCTGCAGGCAGTGGGACTGCGTTAACAGTCACATCGTACACCGACCCGGCGAGACCATTCGAAAAGCCGTCGAAAGTAAGCGTATACTCGCCGGCACCCAGAGTGCCTAGTGAAAAGATGTGGCTTGTGAGTTCATCGAATATCGCAATTGATGTACCACCTGTACTCACTTCGAAGGATGACACATCAAGTATGGGGCCGAGAATACCGCCATCCGCCTCGTTGTCGACGATGGAGACGCTGATCAGCGTCTCCTCGAGCAGTGTGAATGTACCCGTGTCAGTGAAGAGACCCGATTCGCTTGTGTGAGCGTAGTGCTCGGTTTCGCCCAGAATTAGCGTGCTGTGCTGACCCAGTACACTACCGGTAGCTACCAGCGCCATTAGACCTATTACTATGTTTGTTATCCGTTTAAACGACTTCATGTCACTGCCTCATCATTAACTAATTACAATCCAAGCATTACCAGGGTATCCAAATAAGTAATGTCCTTAATGGACTTTGTGTCGATATCCCCGGTGAGTTACACGATCACAGGTAGCCGAATATAAAAATAGAAACCGCGATCTTTGCGGTGTTAATGCAAAAAACGTACCCGCAAATCCTTTCACCCACATAACCTGCTGAAATGCCGATCAATCTTATAGATTACACTTATGAACCCTATGAGGCTGATTGTGTCGGCTCATACCATCTGTAAAATTATCCGACATATGGTCCTGCCAGAAACGCGAGCTAGAAGTCTAAATAAACTCTATTTTTTACAATGTGTTAGCAATTATCAAGGTGATATTTCTCTGGAAAATTGATAAGTGATTACGTTCGGCCACCCACTCAGCTGCTGATCAAATAAACCTGGCATCCGTGCAGAAAGGCGATAAATCCGAATTATCGTACTTTTTTAGTCATTAAATTCGTTTATGGATCGACACCTTCATACACAGCTGTCAAATTCCCCGACAACCCACTCATCCCATCAATCGGCTTGCGCACTCTTGGTGCAAAACACACTCTTCCTGCACCGATAGTTTTCACCTGGTTCGGGGTGCCTTGATGTGACATCAGATAGTAATAATTTTCTTGTCGGAGATGGGTGGACATTAAGGTGCAAGAATGATCCTTGTCACCCTTTTATAATTTTTATTCTTAAGCCAATCCATAACCTCTTTCCATGCTACTTTGATTAGACCATAATCCTTTCACAACAAACCCTTGAAGACCATTACAAGTTGGAGGAAATGGACTTGCTCGAGGTCAAGCATACAGATCGTTCACTGCTACAGCGTCGGAACAACCTGACAACACCGCTTCAGGCCTTCCTCGACGGCCTGGCCGTGGTGGTCCTGATACTCGCCCTGCCCTTTCTCTTTCACGGCAAGCTTAGCGCGCACTACATCATTCTGGCCCTGGCCCTGCTGGGCAGTATGTCGGTGATCTACGACCGGATGAACATCTATCGTCATCACGGCACCATGACCAAGAAGGCCTTCAAGCTGCTCAAGGCGTGGAGCAGTGCCTTCGCCTTTCTGCTGCTATTGGCATTCGTCACGAAATATACCGAAACCTTCTCAAGGAGCGTGGTACTGCTGCTGTTTGTGCTCGGTTACCTGGCCCAGGTCAGCCTCCATTTCGGTGTCAGACTGATACAACGACACATGATCTCCAACGAGGTCAACTCTAAGGCGCTGATCATCGGCAAGGGCGCGCTGGCCAACCATTTATACGAAAGGATCAACCATAATCCCTGGATGCCGGAGGATGTGGTTGGTGCTGTGTCAGTTGTGGCTAAGGAAGATGTAACAGAATCCTCGAGCAGTTCCGGCCTGCCGATTCTCGGCAATCTGGAAGATATAAAAAGACTGATCAAGACCCATGACATCCAAACCATCTATATCGCGGTCTCACTGGACAGTTCACCGCTGATTCAGCAGATCTATTTCGACCTGTTGAATGAAAACGTCAATATCCACTGGGCACCCAACATCTTCGCCCTGAACCTGATCAACCACAGCGTCAAGGAGTTGGCGGGGATACCGATCCTGACCCTCTCGGAGACCCCATTGATCGGTTCTCACCTGCTGATCAAGGCCATCGAAGATCGGGTGTTGGCCTTTCTGATCCTGATCCTGGTCAGCCCGATCATGTTGATCACCGCGATCATGATTAAGCTGGAATCACCGGGACCCGTCTTTTTCAGGCAGGTGCGCACCGGTTGGGACGGTAAGAATTTCAACATCTGGAAGTTCCGCAGCATGCGTTTGCACACGGAAGAGGATGGTGTGGTAAAACAGGCCACCCGGGAAGATCCGCGCATCACCCGTATCGGCCGTTTCATTCGCCGCACCAGTATCGACGAGCTGCCCCAGCTGTTCAACGTGTTGGCGGGGCAGATGTCCCTGGTCGGCCCAAGGCCCCACGCCCTGCAGCACAACCTGGAGTATTCGAAACGCATCGAGGCCTACCTGGCACGCCACCGCATCAAGCCCGGGATTACCGGGTTGGCGCAGATTCGCGGATTTCGCGGCGAGACCAAGGATCTGGAGCAGATGGAAACCCGGGTCAAATACGATCTGGAATATATCAACAACTGGTCCCTGTGGCTCGATCTGAGCATCCTGGTGAGGACTGTTTTCGTCCTGAAAAACGAAAACGCCTACTGATCCCGGTTTCCCTGCATGCTTGACTTAAACCTATACCCAATCTCTTAACAAAGGCGTACCAACATGGCTAACAATGTCTACTGGCATCATGCTACCGTCACCCGAGTACGACGGGAAAAGATGAACCTTCACAGGGCCAAGCTGCTCTGGTTTACCGGCCTCTCCGGCTCCGGCAAGTCCACCCTGGCCCACGCCCTCGAAGAGCGCCTGCATCAAAGGGATTGCCGGACCTATGTCTTCGATGGCGACAATGTGAGACACGGTCTCTGCCGGGACCTTGGCTTCAGCATCGAGGACCGTACCGAGAATATTCGCCGTATTGGAGAGATGTCGAAGCTGTTCGTGGATGCGGGAATCATTGCGCTGACCGCCTTCATCTCACCCATCCGTCAAGACAGAGACAACGTGCGTTCTCTTTTTCAAGCGGATGATTTTATCGAAGTCTATGTCAAGGCCTCGGTCGAGACCTGCGAATCCCGGGATGTTAAGGGGCTCTATAAAAAGGCCCGGGCGGGCGAGATCCCAAACTTCACCGGTATCTCCTCGCCTTATGAGGTCCCGGAGAATCCTGAAATAATTATCGATACGGAGAATCGAGAGATCGAGGAGTGTGTCGACTCCCTGCTGGAATCACTGGAGTCACTGGATGTTATTCCGACAATGGTGGTTTGACTCAGCAACCATATCTACTCCACGCTGGTGTGCGGGAGTGTTCTATTCATAGCCGGGTAATAATCGCTTCAGCGTTATAACAAGCAGTCTATTCACTGCTTTCACGCAGTATGATCTCCACCCGCCTGTTGCCAAACCTTTTTTCCAAGGTCTCGCGCTCATCTTCCGTGGATTTTGGCACCGGGCCCCGGCCTTCGACCTGAATGCGTTCCGGGTTGATACCCTTATCGATGAAGTAGCGGGATACGGCTTGCGCTCGCTGTTGAGACAACATCATATTGTAGACGGGGTCACCGCTGGCATCGGTAAAGCCGGTGATTGTCATATAGGTCTTCTTGTTGATTGAGAGCACCACGTAGAGATCATTCAACATCTCTTTGAACTGTTCCGGAATATTGGGATTATCGAATTCAAAGTAGATCTGGAACTCCTTTGCGATGGGGGTGGTGACAATCGCCTCCTCTGTCTTCTCACGGATTTCAACTTTCTGATATTTCGATTGGGTTGCAATGTAGTCTTTGCTGGCCCGCTCCACGACATCCGTCTCGGCGGTTGATGCCGCATCCCCCGGGGGTGTGACGGCTGTTTCCATAGTCTCCGTTGTTGTGATTACCGTATCCGGCGCAACATCGACCTCAACCCTTTCCTGCGCTGGCTGTTTAACGGGTTGTTCGATGTGGGGATCGGATTTTGCCGCTTCATCAGCTTGGGTGGACTGGCTGGTTTTCGTGTCAGGTTTTTGCTGCGGATCTCCAATAGCAGACGGTGTTATACCACCCTTGTCTCTGGGCGGGAGAATCATCGACTGCAGCTTGTCGCCGAGATCCGACATCGTCTGGTCGATGCGTTCCGGATCAACCACAAACAGTGCCAGAAAGAACACGCCTGCGATGACAAACAGCAGGATATTGCGCAAAGACCTGCTGAAAGTCCCGGTGAAAAGCTCATCCACCTCCATCGTCTCGGCGGTATTGATGAAACCTCCCTTTTCGTCAATTTCGTGCTTACGTCGCTCCGCCTGCATGGAGGGTAGATTGAGGATATCCTCCGGTTTGCTTTCACTGGTTTCGGTGGTTGCCTCTTCAATGGTGACAACTTCCCCCGCCAGCTTAGATGTCAAGCTATCCAATTCCTTTTCATCGATAAAGGTTTTTCCAACGACCGCTGATGCTTCCTCATGGTTTACCGGTTCGGCTAAGCGCTCTGTCTCATCGCTTGAGACAACAGCATCTGAATCCTCAAAAGATGACTCTTCTGAGATGGACAGGCTCTCTGAATCAATCAGCGTCTCTCCATAGGGGTAAAACTCAGATATGTGTGCCGTTTCATCTGCGACAGCTTCACTTGCTGCTATCTCTGCTTGTGCCAGCGCCTCCGCCTCTGCTTTTGCTTCCAACTCTGCTTGTGCTTGTGCGTTTGCCTCAACCTCCGCCTGTGCCAGCGCCTCTGCCTCTGCTTTTGCCGCCATCTCTGCTTGAGCCAACGCCTCCGCTTCTGCTTTTGCTTCTAACTCTGCTTGTGCGTTTGCCTCAAGCTCTGCCTGTGCCAGCGCCTCTGCCTCTGCTGTTGCCGCCATCTCTGCTTGTGCCAGGGCCTTCGCCTCTGCTTTTGCTTCTAACTCTGCTTGAGCCAGCGCCTCTGCCTCTGCAGTTGCTTCAATCTCAGTTTGCGTTTCTAGCTCTGTCTCTTTTTCTAAGGATGATTCGGCCTCTACCCCTATTTCAGACGCTGCCTCAGTCTCGGGGGCGGCCTCACCTGTGCTCTCCTCGGCCAACTCAGCTTCTGCTTCGAGTATGGCGCTGCCTTCTGCATCCAAACCTTGAGGCTGTTGCAGATCCTCACTTGTCGCATCAGTGGCTTGGGTCTCCGGCTGGATCTCTGGTCCCTGATGGTATTTATTCTTGAATGTGGTGAACGATTCACCCGATTCTATGGACAGACGCTCTTCATCGAACAGCTCCCTGGCAACGATCCACACATCCTCTTCGGTGAACCCATGCTTCTCCTCCAAGGCGCCGTACAGGAGTAAGCGGCTTACAATGTGATTGATCTTTCTCGGTACGCCCTGTGACAAGTAGTGAATAAGGGGAAAAATCTCATCGTCCAGCTCGGGATCATGGTTCCAGCCGACAATCCCGAGTCTATGTTCGATATACCCCTCCGTCTGCTTGACGTCCATGGACTCTATTTGACAACTGGCAATCAACCGCTGGCTAATCTGTTCCATGCCCGGGCTTAGAATCAGCGAGCGAAGCTGTTCCTGACCGATGAGAAATATCTGGAAGAGCGGATGGCTTCCGGTCTGCAGGTTGGAAAGCAGGCGCAGTTCCTCAAGCCCATTCAAGGTCAGGTTCTGCGCCTCATCGATGACGATCACAGCACGCCTGCCCGCGTTGTACTCCTTGGTGACGAAATCTTCGATTCTGGTCAGCAGCGTGGCCTTGTTATAGCTTTCAGCCTGCAGGCCGAACTCCAGGGCCACCTTCCTGAGTAGCTCTTCAGCCTGGAGTTGATTGGTTACCAGGTTGATGGCGAGAATCTTCGATTGATCAACCTCGGATAGGATGTCACGAATCAGGGTGGTCTTGCCTGAACCGGGACGGCCTGTGACCATGATGAAACCTTCGCCCTGCTCCAGGGCATATCGTAAATATGACCAGGCCTTCAGGTAGTTTTTATGGGCAAACCTGAACTGTTCATCCGCGCTCAACCGAAATGGGTTCGCGTCTAATTTGTAATACGACTCAAACATTTAGTAGCTATAACTGTTCAAATTACAACAAGATCGTATATGAGAAACCCGCATATATATAGTCTGACATATCTGCTTCTATTTTTTGACCGGTTAACCGCTCTGATTGAATAGTATCAGTATCTGCCTTGGGGCACATGGGAATATGAACAAGCCGTGCAGAGTGCTTAATCAAGTCTGTTTAGCTTCAGTGGCGTGGTTTGAAAGTTGTCAAAGGGATTTCAGTTCGACCCGGGAGAGTCCGGGTGCACTCCCCCGACAGGCCAAATAGGAGTGGCAACGATCGATAAATGCGCTGGTGCTTTTCGGCATCGGCACCCTGGCCCTGGCGATGTGGGTAATAAGATCCGCACCATCCTTGATCAAGCGATGACCCTCATCAGCTTCCCAGCAGGCCAGACAGGAATCATTGTTTCGTTCTACCGGTCCGATTTGGGTCAATTTTTCACCGGCAACCGCGAACTTGGGCCAGACATCGAAGATCACCGGATCGGTACGCAAGGTTTCACACTTCAGCTTGGCCGCGCCTGCGAATTGCCGCATTGCCTCGTCGATGCCCTTGAAGAAGTGACTGTCCTGGAATGCCTCGATTATCGCTTCAGAGATGATATCGATATCGTGCATGGTTTGCGCGATCTTTATATATCGAGTCTCATAAAACGAATCTATCGGAACAGTAAAAGCGCGAAAGGGCTCTCCCCAGAGTTCATCGATACCCTCTTCTCCACTGCGATGCTTCACAAGATTGCCAAGCTCAAGGGCCTCCAGCAGATATTGACCACATTCATGCAGCATCTCCCTGCCTTTGCCACTCTTTATATTCACATCCTCCAGTTTTACCAATTCTCTGAATATGTCAGTGCCGCGATTGAACAGGGCACCGGCGAGCATGGCGCCCTTGACCCTCTTTAGATCCGGGTCGCTCTCCTCATTGTATGCCTTCCTGGCCTCGTCCAGCCTGTCACCGGGCATGTTGATGCCGTGTTCCACATGGTTGAAAAGCCGGCGGGTAAGGGCCTCGATCAGATGTTTTTTCGCCTCCAGACTATCTTCCATTGGCACATAGTGTTTGATCCAGTATCCGTCGTAGTAGATACAGGTCTTGCCATCGATATCCTCGATCGTGCCATTGGGTATATTCTCTGCACTATGCATCACTACTTCCTAACATCTTCCGAACGAAAAATTGGACCTTATTTAATTGCATTTGTCACATAGAATGTGACTGTCGGGCGATAAATATTTTCCTAGCAGTTATTTCAAAAAAGTCCAACTTTTTCCTAATTGGACAATAACTGTCCAATCTGGCCCATACACCCGATCGGGTCGCCATAAAAATTCACAATCTCAGAGATTTACCATCCAGGGCAGCGTCGGGTCAGATAACTTCCAGCTGTCGTACAAGCGCCGCCAGCTGTTCATCCTCCTCCAAGGCGCCTTCCCAAAATGTGTAGACGATCTGCTGCTCCCCTTCACCCACCACCAGTTTGGCCTGAAACGCCTGGCCAGGGTCCGGTTTCGGGTGCTCGGTGAGTGAACTCAAGCCTGCAAGCGCCTGTTCAAGCGCCGATGCCTGATCCGCGGCAAGGGTTCCTGTTCTCGGTTTTTGTGTCGTATAAGTACCTGTATGTACAGTATAATTTCCATTTTCGTCAATTTCTATACGAAACGAATACTCCTCTTCGCCGGTAACCTGGTAATGAATGGGAATCATACGTAGCTCCTGAAGATGGCCTGTCATCTATGATAAATTTTGCGCCTTAGCGCCAGATATTGAAAGGTCTGGTACAAACTTTCAGGAATCCCGCCCCGGGGCTGAGAATCCTCAACCAATCATCCAGTCAGTGGAGATTGGGGAGTCGAGTAAACCCGTTTGGAGAAACAACATGACAGATCATTCCGTTGCAATCGTGACCGGCGCCAACCGTGGGCTCGGATTGGAGACCAGCCGGCAGCTGGCTGCACAGGGTTATCATGTTCTGCTGACCAGCCGCAATGAAGTGGATGGACAGGCCGCACAGCAGATGCTGTTGAACGAAGGCCTGGATGTCTCTTACCATCCCTTGGATGTGCGCAGCGAAGCCTCCATCAAGGCATTGGTGCAACATTTCCGGCAACATCACCAACGGCTGCAGGTGCTGGTGAACAATGCAGGCATATTTCCCGATGCCGCCCCCTGGGAATCCCAGAGCACCATCTTCGACGCTGACAGTGAGACCCTTCTCAAAGGCTTCGAGACAAATACCCTCGGTCCGTTGCGACTCTGCCAGGCACTCATCCCGTTGATGGATGGACAGGGGTGTGTGGTGAATGTCTCATCGGGGATGGGCCAGCTCAGTGAGATGGGCGGCTGCTGCCCGGCCTACCGGCTCTCCAAGACCGCACTCAATGCCGTAACCAGGATCTTTTCCCAGGAGCTGGAGCAGACCCAGATAAAGATAAACTCCGTCTGCCCCGGCTGGGTACGCACGGATATGGGAGGAAAGGATGCTGACCTCACCGTGTCGGAAGGTGCGAAAGGGATCGTCTGGGCGGCCACACTGGCAGAAGATGGACCGAGTGGCGGTTTTTACCGCTTTGGAGAGCCCATCGATTGGTAGTCAGTTGCGCTTGAGTTCCAGCTCATCGATCCGCGCCTTGAGATTATCGATCTCTTTAGCCATCTCGTGCACCACCGATTCCAACTGCTCGATGCGAGAGGGTTGGCCAGAGGCCTGATCCGACGCTGTGGTTTGCGGCTGCTCCAACTCGCTCTGCTGCTCCACTTCACCGCAAAACAGATGGGCATAGCGGGATTCCCGCCGTCCCGGTTCACGTGCCAGACGCACCATAAAGGGCCCGTCTTCCCGCTGCATCAATCCGTTCAGGACCGATTCCACCTCATGCACATCGGAGAATTGACATAACCGATTGGTGCGACTGCGCAACTCCCCCGGTGTCTGGGGCCCCCTGAGCAACAATACGCAGACAAGTCCCAGCTCCTGGGGTGAAAACTCAAGTGCGCCAAAACCGGTATTGCAAAATCGATGTTGATACTTGGCCACGCGACTGCCGAACCCGGTCCGATCGCTGACCAGGTGTTTCTTCTTCAACTCATCCAGCAGGTTCTGCACCTCTTCCTCGTGGAGTTGCAACACAGGGTCCCGACTGCTCTTCTGATTACAGGCGTTGGTAAGCGCGGCGAGTGAGAGTGGGTACTGGTCAGGGGTGGTGACCTCTTTTTCCAGTAGACAACCTAAAACGCGTGCCTCTAAGGGTGTGATCTCTATTTTCATTTTACTTGGAACCGGATAGGGCTTTGATGGACGGCACTCATTCCAGCTCAATAACGGGCTTTGTGAATTACCTACCTAAAGCATGTCACGAATCTCAAATCATGCAAAGCGAATATTCCGGTTTGCAAACCTTAGTGGGTCATTCGGTTGGTTGCTAAAATTTAGCTATCCTATGAATCAATTCAAATCAGCCCTAGACAGACTCTTCCAACCTGCGGCAGATCAACGCTTGGTCAGCTGGTTGTTTCTGCGTCTGCTGGCCCTCATCTACCTGGCGGCCTTTGCCTCCTTATGGGTGCAGATCACCGGCCTGGTTGGTGAAACCGGCATACTTCCACTGGGTGAACACCTTAGTTTGGCCGCCGAACACTATGGGGAGGGTGCCTGGGTATGGTTTCCAACCGTGTTCTGGATTACCGGCGCCGGTGACCCGGCACTGCTGGGGGTGTGTCTGCTGGGGACTCTTCTCTCCCTGCTGCTGCTTATCGGGCGTTGGCAAAGGCTGAATCTGATACTGCTGTTTCTGCTCTATCTCTCCCTCTATCACGCAGGACAGATATTCACCAACTTTCAATGGGACACCCTGTTGCTGGAGGCGGGGTTTCTCGCCATCTTCCTTGTGGGCGGCGGCAACCTGTTACTGATTTTTCTCTTCGACTGGCTGCTGTTTCGATTGCGTTTCATGTCCGGGGTATTCAAGTTGGTCAGCGGCGATCCGTCATGGTCCGGGTTGACGGCACTGAACCACTACTTTGAAACCCAGCCCCTACCCCATATCGGTGCCTGGTACGCCCATCAATTGCCGGAACTGCTGCTCAAGACAGGGGTGGTATTGACCCTGGTCAGTGAACTGCTGGTGCCTTTCCTGATCTTTTTTCCCCGTCGTTTCCGCTATACGGCTGCGGCTGTCACCCTCTTGATGCAACTGCTGATTATCGCCACCAGCAACCACAATTTCATTAATCTGCTGACCATCATATTGTGTCTGTTTCTGCTCCATGATTCGTTGCTGATACGGATCATTCCCGACTCGCTGTTGCAACGGATCGAGACACCCGAGGGATCCCCCGGACGGCTCAGGACAGCGCTGATTGTGATCGCTTTTCTACTTATCCTTCCCGCCAGCCTGATCAGTTTCAGCAACTATCTGGTGCGCCCCTCCCTAGTGCCGCAGACCCTGCAAGGATTCAGTCAATCGGTGCAACGCTGGGGTATAGGCCACATCTTCCACATCTTTCCCACCATGCAGACCCAGCGGCAGGAGCTGGTCATCCAAGGGTCGAATGACGGGAAAACCTGGCGAACCTATGAGTTTAGCTATAAACCCGGCGATCCCTCCCAGGCGCCAGCGGTGATCATCCCACATCAGCCGCGGCTCGACTGGATGGTCTGGTTCGTGCCCACCCAGCAAGCACTGCAAATGGAGTGGTTCGGTCGTTTTTTACAGGGATTGCACCAGGGGTCTGAAAGCGTATCCGCCCTGTTGCACCACAATCCCTTCCCCGATGCCCCGCCCCGTTATCTGAGGGTGGATAGTTTTGCATACCGCTTCACCACGCCTCAGGAGCGGGAGCAGAGCGGTCATTGGTGGAAAACCGGATATCTTGGGAGCTTTCCCCAGGTGGCGCCGAGAAGGCCCTGATATTGAGCGGACGGGTGGATAAAAGATCTATTTCATTACCATCAAGGAATCGGAACCGAGACTACCCAGGGAGTGATTGTATGCTTGGGAGAGAACCTCCTCAGCCTTGACGACCATACCCCTGATATCAAGGATGGTCGCTTCAATGGGAAAGCGTTTGATGCCGTAGATCTCATTCCCTTTATATTCAGCCTCAAAACCACATCGGTGACTGATGAGGTTTAGCTTGGCATCTATGTCCCAATCTTCGTTTTCGTTGAACTGAATCATCGAAATCGTCCTTTTTCGAAAAATAACACCATAAAAACTAGGCTTGATGTTACCACCAAACCCTGGGGATGCGGGCACTATCCAGCGGTTAATTTCCTCAACGGTAGTAAAAAGTGGATAAGCTGAAGAGACACAAAAACCCTACCGGATACCACTGGTTGATAGGTTCTGCCTATTTTATACTGGCATGCACTTTTAGTTCCCAGACCGTTCCGCCCAATAGATTGTTTTTACTGAAAAAGAGAGAAATCACCATGGTCAGGCTCTATGGCATTCCCAATTGCGACACGATGAAAAAGGCCCGTCGATGGTTGGATGAACGAAGTATCGTTTATGAATTTCATGACTATAAAAAACTCGGCGTCGAGGAAAAGCTGTTGCGTCAATGGGTCAAGCGTGTTGGCTGGGAAACTCTGCTCAACCGCCGCGGTATGATGTGGCGAAAACTCGATGACAGCGTAAAGGCTGAAATGGATCAAGCGCGTGCCATCCGGGTCATGCTTGAGACCCCTTCAATCATCAAACGACCGGTACTCCAGACCGGCAACACCCTGGAGGTGGGATTCAAGGAGGAACGCTATGCCAAGCTATTCGGTTAACACCCTCCTACTCCCACGTAATCTCTGTATAATGGCCCGTTTTTCGGTTTCCTGAGGTGTAGCATGATCAAAATCAATGAGAACTATAAGAAACTCCAGGCTTCGTACCTGTTCTCAGACATTGCCAAGCGTGTTGCCGCTTTTCAGCAGGCCAACCCGGAAAAGCACATCATCCGCTTGGGCATAGGCGATGTCACCCGCGCCCTGCCGGATGCCTGCATCAAGGCCTTTCATGCTGCCGTCGACGAAATGGCCAATGACGCCACCTTTCACGGCTATGGCCCGGAGCAGGGTTACGATTTTCTGCGCGAGGCGATCGCCAAGGGGGATTTCCAGTCCCGTGGCTGTAACATCGCCGCCGATGAGATCTTCGTCAGTGATGGAGCCAAATGCGATTCAGGCAACTTTCAGGAAATTTTCGCCAATGATATCCGGGTCGCCATTCCGGATCCTGTCTACCCCGTCTATGTGGACACCAATGTGATGGCAGGACGCACCGGCGCAGCCGAAGCCGGTCGCTATACGGGTCTCACCTACCTGGAAGGGACCCGGGAGAATGGCTTTATACCCGACCTGCCCATTGAGCCGGTGGACCTGATCTATCTCTGCTTCCCCAACAATCCGACCGGGGCGACCGCCACCAAGGCGCAGTTGCAACAGTGGGTCGACTATGCCAAGGCCAACAAGGCACTGATCCTGTTCGATGCCGCCTACGAGGCCTTTGTGCAGGATGCCAGCCTGCCGCGCTCGATCTACGAGATCCAGGGAGCGGAGGAAGTGGCTGTTGAGTTTCGCAGTTTCTCCAAGACTGCCGGCTTCACCGGGACACGTTGCGCCTATACCGTGGTCCCCAAGGCGTGCAAAGCCTATACCGCATCCGGCGAGGCGGTCTCGATCCAGGAGCTGTGGAACCGTCGCCACACGACCAAGTTCAACAGCGTCTCATATCCGGTGCAGCGGGCCGCCGAGGCAGTCTACAGCGAGCAGGGGCGCGCCCAGATCAGCGAACTGGTTGCCTACTATCTGAAGAATGCGAAATATATCCGCGAACAGATGGAGGGCTTGGGTTATAACTGCATTGGCGGCGAGAACTCACCCTATATCTGGATCGACGCCAAGGGCGACTCATGGGATCTGTTCGATATGCTACTCAACAAGGCAGGAGTGGTCTGTACCCCGGGCGCCGGTTTCGGCAAGTGCGGTGAGGGTTATATCCGCATCAGCGCCTTCAACAGCTTTGAAAACGTCCAGGATGCCATGAACCGTATCAGTGGAGCGCTATAGTGCCTATCTCAGCTGATCTTGCCACACGCCTTGAGGGATCTCTGGAGGAGATCGTCGAACACTTTGGTACCCCTTTCCATCTCTATGATGAGAAGGGTATCCGAGAGAACGGTGAAGCCCTCATCAAGGCCTTTGCCGGTGTCGACTCCTTTCGTGAATATTTTGCCGTCAAGGCACTGCCGAATCCCACCATCATGCAGATCATGCAGCAGCTGGGGTTCGGCTTCGATTGCAGTTCCATCACAGAACTGCAGCTGAGCCGGCAGATCGGCGCCAGCGGTGAACAGATCATGTTCACCTCCAACAATACCAGTGAGAGCGAGTTTGCAGCGGCCCAAGCAGACGGCGGCTGTGTGCTCAATCTTGACGACATCTCCCTGGTCGACAAGGTGCCGCAGATGCCGGAACTGATCTGTTTCCGCTACAACCCGGGGGAGCGGCGCAGCGGCAACAGCATCATCGGCAACCCCCTCGAATCGAAATACGGTGTGGCCCACGATCAACTGCTGGATGCCTATAAAATGGCGATGCAACGAGGCGCCCGCCGCTTCGGCCTGCACACCATGCTGGCGTCCAATGAACTCAACCATGCCTATATGGTCGAGACCGCGCGGATGTTGCTGGACAGGGTTGTATGGCTCTCGGAAAAGCTCGATATACAATTTGACTTCATCAACATCGGCGGGGGTCTCGGGATTCCCTACCGTCCCCAGGAGAAACCCCTCGACATCGTCAGCATGGGGAAAGAGATCGCCGACCTGTTTGGTAATTTCAAGGCCCATCACGGTTATACCCCAAGACTGTTTCTCGAGAGCGGGCGCTATATCACCGGACCCTATGGGGTGCTGGTCACCCGCGCCATAAACCGCAAAGAGATCTATCGCACCTACGTGGGTGTCGATTCCTGCATGTCGTCTCTGATGCGGCCGGGGATGTATGACGCCTACCACCACCTGTCCGTACTGGGTAAAGAAGGTGAACAGGAGACGGTGGATGTGGTCGGCTCTTTGTGTGAGAACAATGACAAATTTGCCATCCAACGCCCCCTGCCGGCTATCCGGGATGGGGACATCTTGCTGATACACGATACCGGCGCCCACGGTCATGCCATGGGTTTCAACTATAACGGCAAGACCAGACCCAAAGAGCTACTGTTGCGCAGTGACGGCAGCGTGGATCTGATTCGCCGTGAAGAGACCGTGGAAGACCTCTTCGCCACCCTGAACTTTGAGTCTGACCGGTTTATCCCCGGCTCATAGCCGGCTTGGGAAGGCAGACCATTCGCTGCCAGTATCCAGGTTCCCAAAAGGCCCGGCGGGACCGTCACAAATTGCGAAATTGCTGCTTCCTGGCGATCAAGAATGGCATTCTTCGATTTGACTTAGGTCTTTGATTTCTCTAAAAACTCCTTTAATTCCCGCGTCTTACGAATAACCATAATTTGTGTGATGGTTCTCAAAAATGGTGTGCAAGGCACTTCGGACACTCAAGGTTCACCACTCCATACCGCTGACCCCATAGAACCGAGCTTGTAACAAGAATCAAATAGGGAGAAGACCCATGGAGCTAATCGTCGTCACTACCGCAGCGCTGCTGATCGGCCTGTTTTATGTCTATAAGCACATCCTGTCCAACCCGGTTAAAAGCAACAAGATCAACATCGAGAATTTTCAGGAGCAGATCGAAACTGCCCTGACCCTACCCCGGGATTCGGATGATGATTGGCAAAATGAACCCGCCACGGAAGCCATGCTCCAGGAGATGGCCGACCGGGGTATCTGGCTGGAACAGCAACTGACCAAGGGCCAGGCCATGAATATCCTCGGTCTCTTCACCCCCCCAGATGGCAGGCAGGTGGATATCCTCAAGCACTTCAATATCCCCTACTCGTTCAAGATGAATCAGACCATGGCCTACTATCTGATTCGCGAGCTGTTCAAGGATCCGGCGAAGGTTGCCGAGTGGAATAATCGTCCGCCCACCACCACAGTGCGGCAAGGCCTGCTGTTTATGGAAGGAAAACTGATCAGCGGCATGACCCATGTGGAGGCGCAGCGCAGACTCGACAAGTTGGGCATGACCTATCCGGAGCAGTACCGGGAGTGGAAACAGATCGACCGGCTGTTTCTGGAGACCAACAATCCGGAAGTTCGCGCCAAATTCCAGGTGCGTAAAATCACCTGGAAGCGTTTCTACGAGAGCTATGATGCCGTGAAGGCAACCGGGATCAGTCCCCGTGTGATGAGTGGTGAACACATCATCGAATACACACTCAGACAGGATGACAGCATCGTGGCACATGCCAAGATTCGTGAAGCGATGCAGCCTGCATCCTCCTAAAGAAGTCTAAAGCCGGATGATAGAGACAGGGATGTCAGGTCTGGCACTCAGGCATAGACGTCGATGCCAAGGACTTCGCTGATGTAGTCTCTCTCCTGGTCCGCCTGGACCGACTGGTAGGAGGCGAGTGCGCGCTGTTTGCCGGGATCCTCATTCACCTGGGTGAACGTCGCTCTCGATCGTTGCCGTTGCAGCAACTGCTCTGCCTGTTTGACATGCTCCACACTGCGCAGCAGGGGCACAACTTCACCGACTTGAGACGCTAGCGGCAGGGTTTGAGTCATCCGCGCAGCACTCTCCCGCTGCTGCTCCAACGAGAGGGTCATGGATGGCAATGTCAGAGAGTGGGATATCTGCATTGGCTACTCAAATAAGCTAATCTGGCGAAACTTCCTCAACTGGAGACCGATTCCACACTGTAGCCCGCCTCGACGACAGCGTTGACCAGGGCATCCTGATGCGCGCTACCGGTGACTACAGCCTGCCCCTCTTCAAGGCTGACCTCCGCACTCACTACACCCGGTTGGGCCTGTAGCGCCTTGCTGACGTTCATGACACAGTGCGGGCAGGTCATACCGCTGACTTTCAGCGTAATACTCAAGGGTGCCTCCTTCGAAGTGGTAAAAAATCGCAATCTATTGGCATTGGTGACAACGGTTACCGAGGAGAGTGCCATCGCCGCACTTGCAAACATGGGCGGTAACAACCAACCGGTGAGGGGATAGAGCACCCCCGCTGCCATCGGGATACCAATCACATTATAGATAAATGCGCCAAAAAGGTTCTGTTTTATGTTCCTCAAAGTTGCCCTGGAGAGGGCAATGGCTGTGGAGACATTGAGCAGCGAGTCTCCCACCAGGGTGATATCCGCATTTTCTATGGCCACATCGGTACCGCTGCCAATGGCAAAACCGGTGTCCGCCTGGGCAAGCGCCGGGGCGTCATTGACACCATCACCCACCATCCCTACACGATTGCCCTGCCTTTGCAGTCCCTTCACTACTTCGAGCTTCTGGGCTGGCAGTAGTTCACTGTAGATCGTTTCAACCCCCAGCGCCTGTGCCACCGCTTCCACGGTTGCGCGATTGTCCCCACTGCAGATGACCAATTCAACCCCGTGTTTGCGCAGGGATTCCACCGCCGCCGGCGTGTCGTGACGCAGGGGATCCTTGAGTATCAAGAGCCCCAGGAATCTCCCCTCGCCCATGACCCACACCGGTGTGCCGGCTAAGGCGGCCTCCCGTTCGGCGTGAGACAACAGTTCGGCTGGGGGGGTGATCTGGTTCGCGCTCAGGAGTTGATTCCCGCCCAACTCCACCGACATCCCCGATACGCGTCCCTCCACACTGCGTCCCGGATGGGAGATGAACCCATCAAGGGGAAGCAGCTCGATCTCAAGCTCTTGTGCATACTCGACTATCGCCTCCGCCAATGGGTGTGATGCCCGGGATTCCACACTCGCAGCGAGGGCGATGAGTTCTTTTCTGTCCACCCCTGCCACGGGGTAGAGGGAGGTGACAGTGGGAGCCCCCCGGGTCAGGGTCCCGGTCTTGTCCACCACCAGGTGGGTCAGATCGCTGGCCCGTTGCAGCCCGTCACTGTTTCGGATCAGGACATTCAACTGTGCGGCACGGCTGGTGCCCACCATGATCGCAATCGGTGTCGCCAAACCCAGGGCACAGGGACAGGCGATCACCAATACCGCAATGCTGGCGGTCAGGGCATAGGGCAGCGTGGGTTCCGATGCCACCATCTGCCAGACAATGAAGGTGATCACGGCGATCACCACAACCACAGGCACGAAGATGGCGGATACCCTGTCCACCAGCCGTGCAATGGGGGGTTTGCTCATCTGTGCCTGGCGCACCATGGCAACGATGTGGGCAAGTGTCGTCTCCTCTCCGAGCCGTGTCACCTGAAAGCGGAGACTGCCGTTGCGGTTCATGGTGCCCCCGGTGACGGGATCACCCGGCTGTTTACTCACCGGCAGTGATTCGCCGGTCAGCATCGATTCATCCACCGTGGACTCACCCGCTACAACCTCGCCATCGATGGGGATGCGTTCACCAGGCCGCACCTGAATCTGGTCACCCAGCCGCAGCAAGGAGACCGGGACGGATACCGCCTCTCCCCCATGGATGACCTGGGCGCTCTTTGGCGCCAACCCCACCAGGGCACCGACCGCCTCGCTGGTGGTCCGCTTGGCCAGGGTCTCTAGCACATGGCCCACTTGAAGGAAGGCAAGAATCAATACAGATGCATCGAAATAGAGCTTATCCGTCTGTAACAGCAAGCCATCGGGTTGAATGACGATGAGCAGAGAGGCGAGCCAGGCGGTGCCGGTCCCCAATGCCACCAGGGTATCCATATTGGCGGAGAGATGTTTGGCCTGTTTCCAAGCACCCAGATAGTAGTGTCCACCGCTGAATCGCATCACCAACAGGCATAGGATCGCGATGCCCAACCAAAAACTCTCACCCCCGGACTCACTCACCAACGGGGTGTTGCCGCTCATTTCAGCGATCATCAGTGTGATCCCCAACAACCCAGCGAGCAGCGCCCGCTGCCAGGAGCGTCTGACTTCATTGGCCGCGGCCGCGGCCTCCTCCGCATAGGGATCGGTGAAAGGCTCAACCAGGCTTGCGGCTATGCCGGCAGCCTTGAGCTCGAGCATGAGTTGCGCCGGGTGCAACCCGGTATGAATCCGCCATGCGCCCTTCTCTTGATCCAAGCTGGCTTGGGCATCGAGGTTGTTCAGCAGCCGGGTAAGCTGCTCTTGCTGTGCATCTTCAGCCAGGCCGGTGATCTCAAGCAGCAGTTCATCCGTTGTGTGATGGGTGCTATCCAGACGTGCGCTGTAACCCTGATCGATCACCCGCTCGACCACCTTACCGGGATCACCGCCGATCACCTGGGCCCGTTTCTCCACCAGGTTGACCTGCGCCTGGGAAACCCCCTCCACCGAACAGATCGCCCGCTCCACCGCAGCCACGCAACTGGCACAGGTCATATCGTCGATGCTCAGGGTATAGGCATCCGTCAGGGTCAGGGGCGCTGCCTCTCTATCCTCTTGAACATCAGTGGCTGGCAGGGGGCTGGGGGTTGTTGCCTCGGCCAGGGGTTGCGCCTGGTATCCGGCCGCCTCGATCGCGGCAATGGCCAGCTGGGGGTTTCCCCCGGTGATCAGGGCGCTGTTGGTTGCGAGACTGACTTCAACCTCGTTCACATCCGGCACACCGGTAACGGCCTTTTCCACCGCTGCCACACAGTGCTGACAGGTCATGCCTGTAATCGACAATTGGTAGGTGGCTGCAGGAGACGTGGTCTGCGCGTCAGGCTGTGGATGGGAGTGCATGTTTGTCAGTCCGGGTCACCGGGGTTAGGGATGGCCCTTGCCTTTGACCCTATCCGGGGGGCCACTGCATATTGCGTCCACCCAGCAGGTGTAAATGGATATGGAAGACTGACTGACCCGCGGCCTCGTTACAGTTGATCACGGTACGGTAACCCACCTGATCTATGCCCTCCTGCTGCGCCACTTTTTGTGCCGTCAGGATGAGTTTACCCATCAGCGCCTGATCTTCGGGCTGCAACTCATTGAGGGTTGCGATGTGCCGCTTGGGGATGATCAGGATATGGGTCGGGGCCTGGGGATTGATATCCCGGAAGGCAAGCACATCATCATCTTCGTAAACCTTGTCGGGCTCAATCTCACCACTGACAAATTTACAGAATAGGCAATCGCTCATACACTCTCCTCAAAACTCTGATCGGCCTCGAAAGGCGTGTGCCAATGTTGCACCGTCCACATATTCCAACTCCCCACCCATGGGAACACCCTGGGCGATGCGGGTTGTTATGATGTTCCGGCTTGCTGCCATATCGTGAATATATTGCGCTGTCGCATCGCCTTCAATGGTTGGATTTGTGGCAAGAATAATCTCTTTGACCTCGCCCTCGGCAAAACGCTCACCCAGGTGATCGAGTCCGATCTCCTTCGGACCTATGCCATCCAGTGGTGAGAGATGCCCGCCCAAAACGAAGTAGCAACCCCGGTAGTCAATGGCCTGTTCGATCATCGCCTGATCAGCCGGTGTCTCGACGATGCAGAGTTGGGTTGGATCCCGCTCGGGATTGGCGCACAGTTGACACAGCTCGCTCTCACTCAAGGTACGGCAACGCGCACAGTGTCCAATCTTATCCATGGCTTGCGCCAGGATTCGCGACAGCTCTCTGCCCCCTTCCCGATCCCGCTCCAATAGATGATAGGCCATGCGTTGGGCACTCTTGGCGCCCACCCCTGGCAGGCATCTCAAGGCCGAGATCAACTGCTGCAGCAGTGACGGGCTAGGCATGGCAGCTCCCGATCGATGAATGCATAGGGTCTCAGAATGGCAGTTTCATCCCGGGTGGCAATCCCAATCCGGCAGTCAATCCGGACATGCTCTCCTGCATCTTCTGGCTCACCCGCTGCGCGGCATCGTTCAGTGCTGCAGCAACCAGATCCTCCAGCATCTCCTTGTCGTCCGACATCAGGCTGTCGTCAATCTCAACACGACGCACTTCATGCTTGCCGTTCATGACCACCTTGACCAGACCGCCGCCCGACTCGCCGGTCACCTCTTCCTGGGCCAACCGCTCTTGCGCCTGCTGCATTTCGGTCTGCATCTTCTGCGCCTGCTTCATCAAATTGCCTAAACCACCTTTCATGGAAATAACCTCGTCTCGTTCAATGACCGCCCCCCAAGATTTGCCCCTGGGATGCGATATGTAAAACCATCATCAGACCCTAGAATCTACTTTAAGAGATCAATAAATATCCAACAACATCAGTCTGTTGTTTGGTTATTTTAGGATCCGCAAAAACCTGAGACCAATCCGCTGTTGGTCCCGATCAACCTCCCTGTTCATCCATCGGCCGAATGGAATCCGTCAGCAGATGGGCTGAAAAACGCTCCTCCATCTCACGCACCAATGGATCACTCTTCAGCTTGGCTTCAGCCGCCTGTTGGCGCTCCTGCTGTTGACGCTTCTGCCGCATCGCCGGTGTCTCATCCTCGGGAATCGCTTCCTTGATCTGCAGCTTTATCTCTTTTCCCAGGCATTTTGAAACGCTCTCCAAGAGACGCTTTTCCGCTTGTCCGACCCGCAGCTGCTTCATGGAGGCATCCAGTGTCAGACGCAGGGTCTCACCATCCCAGCTGACAAAACTGCAGTTATGGGCCAGCTGACTGGTGATGCCACCCAGTTTCAGGGCGTTGACGAAGCTCCCCCAGTCGGATGGATCGTTGGAGGATGGCTCGCTTGGGGGCTGGGTGGCGGTTTTCACAGCCGCGTCTTTTCCGGCAACCCTCTTACCCCCCTCCACTGCCTGGGTTTTTGCTTGCGGAGCAGAGGACTCTCCCGG
>JBEVVS010000123.1:0-28512 GCA_040507005.1 Candidatus Thiodiazotropha sp.
AATGGTGAGATTGAGCTTGCAGTCCCGATCATCCAATCGCTCCTGCTTATCCTCCACACCGGCGGCAAATCCGTTGTAACCCAGAGAGACGATTCGGTTACCGTCGGTGATCACCGCGCCGACTTGGGATGAGGGATCCTTGCTCCAGGAAGAGATATAAGCCGCCAGGCCGAGAAAGCGGGTATCCCATTTGACCATTAAACTTGGTCGTCGTCTGTCGGCGCGACTTTGGCTGCCGCCTCTTCCATCACTTTTTTCAATTCACCGCTCTGGTGCATCTCCAGGGTGATATCGCAACCGCCAATCAGTTCACCATCGATATAGATCTGGGGAAAGGTCGGCCAATCGGCATAGCGGGGCAGATTCTCGAAGATTTCAGGATCGGCTAGGACATTCACATAGGCGAAAGGCACGCCGCAATCCTGCAGGGCCGCGGCCGCACGGGATGAGAAACCGCACATGGGAAATTGTGGTGTACCCTTCATATAGATAACCACCGGGTTGTGCTCGACCTGCTCTTTGATTCTGTCCAAAACGTCCATCGCTTACACCTCGTTGATTCGGCTATCGTGTCTATATGGGGGGGACCTGGTAAATTTCAAACACGGACAACATATGGGAATTCTATCTATTTGTATCGGGATAAAAAACCCGTAATAGTCCAAGCTTACCCTCCTTGGACCAAGGCTGGCTGCAGAAGTTGTGCATCCATTTCGACCCTGCCATGTGGACGCTGCCCGGTTGCAGACCTGGCCGTTTTCGTAACCCCCCCAGTATCAGATCCGGTTATGCAATGATCCTGCTCCCATGGAATAAACCCCATTGAAAGCAGTGACATTAAGGGAATTAAATAACTAAAACAATACTCTTGTGACATAAAATCACTGACTTACTCGAAAGTTACGTTATTATTTAAGTTCGCAACTCGGCAGATAAGTGTGATAGAAGCAGACGACATACAGGATCTTACCCAACGGGTTTCACTACTTGAAGACCACATCGGTTTCAAGTTGGAACCGATTCTCCACTACGCCCTGAGAGCAAGGGACAACTATACCCTTGAGCATTCCAATCGGGTGGTCACCCTGTCTGAAGTGATGGGTAAACGCCTCAATCTGCAAAAACGCGAGATGCAAGTACTGGCACTGGCCGCCAGCTTTCACGACATCGGCAAGATCGGCATACCCGATAACATACTGCTCAAACCCGGCAACCTTACCCGGGAAGAGTACGAAGGGATCAAGGCACACGCTGCTATCGGTGCGAATATGTTGCGCACCCTGGGCAATCCACTCCTCGATGAGGTCGCCGTGGGCGTCCAGCACCACCATGAACAATGGAATGGAAAGGGTTATCCCTACGGGCTGAAGGGTGAGGAGATTCCAATCGTATCGCGTATCATTGCGGTGGTGGACGCCTATGACGCCATGACCACGACCCGCAGCTACAGGCAACAAATCAGCAAGCCTGAGGCATTGAAAATGATCGAATCGGAGAGCGGAAAACAGTTCTGCCCCAAGGCGGTCGAAGTGGCATTGGAGATCTGCAGATCGGGCACATACAGCTGGTTTCAAAAAGCCCCCTGAACAGACACACAGCTATTCTTGCATCTGCTCCTCGCAGTAGGCCTTCGCCTTCATATTAGCGGCCACCGGGTCGATTCCGGAATCGATAAACTCCTCGGTCATCTGCTTCATTCCGCACTCCTTGCTGACTCCAGATTCCGTTGCAGCCAAAACTCGAACAGCGCAATATGCCACAACTTACTGCCACGAATTCGCGTGTGGTGCAGCTCCGGCGCCGCCATCAGCATGTCGATATAGCTCTGTTGAAAGATCCCTCTCTGCCTTGCCTGCTGGCTATCCAGTATGTCGCGCATGAATGCGAGAAATTCACCCCGCACATATTTCAAGGCAGGCATCGGGAAATATCCTTTGGGGCGGTCGATGACCGTATCCGGCAGGATACCCCTGGCCATCGCCTTGAGCGGATATTTGCCGCCCTCCCGCAGTTTCAGTTCGGGTGGACAACGGGCCGTCAGCTCAACCAGGTGATGATCGAGAAAAGGCACCCTTGCCTCCAATCCCCAGGCCATGGTCATGTTATCCACTCGCTTGACCGGATCATCGACGATCAACATGGTCTGATCCATATGCAATACGGCGTCGATCAATGTCTCCGCCTCGGCTTCCCTGAGACGTTCGGCAATCAGCTCACGGGTATGGTCGGATCCAGCATACTCCCCCATGACCATGCGTAAGTACTCGTCGTGATCCCGGTCGAAATAGTGTTTGGCGAATCTCTCCACCGCCTCACCTTCGTGCTCCTGCATGATACGCGAATACCAGAAATAGCCCCCAAATACCTCGTCAGCCCCCTGTCCGGACTGTACCGCCTTGATCTGTCGGGAGACCTGTTCACCAAGCAGATAAAAGGCCACCGCATCCTGACCGAACATCGGCTCGGCCATGTTGTCCACCGCCTCAGGCAACCGATTCAGCACCTCGCTGTTGGGCACCAGAAATTTGTGATGCCGGGTTTGATATCGCTCGGCCACAGGATCGGAGTATTCGAATTCGTTACCCTTCTCTTCCGGTTGATCCTCGAAGCCCACCGAAAAAGTCCTTAAGTCCGTCACCCCGGTTTCAGCCAGTAGCGCCACCAACAGGCTGGAGTCGAGTCCCCCCGATAGCAGCACCCCAACGGGAACGTCCGCTATCTCATTGCGCTTGCGCACCGCTTCGCGAAGTGAATCATGAATCGCCTCCAACCACTCCCGGTCCGAGAGCGGCATCTCGGGGCGGGTGGCAGGGTAGCGCCAATAGGGTCGTATTCGTTCAGTACCATTGGCCTCAATCACCATGCAGTGAGCCGGCGCCAGCTTACGTATACCACGCAAGACGGTCAGCGGGGCCGGCACCACCCCGTGCAGACTAAACTGGTGATGCAAAGCCACCGGATCGATAGCCGTATCCACCCCACCGGCAGCAAGCAGGGCCTGGGTGTTGGAGGCGAAGCGAAAGCGCCTGCTGTCCTGGGTGTAGTAGAGGGGCTTGATACCAAAACGGTCCCTGGCCAAAAACAGCCGCTGCCGCTGGCAATCCCACACCGCAAAGGCAAACATGCCATGCAGGTGATCGACACAATCTTCACCCCAGGCATGGAAAGCCTTGAGAATCACCTCTGTGTCGCCGCTGGAAAAAAAATGGTACCCAAGCCCTTGCAGGGTTTTGCGGAGTTCCTTGTAGTTATAGATAGTGCCGTTGAAAACCAGCGCCAGACTGAGTTCCTGGTCCAGCATCGGCTGATGGGCGTGTTCCGATAGATCGATGATGGATAAGCGCCGGTGACCGAAACCCAAGGCCCCATCACTGTAACTGCCGCCATGATCGGGACCACGCGGGCGTAGCCGTTCATTCATTCTCTCGATGGCCGCGAGATCGGCTGGTGCGCCATCAAATCGCAGTTCACCACATAGTCCGCACATACAATAATCCAGGTTTTTGTCTCTCTTCCGAGCCTACACCAAGCCATTTTTCATGTCATGCCAAAAACAATTCAGGTATGGAAAATCGACTTGGCCGCATCAACCGGTTGCTTTATAGTCTTAACAGCCGCACTTGAACCGATACCCAGTAGAGGCGGAAACCACTGACAGACAGGCAAAAGGAAAGGATAATGTCACGGATGACTGAGACCTTGCTATCAAACCCCGGGTTGACCCGTGCACGGGAAGTGCTGCGGCATACCTTTGGCTACGACGACTTCCGCCCCCCCCAAGACCGGATCATCAGCCACCTGATCGAGGGTGGTGACGCGCTGGTATTGATGCCCACCGGTGGCGGCAAATCCCTCTGCTACCAGATACCGGCGATGGTGAGAGAGGGTACCGGCATCATTATCTCTCCGCTCATCGCCTTGATGCAGGATCAGGTCAACACTCTGCGTCAATTCGGTGTTCGCGCCGCCTTCCTCAATTCCACATTGACCCTTGAGCAGGCCAAACAGGTGGAGCAGCAGCTCCTCGGGGAGAGTCTCGACCTCCTCTACATCGCCCCCGAACGTCTGCTCAAACCCAGGACCCTCGAGCTGCTCCGGCAGGCGCGGATTTCCCTGTTCGCTATCGACGAAGCCCATTGCGTCTCCCAATGGGGTCATGATTTTCGCCCTGAGTATATACAGCTCTCACAACTGCACGAACACTTCCCGGAGATCCCCAGAATCGCCCTTACCGCCACCGCAGACAAACCGACGCGAGGGGAGATAGTGCAGCGTCTCTCACTGCAGCAGGCCGGTGAATTCATCGCCGGTTTCGATCGACCCAATATCCGTTACCAGATCAGCGAAAACGACGGTAACGCCAAACAACGCCTGCTCCGGTTCATCCGCCAGGAGCACCCCAACGAATCCGGTATCGTCTACTGCCTTTCACGCAAACGGGTGGATGAGGTCGCCAGCTGGCTGCAAGCCAATGCAATCGACGCCCTGCCCTACCATGCAGGCATGAGCTCCCAGACCCGTGAAAGCCACCAAGTCCGATTTCTACGGGACGAAGGGGTGGTGATAGTGGCCACCATCGCCTTCGGTATGGGGATAGACAAACCCGACGTCAGATTCGTCGCACATCTGAACCTGCCGAAAAGTATCGAGGCCTACTATCAGGAGACAGGACGTGCCGGCCGCGATGGGCAGGCCGCGGATGCCTGGATGATCTATGGCCTGCAGGATGTCATCACCCTGCGACAGATGCAGGTCGCCTCCGAGGCGGACGAAAAGCATAAGCGGCTTGAACGCCACAAACTCGACGCCATGCTGGCATTCTGCGAAATCACCAGCTGCCGCCGTCAGAGACTCCTCGACTATTTCGACGACCCTCTCGAACAACCCTGCGGCAATTGTGACACCTGCCTGCAGCCACCGGAAACCTGGGATGCCACCATCCCCTCGCAGATGGCCCTCTCCTGTGCCCATCGAACCGGCCAGCGCTTCGGTGTGAACCATCTGATCGATGTCCTGCTTGGCAAGGAGAACGACCGTATATTGCAATTTGGCCACCACCGGGTCAGCACCTATGGCATCGGCATCGATCTCAGCGCCGCACAATGGCGTACCGTGTATCGCCAACTCATTGCACGAGGACTGTTGACCGTGGATCTGGAGGGTTATGGCGGCCTGCGCCTAACCCAGGCAAGCAGACCGGTGCTGCGGGGAGAAACCCAGCTGATGTTGCGCAAGGCGCGAAAAAGGAAAACAAAGGACCGGGGCAAGCAGCCCCATACTTCGGAACTCAATGGGAACGACCGATCTTTGTGGCAAGCCCTGAAAAACCTGCGTCTTGAACTCGCTCAGACACAGGGGGTACCGGCCTATGTGATATTCCACGACGCAACCTTGATGGAGATGGCGCAAAAGAGGCCCAAGGACAAGCATCAGCTGGCAACCATATCAGGGGTAGGCGACCACAAACTGGAGCGATATGGGGATGCCTTCTTGTCAGTATTGAATGACAATCTGGAGAGTGAAAGGGAGATACCCGCGGATGGAATCAATTAACTCGAGCGATTCAATCAGACTGGGCCTGCCTTTGTCTATAATGTCTAACTAGTTCTCATTTCCAGACAAAACAGCTGATAGATCGATAAAAACCCTAATTAATTTAATACTATTGCAGGAGCATCAAAAAATGCCAGGAGCATAATCGTTGCAGGAGCAAAAACAAGAACTTAAGTCCCACCATCAACATGAGGTGCATGCACGATGGATCCAAAAACGCTCGTTAAAGACCTTGACCAGCTAGTCTCCTTACCCGATGTCTGTATTCGGGTGAATCATCTGATGGGGTCCGGCAACTACTCTTCTGCACAAGTCGCCGAGATCATCAGTCAAGATGTCGATATCTCGGCCCGTCTGTTGCGCGTGGTCAACAGCTCCTTTTATGGTCTGCCGACAAAGATCGAAACCCTCTCTCGTGCTGTCACCATTGTCGGCGCAGATGATCTGCGCAATCTCGTCATGGCAGCCACTGCCATGCGTACCTTCACCGGTATCCCTAAGCAGCTGGTAGATATGACCGAATTTTGGCAACACTCGGTTACCACCGGTGTTATGGCTCAATCCCTGGCCAAGCACAGCAATGTCCTGCACAGCGAAAGGCTTTTCGTCATGGGACTATTGCACGATATTGGACGGCTGGTGATTTACCTCGCGTTACCGGAAAAGGCTACCGACGTTCTCTATATAACAGGTGGCGACAAATGGATACTGCCGGAAACAGAATCCGAAGTGCTGGGCTTCACCCATTTGGATGTTGGCGCCGAGCTCATGCGCGCATGGGGTCTGCCAGACAGTTTTATGGCGGTGGCCGGTTACAACAATCAACCCCAGCAGGCGGGTGACTATCAACTTGAGACCTCCCTGGTGCATATTGCCAAGGCGATTGCCAACGGTGAGATGGTCGGATTGAACATCCAAGAGATGCTCTGGGCAATCGATCCCTTCGCCTGGCAGATGACAGGACTGAGTCCTGAAGCTGTCTCTCCCATGATTGACGAAATGGTAGCAAAAAGTCATGAGGCATTGAGCTTGATTACTCCCCAGTACAAACAAGCCCTCGCTTAAACAAAATATCGAGCACTGAAATTCAGGGTCGATCCGATTGCGTTTTCAAGAGAGCGTAAAGCCGGGTGCTGGCTTAAAAATAGCCATATTTTGCCGCGTCTCATGGTGACACCTGGAGGTGAGAGACTCGAGCCTCTCTATCCATGCAATGACAATTGTCAATCAGCATAGGGTAGCCTTCAATCAATTGATCTAGATCAATTCCGCAGAATAATTCTGTAGACATCGGATCCCTATGGTCGGATATTTTCCAACCCCGCCACGTTAATGTCCGTATAAGGCGAATTAATCGACTATCGGTTACTGAACGACCAGGTCGCATAGGCAATCAATTATGAGGATGAGAATGGATTGGGATATAACAAGCCTATCCAAATATGCGCAAGGGAGCGCGCAAAACCATGCATGAAACCACATGGCAACTCCTGCCCAGGGAGTTAGACGACGATAAAAACTTCAAGCAGGCGCTGCTCGATGTTCATCATGAAATCTATGAGCAGTATTTTCACGATGATCCACTGATCAACAGTCGATTGGGTTTCCACCTGCATGCCTATCGTCGCACCAGTGGCTGGCGGGTGGTACTGATTCTCACCCCCTGGATGCTGTCACGCCTGCTATTCCCTGAAAAGGACCCCCATATCATCATCCCGGAAGGCTGGAGCGGGGAGGAACGATGTGGCACGGACTACCAGGTCTTGGGGCCCTCCCTGCGTCTTGGCTGGAGTGGCAACTACATGCAATCCCATCTCAATTTTCATTCCAGACTTGGGCACTATCTGCTGCAACCGATTCTGATGAACATGCAAAATTACAGCTCGCCGAAACAAGCGTTTCAGGCCTGGAACGGCGCCCTCAAGACTCGGGACAAAAACAAAAAACGCCTTAGACGCGATTGTCCCTGGCAGGAGGAGGTCTCGCGCCGGGAGTTTTTGCAGAAACATTCAGGCTAGGTCTGTTAATCCCTATCTAATGCAGAGCAAGCCTGTCGATGGGGCAACTCACCCTGATCGTGAATCAACTCATGCCGCGCCTGGCGGATGATCAGGCTGGCGGAGTGCAGAAACAGCAGCGACATCAGGAATGCCACCAGAAGATCAGGCCAATGGCTTTGGCTGAAATAGACCAAGCCGGCGGCCCCCAATACGGCTAAATTTCCAATCGCATCGTTGCGACTGCACAGCCATACCGAACGCACATTGGCATCGCCGTCGCGATACTTGAGCAGCAATAAAACACTGACCATATTGGCACTAAAGGCCATCAATGCCACCGAACCCATGATGAACTCATTGGGAACCCCAAGCACCAGCACCCGGTAGAGGGTCGATCCCAGCACCCAGAGCCCCATACAAACCAGCGTCACCCCTTTGAACATCGCCGCAGCAGCCCGCCAACGCATGGAGTGTCCAATGGCAAGCAGCGTGATTGCGTAGGTCAAGGAATCAGCGAGAAAATCGAGTGCATCGGCGCGCAGGGCCATGGAATTCGACACCACACTGGCGCCCATCTCGACTATGAACATTGCGGCATTGATGGCAATAACCAACCACAGGATCCGCTTGTAGCCTTGCGAAACCCCATCAAACTTTATCTCATTGCCGCAATCGCAACCGGCCATAGCTCAACCTCTAAATAGCTCTATCCCCACTCAGATACTAGTCCAGCGGGGGTGACTCATTCTCCTCACTCTAGCATGGGTTTTCATTGAGACAGCCTCTCCCTTGGAGCACCCCAGCCGCCCCCGCCAGGGGTCTCGATGGTAATCCTGTCCCCCGCCTCGACCATCACGGCTGCCTTGGCGGGAAGCTGTTTTTGATTATGGCGGTTGATCCCGACCTGTCCCGGGTGACCGCCGGCAGCTCCCCAAGGTGAATGACTCCGTCTCTCAGTCAGCAGTGTGACTTGGGTTGGTGCCTGGAAACTGAAACACCGGATCAGACCGTCACCTCCTTGTCTGGCCCCCGCCCCCCCGGAGCCTCGACGCAGGCTGTAACTGATCACCCGGATCGGGAAACGCGCCTCAATCACCTCGATGGGTGTATTCAGGGTATTGGTCATATGGGTCTGCACACCATCCAGCCCACCCCCTCTTTTACCCGCCCCCATGCCACCGCCTATGGTTTCGTAATAGTCCCAGCGAAGTTCTCCACTGACACTTCCCATCGCCAGATTGTTCATACTGCCGTGGCTCGCCGCGGGTATCTCCTCAGGCAACACATGGGCCAGCGCCCCGAGTACCACATCCACCACCCGGGTGCTGGTCTCCACATTGCCGGCCGCGACGGCGGCCGGACGTTTGGCATTCAACAGACAACCCACGGGAACATGTAACTGAATGGGCCGGAAGCTACCGGCACAGGCTGGGGTCTGGGGCGGCATCAGACAGCGAAACACATAGTAAACAGCAGCAGCGGCCACCGATAAGGGGGCATTGATATTTCCCCCAACCTGATCGGCAGTACCAGTAAAATCGACCAAGATAGCTTGCGGTTTTACCACCAGTCTGGCCTGGATTGGGATATCGCTATTCCCCTGACCATCATCATCCATGAAATCCTTGAAGTGATACTCGCCGGGAGGAATTTGTTGTAACGCATCTCTCGCCAAGCGCTCCGCATAATCATTGAGTGCTACAAGGCCAGAGAGGAAGGCGGTTCTGCCCCATTCATCGATCAACTGCGCGAGTCGTTTTAGACCGCTCCTGTTGGCACTCACCTGGGCCGCAAAATCGCCCTCTGACTCTCCCGGATTGCGATTGCCCCGGGTAATCGAGTTGAGAAAATCCCTATCGATGGCACCGCGTCTGACCAGTCTCCCCGGCGGTATGACACGCCCCTCCTGATCGAGGGTGTGCGAGATCGGCATCGAACCCGGCGAACTGGCGCCGATATCGGCATGATGAGCCCGGTTGACCAGGAAGGCCGTCAACCGGCCCTCAAAGTAGAGCGGTGCGATGAGGGTAACATCGGGCAGATGGGTCCCCCCCATGAAGGGATCGTTCAACACCACCATGTCCCCCTCGCGCCACTCGACCTTGGCGACGATGTCTGCCATGGCATAGGCCATGCTGCCAAGATGGACCGGGATATGGGCCGCCTGGGCACAGAGCTCTCCCTCGGCATCGAACACCGCACAGGAGAAATCGAGCCGGTCGCGAATGTTGGGGGAGAAGGCGGCATTGCGCAACACCGCTCCCATCTCATCACAGACCGCTTCCAGGCGCGAGGCAAAGATACTAAGCTCGATCGCGTTCATTAGCCCTCAACTTATCTCTGTTTAATTCTGCATCAATTACCAGATTTAATAGTATTCAGTATCACAAATCTCCCATACTATGAGGGTGAAGTCGAAACCTTATCCAACTCTAGACGTATAGCGAAAGGTAGGCGCCTGACAGTTGTCTTTCGCAGAAGCGGCAGGGATGCCGTGCAAGCCCCGTCAGCACAGGGATGTGCTGTCGGGGCGTCGGAGAAAGACAACCGTCAGGCGCCGGATTGTGGCAACCCTCTAGAAATCAGATTACTGGACTGCATATTATTTCTGCCAATTTAGGGCAATAGAATAAAGCCAAGCACCAACCCAATCCCAACTACAAAATCCCAACAAGAGTGGTACTATTTCCCCCACAACACCCCCTGTTGCATCCCAACGAATGCACCGCTAGAATAGCTGACCATTCTACTAGGTTATTGATCGGATCTCGCTACTACAGGGATCACAACAAGAATTCATATCAAACTAAGGAGTACCATTCCATGGCCCATGAACTACCCGCACTGCCCTATGCAATCGATGCACTTGAACCTGTGATATCGAAAGAGACATTGGAGTTTCATCACGGAAAGCATCACAACACCTATGTGATCAATCTCAACAACCTGGTCCCCGGCACAGAGTTCGAGAATGCCTCCCTGGAGGATATCATCATGAAATCCTCAGGTGGCGTATTCAACAACGCCGCTCAGATCTGGAATCACACCTTCTATTGGAACTGCCTGCGCAGCCCTAACGATGACAACGCCCCCGGCGGCGCACTGGCGGATGCCATCAACTCAGCCTTCGGCTCATTCGACGAGTTTAAAAAACAGTTCGCCAGCGCCGGGGCAACCAACTTCGGTTCCGGCTGGACCTGGTTGGTACAGAACGACGACGGCAGTCTGGAGATCTTCAATACCTCCAATGCAGGCACACCCATGACCTCGGGCAAAAAGGCCCTGCTCACCGCCGACGTGTGGGAGCACGCCTACTATATCGACTACCGCAATGCGCGACCCGCCTATCTGGAGGCATTCTGGAAGGTGGTGAACTGGGATTTTGTCGCTGGCAACATGAGTTAATCTTCTCTAACCCCGTCGGCATGTTTTCATGCTGGCGGGTACTTGGCAATCACTCCCTTGTCTCCTCCCTTTCTCTCAATACCCTTGTCAATCTCAACTGCCAGCTATGACTTATTCCTAATTGGAGCTGCATCTGTTTCATAGGGCATGGAAGGATCTCTGTTGCCAGTTCACAAGACGCTGTGACGCCACCTTCAAAGCCGTAGTTTAAATCTCATCAATTACCTCGCAATACTTCCACACATGAGCGCGAAGATAAATTTGCTATGAAGATAAGAGGAATCCCTGGCGTAGTTGGGGGACTGGATACTTCCCCTTAATAGTTGGCAGTAGTCGAACTTGCGTTATTCGAACCTTATCTATGTTACCGAATCCGGACATGGATGACGCTACTTCAAATGTCTAAATATCCAGCTAAACTGTACAATTCACAGATACCATATTTTAGTTAGGGATTTTATGTGCAGCTAAAAAATAATAAAGATTTAATCGCTTTCAAACACTGCTAATCGAGGATTGATAGATGAAACTTCTAACATTTTTTATTCTTATAGCACTATTTACAACTGCTTATTCCGCTGAAATTCCCGACGCCCACCCGCCTATGGATCACAGCACTATATTTAAGCATGCTGATAAAACTACCGCTGACATCGAATCAATGCGTCAAGCCGAAGTCGTAGAGGTTATAAATACATCAGGATACACCTATATTGAGATAATCCAGGACGATAAACCAGTTTGGATAGCAGTACCAACAACAGTTGTAAAAGTAGGGGACACTGTCCACTATTCCGATAGTCTGCCCGTTGAGAATCATAGTAGCCAATCACTCAACAGGACCTTTGAGTCAGTCATTTTTCTGAATAAGGTTGTTATCAACAGCGATAAATAACAACACCCAATCAGCCTGATGAAATGCCCTGAGTAGGTGCCGGATCCGGCACTAATCAGGGCTAAATCAAACACCCGATCAACACGGGTTTGGATCCCAGTTGTTTTGGAATTTAATTTAAACCAAATTAAGTGTTACCTATGAGTAACACTTGCTCCTGTTTCAAAATCTATGCTTATTCAGGATGCTTTTAAAAGGTCAATACTCTGCATTCTTATAATTCAAATGCATCGAGAGCAAATGCTCATAATTGGTTTTTCTAGCAATCTTTTCACATGTATAACATATAGTTAAAACAGACTTGCGCATTTAACAAGAAGGCACTTATCGGCACATAATTTTTTATTATGGTTACAATCAGTTAAATTTATTTGACAAAATCAGTTTAAAAAACCTTACTGAATAAAGGTTATCTAACTTTCAATAGCCATATAACAAATATTAATAATTCTGTTATTAAAGAAAATAAATATCAGTGTCATGAAGCCATCAGAATCAAGGAGACAAATGGCATTTACTGTTTGGGCATAAGACTCGAACCGACTAGAAATTCGAGCAACGAGCGACAGCCACAACATAGAGCATGTTGTTCATAGTATTTAATTTGCCCATTACGTATCTAACCGATCGGGTGGAATCAAGTATTACGCATGATCTTAGACGAAGATGCCTATCTGCTAAATAACTGAGCCGGCATCATTCAAGGCAGTGTCGCCAGGCAATTGTCTGTTCTGCCTAAAATGTTGTCCGTAGTTACCGTCGTTGAATGCAAACAAAGAACCTACTGGGGAGTGGTGCCATTCATAGAAAGCCTGACCTGCGTGGTTAAGGGATACTGAATGGAGTGATATCTAACATGATAGAGGAATACCTATGCTATCTGATAGTTCACGCACGCTTCCTCTAAGGGGGTTGAGCAGAATTACTATACTGTTCGCATCAATTGTGTGCACATCGCCATCCACAGCCACGATCGTGGGAAGTGTACACGACCTTACGGGAAGCGGTGTCACTGGTGAAATATGTAATGTATGCCATACGCCCCATGGTTCAAGCGGTACCACAGCCCCACCATTATGGAATCATGAAGTATCTACCACCATTTATACGTTATATAACAGTCAGACCATGGATGTACCGGTTGAACAACCAGGACCTGGCAGTCCATCACGCTTATGTCTCTCTTGTCACGATGGCACTATCTCTATCGATTCTTTTGGTGGAAATCCTGGCACCCCAAACAATACCCTAAGCGGATTGGCTTCAAAGGGGACGGATCTAAGTGACGACCACCCGATCGGTATTCAATGGATACACCAGACACAGGGAGGTGCCACTTCGGCTGCATGTATCAACTGCCATGATATTCACAACATCACTGCTCCCCCGGGAAAAGAGCTGAAGTTCTTTGCCGGTAGAGTCGAGTGCCCCTCTTGTCATGATGTACACAATAGCCAGGTGATGGATATAAAACTGCTACGCAAACCACTCGCTGATTCAGAAATATGTTTACACTGCCATACCAAATAGAAAACCGGCATTAGGTCATTGTCTACTTTAACAAGGATAAATAGTCACAACACATAGGGAAGGAGTTACAGTGGAGAGTTCGATAGATAGTAATGGAGCAAGTTCGAGGAGATTGTGTCTTGTAGAAGATGACGAAATCATGCGCGAATCACTCTGCCAGCGATTTGAAATTGAAAACATAGTATGCGACTGCTTTTGCAACGCGGAGGAGGCACTTGAATCACTGTTGGGCAATGACCACGCGGCATTAATCACCGATGTTCGACTACCGGATTTTAGCGGTGAACAGCTGTTCAATTCTATTCTCGAAGCAGACAAGATACCTCCACCGACCATATTCATCAGCGGTTATGGTGACATCAATCAAGCAGTAAGAGTTTTAAAATTGGGAGCTGTCGACTACCTGACAAAACCGTTCGATCTGGATGAGTTAATAGACAAACTAAGGGACGTGAGCCCCACTCTGTTTGGTGAAGACAAAGAGAACTGCACTGTACTCGGTGTCTCACCGAAAATGAGAGAGATAAAAGTCGTGCTTGATCGTCTGGCTGACCATAACTGCGATATCCTGATTACCGGTGAGTCAGGGGTGGGCAAGGAGTATGCCGCGAGATATTTCGCAGGGAAGCTTAACAATGGTGAGGAAAAACCTTTCGTTGCATTGAATTGTGCGGCACTCCCTGAGGATTTGCTTGAAGCTGAATTGTTCGGTCACGCTGAAGGGGCATTTACAGGGGCGGTTAAATCCAGGAGAGGCGTATTTGAACTTGCCGATGGCGGGGTACTCTTTCTGGACGAAATCGGTGAAACATCGGCCAGAATGCAGGCTAAACTCTTACGCACCATACAGGAACGCATTGTCCACCGTCTCGGACAGGAAAAACCCATCTCGGTAAACCTTCGGCTTATCTATGCAACCAATAGAGACTTAAAGAAGATGGTGGCGAACAATGAGTTTCGCGAAGACCTCTATTTCCGAATCAACACGGTGCATCTTCACATACCACCCTTGCGCGAACGCAGGGAGGATATCTATTGGTTGGCTAACCGTATAATTCAAAAATTCTTCGCTGAACACAAAAAACGGCGTCTGTTATTGCCGTTAACGGTTCGTTACCTGGAAAAGCAACTATGGCCCGGCAACTTGAGAGAGCTTGCAAACGCTGTTGAGCGCGCCTGCATTCTGTCTCCACAGGAGATTCTCGGTCCCAGGGAGTTCGGCGCCCCCCATGAGGAACGGCCTATACCATGCTGCGAAAAGAAGCTTAAGGAATCGATGGAAGATTATGAAAAGGGCTTTCTTCTGGAGAAATTGCAATCACACCATTGGAGGATTGCTGAAACCGCTTCATGTCTTGGTATCAGTAGGAAAAGTTTGTGGGAGAAGATGAAACGATATGCGATATCTAATCTCGATAACTGAAATTGCACCACTCTAACCATTCAACCCGGCTCATGAAGCATCAGATTCTTGTTACTGTGTATATACAACAGATCCCGCATTAATCAAAGAAACTGGCGCAACTCAATATTCACGGTTTTGTCACTTTAGCCAAAGCAGCGAGTTGATACCTGATTGTAATGAGGTATCTATCTCATGACGCTATTACCAAACGGTAACCTTTACTTGTGATGCTCCACCGAGCTTCGAGTGTTGTGCGGTGCCATACCCCTGAACAGAAAGCACTGAAGAGCTAATTTTGTTTAAAAATTGCTTAATGATTTGTCCATCTTTCATGCCAGGAAGTGCGGTGATCAATATTTCAAGCTTCAAATCAGTAGGTTTCGACTAGAACCCCTATCCGGCCAGCTGGCCCTGTTAATAAATCGCCATAACAGGACGGGGATTTATACCCCTTTCGCAATATCGCTCTATGTTCTTCTCCTGTTACAGATGAGTTACATCGACGATTTTGCTCCCCCAGTGGATATTACCTTAGTAATAACAGGGAGTTACTCATTTTTCGGGGGTTTCAACGTTACGCTGACGTAACCTCTGAATACTAGCTATAGATACCAATTTTTAGGTAGACCAGGTCAGTACTGAGATATTTTGAAGCATTACAGTCACTTAGAATCACACCGCAGGATCATGGCATTGATCATGCAGAGTAATCATCAGGGACAGTCATTACCGGGACAGTAAATTGCCCTTCTCCATCTGACGATTCTAGATGTAGTCGGTTCAGGAAGACTCAGTGAGTGGAACGACGAAACATGGCACTTTTCGTTGAGGCGGGGATGTGATCTTGGTTGGAGTCTCTTGGCTTGGACAAGCCATAGCCGATGGAATCTGTGTGCAGGGTCAGGATGAAAAAATGCCAGGTTCGTGGCGGCCTAAACAGCACGCCACGAACAACGGGCTAACTGTCATAGCCAAGAATTGAGAAGCTCTCTCAGGAAACGAGGTAATTGATGGTGACGTCTACAGGATGTGTGTAATCCAGGCATGGCAGGTGACAAAAATGCCATCAATTCAGGCATTACCGTACGACTTATGAATATTGTGGATGCCTACTCTTGCCAATTGGAGGAAATATGAAGAGAAATAGATATAAATTACTACCAACGAGGTCGATACTTGCCGGCATTGTAGGCACTGTATGTGGTTTTTCAGCTTTCTCGGTATCTGCTGGAATCGTAGGTTCAGCACATGACTTGAGGACCTTTCTTGGCCTTACGTCTCCAGAGATCTGCGTCGTATGCCATACACCTCATGATTCAGACATCACAAGCACCGCCCCTCTGTGGAATCATACACTGACCACAGCAACGTTTCAGATGTACAGTAGTGGCGGATCCACAACCCTTGAAGGTACTGAGGATCCTGAACCGTCGGGCGGAAGCAAACTGTGTCTTTCCTGTCATGATGGCACGGTTGGCCTCGATGATTTTGGGGGTGGACCTAACACATTCGGCTTCATGGATCCAGCATCTCTCGTTTTCGTAGGTACGGACTTGAGAAGTCAGCACCCGATCTCAATCACCTACGAACCTACGCTCGATCTGGGTTTGAATCCGGTAGACACCCCCGTAACCATAGGTGGTTATACAGTTGGTACGACCACCTTCCCCACGAGGGATGGCGATATAGCGACCCTGCTGGTACCTGACGGCAAAGTGCAGTGCAGTTCGTGTCACGATGTTCATAACACTTTCGTCGCAACGACAAACCTGTTGCGTTTGCCGATGACCGATAGCACTCTCTGCCTGACTTGCCACAATAAATAGTCGAGTATAAAGGGGTCCCCCTGGGGTTTGTTCAAACCCTGGGGGGATCTGTCATTTCTACACTCAAGTAAAGCAGTGACTGTTGGTAATCGATACTGCAGAGTGGTTTACTTTCGACCAAACGACAGATGACAATGAGAAACAAAATATCTTCACTTGGTTTACAGCTACACATACATACAAACATCAACTATATTATTTCACTTGTTGTCGTAGCTTTTTTTGCATCCATCCTGAGCGGTTGTGCAAGCGGCCCTGCTGAACAGGGCTACCTTTACTATCCCTCTCTACCCAATCCTCCTCGAATTCAACATTTGCATACCTTTTCCAATGAGAATGACGTCAAGGGTGCGCTTGGAGGCTTTGGCAGATTCATTCTTGGTGGTAGTGAAAACGATTCGAGTATCAGTAAACCCTATGGATTGGCAGTGCATGAGGGAAAAATCTATGTTGTTGATACAGATACTGGTGGCTATGCAATATTTGATCTAATCGAGGAGGACTTCAATTTTATAATTGGATCAGGAGGCGGCGCTCTGGTAAAGCCAATCAATATCGAGATTGATGAGGACGGCACCAAATATATTACAGACACAAAACGTATGCAGATCGTTGTTTTCGATCAGGATGACAACTATTTACGTTCATTTGGCGTTGAAGGTCAGTTCAAACCCTCAGACGTTGCACTGGACAGAGACCGTTTATATGTTGCTGATCTACTGGACAGCAAAATTCATGTTTTGGATAAAAGTAGCGGCGAAACGCTCTTTACCTTTCCTCCAAAGGACAAATCATCACCTGCACATCTTGCCCACCCCACTAATATTACCTTACACGACGGTTATATTTATGTCGCTGACTCCACACAGGCTCAAGTCAACAAATACACAACATCTGGTGAGTATGTAACAACCATTGGTCAAATGGGTACCAACATCGGCCAATTCGCACGTCCTAAGGGCGTTGCAATTGACAATGTGGGTAACATCTATGTAGTCGATGCAGCATTTGAAAATGTGCAGATTTTTTCCAGCGATGGCGAGTTACTTCTTTTTTTTGGCGAGTCTGGCTACGAGCGTAGGAATATAAATCTACCTACTACCGTGGTGATTGACTACGACAACAATGCATATTTTCAGCAGTACGTAGCACCAGACTTTAAGATTGAATATGTAATCCTGGTTGCGAGCCAATATGGCAAGGGCAAGGTGAATGCCTTCGGTTTCGGAAAAAAAGAGGGTATGGATTATTCCTTAACTAGGTAACATTTGTGCATTGGTCACATGGCAAAAATTTACACATTACTAATACTGGTCACACTTACCGAACCCGTGAGTCACGCAAAATTAGTATTTTATACACTCTAGGTTCAGGGATTGCTAAATGTTGCCTATGTATAGTTATGTTGATTCCAGTCACGACTCGATGCGCAGAGCTTGGTATGTTTAGGATATATAACATTGATGGTGCGCTTGAGTTTGGCCACTCTGTGCAGGATGTGGAAGTAACCAGAGTTGATGGATTCCCATCCAGTCAGCAACGCACAATATCGTCACAGGAATTGGAACTTGAATCTAAGGGCTATATATACCATCCAAATCTTGTTGATATGGAAATGGGTGTTGGTGTGCGCTTTCAAAATAATGAATTTGAAGTTGACACCGGTTCCAATGAGACCGAGGAGACTCTATATAGCTTTTTTGGCAACTTCAATTTATTGAGACATAAACCTTATCCGGTCTATTTGCACTATTCTCAGCGGAATCCTACTGTCTCCGTAGACCTTGCTGACTCGTTAACGGTCGAACACAGAGATTATGGTGCGATTTTTTCCCTGGAAAAACCGCTTGTCGCCTATCCAATGAAATTAAGAATCAATCACTCCGACTCATCCGGCAAAAGTCGTGGCACCTTGATAGACAGTGAGATTGATAACTTGCAATTTAATCTTTATGTTGATCCTTCGGACAGATTTACAGGGTCCCTCGGATTATTTCAATCCAGGAAAAAGTCTGGCAGTGGCAGTCTGGAACTCCCAATACAGAACACGATGAGTGAGGAATTTGGCTTGAATGCCTCCTCCTCATATCTCTTTGGCAAGGAGTATGCGCACAGATTCGATAATAATTTATATTATACTTCAGTGGAAAGCGGTCATCTCGATACAAGAGAGGATATACACTTTACATCCTACCTTGAACTTGGCCATAGCAAGGATTTCAACACCTTCTATCGCTATGACATCAATAGCACAAAATACAGTGAAACAAATATTAAGACGAGTAATGAATCTCTATCGGCTAATTTCCTGGCTAATCTTAACGAAGAGATAACACTAAGTGGAGGCATCGATACATCTGACGAAAAAAATGAGGGCTTCGACCGCAACATACATGGCGTGAACTCCTCTATACGATATACAACTGATCTTTCTGATCACTTTGCATTCAACACGACCTACTCATTTTCCTATAAATTCAATAAGCAGGATAGCGACGTATTCCAAATAAACAGGATCGGAGAGAGTCATATTCTTGATGGCTTATCGGCTGTCAGTTTACAGAATGAGTTTGTCGTACCAGGTTCAGTTACTGTAAGCAATGCTTCAAGATCCCAAATATATATCGAAGGCATTGACTACCGTCTAACCGTTGTCGGGGTAGAAACAAGAATTGAACGTCTGATTACAGGCAATATTCCAGATGGTGAAACTGTGTTGGTCGATTATGGTTTCGAGTCTGGTGGAAGTTTTGACTACTCTTATCTAAGGCAGAAAATTGGTTTCGGCTTGAGATACGATGACACTTACAATTTCAGTCTCACGTTCACCAAAAACGAGGAAACACTCGAGGCCGGTCGTCCATTACGCCCACTCTACACCAGGGAAAAGGCGCTAGCCTCTGTTGATGCCCGTTATCGTCTTAGCACTAGTTCTAACCTTAGCTGGGGTATCGAACTGGAGAAAGAGAGCGGCGATTTCAGACCTTATATGCGAGAACAAGCTGATATAAATTTTGTAGTAGCCTTACCTCTTTTTTCCAGTTTTCTTGATTTAAGATCAATATATGAAAACATCGATAATGAATTTTCTGAGGAAGATGTCGATCTCAGACACCATGCTGCCAGATTATTCACCCGATACGGCTACAGGAGCACATCGAGACTCGAATTAGCAATCGAGGAAGACACAGGAGGTACCATACATCGAGATACAACAAGAGTCACCTTGGAATATTTGTGGCGATGGCGCCTGCTCTCTTTTGCTGTGGAAGGAAGATACCGACACGATGAACAGGGCGGTGTTTCCCGTAAGGACAGCTCGGTCTACCTGACATTAACCAGGGAATTCTAATGGAGCCAAACAGACAACAACACACATTAGTCCTTCTTTTAACCCTGTCCATCGTTAGCCTGCTTGAAGGTTGTTCTCAACAAAACGGCAACAACTTGAAATTGGATCCAGGTACGGTAATAACTTGGCCACCGGCACCTGCAGATCCACGGATTGAACATATCGGAGTACTAGCACACCCAAGTGATCTTGGTATAACCAAAGGTTTTCTAGATAAGCTTTATGAGCTGGCTATAGGTAAGGAGGAACATGGCATGGTTCTCCCGATGGCTGTGGTCGCAAATGCACAGAAACAGCTCTTCGTCGCCGACCCAGGGATCAAGGCAATACACAGGTTTGACCGTAAGGCGGGTAAATATAGATCTATCAAACGAGTAGGCGGTAAAGACTTTGACACACCTGTTGGTCTGGCGGCTGATAAGGTCGGCAACATCTATATTGCTGACTCTGAACTAGCCAAGATATTCGTTATTGGCATAGGCGATAATGAGGCCGCCCCGGTTGCACTCGATGGGAATTTTGTCAGACCCACTGGAATCGCAGTCGACAAGGAAACAGGTTGGATATACGTTGTAGATACCGGTTTGCATAAAATATCTGTTTTCAATGCAAACAGAACTCTTCTGAAAATTTTTGGGGGAAGGGGCACTGGTGAGGGTGAATTCAATTTTCCGACTTATATATGGAAAAACAGACATGGCGAGCTATTGGTTACCGATAGCTTGAATTTTAGGATTCAACGTTTTGACCGCCATGGAAATTTTATCAATCAATTCGGCAAACCAGGTAACGCTATTGGTAGTTTCTCCAGGCCAAAAGGGATCGCGGAGGATCGCTACGGCCATATCTATGTAGTCGACTCGCTTTTCCATAACGTACAGCTATTCGATACATCAGGGTCTCAATTGATGGATTTTGGAAATCAAGGGAGTAAATCCGGCGAGTTTTGGTTACCGGTTGGTATATATGTCGATGATGATGACACTATTTATCTATGTGATTCCTATAACCAGAGAGTTCAAATATTTAAATACATCGGCGAAGAGCAATGAACATTGAACGATATGTCTTAATCATACATCTGGCTCTTACTGCTCTGCTTTCAAATGCCTTTGCGGGTGTCGCATTTACTAAACACAATCTTGCCGTTAGTGGTACAGGGGCCATACGCGCAATAAGTGAACGTGAAATATGCATCTTCTGCCACATTCCTCATGGCAGATCACCGGGCGTGTCACGTTGGAATCGGGATACACGAGGAGGCTACTATATCCCCTATACGAGCTCAACAGCGATTTCTTTTGCTGGCCAACCTAATGGTTCATCAGTTCTATGCCTCAGCTGCCATGATGGAACAATCGCTCTCGGGGATGTACTTAACCGTGACACACAGATAGCTATGCTCGGCGGCGTCACTACAATGCCGGTTGGACCCTCTGTTTTGGGCACCGACCTCTCTGATGATCATCCAATTTCTATCGAGTATTCATCTCACATTGCCATCCAACAGGGCGATCTCGTTGATCCAAGTACGCTGACGGGGAATGTAAAACTCGATCACATGGGTAGAATGCAATGTACGTCTTGCCATGATCCACATAACAACCTAAACGGTAATTTTCTGACTGAGGATAACCGGGGAGGGGTGTTATGTACCACCTGCCACAATAATACCCACTGGCGGCAATCTTCTCACAACCTATCCGCGGCGACATGGAATACTCTGCCCCCAGACCCTTGGCCCGATAGTAGCTTGCCTACAGTAAGTGAGAATGCCTGCACCAACTGCCACAAAATACATAATGCGGGTGGACACGAGCGCATTCTGAACTATGCCATTGAAGAACAGAATTGCATGCCATGTCATAACGGTAATGTAGCTACTGTAGACATGCAAATGTCTTTTCAAAAAATGTCTTCACATCCGATCGGGAGCACGACTGGTGTGCACGATCCGGCAGAGCCCGCTGTCATTGAATCTCGACATGTTGAATGTGAGGACTGTCATAATCCACATGCTGCGAATGCAAGCACTGGAATCACACCTGGTTCGATTCTGGGGGTACGCGGAATATCCATATCTGGCATAGAGGTCGAATCTGTTACTTATGAATATGAGATATGTTTTCGATGTCACGGTGATAGTTTTAACAAACCTCCTGCGAGAACAGCAAGGCAGATAGAACAATTAAACGTTCGTGAGGAGTTTTCCATTAACAACCCCTCGTATCATCCAGTTGCCGGAGTAGGTAGAAACACTCATGTTCCCAGTCTTGTAAATCCCTATACGGTGAACAGCACGATAGATTGCTCAGACTGTCACGATAATGATAACAGCAGTGCTGCAGGTGGTACCGGGCCAAAAGGGCCTCATGGATCCAATTATGCGCCAATACTGCAGATGCAGTATGAGACATTGGACAATACTCCGGAGAGCCCCGCCACCTATGCATTGTGTTACAAATGCCATGATCGCAACAGCATTCTTGGAGACGAGAGTTTTCCCACCCATCGACTTCACATTGTAGATCAGATGACTCCTTGTAACGCATGCCATGATCCACATGGAGTGTCGGCCACACAAGGGAATACTCTCAACAACACTAATCTTATTAATTTTGACCTTGCCATTGTTCAACCCAATAGTTTGGGCAACTTGAGATTCGAATCCACCGGAGTATTTTCAGGTATCTGTTATCTAATGTGCCACGGGAGTGATCATGCACCACAGAGTTACTGATGATGATATTACGTGGTTTCTTGTTAATGCATTTGGATGAAGATGGACTTAGCCCGTATGGTTATCACAATAACAATCTTATTATTTGTGTTTATTATGTTTGCTCTGGCGGACTACGTATTTGCCGATATTCCGGGTAATCCAAACAAGATAACAACTGCCACTGAACCTACAGGCCAGGATAATTCAAATACGAATTTAACCGACATACGAACCACTATTGGCGACAACCGCAAACCTTCCATAAATCCCCACTGGGATAAAACCAAGTGTAATTATTGTCATAACAATGACAGTAGCAAGCCGGCAAGCAATCAAGAAAAAGCTAATTTGGATGATGCTTTATGCTTAGACTGTCATGAAGATGATGTTACTCATTCCTATATACATCCTGTTGGTTTGGTAATTACAGATGACGCAAGGTCGAGAATAGATAAGCAGTGGAATGGCGAATTACAGCTAAGTAAAAAGGGAGTTATGACATGCTATACATGTCACGATCTTTTAGATCAATGTCTCGCTGATAGATCTCATCAGAAGATACGTAATCCAAGTTTTTTACGTGGCGGTCCTTTTCCTAACAGGGTCTCCCTGTGTTATCGATGTCACGATTCCACTCAATATGAACGAGTTAATTCTCACGACCAGATAACGAAACGTGGCTACTTAAAATTGGACAAGTGTCGTCTGTGCCATGAAGTAGATACTAGAAAGCATGTGAAATCCGGGATACCAAGAGATCTCATCAAATATCCATTATTAAATAATATGGATGATGAACGAACACAACTATGTATTCGTTGTCATCGAAAAATCGATCATCCGTCTAGTGCATTTACAATAAAATCCAACAAGAAATATCGCCACCTTGTACGCATAGATAACAATAAAAAAAGATCACTGAAACGCATGATTGAAGAAACCGGCATTGAACTACCAATAGAACCCAATACTGAGCGCATCTACTGTGGCACTTGTCACCAACCTCATCAACCCGGAGTCTTTGCCGGTGAAACCCAATCCGATGTAACAATGGATAATCACAGATTGAGGACTGTTGATATTTGCAAATTTTGTCATGAGATCTATGAAAAACCACTTGACAGCGGGTAAACATAGCAATGAATCATAATTACCCTATCATTCTCTGTTGTGTGCATGTTTTGCTGTTTAGTGCAATGTTGAGTCCGAACAGAGCACACGCAACATCATTTGAAGATGATGAGGCGTGCTTGATGTGTCATAAATATATACGCATGGCAAGAATAACTGAAGAGGGGGTATTTCGCTCTTACTATGTTCCCCCGGAGACTTTCTCCAAAACCGTACATCGAAATGTTCCCTGTCGGGACTGTCATAGTTACATAAAACAACTACCTCACAAGAAGGTTGATGAGGGGGTACGTTGTGATCAGGAATGTCACTCAAAGAAGAATCCCGCGACAGGAAAACCATTCAGTCATAAACCAATCTATAGCCTCTATTCAGAAAGTGTACATGCACGAAGCAAGAACGCAACAGGTATGGATAGAGATAAACCTTACTGTATAACCTGCCATACCAATCCGGTGTACAACCCCAATGAAGCCGACCCGCCAAAAGAAATCCTCGATCGATGCGAACTTTGTCATGAAAAAAGAGGTTTCGTAAAACAGTGGTATTTTCATACTAGCCGTCGTGTATTAGATGTTAAACGTACTGGGCAGGAGATTGTACAAATCTGCATTCGCTGTCATGCGAACGAGGAGCTAATCAAGCGCCACAAAAGTGCCGCAGACAAGGAGGGAAGACCGTTAGGCGAAAAGTTCACCATCGCCGCCACTTCTTATCAAAACAGTTTTCACGGTAAAGTAACGCGCTATGGATTGACCGGTGCAGCCACCTGCCTCGATTGTCATGCCGACAATTCGCAATACTATGAAGGCGTGCATAAGATTCTGCCATCACGAAACCCGGAATCCCCGGTAAGCGAGAAGAATAGAGTCGCTACATGTAAACGTTGTCACAAAAATGCGGACGAAAAGTATGCATCCGTGGATCCTCATCCTTCATTCGATAAAGAGTTCAATCCGGTACTTTACAAGGCCGAACATATATACAGTATTGTTGGTGAAGTAATCGTTACAGCTCTACTTGCATTAGCACTATTTGAAACAGTCGGACGCAGACGCGATGGCGCTGGATGGCGCTTACGGAAGGGATCCAGCTGGTGGCGAACGGGCCGTCATGACAAGAAACGAATAATCCGTAACTGAATTTGAATGTAACTAAATTGAGTTAAAAATATTTTTTTGAAATATTGACAGGTTTAAGCAAATGAAACTCTCAGATGAGGCGAATAGCGTTTTATACGACTGTGCGCGGAAAAACAGGATTTCCCAGGATGAATTATCTGAAATAGAGATCCTTATTGAGCGTCTACCGGACGATCGCGTCTATTTGTATAAAAATGTCATATCCAATCCAATCGGCGACCTTCCCCGTTACTCTATTCATATACGCCTGCAGCACCTGTTAACGTTTACCACTTTTCTGTTACTTGCATTTACCGGTTTGCCTGTCTATTTCATTGATGCTTTTTGGGCACAACCGTTCAGCCATTTGTTAGGCGGTATCGATGTCACGCGTGTTATTCATCGAACGCTTGCTTCTATTATGATTTTTTCCATGCTTTACCACATAACCACTATTCTCGGTGGCACGGTACACAAGCTGATAACAGGCAGATTCGATATCAGGCGCACTATTATACCAACCATCAAGGATATAAGAGACTTCAGGGATGACTTGCTCTATTTTTCAGGCAGAAGAGATCAGCGGCCAGAAATGGACAAGTTTATGTATAAACAGAAAATTCATTACTTCGCAGCCGCGTTCGGCAACTTCGTAATGATTTTTTCAGGTTCTGCATTTTTGTTTCCCGATATATGGGCAGGGATATTGCCAGATGGCTGGGCATTCTATTTTCAAAATATAATGCGTCTTGCTCATTCACATGAAGCACTGCTTGCACTGGTCGTTATAGCATTTTGGCATTGGTACAACGTTCATCTCGCCCCTGGCCGGTTTCCAATGCAGTGGACATTTCTTACAGGAAAAATCACACGCGAGCATCAAATAGAAGAACACTTCCTTGAATACCTGCGGAATATCGTTGAGTTACCACAAGAGCGGGAGTTTCTGAATAAGTTATTAATTCTGATTGATTTAAATAAACTGGAAAATCCCTCCACCGATACGGCTCGCACAATAGCACTTGAAGGATCGTAATCACATGATAAAGCCAATGACTTTATTACAAAAACTTATCTCTTTCAGTTCTCTTGTACTAGTAGTTGTCTGTGCATTATGGTTGTTAGTCACCTTCTTAACCCTGTATGTCAAAACATAGGCCTCTTGGTAATACAAGCATGATCATAAACAACCTTTACTGAACTTTCACTCTAAGGGCTATTGAATATGCAGGTTACATCTTCAACCGGAACAGTAATCATAGCTACGGCTGTCATTATATTTGTACTGTTTCTGATGCTACTTGTCGTAGTTCTTGACAGTAAGTCGCGTATCCCGGGCAAACTAAGAGTCGATCTTTTTGGCATAACCGGGACACGCCAGGACCACCCTGTCTGGTCTTATTTAATCGGTTCTATCGTGTTACTTATCATCTGCTCTGTCGGTGTTCAGTTTGTTATTTCATTGAGCGACCATATTCCTATCTATACAAAAGAAAAACCTTCTGCATTACTCAAATCACTTGTAGACAAGAGCGCATCTGAGGAGGCTCGACATTTCCACAATCCGGCCAACTCACTTGCACTGGAAGGCAAAAAAAGCGTCTGTTTTTATTGCCACGGTGATTTCCCGCATTTCCAAGAACGTATGATCAGAACTCTACTTAATATGCATACCCAGTTCCTCGGGTGTATGACATGTCATACAGATCCGGATAAATTCGAGGAAAGTTCATTAAATTTAAGATGGTTGAACTACTCCGGAATCGAGGTTGATGGAGTACCTTTTGGTATTGATTATGACACATCATCCGGCTTTCTTATCGATACTGACGACTATTTTTCAAAAATCGTACCCTATACGACAATTAATGGTGAAGAGAAACTTCTTGAGATAACAGAAGATGATCCAATGGCAATTGATTTCGTGAGAGTTCAGGACAAGCTAAAGGGGCGCGATCGTGCTGCGGTCAAAAAAAGTCTACACGAGTTTGTATCACCCATCGGACTTTTTTGTACCAAATGTCACACTCAGGCGGAACAGAGCTTCATACCATTTACAGAGCTCGGTTTTTCTAGCAATAGAATAAAAGAACTTACGAATTTAAATATCATCGGTTTAGTACAAAAATACAAACAATTTTATATGCCAGATTTTATGCAAAGAGACGTCGAACCTATAGATATTGAATATCCTATTGTTCCTGCTACAGAAAATCCTAATGAATGGTAGTTAATGATTTTATTACATGATAGGTCGCACTACCGACTTTTCTGAATGGATAATAACAAGACATTTATAAATAGACGACTAAACACAGGATAACACATAGTTTTCACTCTGTTGTCTTTATCACTAACTTACGTATATGGAGATAACGTACATGTGGTTAGAGCGTTCTACAGATGACAATGATAGTCATATTTATGATGTATTTAATGCAAACACCAAGAGGCTTATACTGGCTACTTCACTATCGGTGCTTCCCGGTTTAGGTCAGGTCTATGCCGGCAATTTTTTGCGTGGTGTTATAGGACTTGTTGGACTGATAATAATTTCTTGGTTATGTGCGGCCCTCCTAATTTGGGTCGAATCAAGGCCGCTGATCTTCTCTATTTTATGTATCCCATTCATATATGCCCTGGCACTAGCCGTAGATGCCGCATTTTGTGTAATCAGAAATCCTATTATAAAAACAAGGCAACCGTCTAAAACAAGAGTTCACATTGTTTTCTACATTTTTCTTTTTATTCTCGTCACTTTGCTGGTCGATTATTTAATCGGAACAAATGTGGTACGTGCATTTTTAGTAACTTCGCAAAGCATGTATCCAACGATCTTGAAGCTCGATATTGTGCTCATAGACAAGGTTTCCTCACCCAAGCCAAATGACATTGTGTTGATTGATTTCAATAAAAATAGAGATAAAGAATCTATTTCGAATATCATCCGCGATCAGACACTGCGTAGAATTGTTGCCAGCAGTGGTGACTCTGTCGAAATTCGCGGAAGGCAACTCTTTCTAAACGACTACCCCATTAATGAAAAATACTCCGTATATGGAGAGTCTGATAGCCATAATATTTTTACTCAACATAATTATCAATGGGGACCAGACGTTGTACCCGATGACTCATTCTTTGTTCTTGCAGATTCCAGACTGTTCGGTTTCGTCAGTCGTACACTGGGCTTCATTAAAAAGAGTTATATCCATGGTATTGCCTCAAAGGTTCTCTGGTCATGGAATCTTGATGAAGGCAGGTTCAAGTGGGAGAGAACAGCTTTGAATATAAAGTGAGCTAAAAAATGCCCCGGAATCCTCTCTTGACTACATCCTTATCTGCCGGACTTGCCCTCTGTTTGCATGTAGATTTCAATCTACTTGCTGCAGACGAACTCAATTGTGTGCTTTGCCATAAATATAGAGGCCTTAGTCGCATTGATGAAGCTGGTGATTTCAGACTCTACTACATTAACCAGGGGATTTTTAAAAAAGGCCCTCATAAACGTATACAGTGCAAGGACTGTCATATCGATATTGAAAAAATCCCACATGATCCTGCAAAAAAAGTCG
>JBEVVS010000152.1:0-28112 GCA_040507005.1 Candidatus Thiodiazotropha sp.
CAGGCCCGGGCAGATACCGGTTAAGCCGGCAAAGACCAGCATCCCGGCAGGCAGGTAGAGAAACCAGTGCACCTGGTTCCAGCCGGACAAACCGATACCGGTGAAGAGGAGGGCGGCGACGGTCAAAAAGAGCATACGTTGAGCACTCATTGATATTCTCCAAGTTGTTGAAATGTCTTGAACTAGAGCATATGCTCAAGGGGAATAATTTAGAAATTCTATTTATGAATAGTATTAATTTGAAAAACGAATGAATTGAGTCATGAATCTGAAACAGCTCCAGTTTGTTGTCCATGTTGCCGAGACCCACTCCTTCAGTCGCGCCGCCGAGTTAAGTTTTGCCACCCAACCCACTCTCTCCAACGCCATTTCACAACTCGAGGATGAGTTGGGTGGCAGGCTGTTTGAACGCACCACACGCAGGGTGGATCTGACCCCATTCGGCGAATATATGCTGCCGCGGATCAGAGAAGTACTGCAGAGTCAGAATGAGCTGAAACAAGCGGCAGAGTCTTACCACAACCCAACACACAAACTATTGCGTATCGGGTTTTCACCCTTGGTCGATATGCAACGATTGGATCAGGTGCTGGCACCCTATCGACAGGCAAATCCGGATATCACGATTTTCTTCAAGGAGTGTTTCATCGATGATCTCGAGAAACGACTGAATAGTGGACAGATCGATATCCAGATCCTGCCAACGGTAACACACAGTGATACAGACCAGGCCTGTCTCTTTTATCGGGACCCCCTTTATTATCTGCCTGTATCTGATGAGATCCAGCGGTCAAATCATCTGTCATTCAAGGTTGGCGACCTCCCGGCCTCACCGATAATCCTGACTGGCGGCGGTTGCGGGCTCAATGCCGCTCTCTCCAGATTGCTCAAATCCCAGGGGGTCGAGTTGCATGCCTACGCAGGGCAGGCCCTAACCTATCAAGTGATAGAGGATTGGGTCTCTTTGGGGATCGGTGCCGGGATCTTGCCGAAGGCAAAAATTTCAGCTGAAAATAAGGCCTGTTATCCGCTGTTTATGGAAAAGGATGAACCCGCTTTTTTCAGCTTTGAGTGGAGCTGGCTGCCTGAAAGCAATGAACACACACATGTTAAATCGTTCATCGAATATATTCAGACCACGGTCCCGACACTAGTCGCCGGTCAGGCGAAAACAGCTAATCAGCAGGGTGTGGGTTAAGAAATGATTACACGCCAACCCTGCAACTAAATCTTAACGTAAAAACTGAACAATCAATCTATCCAGCTGATTGATTGTACCCACTATCTTTTCTGTAGTTTGTACACTTTCCATGGCACCCTTTGCCGTCTCATTAGCAACATCGTTTACATTCACTATGTTCTTATTGATCTCTTCAGCAACGGCCGACTGTTCTTCCGATGCGGTAGCTATGTGATGGTTCAGGTCGTTAATTGTCTCGATTGCGCCGGCTATGGTCTCGAGCGCCTCACCGGCACTCGCGGCCTGACCCACACTCTTGCTGGCAATACTGCGGCTTTTTTCCATTACATTAACAGCATCCTTGCTGCCTTCTTGCAATCGTTCAATCATCGATTCGATTTCGCATGCTGATTTCTGTGTACGGCCTGCAAGGGTGCGTACTTCATCCGCAACAACGGCAAAACCGCGTCCCTGATCACCAGCGCGGGCTGCTTCAATGGCTGCATTGAGGGCCAGCAGGTTAGTTTGCTCCGCAATGCCTTTGATAACACTCAGGGCATCGCTGATGCTGTTTGTAGAGGAAGAGAGCTTGTCTATCACCTTCGCTGCTTGAAGAATCTCATCGGCCAATTTGTTGATGATATCAATGGTCGACTCGACCACTTGTTTGCCATGTGTGGTTTCATTCAGTCCAACAGCAGTGGATTCTGCTGCACGGATTGCATTTTCCGCTACCTCGTGAATGGTTGCCGCCATCTCGGTCATGGCGGTTGACACCTGTTCGATCTCACTTGTTTGGGTCATCACTCCCCGATTGGTTCGATCAGCGATAGTGGTGTTCTCTTCTGCAACAATCCCCATAATGCGTGAGGTATCCGAAAGACGTCCGATAACGGCTCTAAGTTGCGATTGTTGCATTTTGAAAGCTAGTTCAAGCCGGCCAAATTCATCATCCCGGCCAGTATAGATCTTACTCATCAAGTCGTTATCGAATATTGAACTTGCATCTTTAACCAGCTTTCCGAACGGTCTGGCTAACATAACATTCACTGCTGTGATCAGTAATGCCGTTGCCATAAATCCGAGAACTGCATATCCAGCGAGGTTTTCCGACAGGCGGATAAACAGCAAAGGCATGAGGGACAAAAGATTGCCTATGATCAATTTGCTCCTAAAACCCAATCTGGACATCAGACTTGGCTGTACAGACTTGCCTTGCTGCATTCTCTTGTAGAGCGATTCAGCTCTTGCCACCCATGCAGCCTCGGGTTTGTAGCGAACGGATTGATACTCTACTGCCTTGCCGTCCCGCAATATCGGCATGACAAAGGCATCGACCCAGTAGTAATCACCGTTCTTGCAGCGGTTTTTCACCAAACCCATCCAAGGTTTGTTTACTTTGATATTTGCCCAAAGATTCTCGAATGCGGCAGGCGGCATATCCGGATGGCGTACGATATTGTGATTCTGTCCTAGCAACTCTTCTTCTGAAAAGCCACTGATGTCAACAAAGGTGGGGTTTACATAGTTGATCGCACCCTTCAGGTCCGTTGTAGAGAGAATATTGTCATCATCGTTAAAGTTTTTTTCATGCTCTGTAACAGGTAAATTTTTCTTCATGTCAGTTATTTTTAATTACCAGTAAATAGTATGGAAAGATGAGAAATCTTAGGCTTGACTCAAGGTGTATAGCGTTGTGAATCAGGGATACTTTAGCGATTTAGATCAAGTGCTTGGAAGAAACCCGCAAATTAATATATTTCCCATCAAACGGTAACATTTCCATATTTGACTGGTGATGGATTAGCTGGCGGGTATCAACCCGAGCAGGAAAGGGAATAGGTTTGTACCAGGGAAGATGGTGCCGAGGAGAGGACTTGAACCTCCACGGGGTTGCCCCCACTAGCACCTGAAGCTAGCGTGTCTACCAATTTCACCACCTCGGCTAAGATGTGGTTTGCCGGTGGCCGGCTTTGAGACCGGGCACTCTACAACCAGTTTCATTTTCTGTCAATCCTGATAATCGATCCCTTGGCTGGGTAAACGCAACTATGTTAGTTTGCTGCATGTTGTCGATCATTGGCTTTAGTCTAAACAGGCGTTGGTGTGCGGTTGCTATGAATTTCGTACTTTTCCACATTTCAAGAGCGAGGCATGCTGTATTTCTGCTGCTGATTTGCCTGATGCCGGTTTCAGCCGCTGCACTGAGCCTGGAAGGGAAAATGGTCCAGGGGGGGATGCTGGTCGGTAAAACAGATCCGGGGAATCAGGTCAGATTCAACGATGAGTCGATACGGGTTTCATCGGAGGGTGTATTTCTGCTTGGCTTCGGCAGGGATGACGGCCTGCAACATCGCCTGGAAGTGAGCAGAGGGGGCAAGCCGATAAAAAAACAGCAGATACATATTACTAAAAGGGAGTATCAGATCCAGAAAATCGACGGACTGCCCCCGAGCAAGGTCACCCCCCCCAAACGTGACTGGGCAAGGATCAAAAAGGAGACCGCGCTGGTCAAACAGGCGCGGAAACGCAACGATGACCGTAATGACTTCATGAGTGGATTCATCTGGCCGGCAGAGGGGATTATCTCGGGAGTTTACGGCAGTCAGCGGATCCTCAATGGCGTCCCAAGGCGACCCCATTTCGGGGTCGATATCGCCGCTCCCGTGGGTACCCTTGTGGTAGCGCCGGCTGATGGCCTGGTGACCCTGGCACATCCTGATATGTTCTATTCAGGTGGAACCTTGATCATCGATCATGGTCATCAGCTCTCGTCCTCCTTTCTGCATCTGCACAAGATTCTGGTCAAGGAGGGCGAGCGGGTGAAGCAGGGTGACCCGATCGCCGAGATCGGTGCCACAGGACGGGTAACGGGTGCGCATCTCGATTGGCGTATGAATCTGCGCAAGGCCCGTATCGATCCCCAGTTCCTGGTGCCGCCGATGCCCAAGAGTGAATAGGGGTGGTTCTGATTGATCATTGTTACAGGCCGGTTGATGATTGTTACAGGCCAGGAGATGGATCTATGTTAAAGTCACCCGGTATTTTTTTTGTTGAGTTTGACTGCCTTTTGGCGATGGAATAACAATGAAATCGATGAAGCGATTGATCCCGATTCTGCTGATACTCGTCCCCGTGTTCTCGGTTCATGCAGAGGATTTGATGACGATCTATCAGCAGGCGCTAGAAAACGATCCTCAGTTGCAGGCAGCCAAGGAGCAGTTGAACGCGGCCCGGGAATCCAAGAGTCTGGCCCGTTCCCAACTGTTGCCAACGGTTGGCTTGGGCGCTACCTATGATGTGGTGCGCAGGGATCTCAAGACCCTGCAGGGTGTCCCTTTCGATGATCAAAGCACCAACCATGACAGGGCTCTCGGCCTGAATCTGACCCAGCCGATCTATCGCAGGGACCGGCTGCTGCAGATGGAGCAGGCGGACAGTACCATCGCTCAGGCGGAGGCGGAGTATGCGGCGGCAGAGATCGACCTGATGGTGCGCAGTACCACCACCTACTTCAATATTCTCTCCGCCGAGGATGATCTAAGGGTAGCGAAAGCGGAGCGTGAAGCCACTGGCCGGCAACTGGAACAGGCCCAACAACGTTTCGACGTGGGCCTGATTGCCATCACCGATGTGCACGAGGCACAGGCAGCTTTCGATGCGGCCAGGGCATCCGAGATTGCGGCTGAAAACAGTCTCGATAACGCTTGGGAGGCGCTGTTTGAGATCGTCGGTCCGCAACCGAAGCAAACATTGGCCAAGTTGGGGGAGGAGTTGGCGCTCAACCCGCCGGTACCCAATGTGCTGCAAGAGTGGTCGGATACCGCGCAACAGCAGAATTACAGCATCATCGCCGCCCGTGCCGGTCTCGAGAGTCTCAAGCAAGAGATCGAGGTCAGCCGCTCCGGTCACTATCCGACCCTGGATCTGGTGGGCGGCTACACCATGAACCGCAGTGATTCCGATACTGCCACCGAAGCCGACACCGGAACCGTCGGGCTCTCCCTGGAGGTGCCGATCTATACCGGTGGCGCGGTGAGCGCACAAACCCGCCAGGCGCAAGCCAACTTCCGCGCCAGTCAGCAGGGACTGGATCAAACGCGACGGGCGGTAAACCGGCAGGTGAGAGATGCCTATCGGGGCGTACTCTCCACCATCAGTCAGGTCGAAGCCCTGAAAGCGGCTACCATATCCGCCCAGAGTGCCCTGGAATCGACCCAGGCAGGTTATGAGGTGGGAACCCGGACCATTGTGGATGTGCTTAATGTGCAGCGTAATCTCTTCTCATCACAACGGGACTATCTCAATTCCCGCTATAGCTACATCATCAACGGACTCAACCTGAAATCCGCCGCCGGCACCCTGAGCGAGTCGGATCTGCAGCGGGTCAACGGCTGGCTGGAGCGTTAGGCAACCATGTCAGGCAATACCATCGGCAAGCTGTTCAGCGTCACATCATTTGGTGAGTCCCACGGTCCGGCCATCGGGTGTATCGTGGATGGCTGTCCACCGGGTCTGGCACTCTCCGCCAGCGATCTGCAGCATGATCTGGATCGGCGTAAACCCGGTACCTCGCGCCATACCACCCAGCGGCGCGAGGCTGACGAGGTGGAGATCCTCTCCGGGGTTTTTGAGGGCAAAACCACCGGCACACCCATCGGTATGATCATCCGCAACACCGATCAACGCTCCAAGGATTATTCCGACATCATGGACCGCTTCCGGCCGGGACATGCGGACTATTCCTACAATCAGAAATACGGTATCCGGGATTACCGGGGCGGTGGGCGCTCCTCAGCCCGTGAGACCGCGATGCGTGTCGCCGCTGGTGGGATTGCAAAGAAATATCTCAGCGAGCGCTACGGTATACAGGTGCGCGGCTACCTGGCGCAGCTGGGACCGATCAAGGCGGAAAGACTCGATTGGGATCAAGTGGAGAGTAACCCTTTCTTCTGCCCCGATGCGGACAAGGTGGTGGAGATGGAGGCCTATATGGACGCCCTGCGTAAGGAGGGGAACTCCATAGGTGCCCGCATCAATGTGGTTGCCAGCGGTATGCCCGCTGGTTTGGGTGAGCCCATCTTCGATCGTCTGGATGCGGATCTTGCCCACGCCCTGATGAGCATAAACGCGGTAAAAGGCGTCGAGCTGGGCGCCGGTTTCCACTGTGTCGAACAGAAGGGCACAGAGCACCGGGACGAGATGACTCCCGAAGGTTTCCTGACCAATCATGCCGGCGGGGTATTGGGCGGAATCTCCTCTGGCCAGGATCTGCTGGCCTCGATTGCCCTCAAACCCACATCCAGTCTGCGTCTGCCGGGTAAGACGGTCAATCGCGATGGAGATCCGGTAGAAGTCGTCACCACCGGGCGCCACGATCCCTGCGTCGGGATTCGCGCCACACCCATCGCGGAGGCGATGATGGCGATCGTGGTGATGGATCACCTGTTGCGCCATCGCGGCCAGAACATGGATGTCGATTCGGGTCTCAGGGATATTGGATCGGACAACTAGGGCCAATTAACAATATGCAGATGCCCTACTGGCGTCTTTCCAGCTTCTATTTTTTCTACTTCGCATCCCTCGGTGCCTTGATCCCTTTCTGGGGACTCTACCTGCAAGCGCGGGATTTCACGCCGGTGGAGATCGGTGAGCTGATGGCGGTGATCATGGTCACCAAGCTGATCGCCCCCAACATCTGGGGTTGGATCGGTGATCATACCGGTCACCGCATGCCCATTGTGCGTCTCGCCTCACTCCTCTCACTGCTCTGTTTTCTGGGTGTCTACATCGCCGATGGTTTCTGGCCCTTCGCCCTGGTCATGATGCTGTTCAGTTTTTTCTGGAATGCCTCGCTGCCCCAATTCGAGGCAGTCACCATGAGTTATCTGCGGGAGCGTATACAACGCTACAGCCTGATTCGCTTGTGGGGTTCGATCGGTTTCATTCTCACTGTAATCGCCCTGGGGATCATGCTGGACCATTGGGGGGTGGTGGTGATTCCCTATTTTGTGCTGCTGCTCTTTCTCGGTATCTTTGCCAACAGCCTGCTGGTGCCTGAGAAAGAAGCCGTGATGCCGGAGCATGATCAGGGATCAATCGTGCAGGTGTTGCGACGCGGTGAGGTGATCGCCTTCCTGCTGGTCTGTTTTCTGATGCAGGCCAGCCACAGCACCTACTACGCCTTCTACTCCATCTTCATGGAAGAGGTGGGATATTCCAGCAGTTTCATCGGCCAGTTGTGGGCCCTGGGTGTGATTGCAGAGGTGGGGCTGTTTCTGATCATGCACCGATTGTTGCATCGGTGGGGGGCACGCAAGGTCTTGATCATCAGTCTTGGGATAGCGGTTGTTCGCTGGATTCTGGTGGGATCTGCCCCTGACAATCTATTCCTGGTGCTGCTGGCGCAAGTGATGCATGCAGCCACCTTCGGCACTTTCCATGCGGCAGCCATTCATCTGGTGCACCACTACTTTATCGGTCGTCACCAGGGCAGGGGGCAAGCCCTCTACAGCAGTGTCAGTTTTGGTGCCGGAGGGGCCTTCGGCAGTCTCCTCAGCGGCTACCTATGGAGTGGCATCGGGGCCGCTGCGACCTTCTGGATCGCTGCAGCCTATGCACTGCTGGCGGTTGTCATTGCCTGGCGCTGGGTAGAGCGGGATGAATCGGGGGTGAGGCGTGCAAATTAGTCTTGCCACCGGTCTTGCACTGCACCGTTTGGATCTCTCTCCTCAACTATGACTTGACAGCTGTGGTGATGGGCAGTAAGTTGCGCGCCTGTTGCACCGCAACACCAGTCTCTAATCACTGAATCCATCGCCAACTACTAATCCCGGAGCTTCACTATGGCCATCGAACAGACCCTCTCCATCATCAAGCCTGATGCGGTTGCAAAAAACGTGATCGGTAAGATCTATAGCCGTTTCGAAGCAGCGGGTTTGCAGATTGTGGCCTCACGCATGATGCAATTGAGTCGTGAACAGGCCGGTGAGTTCTATGCGGTACACAAAGAGCGTCCCTTCTACAATGATCTGATCGATTTCATGACCTCCGGTCCTGTGATGGTACAGGTATTGGAAGGTGAGAACGCCATTACCCAGAACCGGGAGATCATGGGTGCCACCAATCCTCAAGAGGCGGCGCCAGGTACCATTCGGGCCGATTTTGCCAAGACTGTGGATGAAAATGCGGTACATGGATCTGATGGTCCTGATACGGCGAAGGTTGAAATCAGCTTCTTTTTCCCCGAGGGGGTCTGCCCAAGAATCCGCTGATCTGCGCCGGGTTCTAGGGATTGCAGCGTCTATTTGTTGCCGTAGAAGAGTAACAGCTCTCTCATTGCCCGTGCCGCGTTGGAGAGGGTGCGTTTGCGATGGGTGACAATACCGAGTGAGCGGCTCAGCTTGAGCTCTGGTACCTCGAGTGGTACCAGATTGTTGTCCAGCAGTATCTCAGGCAGGAGGCTCCAGCCCAGGCCGATGGTGGTCATCATCTTCAGGGTCTCCAGGTAGTCTGTGGAGAGGGAGCAATTGACTTGCATATGGTGTTGGCCGATTCGCTGCTCAATCATAGTTCGGGTGTAGGTGCCGCGGGTTGGCAGGACCGCGGGGTAGTCGATCAATTCCTTTAGGCCGACTCTTTTCTGTTTTGCCAGGGGGTGGTCCAAACCGACGATGACAGCCAATGGATCATGCCAGATCGTCTTGCTCTGCAGGGCCTCAACAGGATGCAAAGGGAGGGTCACCACAGCCAGCTCCAGCTCTCCCTGTTCCACTGATTGACACGCCTTTTCCGACTCCATGAAACGGATATCAAGCTCCACCTGGGGGTTGGTGTCACTATAACTGCGCAAAACAGCCGGCAGTCGATGCAGACCGATGTGATGGCTGGTGGCCATGGCCAGTCTGCCCGCGACCCGACCGGTGAGGTTGGCCAATTCCCGCCGTATATCGCTCAGCTGATCGATTATATGCTCCGCTCGCGGCAACAGATGGCGTCCGGTTTCAGTGAGAAAGACCTGGCGCCCCATGCGATCGAATAGGCGTGTATCGAGTTCGCTCTCAAGGCTGGCAATGCGCTTGCTGATCGCCGGTTGGGTAAGGAAAAGATGCTCTGCAGCCAGGGAGAATGAGCCGTCACGAGCCACCTGTACAAAGGCGCGAAGGGTATTTAATTCCACATTTATTCCTCATAAGAATGGAAAAAATGAAAAATATGAATTTGTATTATGTAGCATCTTCTCCTATGTTTTTCCACTAATTCGTTTCACCGATCCGGCAAGTCGTGAACTGATAGGAGATCCACGGTTGTCTTCCCCAGAAGCGTAGGGATGTTACGCAAACCCGCCTGCATTGGGATGGGCTACCGGGGCTAGATCAATCCTCCCATATGACCGGATCGACAGGTCGATTATTTTGCTGAGGTTTCGAGACATGAGCGCCAAGACCCTTTACGACAAGTTATGGGAATCCCATGTGGTACGCACGGAAGAGGACGGCACATCACTGATCTATATCGATAGACATCTGGTGCACGAAGTTACCTCGCCCCAGGCATTCGAAGGTTTGCGCCTGGCCGGCCGCAAGCCCTGGCGGATCGGGGCCAACCTGGCGACACCCGACCACAATGTACCCACCACACCTCGGCAGGGGGGGGTCGCTGCCATTGAGGACCCCATTTCTCGCACCCAAGTGGAGACTCTTGATGCGAACTGCAGCGATTTCGGGATTACCGAATTCACCATGCTTGATCCAAGACAGGGTATCGTCCATGTGGTTGGCCCTGAGCAGGGGGCGACCCTGCCGGGCATGACCGTGGTGTGTGGCGATTCCCATACCTCCACCCATGGTGCGATAGGGGCCTTGGCACACGGCATCGGTACGTCGGAGGTGGAGCACGTGCTCGCCACTCAATGCCTGATCCAGAAGAAATCAAAAGCGATGCAGATCCGAGTCGAGGGTAAGCTGGCGCCTGGTGTGACCGCGAAGGATATCGTGCTTGCCATCATTGGCGAGATCGGAACCGCGGGGGGCACGGGCTATGCCGTGGAATTCGCCGGATCGGCGATTGAGGATCTCTCCATCGAGGGTCGCCTCACTCTGTGCAATATGGCCATCGAGGCAGGGGCGCGCGCTGGATTTGTGGCGGTAGACGATAAGACCATCGACTATGTCAAAGGACGTCCCTACGCACCCACGGGTGAAACCTGGGAACGGGCCGTGGCCTATTGGCGTACCTTGCACAGTGATGAGGGGGCTGTGTTTGATCGGGTTGTGAGCCTGGATGCGGCTTCCATCAAGCCGCAGGTTACCTGGGGGACGTCCCCTGAGATGGTGGTGGCCGTGGATCAGGTGGTACCCGATCCGGCTGATCAAACAGACAGCGTGAAAGCAGAGGGTATGCAGAGGGCCCTGGACTACATGGGCCTGGAGGCGGGTACCCCGATCACCGAGATTCCTTTGGACAAGGTCTTTATCGGCTCCTGTACCAATTCCAGGATTGAGGATCTGCGGGCGGCGGCGGCCATTGCAAAGGGACGTCAGGTGGCAGAAGGCGTCAAGCTGGCCCTGGTGGTGCCGGGGTCCGGTCTGGTGAAGTCTCAGGCCGAGCAAGAGGGGCTCGACAAGGTTTTTACCGAAGCCGGTTTCGAGTGGCGTGAGCCCGGCTGTTCCATGTGCCTTGCCATGAATGCCGATCGCCTGGAGCCGGGTGAGCGTTGTGCCTCCACATCGAATCGAAATTTCGAGGGCAGGCAGGGGCAGGGGGGGCGCACCCATCTGGTGAGTCCGGCGATGGCCGCCGCCGCTGCTGTGGCAGGCCACTTTGTGGACCTCGCCGATTTTAACAACAGTTGATGCCGAGATTTCCCTTGAGAGGAGAGAGCAATGGATAAATTTACCACCTTTACCGGTATCGTCTGTCCCCTGGATAGATCCAATGTGGATACTGACGCGATCATTCCGAAACAATTTTTGAAGTCCATCAAACGCTCAGGTTTCGGCCCCAATCTGTTTGATGAGTGGCGCTATCTCGATCATGGGGAGCCGGGTATGGACAATAGCATACGACCGGTGAACGGCGATTTTGTACTCAATGATCCCCGTTATGAACAGGCCCAGATACTTCTGACCCGTGAAAATTTTGGTTGCGGTTCATCCCGTGAACATGCGCCTTGGGCCCTGGAGGATTATGGATTTAAGGTGATTCTGGCCCCCAGCTTTGCCGATATTTTCTTTAACAACAGCTTTAAGAATGGTCTGCTGCCGATTGTTTTGGATGAGAAGATCATTGATGACCTGTTCCCCATGGCAACCGGGGACAAGGCCCTGGAGATGACCGTGGACCTGGCTCGCCAACTTCTGCTGACCAACGATCAGCAGATCCCCTTCGAAGTGGATGAATTTCGCAAACACTGCCTGTTGCATGGTTTGGATGATATCGGGCTGACACTGCAGCATGTTGACGATATCAAAGCCTATGAGGCCCGTAGGCGTGTGGAGGCCCCATGGCTGTTCAATGATTAATAATAAATAACATTAAAAAAATCATATAAATAATTGAAATACAACTATATAAACATAGTCTGATCGGTTACAAGGTAAAGAGTGATGAGTAAAAATATATTAGTGCTGCCGGGTGACGGTATTGGACCTGAAATCGTTACAGAGGCGGTTAAGGTGTTGGCCACGCTGAGGGATGATTTCGGTCTGGACATCGAGCTGGATGAGGCATTGGTGGGAGGCGCCGCGATCGATGTCACAGGCGGGCCGCTGCCTGATGCCACCCTTGATCTGGCGAAAGAAGTGGATGCAATTCTCCTGGGTGCCGTAGGCGGTCCGAAATGGGAGGCCTTGGATATCTCCGTACGTCCTGAGAAGGGGTTGTTGGGACTGCGCGCCGAACTGAATCTGTTTGCCAATCTGCGTCCTGCCATTCTCTATCCCCAGCTGGCGGCGGCCTCAAGCCTGAAGGCGGACATTGTCGCCGGTCTTGATATCATGATTGTGCGCGAGTTGACTGGTGGTATCTATTTCGGTCAGCCACGGGGGGTTCGCGAGCTGGAGAGTGGAGAACGCCAGGGATTTAACACCCTTGTCTACAGGGAGTCGGAGATTGAGAGAATCGCCGGTGTCGCCTTCGATATCGCCCGCAAGCGGGGGAGTCGGCTCTGTTCAGTGGACAAGGCCAATGTGCTCGAATGCACAGAGCTTTGGCGGGAGGTGGTGACACGGGCCGGCGAGGCCTACCCGGACGTGGAACTGAGTCACATGTATGTGGACAACGCAGCGATGCAACTGGTGAAATGGCCGAAACAGTTCGATGTAATGGTGACGACCAATATGTTTGGCGATATTCTATCCGATTGTGCCGCGATGCTCACCGGGTCCATCGGCATGCTGCCGTCGGCGTCCCTGGATGAGCAGGGTAAGGGCATGTATGAACCGATCCACGGTTCAGCGCCTGACATAGCGGGTAAAGGTACAGCCAATCCCCTGGCGACCATACTCTCAGTGGCCATGATGCTGCGCTATAGCCTGGATGAGCCGGCGATGGCTGATCGGGTTGAGGCTGCAGTGGATAAGGTTTTGAATGATGGTGTGCGCACTCCCGATATCATGTCAGACGGGATGACTGAAGTGAGTTGCGAAGCGATGGGTGATGCTGTGGTTGCGGCATTGAGTTGAAGCAGGTGCACTTGCTGCACCGGGTGACTGATTTTTTTAATGGTTAAATGAGATGAAACGAGTAGGTTTTGTTGGTTGGCGTGGCATGGTGGGTTCCGTATTGATGGGACGCATGCTGTCGGAAGATGATTTTGCCGGCATTGAAGAGCCCAGGTTCTTCACGACTTCCCAGGTGGGTCAGCCAGGACCGGATATTGGCAGGGAGCGTTTGCCCCTGGAAGACGCCACTGATATCGATGCCTTGCTGGAGATGGACGCTATCCTGACCTGTCAGGGTGGAGGCTACACCAATCAGGTATACGATAAATTACGCTCGGCGGGCTGGCAGGGATATTGGATAGACGCCGCATCCAGCCTGCGCATGAAGGAGCATACGCTGATCGTGCTCGATCCGGTGAACGATACTGTGATTCGCGACGGGCTGGCGAATGGCGCGAAGGATTTCATCGGCGGCAATTGCACGGTGAGTTTGATGCTGATGGCCCTCGGTGGTCTGTTTCAGCAGGATCTTGTGGAGTGGGCCACCTCCATGACCTATCAGGCTGCCTCGGGTGCAGGCGCACGCAACATGCGTGAGTTGATCAGCCAGATGGGAGCTGTTGAAGCCGCCGTGCGGCATAATCTGGCTGACCCGGCATCTGCTATCCTCGATATCGACCGGCAGGTGGCTGAGACACTGCGCAGCGAGGGATTTCCCACAGAAAATTTTGGGGCGGCCCTGGCCGGCAGTCTGATACCCTGGATCGATGTGGCCCTGGAAAACGGGCAAAGCAAGGAGGAGTGGAAGGGATCTGTCGAAACCAACAAGATTCTCGGCCGCAGCGACAAGCCTGTACCCATCGACGGCACTTGCGTGCGTATCGGCTCGATGCGCTGTCATAGTCAGGCATTGACCATAAAGTTACGTAGTGACGTGCCGATAGACGAAGTGGAGTCGATATTGGCGAGTGCCAATAGCTGGGTAAAGGTTATCCCGAATGAACGGGATATCACGATACGGGAATTGAACCCAGCCCAGGTTACCGGAACCCTGACTGTCCCGGTCGGACGGCTGAGGAAGATGAACCTGGGTAATGAGTATCTGAATGCCTTTACGGTAGGTGACCAATTGCTATGGGGTGCGGCCGAACCGCTGCGGCGCATGCTGAGAATTCTGCTGGAGGCTTGATCCAACGACAGAATTCCTGCGCCAGAGCGTGTTCAACCCCGTCGTAAAGTCAACCGGCTGACGACGGGGTTTTCTATTTCAGATGAACGAGCAAAGGAGAGTGCATCTGCAGGGTATTTGGGAAGATGGTGTTGGCAGAGGGATTTCATGGGTTTTTTCCTATGTGAAAAACCCGATCTAATTCTCACTTTGGGTCGTCGCTGGCTAACAGTGGTCTGGTATCACAAAAAATAGTGTGAAGATCATTGAAGTTTTGGTAAAAAGATCATTTATCAGCTATAGTTAGCGACTAATTATTAAGTTTATTCTAAACCTATCGGGGCTGTTTAGGGGACCATTTTGAACACTATATTCGGAATGAGTTTGACCGGTGGGGTATGTTTTCTGGCAAGGAGGAAGCATGATTCGTAAGCTGTCTCTGGCAGTGGCTGTTGCAACAGCCCTATCACCCGTTGGTGCTTTGGCTCTCGGATTGGGTGAAATTCATCCCCGGTCTGCTCTCAACCAAGCCTTCAAAGCCGATATCGATCTGCTTTCAGTCTCTCAGGAAGAGTTGCAGGATGTTCGCGTCTCCCTTGCCTCCCGTGAGGCTTTTGAAAAAGCCGGCATGGAGAGGCCGTTCCTGTTGACTGGCCTGAAATTCGCACCAATGTTGACCCCCGCCGGCAAACCAGTGATCTCGATTTCGAGTTCAGATGCCATTCGGGAACCCTTCCTCAATTTCCTCATTGAGGTGAATTGGCCGAAAGGCAGATTGGTTCGTGAATACACGGTTCTTCTCGATCCGCCGGTAACCCTAAAACGAGCTCCACAGCCCGTCACTTCACCGGCCGCCACGATGACGTCTACTCAGGTAGGCAGGTCAAGGCCTGCTCAAGTCACCTCCTCCATGAGCAGCGAGAGTGGCGACAGAGAATACGGTCCCGTTCAACCCAATGACAATCTTTGGAATATTGCCAAGGGTATGCAACGGTCCAATGAATCCGTAGAGCAGGTGATGATGGCGCTGCAACGCCACAATCCATCCGCTTTTATCAACAACAACGTCAATAATCTCAAGGTCGGTAAAATATTACGCCTGCCTGATGACGATGGTGTGACTTCCCTATCCAAGCAGGAGGCGCGTGAGGAGTTCCTTGCACAGACAAGGGCCTGGGAAGCAGGCCGTAGTGCTGAGGCGGGCAGACCCACGGTTTCCAAACAGCCTGCAAAGAGTAAGACAACGGAAGAAGACCGCCTGCGTCTCATCTCGGCTAAACCTGGCGAGGGTGAAGCTGCCGAACGGGAGGGCATGGCCGAATCTGAGAGTGAGATAACCCGCTTACAAGACGAGATCATGCTCGTTCGCGAGTCCAATGAAGGGGCGTTACAAGAGAATGAAGCACTGCGCAACCGGGTGCAGGAGCTGGAGAAACAGATTCAGGATATTCAGCGTTTGCTGACCCTGAAGAGCGATCAGTTGGCGGAGATCCAAACAGCCCAAGATATCGCTGCTGAAAAGATGGAAGAGATTGAGACTGCACCGACAGCGGAAGCGGAGCCTGAACCGGCGCCCGAAGCTGAGGCCGAGCCGGCCACCGCCGAGGTGACGGAACCGGTGGTGCCGATTCCACCGGGGACGGTGATCGAAGAGGTCGATATCGAGAAGCAGATCGATGTGGCACAGCAAGAGGCGGCCCCCGCTGCAGAGGCGCCTGCGCCTGCTGTCGAGCCGGCACCGGCACCCGCTCCTGAGGTACAACAACAACCTGTCAAACCGCCTGTGGCCGTCCTACCTCCCAAAAAGGTGAGCTATTTCGATGGCGTCAAGGAAAACAGCACTCTGCTTGGCATAGTCGGTGGGGTTGCGGTGTTGCTGATGGGCCTGTTGTGGATGATCATGCGTCGTCGTAAAGAGGCTGAGGCGGAATTTGCCGAGAGTATTCTGGTATCCCCTGACAGTGGTGTTATTGCCACAGGCAAGGATGACTCCAGCTCACTCACTGCGCCGACCGATGAGACGTCATTCATGAGTGATTTCTCACCCAGTGATATCGATGCCCTGCAAGATGAGACCGGTGAAGTCGATCCCCTCTCTGAGGCAGATGTCTATATCGCCTATGGCCGCTATCAGCAGGCCGAAGAGCTGATCAAGCAGGCGATCGAGAAAAATCCGGAGCGCGAAGAGCTTAAGCATAAGCTGGCAGAAATCTACTTTTCGGCTAAAAAGCATCAGGATTTCAATGCGCTTGCCCAAGAATTGCATGATGCGGGATTGGCGGACAAGGAACCGGATACCTGGTCGAAAATTGCCGCCATGGGTAAGGAATTGGATCCATCCTCCGCCCTGTTCGCAGGCGCTGCAGGTATCGCCGCAGGCGCTGTTGCATCGGCAGATAGCGCTTTGGATGACCTCGGTTTGGATCTGGGATCAGAGCCGCTTAGCGAAGGCGAAGAGCCGGCACAGGAAGAAGCGGCACAGGATTCATCCGACGTTGAGATCGATTCAATGGATCTGAGTGGTCTGGATAACCTTGATGAAATGGATTCTGAAAGCCTTGAAGGCAATCTCTCTCTGGATTCGGAATTCCTGAACAAGATGGAATCCGGTGAGAGTACCGCTGAAGAGGGCGATGCATTGGATATCGACCTCAGTGATCTGGATATGGACTCTGAGCAGAGTGCTGACGCTGCAGAAGAACCTGAGCCCTTCGATCTATCCGATGTTGAGGGTGATTCAGAGATGGCCGATGAGTCGGTTGTTCAGGATGCTTCAGATGCCATAGAGCTGGAAGATTCCGAGGTACTGGATGATCTGGATCTGGAGAGCATCGAAAAGGAATTGGAGGGGCTCTCATCTGAGTTGGACAGTGATGAGCCTGAGTCTGCAGATGAGTTGAGTCTGCTGCAGAGCCATAGTGAAAATCTGGATCTGGACTCCACCGATGAGATCACAACCAAGTTGGATTTGGCCAGAGCCTACATAGACATGGGCGATATCGAGGGTGCCAAGAGTATTCTCGATGAGGTATCCAGCGAAGGTAGTGATGCACAACAGAAAGAGGCCCAGGAGTTGTTGAACGGTCTCGGCTCTTAAGTCGGAGACTTTCCAATCCCATAGGGGGCGCACATCTAGGTGCGCCCCTTTTTTGTTTCAGGGTGCGTGATGAAGATAGCTCTGGGTGTGGAATACGATGGCAGTGCTTTTCACGGCTGGCAGTACCAGGGTGATGTTCGCAGTGTACAGGAGACACTGCAACAGGCCCTTTCCAGGGTGGCGGATCATGAGGTAACAGTTCACTGTGCCGGGCGTACGGACAGTGGTGTACACGCCACCGGCCAAGTGGTGCACTTCGAGACAGAGGCGCAGCGATCCGATCGATCCTGGGTCCTGGGCAGCAATGTCAATCTGCCACCGGATATCAGTATCTCTTGGGCCAGAGAGGTCCCTGGCGCATTCCATGCGCGTTTCTCCGCCCTGGGAAGACACTACCGTTACCTGATCCTGAACCGGCGCTTTCGTTCTGCCCAGTGGCGGGATCGGGCGGTCTGGATCCACCAACCCTTGGATGAGTCACAGATGCATCGCGCGGCACAGCTGTTGGTGGGGACCCATGACTTCTCCTCATACCGGGCGATCGGGTGCCAAGCCAAACATCCGGTGCGCACCGTTCATCGTCTGCAGGTCAAGAGAGTGGGTGAATTCATCTCGATCGAGGTCCATGCCAACGCATTTTTACACCATATGGTACGCAATATAGCCGGGGTGCTGATCGCCATCGGCAAGGGAGAACAGGAGGAGTCCTGGACTCAAGAGGTATTGGAGTTGCGTGATCGGACCCTGGGTGGGGTCACGGCGCCACCCCAGGGGCTCTATTTGACTAAAGTGGATTACCCTCAGGAGTTTACGATCCCTGAACCATTCGGGGCTGATTTTTGCCTCTGTTGAGCGTCAGCCTTACTACCGCTGCGGCGGGGAGCTATCTGCATGATGTTTTCAGGCCCGGACTAGCCTCAGGGTGATGCATAATGTATCTTTCAGCAGCTTATGCGAACACGTATCAAAATTTGCGGCATTACCAGGGTTGAAGACGCTGCCGAGGCGGTGCGGCTCGGGGCTGATGCCATAGGGCTGGTCTTCTACCCTCCCAGTCCGCGGGCTGTTTCGATACAGCAGGCCAAGACCATTGTCGAGAGTCTGCCGCCATTTGTCACGGTGGTCGGCCTGTTCGTCAATCAGGATCGAGCCGAGATCGTACGCTGCATTGAAGAGGTCCAGCTCGATCTGCTGCAGTTTCATGGAGATGAGACGGCAGAGGCCTGCAGTGGCTATGCCAGACCGTGGATTAAAGCGATCCGCATGGGTGAAGGGGTCGACCTGGTTGAGCTTGAGCGAACTTATAACAGTGCCTCGGGTCTGTTGTTGGACAGCTATCAAGCGGGCGTCCCCGGGGGTACTGGGAAGTGTTTCGATTGGCGTCGAATCCCTTCGACCCTGAGATCAAAGATCATCCTTGCAGGTGGACTCGATGCAGAAAATGTGGTCCAGGCCATACGCCAGGTGCATCCCTACGCAGTGGATGTGAGCGGGGGTGTCGAAAGCTCGAAAGGCATTAAAGACGCTGCAAAAATTGAGGCATTTATTGCGGGAGTAAAGCGTGGAGACGAGTGAGAAAATCATAGGGTCCCTACCTGACAACAGGGGGCATTTTGGTCCATACGGTGGGCTCTTTGTCTCGGAAACGCTGATGGCGCCGTTAGAAGAGCTGCGTCTGGCCTACCAACACTACATGAGTGACCAGGGGTTTCTCCAGGAGCTGGATCAGGATCTTGCCCACTATGTGGGACGTCCGTCCCCCATCTATCATGCCAAACGCTGGAGTGAGCAGTTGGGTGGTGCACAGATCTATCTGAAGCGTGAAGATCTCAACCATACCGGGGCGCACAAGGTCAATAACACGGTAGGGCAGGCACTGCTCGCCAGGCACATGGGCAAATCCCGCATCATTGCGGAAACCGGTGCCGGCCAGCATGGGGTGGCCAGCGCCACGGTCGCTGCCAGGCTTGGTCTGGAGTGCGTGGTCTACATGGGGGCTGTGGATATCGCAAGACAGGAGGCGAATGTCTATCGCATGCGTCTGCTGGGCGCCGAGGTGCGAGCGGTGGAATCGGGCTCCAAAACCCTTAAGGATGCCCTCAACGAGGCGATGCGTGACTGGGTGACCAATGTAGACAACACATTCTATATTATCGGTACCGTCGCAGGACCCCATCCCTATCCAGCGATGGTGCGCGATTTTCAATCGGTTATCGGTAGAGAGGCCCGCGATCAGATGGAGCGCCAGGCGGGACGACAGCCGGATGCATTGGTCGCTTGTGTGGGTGGCGGATCCAATGCGATCGGTCTTTTCTACCCTTACCTGGATGATAAAGAGATTGCCATCTATGGTGTCGAGGCCGCAGGCGACGGACTGGAAACAGGTCAACACGCAGCACCCCTGTGCGCCGGGAAACCTGGGGTACTGCACGGGAATCGGACCTACCTCATGGAGGATAAGGATGGACAAATAATTGAAACCCACTCCATATCCGCGGGACTGGATTACCCGGGCGTTGGTCCCGAACATGCCTGGCTGAAGGATAGTGGCAGGGCAAACTATGTGGCGGTGACCGATGATCAGGCCCTTGCGGCATTCCACGATCTGACCCGGATCGAAGGTATCATTCCCGCCCTCGAATCGAGTCACGCCCTGGCCTATGCGGCCAAGCTCGCTATCACCATGAGCCCGGAGCAGATTATCCTGGTCAATCTTTCAGGAAGAGGGGACAAAGATATGCATACTGTGGCTGCGCGGGAGGGGATCCAGCTATGAGCCGGATAGGCAAGCGATTTGCACAGCTCAAGGGGCAGGACAAGAAGGCACTGATCCCTTTTATCACCGCCGGTGACCCTATACCTGAGATAACCGTGGACCTGATGCACGATCTGGTATCTGCCGGTGCGGACCTCATAGAGTTGGGGGTGCCGTTTTCCGATCCTATGGCTGATGGGCCGGTCATCCAAAGGGCCAGTGAACGTGCCTTGCAATACCATGTCAGTCTGCATGATGTACTGGATATGGTAAGCCAGTTCAGGCAGCTGGATGGGGAAACACCCGTTATATTGATGGGCTATCTCAATCCCATAGAGATAATGGGCTATGAGCAATTCGCCGCCCAGGCTGCAGAGGCTGGGGTGGATGGTATACTGGTCGTGGATATTCCTCCCGAGGAGGGTGGCGATCTTCAGCAGCTTTTGCAAACCAAATCGATTGATCAGATCTATCTGGTGGCGCCTACCAGCACACCTGAACGTATCCAGCGGATCTGTGACTTGGCGGGTGGCTTCGTCTACTATGTTTCCGTGAAGGGGGTTACGGGGGCCAGTCACCTGGATCTTAAGTCCCTGGATGAAAAACTGGCTGAGATTCGTAGTGCCAGCGATCTGCCGGTGGGTGTAGGTTTCGGTATCAAGGATGCACAGACGGCCGCTGCTGTTTCCGCCCTCGCTGATGCCGTAGTTGTCGGCAGTGCATTGGTTTCTCGCGTGGAAGCGCTGGCGGATGAACCGGAGAAGATTGGCGCGGCATTGCGGGAAGTCATCTCTTCCATGCGGCTGGCAATGGATCAGGCAAACTGAGTAAGTTGAGATATTTACCAACTGAGTCTATGGGTTCAGCGGGTTTAACGAGATAAAAAAGGTCGAGAACTTCTTATGAGTTGGTTTGAAAAACTGATGCCTAGCCGCATCCGTACGGATGCCGGACACAAACGTGCGGTCCCTGAGGGTCTATGGGCCAAGTGTCCGGGATGCAGTGCAATTCTCTATCGGGCGGAGATGGAAAGGAACCTGGATGTCTGTCCTAAATGCAATCATCACAACAGGATTGGCGCCAGACGTCGGCTTGAGACCTTTCTCGATGCGGAACCCCAGGAAGAGATAGGTGCAAACCTGGAATCAGTGGACCCTTTAAAGTTCAAGGACAGCAAAAAATATAAGGACCGCATCAGCCAGGCACAAAAGGGGTCGGGAGAGAAAGAAGCCTTGGTTGCCATGCGCGGCCAGTTGAAAGGGATCGATCTGGTGGTAGCCGCTTTTGAGTTCAGTTTCATGGGGGGCTCAATGGGGTCCGTGGTGGGCGAGCGCTTTGTGCGCGCTGTCAATATGGCCTTGGAACGGCATACGCCGCTGATCTGTTTCTCGGCAAGCGGTGGGGCGAGAATGCAGGAGTCGCTCTTCTCATTGATGCAGATGGCCAAGACAAGTGCTGCTCTGGAACGTCTGCAAAAGCGTGGTCTGCCCTTCATTTCAGTGATGACGGACCCGACGATGGGTGGTGTATCAGCCAGCCTGGCGATGCTCGGTGACATTAATGTGGCAGAGCCGAATGCCTTGATCGGTTTCGCCGGACCCAGGGTGATTGAACAGACAGTGCGTGAAAAACTCCCTGAAGGTTTTCAGCGCAGTGAATTTCTGCTCGATCATGGCGCCATCGATATGATCATCGACCGGCGAGACATGAGAGACCGCATCGCCGATCTGCTGAGCATATTACAGAATAAGCCAAGGGCCTGACTGCTGACTTCCCGGTCAGGTTCCAGGCGCTTCACCACTCCTAGTGTCGCATAGTAAAGTCTTTGATTCTCAATAATATATTCATATCTTTCATCACCCGGCCGATTGTTTGCGCTAAGGGTCAGTGGAGTCTCTGCGGTGCGCTTTGAGAAACTCGATCAATGGCTCGATTGGCAGGCAAACTATCATCCCACGGAAATCGATTTGGGCTTGCAGCGGGTCAAAACCGTATGGCAGCGACTCCATCCTGAAAGGTTTCACTCCCATGTAGTGACGGTGGCCGGTACCAATGGCAAGGGTTCCTGTGTGGCGATGCTTGAATCGATCTGCTTGCAGGCAGGGATCCATGTAGGGAGTTTTACCTCCCCGCACCTGGTTCACTATAACGAGCGCATCCGTCTGAATGGCAAGCCCGTCTCTGACCAGCAGCTTTGCACCGCATTTCAGATGATCGATCAGGCGCGGGAAGAGATAAGTTTGAGTTTTTTTGAATTTGCCACGCTGGCAGCACTACTCTGTTTCGCTGCACAAAAGCCGGAGTTGGTGATTCTCGAGGTGGGGCTTGGCGGGCGTCTCGATGCGGTGAATATCATCGATGCGGATGTCGCACTTATCACTACTATCGATTTGGATCACACCGATTGGCTCGGTGATGACCTTGAATCAATTGGCAGGGAGAAGGCAGGCATCATTCGCAGCCGCAAGCCTGTGGTTTTGGGAGATGCGGCTATGCCTCGATCGGTACTGGAGCGGGCCGAGCAATTGTCCGCAGACATCTACCAGTCCGGTAGACACTATCATCATCAGGTATCCGACACGGGTTGGCTCTGGTCAGGGCCACAGAGCAGGGAACTCGAACTTCCCGAACCTGGTCTGACAGGTGGCAAGCAGCTTCAAAATGCGAGTGCAGTCGTCATGGTTTGTCATCTGCTGCAACATCACTTTCAGCTGCAAGAAGAGGCCATCGCCAAAGGTCTGAGTGATGTCAAACTGCCGGGACGACTGCATTTTGTCCCCGGTACTCCTGCCTTGCTGCTGGATGTCGCCCATAATAGGCAATCACTGGAAACCTTGCGTCAAGGCTTGGCGCAACTGAATTGGCGCGGACGAATACACGCAATCTTCGGTATGCTACAGGACAAGGATGTGGCCGATGCGGTTGAATTGATTGGCCCACTGCTGACAAGTTGGCACCTGCTTGACCTGCATGGTTGGCGCGGCCGCAAGGCGGTACAGCTTGCCGATAACCTCAAGCAGGCAGGGGTGAAGCAACCGGTCAGCTGTTATGCTAACTTTTCAGAGGCCTACCAGGCCTGTAGTGACGAAGTGGAGCCCCAGGATTTGCTATTGATCTTCGGCTCTTTTCGCATTGTGGGTGAGGCTATGCACATTTTACGCCTGGCATGAGGGTGATCTGGAGTTGAACTGATATACTTAGGCTGAACAGGCAAGGACTGAACATTTGAATCATGTTCAGCTTGTCATTGAATCGTAAGCTGGAAAAGTGGATATGGGATTGGAGGAGAGACTCAAACAGCGATTACTGGGTGGCGCGGTGCTAGTGGCATTGGTGGTGATATTCGTCCCTATGCTTATCGATGAGCCGAAGGAAACACGCACGGTTTCAGATCACGACATACCTATCAAACCGGTACTGAAAAAAGCCGATCCGGTAAAAAGGATTCAGCCACTAGAGGTGGTCAATCAGCAACCGGAAAAAATCACCGAACCGGAACCGAAACCCGCCAGCACAAAGGCGGATAACTCCAAGGAAGTCAAACCACCGGTAGCGCAACCCAAGCCGGTGACCAAAGACACCTCAAGCAGACCATCTCCGAGCGCATGGATGATCCAGGTTGCCAGCCTGACAAATGAGAAGAATGCTAAAAAGCTAGTTGATGAGTTGCGCAAGGCCGATCTGCCTGCACAGATGGAAAAGGTAAAATTGAAAGGAAAACTGCATTACCGCATCCAGGTTGGGCCGGAGGTGGATCACAGACTGGCAGAAAAAATGCTTGCTAAGATAAAGAAAGCATTCAAACTGAATCCAAAGCTGATGCGATATCCGGAATAACAGAGCGAACTGGATTAGAGTTGACAGGCCCTAGCCGGATATACGGGGAAAGATATGAATATCGCGACACAGGCACAAAGCTATTTCAACGATTGGATGTCTGAGAAGACAGCCCCTAAATGGTTGGAGAAGCTGATTACCAAGCAACTGCCGATAGCAGTGGCTCTGATATTGGTGTTACTGATCAGTTTACGTGCCGCAGAGCTCACCTGGAGACTGATTCCTGCTCCTGAGATCCAGCAACAGAGACAGAATCAAGGCGCTAACGCCATGCCAATCAGCCAACGACAGGGCAACTCCAATCAACTCAATGATGTGGCGAAACTGCATCTTTTTGGTATCGCAGGGGCGAATAAAACGGTAAAGAAAATCGATACTAAGGCCCCTGAAACCAGACTCAATTTGACTTTGCATGGGGTATTTGTCGCTTCTCAAGCAGATAAGGGAGAGGCGATCATCGGAACATCGGGTAACGTGCAAAAATATTATAAAGTTGGCAATGCTGTCATGTCCGGAGTCACCTTGCAGGCGGTCTTCGAAGATCGCGTGGTGTTATTGAGGAATGGGCGCTCGGAAGTGTTACGTTTTCCCAAGGTATCAAAAAGCAGAGCTGTAACAAATACCAGGGCCAGCACCAGTACACAAAGAAGTTCGTCGAAATCGGGGTTTGGTCCGGGAGCCTCGAGCAGCAATAAGAGCAAGAATCTCAGTAAATATCGTGATCTGTTGCGTAAAGAGCCGCTGAAGATCTTTGAATATGTGCGTTTCGTACCGGTTAAATCCAGAGATGGTATGAAGGGCTATCGCATATTGCCACAAAAGAATCGCGAACTTTACAACCAATTGGGTGTGCGTCCCTCAGATCTAGTAACTTCGGTGAATGGCGTTGCATTGTCCAACGACCAGGAAGCGATGAAGCTGATGGAAAAATTGAAGGGCGTCAGCAATATTCAAGTTGAAATTGTGCGTAATGGAAAACCGCAAACTCTCAGTTTCGATTTTAACTGACTGGAGTGCCTGCACTTGGCGGCCAGTCGTTTTTGAGGCGGACCCCAGCACCAATTATCAGTGCGACTGCCTATAAATCAGGAGTTGCGGGTGGTGTCGGGCGATTCGGCACCAATGCCACCTCATCACCATCTTCGAGGCGGGTGAAAAACTCGGCAAACTGCTTGTTGATGGTCGGTCTCAACAGCGACTCATCGAAGACTTGAGCGATTTGATGGCGACGTTTTCTGAGTAGTATCAACAATTCTGAGAGGGTCGTCACTGAAGGTGGAAGTAGCAACTCTTCACTCTCTTTGCCCGTCTTGTTCGCCAACCAGGAGAAATAGTAGAGCTTGATTCTACGTTCCTCCTGTTCTGTTTCCTGGCGTGAGTAGCCGATGGATTTCAATTTTTCGAGATAACTGTTCCAGTTTTTCTCATGCTCTATACCCAACTTATAGAGCGTCTCCCATGAGAAAATTCCTGTATCGTGTCCATCATCGAAGATAAGACGTATCGCGTATTGCCCCTGAGGTTCGATTTTCGTGATGTTAACCGACTCCTTTCCGGTAACAGGTGTATCGCTCGCTTTGACCTCCGCCGCAGTGGAGAAGACTCGCAGATACTCACAGGGAAGTTCGAACTTCATCCCATCGGAAAAACGCAGTGCCAGTAGGCGGGATTTTTGGTGCAGGTTGATCTCAATGGGGGTTGGGATATCAGTCGACATAGTTTATGTAGGCCAACAAGGTTTAGATTAGAGGGCATGGATCATGTCATAGTCTGATAGCCGGGTAAATAGTCCTCTTGTCAGCGACTGCCGCTCCCCCCAACCCTGAGCAGGAGGCGATCCATGGCGCGACTGCTGAGCAGACGTCTGAGCACTGCAAACAGATGGGTGGGAAAAGTGACGTGGTAGCGTGGTTTGGGTTTGCGGCTCTCCAAGGCGTGGATGACCTTCTTCAGCACTGCTTCCGCAGGCAGGGTAAAGGGAGTTGCATGTCCTTGTTTTTCCAGACGGCGGATAACGCCTTGGTAGTGCTCACGATGCACAGAATTGAGGCTGTCGATATGTTTTTCAAACATCCTATGGGCATTTTCACGAAACCGGCTTTCGATGGGGCCGGGCTCGATCAGCGAGACATGAACACCGCTCCCGGCGAGTTCCAGTCTCAGGGTGTCGCTTAATCCTTCGAGGGCGAATTTGCTGGCCACATAGGCACCACGATAGGGCAGGGTGATAAATCCGAGAATGGAGCTGTTCTGTATGATGCGTCCCTCACCCTGGCGACGCATAGTCGGAATGACCCGGCATGTCAGCTCATGCCAGCCAAATAGGTTGCTTTCGAATTGCTTGCGCAGCACCTCCCGAGTCAGGTCCTCGACCGCTCCGGGTTGACCGTAGGCGCCGTTGTTGAATAGGGCATAAAGACGCCCATTGGTGCGTTCAAACAGCTGTTGCACCCCTCGATCTATGGAGCGACTGTCATCCAGGTCGAGCTGGAACGACTCGAATCCCTGACCTTGCAAATCCTCTACATCATGCTCCTTTCTGGCACTGGCGAAGACACGGTAGCCGCGGTTTTTCAAACCTGCAGCCACGGCCAGGCCGATGCCGCTGGAGCAGCCGGTAATCAGTATGTTTTTTACATCATTCATATGTGTCTAAGTTCTTGATTTCTTGTTGACAATTATTCTTGAAATTGTCTGTTTTTCAGTCAAATCCTGCCGCTTCCAGCGACCCATGCCCGGCCCCCATACACTGTCTTGAGGAATTAAAGTTTGACCGCTTCCTACCGCTAAAACAAACAGATTGGAATCATAACTTTTTGCCTTTGGGCAACCAGGGACGGATTGCGCACAGTCAGCTGCTTACAGACGTATTAAAACAGCAACGGGGATTCGGAGAAATAATCGGTGGATATTGCTACTCTGGTTGGTCTTTTGGGTGGTTTCGGCATCATCATTGGAGCAATTGCCTCTGGTGGCGACGTGATGCTGTTTGTGAATGTTCCCTCGTTACTGATCGTTGTAGGAGGAACGTTCATGGTGACCTTGATGCAGGTCTCCCTGGGAGACTTCCTCGGCTCTTTCAGCATTGGTATGAAGGCCTTTTTCTACAAGACCGATGACCCAAAAAAGCTCATTGATGAAGCTGTGGAGCTGGCAGATATCGCACGCAAGAATGGTTTATTGGCCCTGGAAGGACAGGAGATCGGCAATCAATTTCTACAACAGGGCATTAGCCTGTGCGTGGACGGACACGATCCGGTATTGGTCAATAAGCTGTTGACCAAAGATATCGATCTGACAATTCAACGCCACGAAGTCGGTCAGACCATGTTCAAGAATATGGCTACCATGGCGCCGGCCATGGGCATGATCGGCACCCTGGTGGGACTGGTGCAGATGCTGGCGAATATGTCGGACCCCGCCAGTATCGGACCTGCCATGGCAGTGGCTTTGTTGACAACCCTCTATGGCGCCGTGATTGCGAATGCCTTCGCACAACCCATATCCGACAAGCTGGCCCGGGCCAGCTCTATGGAAAAGACCAACAAGTCCCTGATCATAGAAACCATCGCTGGCATCCAGGAGGGCATGAATCCGCGGGTGTTGGAACAGCTCCTGAGTACCTATCTCCCCACCGGTAAGCGTCCGGTTCAGGAATCCTAAGCAATGGCAGACGAGTGCCCGAAATGTCCTGACGGCCTGCCGCCTTGGTTAGCGACCTTTGCCGATTTGATGTCGCTGCTGATGTGCTTCTTCGTGCTCCTGCTCTCCTTCGCGGAAGTCGATGCGCAACGTTTCAAGAAAATGGCGGAGTCGATGAAGGATGCCTTTGGTGTCCAGCGGGAGATACCGGCCTTGGAAGTGGTTAAAGGCACCAGCGTGATCATGCAGGAATTCAGTCCAGGCACGCCTGATCCGTCCCCCCTGCAAGAACTCCGTCAGCAGACTGCAGATCTTGAGAAGGAGTTTCTGGAGAGAGAAGATAGGGATCAGCGTGATGAGGCTCAGGATCCCCAAGACCTGGACATCGATGTGGCAAAGGCTGCAATGCAGGCGCAGATTGAGAAAGAGGTCAAGGAGCAGGCGGAACAGTTGCAGGAGATGTTGGACGGAGAGATCGAAGGTGGATTGCTGGACGTGGAGACGGAAGATACAAAGATCATCATCCGTATCCAGGAGAAGGGCTCATTTCCGTCGGGAAGAGCTGCACTCAACCCCGAGTTCTTCGAAGTGATTTCCAAGATAACCGATGTAATCGCGAATACTCCTGGTAAGATCATTGTTGCTGGTCATACAGACAACATACCCATATCCACGCGACATTTTCGTTCGAATTGGGAGCTCTCTTCCGCCAGGGCAGTGACCGTTGTTCACGCCATGCTAAGTAATGCGGCCATAGATGAGGGACGCTT
>JBEVVS010000164.1:0-27563 GCA_040507005.1 Candidatus Thiodiazotropha sp.
GCATGCTGATCCACCAGATCATCATAGTTCTGCTGTTGCTGCATGGCGGTGTATGTCGCTAAGCCGCTCACCGTCATATCTCCCCGTATTGGCTAGAAAATTGGATCAATCGTTCGACGAAAAACTGTAAGTCTCCACTGACACCCGAGGGCACAGGCCAGTTATCGGCCTTTTTGGCCAAATTCTTGAATGCCTGCGCTACTCTTGATCGTGGATACGCCTCGACAACCGGTTTTTGACTTCTCACCGCCTTGCGGAGTTGTTCGTCATAAGGAATGCTGCCCATGTAGTTCAGCATAACGTCCAGGTATTGATCGGTTACCCGGCACATTTTATTGTAAAGGTCACGCCCCTCTTGCACACTCTTTACCATATTTGCCAAGATTCGGAAACGACTTATTCCATGCTCACGGTTGAGCAACTTGATAATGGCATAAGCGTCAGTGATGGAGGCGGGCTCATCACATACCACTACAATCTGTTCCTGTGCTGCGCGACTGAAACTGATCACCAGATCGGAAATGCCTGCTGCCGTATCGATCAGCAAAACATCCACGTCGTTGGACACTTCGCTGAAGGCATGAATCAGGCCGGCATTTTCAGCCGGGGTCATCTCAGCCATGTGCTGGATACCGGATGCGCCAGGGACAACTCTCATCCCTTTGGGCCCGGTGACCAAGACATCTTCCAGTGAGCATTCACCCTGCATCACATGGGACAGATTACGCTCTGCATGCAATCCGAGGATCACATCCAGATTGGCCAATCCCAAATCGGCGTCTAGCAGCATTACCCGGCGACCGAGTTCTGCGAAGGCGACCCCTAGATTGGCGGAAATACTGGTCTTGCCGACACCACCCTTACCACCGGTGACGGCAATTACCCTTACCGGTTCCGGGTTAATCATCCTGCGTAACCCTGTTGCCTGATCTTCGATTGTTTCAGACATGTGCATGTTCATTCATTCCCCCGAAAGCCATCGCCAGATACTCCTCATCCGGACTGCCGCCCATAAGCTCGGACAGCTCCACTGCGTGCTTCATTAACCTGTCCGCATAGGCGTTGTGTATATCCTCCGGAACCCGCTGACCATCGGTAACGAAGGCGAGCGGCAGTTTTGCTTCGAGAACGGCTGAAAGCACGCCCCCAAGGGAAGCGGCCTCATCCATCTTGGTCAAGACAACACCAATCGGGCTGACGATATTGAATGCTCGAATGGCGTGACTCAATGCTGACCGCTGGGTGGTTGCAGAGAGTGTCAGCAAGGACTTTACGGGGTGGTTGCCTTTGCTCAGGAGTGCCAGGCGTTCCGTTAGCTTGAGGTCTCTCTGTCCCATACCGGCGGTATCGATCAGGACCATTCGCTTGTCTGCAAAGGCGTGCAGTGCGTTATTGAGCTCTTCCGGGGTGCTGACACTGCGAACCGGAACATCCAGGATGCGGCCATAATTTTGCAACTGCTCCTGGGCACCAATCCGATAACTGTCGGCCGATATCAGCGCTAGATGACGATTGCCGTGTCGTAGGCAGAAGCGGGCGGCCAACTTGGCAATGGTGGTGGTTTTACCGACACCGGTCGGCCCCACCAAGGCAAGAGTTCCGCCCTCATCGAGGAGATCCCTCTTCACCGCCGGTATTTCAGCACCGAGTTGGGTCAGGGCCTGACGCCATGCCTGTTCGGGTGTTTCGGCATCCTCAACACGATAGGCCAGCTCCTTACAATGAGCCGCATCCAGCCCCACCGCCATCAGGCGACGGATTAAATCCTGTGTCTGGGGTCGACGATGTCCAAGATCACGCCATGTCAGCTCAGATAGCTCGTTCTCCATCATTCGACGCAGCGCCTGCATCTCACGACGCATCTCCTTGAGGACCGGATCCTGACTCCATTCGACTCGAGGCTGCTCCTGCCTCTGACTTGGCTTGGAGTCCCGGCGCTCTTGCTTGGGCTTTTCCGACTGATCGAAAGTGGTGTTTTTCAGGTAGGCTGATCTGGCTGCGCTCGAGAGGGTGGCACTATCATCTGACAATGGTTGAGGATCAGATTCGATGGTTGTTGGCAGCGTAGCGTCGAATGCGGATTCATCGTAATCCACGGCGGCTACCAACTCGATCCCGCCCTGCACATTCTTGTTGGAGAGAATGACTGCATCCGCACCCAGCGCCTCACGCACCTGGCGTAGGGCCTGCCGCATGTCAGAGGCAAAAAAACGTCGTATCTTCATAGTCCGCATTCCCCGGCGATTACCCTGTATTGAGCTTGCGCCATTCAACCTGCCAATCCGCTCTCCGGCTCTGTTTCTACACCGCCGCTATTGCCAGCCGTGTGTAGAGGCCATCGACTCCCAGTGAGGGTTTATTACATTGTGTGCAAAAACTGTTCCAAACATGGACAGGTGGGAATTAAATTTTTATTTTCTTTTAATACAATGGGTTGGCATATATGGCGCGAACATGTCAGCGCCCTGACAGGGTTGTTAAAGACGCCAGTCAATTGACTCACCAGGGCTACCCCGCCAAGGTTTCGGCACTGATTTGACTGGCAATCAACCCCTGATGCAGAAAAATTGACAGGCTGGTCGATGAGAACTTCGGCTGAGGCGGCAAGAGAGGAATATTACCTGATATCAGCAATTGCCTGGGTGATGGTTTTCACCTCTGTACCCTTGCGGTAGAGGTCGAGTGAGACGACTTTTTCCGGCCACAACTGCTTGATCTCGAATTGGGCCCCCGACGACTCCAGGGTGTAGGCGAGTGCCTCCGCATGTTGCCGGCTCACCAGTTGAAACTCACATGGATCCCGCATAGCCAGTGATTCAGCCATACTGCGCAGTGCCCTGCCCCTCAAATAGGTGCAGTGGTAGAGCCTTTGGCAATAATCGAGCTGCGACCAGCTGCCATTAAGCCAAGCAGATTCGGCAGACCACCCGGTTATAACTAACATGACCATCAATTTTCGTCCCTTTCGAGGTCAATCAAGCGTCATCTGATCAGACGCCATCTGAGTAAGATTCCTGCGCTTACTATCTCATATTCAGTGCCGACGTGAGTAGTATCACTCCTCATTTCCACCGTTACCGATGGTTGTCACCACCTTGATCTGGCGATTATCGGGTATCTCGTTGTAGGAGAGGATATGCATACCCGGGGCCGCATGTTTAGCGAAGCGAGCCATCCAGGGCCTGATCGGTGCAGCCACCAACAGCACACTCTCCTGCCCCTGGGTCTCCATGGCCGCAGAGGTCTCGGAAAGTGCATTCTGCAGTCTCTCCGCCAGACCCGGTTCAAATCCCGCCTGCCCCTCTTCAGATGCCTGCAGGGTTCTCTGCAGCAGCTGCTCCAAGGTTGGATCAAGAACTGCAACCGGAATCTCTTCCGAGGCACCGATCAGCTGTTGCACGATGCCCCGTGACAGCGCCACCCGAACCGCGGCAGTCAACGCCCCCGGATCCTGGGTTCTTTGTGACTGTTCTGCCAACGTCTCTGCTATGGTGCGGAAATCACGCACCGGTACGTGTTCGGTCAGCAGATTCTGCAATATCTTGGTCACCACGCTCAATGAAAGTGCTTTCGGTACCAGGTCTTCCACCAGTTTGGGGGCGGTTCTGCCCAGCATATCCAAAAGCTGTTGCGTCTCTTCATGACCCAGCAGTTCGTTGGCATGGGATTGCAGGATTTCACTCAGATGGGTGGCCACCACGGTACTGGCATCCACGACCGTATAACCCAGGGTCTGTGCATGATCCTTCTGTTCCGGATCGATCCAGATGGCATCCAGACCGAAAGTCGGATCCTTGGTGACTGTTCCCTGCAGTTCACCGAAGACCTGTCCCGGATTGATGGCCATTTCCCGGTCCGGAAAGATATCCGCCAAGGCCACTGCTACGCCATTGATGGAAATTCGATAACTGTTGGGGCTGAGATCCAGATTGTCGCGGATATGCACGGAGGGAATCAGGAAACCGATCTCCTGGGACAGCTTGCGCCTGACACCCTTGATGCGATTCATCAACTGCCCGCCCTGATTGCGATCCACCAGCGGGATCAGACGATAGCCCACTTCGAGACCGATCAAATCAACAGGTTGTACATCATCCCAACTCAGTTCCCGCTGCTCAGGCTGCTCAACCGGCTCTTCCAAAACCGGTTCTTCCACCGGTTTCATCTGCCGTTGCCAGATCATCCAAGCGCCCGCCGCCGCTGCCGCGGCCAGAGTAAGAAAGGCGAAATTGGGCATCCCTGGAATAATACCCATCAGGAACAGAACCGCTGCCGCTACCGAGAGTGCCTTGGGACTGGTAAACAGCTGACTGACAATCTGCCCACCAACATCCTGGGAGCTGGCCACCCGGGTGACAATGATCGCCGCCGATGTGGAAAGCAGCAGCGATGGGATCTGTGCCACCAAACCATCACCAATGGTCAATAAAACATAGTTCTGCAGGGCGGTGTTAAAATCGAGACCATGCTGGGCCATACCGATGGAGAGCCCGCCGATAATATTGATGAAAAGGATCAGGATGCCGGCGATCGCATCACCGCGCACAAACTTACTCGCACCGTCCATGGCACCGTAAAAATCGGCTTCGCGGGCGATATCCTCACGCCGCGTCCTAGCCTCATCCTGATCGATTAGCCCGGAATTGAGGTCGGCGTCGATGGCCATCTGTTTACCCGGCATGGCGTCAAGGGTAAAGCGTGCGCTGACTTCCGAAACCCGCCCTGCACCTTTGGTCACAACCACGAAATTGATGATCACCAGGATCAGGAAGACCACCAGGCCCACGGCATAATTGCCGCCGATGACAAAGGCGCCAAAGGCCTCAATCACCTTACCCGCCGCATCACCGCCGGTGTGGCCTTCCAAAAGGACTACCCGGGTGGAAGCCACATTCAGGGCAAGACGTAACAGGGTGGCAATCAGCAGCATGCTGGGGAAGACAGAGAATTCCAGTGGACGACGGGTGTAGACCACTACCAACATCACCACCAGTGAGAGGGTGATATTGAAGGTGAAGAACATATCCAATGCAATCGGCGGCAAAGGAATCACGATCATCGTCAACAACATCAACAGCATAATCGGCGCGCCCAAGCCGCGTGCGCCTGCCTGTTTTACGTTGTCGAGAATCATCGTAGCGTTCATGGTTATACACCTGGAAAGTTTTGAGCTTTGAGTTTTAAGTTATGAATTTTATGTCTGCACTTCGTGCACATCCCATTTAACTCACCGATAAAGAAACTAAATTGAAATGAATACATATATTCAGAACTCATAGCTAATGACACATAACAAAAACTCAAAACTCATAACTAAAACTCTTCAGCCCTCGTGCTGATACTCCTCCGGAATCGACAGCTCATCCGGCAATTCCGGATACTCCCCTCCCTCGGTACGATACGCCCTGAGCTGGAAGACGTATGCCAACAGCCTTGCGACCGCGAGATAGAGGCCGGCAGGAATAAATGCATTCAGTTCAGTATGGAAATAGATGGCACGTGCGAGCATCGGTGATTCCACCACCGGCACCTTGGCCTCGCTGCCGACCTCACGGATCGTCATTGCCACCAGATCGGCGCCCTTGGCCAGCAGTTTCGGCGCGTGCATGGTTTCCGGATCGTATTGCAGCGCTACCGCATAGTGGGTCGGATTGGTAACGATGACGTCGGCCTTAGGCACCTCCTGCATCATGCGCTTTTGCGCCATTTCCCGTTGCAGTTGACGTACGCGACTCTTGACCTCGGGTTTGCCTTCAGTCTCTTTCAATTCGTCACGCAGTTCCTGACGGGTCATCTTCAACTGACGTTTGTGATCCCACAATTGAAAGGGTATATCGATCGCCGCGATGAGGATCAAGGTTGATGTCATGAGAATCACCGACCAGCCGATCAACCCGTTCAGGCTCTGCATTGCCTGAGCCAACTCCATGCCGTGCAATGCCAGGAACTTATCCAGGGACAACCAGAGCAGGAGTACGGTGACACCGCCGATAAAGATAAACTTGGCCAATGCCTTGAGCATCTCCACCAGGCCACGGGCTGAGAAGATACGCTTGAATCCCTTCAACGGACTCATCTTGCTCAACTTTGGTGTCAACGCCTCAGCGCTGATTGAGAAACCGCCAAGGGCGACAGAGCTGAAGATCGCAGCCACCACAACCAGCAGAAAAAATGGCAGCAATACCAGCAATACATCCAACAACCGCTCACCCAGTTGAATCAACATGCTGTTGATATCGAAGATCTGTTCCCGGGTCAGGACAAAACTCTGACTCATCATCTCTGACAGACCATCGCCAATGGAATGGCTCATCACAACCAGGGAGGTCACACCGATCATGGTTACCGCCATGCTGTTAAGCTCACGGGAACGGGGAACCTGTCCCTTGCGTTTAGCATCCAGTAGCCTTTTCGCCGAGGGTTGTTCTGTTTTTTCCTGGCCGTTTTCATTCTCAGCCATGATTCACCTCGTCACCTGAAGAGTCAGCATTAGATGCTGAAACGCCTCATCCAGGAGTTCATTGAAGACCGCGAAGACATTTGGCAAGGTCACCCATATCAAGGCAAAACCGAGCAGCATGGTGATCGGAAATCCGATCGAGAAGATATTCAGCTGTGGTGCGGCACGCATCACCACACCCATACCCATATTGACCATTAACATGGCCCCGACAATAGGCAGCGCAATCAGCAGACCACCGATAAACAACCGACTTCCCCAGGCAACGACCTCAAGCAAGCCGTTACGCGAGATACCATCCATGGCCACCGGCATGGTGGTAAAACTGTCGGCAATCAGCTCTATGGAAAGCAGGTGACCATTGAAGATCAGGAACAGCAGGGTGGCGAGAATCAGATAGAATTGCGCCACCACCGGTACCTGCACCCCATTCGCCGGATCGACCATGGAGGCGAATCCCAGGCCCATGCTATAGGCGATCACTTGACCACCGAAGACCAGTGCGCCGAATACCATCTGCAGGACAAAACCCATCAGCACACCGATCAAGACCTGCTGCAGCATGATCGTGAAACCGGCATGACTCAGCACATCCGCCTGGGGTTGAGGTGGCAGTGTCGGAGCGATCAGCATGGTGATAACGATCACCAGTATGAGCCGATAGCGTGCAGGCACCTGACGGGAACTGAACAGCGGCATCGCCAACAGCATGGCGCTGATACGCACCATCGGCCAAAGATAGGCCGCTAACCAGGTGTTGAACTGCGCTTCGGTGAAGATCATGGTGTGTCCAAATATGCCTCATAGATTGGTTTTGCTTACCAGGCCTTAAAAAAGCAGTTCCGGAATACTCTCGATCAGGTTCATGGAGAAATTCATCAGGAGATGCAGCATCCAGTTACCGGCGAACATCAGCACTACTCCCACAACCACCAGCTTGGGGATGAAAGTCAAGGTCATTTCGTTGATCTGGGTTGCCGCCTGAAACATGGCGATAATCAGTCCCACCGCAAGTGCTGGCAACAACACCAGTCCTGCCAGTATGCCGATCACTTCAAGTGCATTTTGTCCAATCGACATGACTGTATCAGGACTCATACACCTTCCTCCTCAGAGTTGGAAACTGGCCGCCAGGGTGCCGAACACCAATGCCCATCCGTCGATCAATACAAACAGCATGATTTTGAACGGCAGGGAGATAATCATTGGTGACAGCATCATCATGCCCATCGACATCAAAATACTGGCGACGACAATATCGATAATCAGAAAAGGTATAAACAGCAGAAAGCCGATTTGAAAGCCGGTTTTCAATTCACTGGTGGCAAATGAGGGAAGTAACAGGCTGAATGGTACATCGTCCGGCTCTTCCAGTTCATTGAAATCACCGATCCGCGCAAACAACGCCAGATCATCCTCCCGTGTCTGCGCGATCATGAATGACTTCACCGGTTCGGCAGCTGCCTGCAGCGCCTGGGCGGCATCCATCTGCTCCGCCAGATAGGGTTGCAGCGCCACCTCATTCACCTCGTTGAAGACAGGCATCATGATAAATAAGGTAAGGAACAGGGCCAGTCCGATGAGGATCTGATTCGAGGGTGTGTTTTGGGTTCCCAGGGCCTGCCTGAGTATGGCCAGCACGATGATGATGCGAGCAAAAGAGGTCATCATCATCAAAGCCCCGGGTAACAGGGTCAATGCGGTCATGAAGAGCAGGATCTGGATGGTCAGGGTATAGGTTTGACCACCCTCCCCATCTGCCGCCACTGTGAAAGCATCGACACCTGGTGCAGCCTGCAACAGGGTTGTACTCAACAGGCCAATGATTAACAACCAAGCCCTCATCAGGTCCGCCCCTGACTGCTGTCAGCCAGTTTAACGCCGCCTTTTTCACTCTCCAGTTGTTCCTGAAAGCTGGCATCTGATGCTTGCAGGATATGCAGTTTACGTACTTGACCCGGCGCCACACCGAGCAACAAACGTTGATTCTCGACCTCTATGACGACCACGCGTTCGCGTGTACCCACAGAGGTTCCACCCAGGACTCGCACCAATCCCTTTCCACCCATTGGCATTTGTGCATAGCGTTTGAACAGCCAAGCCCCGCCAATGATCAATGCCAATACGAATAACAGACCGCCTGCTGTAGACAACAGACTGTCGGCACCCAGAGGTGAGACATTGACGCCTATCTGTTTCTGCGCACTATCGGCTGCATACAGGGAGTGGCTGAAAAAGAGGGCGATGAAAGGCCAGCGGCACATCAACTAATCCTCTTCACCCGCTCGGAAGGACTGATGATATCTGTCAACCTGAGGCCGAATTTCTCATTCACCACCACTACCTCACCCTGAGCGATCAGGGTGCCGTTGACCAGTACATCCATTGGCTCGCCCGCCAATCTATCCAACTCCACCACAGAGCCCTGGTTCAGTTGCAACAGGTTGCGAATATTGATCTTGGTGCGGCCAATCTCCATGGAGATGGTGACAGGCACATCCAAGATTGCATCCATATTGACTGCATCGTTACCGGACTCATCTCGCAGTTCGTCGAAAGAGGCGGCCGCAGCCTTGTCTCCGCTTTCATTCTCATCCTGTTCATCCAGAGCAGCAGCCCATTCATCTGCCAGTGCTTCATTAGGATCAGTTGTTTTCTCTTCACTCATGTTTACGCCCTCTTCGGCTATCGTTGTGCAGTCAGTCCCTGCTGACTCATCGCCACAGCCATTTGCTCACTCTTCATTCGAGGCCTGCACGGCTTGTTTTTCCATTTCCAGATAATCGTGCAATCCTTTGTGCCGACCCTGTTGAATCCAATGGTTGATCTTCAAGGCGTAGTTACCATCGGAAACACCGAGTTTGGCCTTGAAAATAGGAACCTCGGCAGCTTCAACCTCAACCTCTTCCGGCATATCGAAGGGAATAATGTCCCCCTCTTTCAGTTCTGCCAGTTGCTTGACGCTCATCTGCACATCTGTCAGTTGGCTGGAAAGTTCAATCCTCGCCGCCAAGATCTCCTCCTTGAGGGAACGCTCCCAGCGCTCATCTCTTTCACCCCGGTCGCTCTGCACACCGGCATCGAGCAACTCACGAATCGGTTCCAGCATCGAGTACGGCATGCAGACATGAAAATCCCCACCCCCACTCTCCAAATCCACATGAAATGAGGTTACTACCACCACCTCGGAAGGACTCACGATGTTGGCAAATTGGGGATTGACCTCTGAACCGCTGTATTCGAATTTGACCTGAAAGACAGGTTTCCAAGCCACCACCAAGTCCTCAAAGGCACGATTCAAAAGGAGCTGAATGACCCGATTTTCCGTAGGCGTGAAGTCGCGACCTTCGATCTTGGTATGGAATCTTCCGGATCCGCCAAAGTAGTTGTCGACGACACTGAACACCAACTTGGGATCGATAACGAAAAGTCCCTTACCACGCAACGGTGGCACCCGGATCATATTCAAACTGGTGGGAACGAACAGGCTGTGCACAAACTCGGAAAACTTCTGCATCTGGATACCGGATACAGAGAGATCAGCAGTACGGCGCAGCATGTTAAACAGACTGGTGCGGAACAGGCGCGCAAAGCGCTCGTTGATCATCTCCAGTGTGGGCAGACGTCCCCGAACGATACGATCCTGACTGGTGAAATCATAGGAATTGACACCGCCAGCCTCGACCACGTCCGATTCGGTGGCGACATCACCATTATCGACCCCATGCAACAGGGCATCGATCTCTTCTTGTGAAAGTAAATCGTTGGCGCTCATGATGGTTATTGCATTACAAAACTAGTGAAATAGAGGGCTTCAACTTCGTCTGGACCCTGTAATTCAGTGACAACCCGGTTGAGCTCCTTAAGCATATCTGCTTGTAGACTCTCTTTGGTCTCACGGGCTTTCAGGGCCTTGGGATCTGCAGCCGAGAGCAGATTAAGAAGATTGTGACGAATCATCGGATCATTGTGTTTAATGAATTCGACCATCTCGTCGGATCTGACCCGGACACTGACTCCGATCTGCAACAGACTTGGACGACCAGGCAGGTTCACGACAAAGGGGGGGTTTAACTCAATATACTGCGCAGGGCCCTGCTCCACCTCAGCTTCTTCGGTTTGTTCTGCTGTCGCTGCATCCTCATCAGCAGCCTCGTCACCCATCAGGAGAAAATAGGCGGCAACACCCCCGCCGATGAGTAAAACAGCGACTATTGCTATGATGATAATGAGCTTGGACTTGCCCGACTTCTCTTCACCCAAATCGAGCTCTTCCGATGCCTGTTCTTCTGCCATATTGCCGTCCTCAAGATTTATATCCAAACGGAATGCAATATAGATGCCATACAACTAAAGCCTATTTATTTCTTTAAATACATATAGTTACATATAGCTCCCAGGGGGGAGACAAAATATTGACTCGCCAGAAAACCTGTATTAGGCAAAAATTCGACAGGCTCCATGCCACACTGGATGAAGCGGTTTCAGGCATTCATTTCCGCCGATAGGGGGGGATTTGCAGTAAATAGCTTTAACAATAGCCAGTTAAGTGCTATTAATTACTCCGGTAACCAGCTGTTATAAAAAATATTTTTAGGATTTCCGTGCCTACTCAATCGGAGCAAAAACCAATCATAGGAAGATTCAGCAATCTCCCTAGCCCGCCAGCAATCCTTATCGAGTTGATCGATAGCTGCAATAGCCCCGATGTGAGCTTCAAGCAACTGGCCGAAACCATCGAACAAGATGCGGGCGTCTCCTCCAAGGTCATCACCGCGGCCAACTCACCTTTCTACCGCCAATGGCAAGAGATCAGCGATATTCAACGATTGTTAGTTGTGCTTGGTATTCGCAGTGTCAGAACCATTGCCATCAACAGCGCCGTGCAACAGTTTTTCAACCAGCTCAGCAAACAGGCTGGAAGAGCCCTGGATGAGATATGGTTGCAGTCGTTGATTTGCGCGCAAGTGACAAAGGCCTTGGCAGATTTGACTACCTATCGATCACCGGATGAGGCATACCTTGCGGGACTCCTGCACAGTTTAGGACAACTTGCATTGCTACAGGCCTTTCCCGATGAATACGGCACCCTGCTGGAACAGGGATTAACTGGGGAGTCGCTGGTCAAGGCGGAGATCGAGAAATTCGACTATTCATCCCCGCAGATCGGGTCCCACATGATTGAAAGTTGGGAGTTGCAGTCATTCCTCGCCGATGCAATCCTCTACCAATACGAACCGGCTGATAACATTCTTGACTGTTCTCACTTGGTCAAACTGGTGAATCTTGCCAGCCAACTCTCAGGCAAAACAGAAAAACTTGATAACGACAGCTTGACACGGGCCGATAGTCTGTTCGGATTGAATCAGTCAATCGTGGAAGGATTGGTGCAGGATGCCAGGCAGAAAGCGGCCAAGGCGGCACAAAGTCTCGGTATCTCTCTAACTGCCGAAAAAAGTGACAAGCAGGATCAAGAGCGGCAGCAGGCATTGGCGGAACGGGTCAAACAGGCCGCCCTTTTGGGTGGCGGCATGGAACCGATGCCGGAGACACCGGACATGGTCGCCACCATGCAACAAATTCAGCGCGACTTCGATCTGTTGTTCGGTATTCAACACATCTGTTTTCTGGTGCAAGATCAGGATAGTAAGACACTGCGCCCAGTCAGCCCATCTGCCCAGAGCAATGAGTTGCTGGATGAGATCGCTATTTCCACAGATTCAGATCGCAGCCTGGCGGCAGCCGCCTACAATCAAGGCAGTGTCTGCTATTCGGAAGATGATGAGAATCTCTCTCTGATGAGTGTCGTGGATCGACAACTGGCGCGTTTTCTCAATCAACAAGCCCTACTCTACTTGCCATTGAGCTCTCATCAATCCCGCATTGGATTGATCGCTGTCGGCATGAGCGGCAGCCAATGGGAAGCACTCCAGGGGCAGAAGCAGCTTATCACTCTGTTTGCCACAGAGGCGGCCGATCTGCTCCTGCGGCAGAGAAACATGCTCGCCCAGCAGCAACAGCTGATCGATGACGAGCGCTCCAGCTTCCATCTCGAAGCACGCAAGATCGTGCATGAAGTGAATAATCCTTTGGGTATCATCAACAACTACCTGCATATTCTCGGAATGAAACTCGGCGAGGACAACCAGGTAATGGAGGAACTTGATATTATCAAGGAAGAAATCTCGAGAGTGGGCAAGATCATACTGCGTATTCGCGATATTCCTGATGAACTCGAACAGCAGGTTAAAAACGTTGATATCAACCAACTCGTGCAGGATCTCGATAAACTGTTTCAATCCTCCCTGTTTCCCATGCACAATATCGTTGCGCAGCTGGACCTTGACTCGAATCTGCCTCATCTGGAGACCCAGCGGGGTCATGTTAAGCAAATCTTAACCAATCTGATCAAAAATGCAGTCGAGGCCATGCCAGAAGGGGGGAAACTAGGTATTGAAACTCGTGCAAATGCATATATAAATGGTAAGGAACACATTGAGATTCAGATCACCGACAATGGCCCAGGCATAGCCAAAGAGATCATGGACCAACTATTCACCCCTGTGACAACCACCAAAGACAGTTCCCACTCCGGTCTGGGGCTTACCATAGTAAAAAATCTCATTGACGAACTTTCCGGTTCCATCAACTGCACATCCAATAGCGGATCAGGTACGCGATTTCAGATCTACCTGCCCAGGACCGGATAGTAGAGGATTCTGATATGCACCCATACTATCCGGCACCATGGCGAGGGATTGAAGGTAACTTCGAATCCTTACCGAAGAACTTTGATACCAGCAGTCCTGCAAACAGCTATAACGCAAGGATTTTGATTGCTGATGACGAGCCGAAAGCCCGCGCCAGCCTGAAAGAGATACTCCGCTTCACCGGTTACGAAACAACACTTGCGGAGAGCGGCAGTGAGGCGATCGAACTGCTCAATACGGGAACTTTCGATTTAATTCTGCTCGACCTGAACATGCCCGACCTGCATGGGCACAAAGTAATGGAGCACATCGAACACTATCGCCTGAATTGCGACATTATCGTCGTCAGTGGCGAAACAACCTTTGACCATGCCACCAAGGCTTTGCGCAAAGGGGCACAAGACTTTCTTCGCAAGCCCTATGCACCGGACGAGCTATTGCGATCAGTGGCGAATGTTATCGAACGCCGTCAGCTGAGGGCGGCAAATCAGTCAATACATCTGCGGCTCCAGGAATCCGAATCCCTGCATAAGTTCATTGTCAACAATTCGCCAGACATGATCTATCTACTGGATCAGGAGGGTAAATTCGCCTTCATCAATGAACGTGTGAAATCGCTTCTTGGTTACAGTCAAAATGAAATCATTGGCGAGCACTTCAGCAAACTGATCCTCTCGGAAGACCTGGAAAAAGCACAATATACCTTCAATGAGCGCCGCGCCGGTGAGCGTGCCACCCGCAGCGCAGAACTGAAATTGTGCAGTAAGAAGCATAACGGAACCCGCTTTTTCGAGTCCCACGTGATTCCAATAGAGTTGAGTTCAATCGGCATATACACGACCAACGACGATAACAGCAAGTCATTCATCGGTACCTACGGTGTAGCACGTGATATCTCCGAACGGAAACAGGCCGAAGCACTCATCAAATACCAGCTCTACCATGACCTGCTAACCAACCTGCCCAATCGCAGTCTGTTCCGCGATCGCTTGAATATGGCGATGGCCCAGTCCAAACGCTCCGGAAAGAAACTGGCTGTCATGTATCTGGATATGGACCGCTTTAAAATCATCAACGACTCACTCGGACATTATGTTGGCGATGAGTTGTTGAAACTTGTCGGCCAACGGCTGCGCAGTGAGCTGAGAGAGGCGGATACCCTGGCCCGTGTCGGTGGTGATGAGTTCAACCTTCTGGTACCGGAAATCAATGACATACAAGATGCAAGAAATCTTGCGGAAAAGATTCTTCGACTCACGGCAGAGCCCTATATCATTAAGAACGAGGAGATCTTCATCAGTTTCAGCATCGGCATATCCATATACCCGAGTGATGGCGACACCAAGGATATGTTGATTAAAAATGCTGATATAGCGATGTACAAAATCAAGAATGCCGGGAAGAATGGCTACGCCTTCTATTCAGAGAAGATGAAAACCCACTTCTCGCAATCTTTGGACATTGAAAACGGTTTGCGAAAGGCTATATCAACCAATGAGCTATGTCTCTATTATCAGCCGCAATTCGATATCAACAACGGTTATATGCGGGGTGTTGAAGCCCTGGTACGTTGGAAACATCCAGAAAAAGGCACTATCCAACCCAACGAATTCATTAGTGTTGCAGAGGAGTCCGGTCTCATCATCCCGCTTGGCGAATGGGTACTGCGGAGGGCATGCACGGATATTAAACGCTGGATGGAACAGGAGGGTATCTCATTGCTGCTATCGGTGAACATCTCAATGCAACAACTCGAGATGGATCAATTCGTGGCTAAAGCAATGAAGATTATCAAGCGCCATAATCTACCGGAAAACACCTTGGAACTTGAGATCACCGAGCATGCCATTATGCAGGATATGGAGAAAGCGATAGACGCCTTGACCAGGTTATCCCACAAGGGCATACGCATTGCCATCGATGATTTCGGTACTGGCTATTCATCCTTGGGCTACCTGCAAAATCTGCCGATCAACACATTGAAAATAGATCGCTCATTCGTCCAGGGCATCAAATCATCGGAAGACAACTCAATCATTGATGCAATCATAGCAATGGCCAAGGGCCTCAACCTCAACCTGATCGCCGAGGGAGTGGAAAACCAGACCCAAATTGACCACCTCAGCAGAGCCGGCTGCGGTTTGGCTCAGGGATTCTTCTACTCACATCCCGTACCCGAAGAAGAATTGCTGAGATTTATAAAATCAAATGGATTCGCCAAGGACCACAATAGATCGGAATCGAGACAACCCCCAGAGCATGACACGCCGGTGCAGTGACCGACACGCTGGGTGAGCGAGTCCCACCAAATCACAGCCTGACTAAAAATAAGAAACCCCGCCGAAGCGGGGTTCTGTTGGCGCTTGTGATGAAAAACGGGGCCTTGATTATTGAATCGACCGGCCAGACTCCGATACGCTTCCTTTAGATTCATTTGTGACGATTAGATCTGATCACACTCTTCTAACGCGTATGTTCAAGCCTGGCAGGCCAATCCTGAATCTACAGCTCCATCTAGTTGAATACCCGGTCTCCTCTGTGCAAGTTTACGAGATACCCAAGATGGGCCATACACCATGCCTAAATCCGCGGAACGGATAGCACTATGGCCAACACCATCTCCAGTCCATCTGCATGCTAGGCCAGAGTATTTGATCAATGCTCAGACCCAGTATGTACAGGCCATATATTCACTGGAGACAGTAGTAAGTTTAATTGAGTTCATGTGTATATCAAGTACTCCAGTTATTAATTTCCCAAGCCCATGTAAACACAGCATTTACTATCAGCTTGCCTGGCTCCCGTGTTAATATGGCCCGTTCATATGGGTGCCAAGCGCCACCCCAACCCAACAGTTGCAAACTATCCATGGCCCAGTACATTTACACAATGAACGGGGTGGGGAAAATCGTCCCACCTAAAAAACAGATTCTACGGGATATCTCCCTCTCCTTTTTTCCCGGCGCCAAGATCGGTGTACTTGGTCTCAACGGCGCGGGTAAATCAACCCTATTACGCATCATGGCAGGGGTCGATACCGATATTGAAGGAGAAGCACGACCCCAGACCGGAATCCGTGTCGGCTATCTCCCCCAGGAACCCCAGTTGGACGAGAGTACTGATGTACGCGGAAACGTGGAAGCCGCACTGGCGGATGTGAAACAGGCCCTGACCCGGCTTGATGAGGTTTACGCGGCCTATGCCGAGGCGGACGCGGATTTCGATGCCCTGGCGAAGGAGCAGGCAGCCCTTGAAAACATCATTCAGGCCACTGATGGGCACAACATCGAACGCCAGCTGGAGATTGCCGCCGACGCCCTGCGTCTACCACCCTGGGACGCTAAGGTGGAAACCCTGTCCGGCGGCGAAAAACGTCGTGTAGCCCTATGCCGTTTATTGCTTGAAAAACCGGATATGCTGCTGCTTGATGAACCGACCAACCACCTGGATGCGGAATCCGTGGCCTGGCTGGAACGTTTCCTCCACGAATACAGCGGCACCGTGGTTGCGGTCACCCATGATCGCTATTTTCTGGATAACGTCGCAGGATGGATTCTTGAACTGGACCGCGGTTATGGCATTCCCTGGGAGGGTAACTACTCGTCCTGGCTGGAACAGAAGGAGCAGCGTCTGGAACAGGAATCAAGGGAGGAAGCGGCCCATATCAAGAGCATGAAGGCGGAGCTGGACTGGGTTCGCTCCAATCCCAAAGGGCGCCATGCCAAGAGCAAGGCCCGTTTACAGCGTTTCGAGGAGTTGCAATCCCAGGAATTCCAACAGCGCAATGAGACCAATGAACTCTATATTCCACCTGGACCAAGACTGGGCGACCTTGTCATCGATGCAGTAGGACTAAAAAAATCCTTCTCCGATCGCCTGCTCTATGACGACCTCACCTTTAACCTGCCAAAAGGCGGGATTGTCGGCATCATAGGTCCCAACGGGGCGGGAAAAACCACCCTCTTCCGTATCATCACCGGTCAGGAGACTCCCGATGCCGGCGAGTTGCGTATCGGTGAGACGGTGGAGATCGCCTATGTAGACCAGAGCCGTGATGCCCTGGATGGAAACAAGACAGTATGGGAGGAGATTTCCGACTCCCAGGATATCATCACCGTGGACCGCTATCAGATGCAGTCCCGGGCCTATGTCAGCCGCTTCAACTTCAAGGGTTCCGATCAGCAAAAGCGTATCGGTGATCTCTCCGGCGGAGAGCGCAACCGGGTACATCTGGCGAAGCTGCTCAAGAGCGGAGGCAACCTGCTGCTACTCGATGAGCCAACCAACGATCTTGATGTGGAGACACTGCGTGCCCTGGAAGAGGCTCTGCTCTCCTTCCCTGGCTGCGCGGTGATCATCAGCCATGATCGCTGGTTCCTCGATCGCATCGCCACCCACATACTCGCCTTCGAGGGGGATTCAGGTGTAGTTTGGTTCGAAGGTAACTACGCCGACTACGAAGCCGACCGAAAACAGCGTCTAGGTGCCGAGGCCGATCAGCCCCATCGAATCAAATACAAACGTCTAAGTGGATAAGCCCTGGCTATTGCAGATTGATGGCGTGGTGCGCCTCGTTATTGTTGGGTGGCAGTGATGACAAGAGCTGGCCGGTCTCCAGCCAGTTGATCAGTATCGACCACTGCTGATTGTCTTTTTTGAAGGCCGGTTGTTTCAAATCGACGACTGCGCATCCCGATTCGGCCGCATACACATAGTTTTGTGACTCTCTCAGATAGGCCACCAGAGGCACATCGAGTTCCTCTAACGTCTGCTTGAGCTGCTTGAATGAGCGGCTATTGATGCGTACCCGGTTGGCGACGATACCGATCGGCAGATCGAGCCCCATCTGACGCACCAAGTCACTAAGTTGCTTGAGAAAATCCAGGGTAACATGACAATCGATACCGGATGGAAGGACCGGCACCACAACCGCCGTGGCCGAACGCAGCATGTCCATCATTTCCAGACGTTTCATGGATGCGGGTGTATCGACGATGATGCGCTGTGTGTCTTGGGGAACCCGTAGGGCAAAGGCACGTGTGACACTGCCTTGAGTGGTTTTGGCAGCAAATACGCCATGGATGCCGGGGTACTGCTCGGTGCGCAACTCCAACCAGCGTTGGCTGGACCCCTGAGGATCGTAATCAAATAGTGTTGTCGACGTCCCGGAAGCGGCGTAGAACCCCGCTAAATTTGTCGCTATCGTTGTCTTTCCACAGCCTCCCTTGCTGTTGAGGATCAAAAGCCTTTTCATCACACGGAACCTATTCCAGTGGTCTGACAGAGGCATACTCCTCCTATTAAGGGACAATTACAAGCGCTTATAAGCATCTTTGAGAGGCCCAGGCAGACGATTCCAGAGCCATTTCCGCTGCTTTGCAGTAGCCCATCATTTTCCATCACCCTCCTTGATCGGGCTCTAAAGCTGCCCGCTCTTTCATAGGCTTGCGTCAGGTCAGTCCCCAGTGAAGGAGCAACCCTGCTACTTCAAGCTATAGCCCACTGTCTTGCCTATTTCCGCTGCATTCTGCACCACACTGACACCCAACTCGGCCAGACGTTGCATCTTTGCCTGGGCGGTGTCCCCCTCTCCGGAGATAATCGCCCCCGCATGGCCCATTCTGCGCCCGGGCGGCGCGGTCGCGCCGGCAATGAAACCGATCAGGGGCTTGTTCAGGTGATCTCTGGCCCAGGCTGCGGCCTCCACCTCCTGAGTACCACCGATCTCGCCGATCATCAGCACTGCCTCGGTCTCGTCATCGTCGGCAAACTTTTTCAGCAGGGTAAGAAAATCACAACCATTGACAGGATCACCACCGATACTGACACTGGTTGAGACCCCTAATCCCAGTTCGCTCATCTGTTCCACCGCCTCGTAATTGAGGGTACCTGAACGCGATACGATACCGATGCGTCCCTTGGGGTAGATATGGGCAGGCATGATCCCTACCTTGCACTCCTCAGGGGTGATCACTCCTGCCGTGTTGGGGCCGACGATGATGGTATCGTGACCGATCAGGTAACGCTTGACTCGGACCATATCCTGAACCGGCACACCGTCGGTGATCACGACGATCACCTTGATCCCACCCTCAATGGCCTCCATGATGGCATCGGCACTGAAAGGCGGTGGCACGAAAACCACACTCACATCCGCTCCCGCCTGAACCACAGCGTCAGAAACGGTATCGTATACCGGCCTGTCGATATGGGTCTGGCCACCCTTGCCCGGTGTCACACCACCCACCACCTGGGTCCCCATGCGGATCGCTTCCGTGGCATGAAACGTTGCATGCTGCCCGGTAAAGCCCTGAAAGATGACCCGTGAATGCTTGTCTACGAGGATACTCATGCCGCCACCCCGCTTGGGACAGCTTGCACCGACTTCTCCGCTGCGTCACTCAGGCGATCGGCATGAATATAATCGAGTCCTGAGTTCTCCAGAATCTCTCTGCCCGCCTCCAGGTTGGTTCCAGCCAACCTCACCACGACCGGCACCTCGACAGTGAGCTCGGCCATCGCCTTGACGATGCCTTCTGCAATCCAGTCACAGCGGTTGATGCCGGCATAGATGTTCATCAACACAACCTTGACATTGGGGTCCTCCAGGACGATACGGAAGGCATTGGCGATCTTCTCCGGTGAGGCACCACCGCCCACATCGAGAAAATTGGCCGGTTTTCCCCCATACAGGCTGATAGCATCCATGGTTGCCATCGCCAGACCCGCGCCATTGACGATACAACCCACACTGCCATCGAGGGCGATATAGTTGAGATCGTGGCCCGAGGCTTCCACCTCCTTGGGATCCTCCTCATCAAAATCCCGTAGATCGGTGATCTCCGACTGTCTGAACAAGGCATTGCCATCAAAGGACATCTTCGCATCCAGGGCCAGAAAATCCCCATCCCTGGTCAACACCATGGGATTGATCTCAACCATCAGGGCGTCTCTATCCCGAAAACAGCGATACAGGCTTTTCATGATACGCGCCGCTTTAACAATTTGCTTTCCGTAGAGACCTATCCCCGCGGATACCTTGCGACATTGAAAATCCTGTAGGCCCACCGCTGGGTCGACCACTTCACGAATCACTTTCTCCGGTGTGGCCTTGGCCACCTCTTCGATCTCCATGCCGCCGGCGGCAGATGCAATAAGGGTGATTCGCTGGCTGCCTCGATCGATGACGATACCGAGGTAGTACTCGGTTTCGATCTGATGAACCTGCTCGACCAAAACCCGGTTGACAAGACGTCCGGTGTCACCGGTCTGTTTGGTCACCAGGCGCCTGCCGATCAGGTTCTCTGCGTGTTCCTGGACCTCATCCAGGCTATTTGCCATTTGCACTCCACCGGCCTTTCCCCGACCGCCGGCGTGGATCTGAGCCTTGACCACCCAACCATCGCCTCCCAGCTGCTCTGCAGCGGATAGGGCCTGGTTGGCGGAATGGGCCATACGCCCCTCTGGAACGGGTATCTTGTAGCTGCGAAACAACTCCTTGGTCTGATACTCGTGAATATTCATGCAACGGCCTCCTTGAGGTTGGCCGTACTCTGAATCTGTTTCACCTTTTCGATGACCACTTCGGCTTGACGAATCGAGGCTGCATCAATCATGCGGCCGTCAAGACTGACCGCACCCATACCTTCCGCAGCAGCCTTTTCCATCGCCTTAAGAACCCGCCTTGCATGTTCAACTTCCTCCTCGGCCGGAGAGAATATCTGGTTGGCGAGTTCAATTTGCGAGGGATGTATGGCCCATTTACCCTCACCCCCAAGGGCAGCGAACGACTTCGCCACAGCGAGATAACCATCCGGATCACTGATATCACCGAAGGGTCCGTCAATGGGTCTCAGTCCATAGGCGCGGCAGGCGACAATCAGGCGTGACATGGCGAAATGCCACTGGTTGCCCAGATAGGTCTTGCGCTGTCCCTCGTCATTGGGATCACTCAAGACGTGATAGTCGGGATTCACTCCCCCCATGCTGATGGTTCTGGCCTGGGTTGAAGCCGCATAATCGGCAACCCCGAACACCAGCGCCTCGAGACGATCGGGACAGCTTTGGGCAATCGCCTCTACATTCGCCATGCCCATGGCTGTTTCGATCAAGGCATGCAGGTTGATCGGTTTGTATCCCTTTGCGGCCTCGATTTGTCCAAGCAGCAGTGCGACAAACTGCAAGTCGGAAGGATGTCCAACCTTCGGCACCAGAATGGTGTCCAACTTATCCCCCGCCTGTTCCACAACGTCAACGATATCGCGATAACAAAAGTGTGAATCCAAACCATTGATTCTTACGGAAACGGAGCACTTCGACCAATCGAGATTATTGAGTGCATGAATGACATTGCGCCGTGCGTCATCCTTGTCTGAAACGGCAACTGCGTCTTCCAAATCGAGAAAAACCAAATCAGCACCTGCATGAGGCGCTTTTTCGATCATCCTCATATTACTGCCTGGCACAGCCAGTTCGCTTCTATGCAAGCGATTCTTATAGGCCATATCGGACCCTCCGTGATTGTTGTATTTATCCTGAATCCGCAAGTTCATCAGAAAGGCTGCACAAGGAATAGATCTGTCAGGCATAAAACACACTGGGCGAAACTGTTTGCCCAGTACTTTCAATATGTTTGACTAATCAAAACCTTGTCCAGCTTCTCCCGCTGTCTTTACAATTTCAGGTTTAATTTTTTTATCTAGTTCTGCCCAGTTGTGGATAATGATTCCCACAAACAGGGCAAGTATTTACCACAGGAGGCGGTGAATTTACAGACAGGGTTCTTTATCTATCGATGTAAATGATTGTTTTGCTATGTTATTTAATTTCAACCATTCTCACTCTATCCATTGAAAATCATCAACTTAGCCATGAATCCCTGATCTAGGTCACAGCGCTGCATATAAATATTTATGCACAACAGCTAGATCATTGAATTACCATTTTGAGTGGCACGACACACCTCGAGCAGTTGTAATATTGGCTATTTAAATCGTTATTAGGATCATCATAATGACAATCGAAGCGTGGTTTGTTCTCTTCGTCATCTCCCTTTGCTTTGGCTTGATGGCCAGTAATCGATTTTCTCCCGATCTGATCCTGATGGGCGGCCTGACACTACTATTAGTCAGCAATGTTTTAACGCCAACTGAGGCCCTCGCCGGTTTGGCCAATGAGAGCATGGTCACGGTTGCAGTGCTTTATGTTGTGATTACCGGCTTTCGTGAAACAGGGGGTATCAACTGGATCGTCGACTCTGTGCTCGGCATACCCAAGAGTTTGACTCAGGCACAACTAAAACTCATGGCACCGGTTGCGGCGATGAGTGCTTTTCTCAATAACACACCAATTGTGGCAATCTTTTTACCGGCCATCGATGAGTGGGCAAAGCGCTATCGCCTATCGGTATCTAAACTCTTATTGCCTCTAAGTTATGCTGCTATTGCAGGCGGTACCTGTACTTTGATAGGCACCAGCACCAATCTAGTGATCAATGGTCTCTTGAGTTCGGAAACCGATCTTGCACAACTAGCTATCTTTGATATCGCATGGGTGGGGATACCGGTAACTCTGACTGTTCTTGCATATGTCATCGTCACACAGCGGTGGCTGTTACCGGAACGGCGCCCGGTGATCAGCAATTTTTCCGATGCCAGGGAATATACGGTTGAGATGTTGGTTGAAAACGGGAGTCCTCTGCATGGAAAGAGCATTGAACAGGCAGGTTTACGCCAACTACCTGGTTTGTTTTTAGTAGAAGTTGAACGCAACGGGCGGGCAATACCTGCGGTATCACCCTATGAGATATTGCAAGCTGGCGATCATCTTGTATTTGTCGGAATTGTTGATTCAGTTGTTGATCTACAACGTATCATCGGACTCAAGCCCGCTACGAATCAGATATTCAAGCTTGATTCAAAACGGGATGATCGTTGCCTATCAGAAGCGGTGATATCCAATACATCGCCTTTGATCGGGAAAACCATACGCGAAGGACGATTCCGTAGTAATTATAATGCCGCTATTATCGCGGTGGCCAGAAATGGGGAGAAGATAAAGAAAAAAATCGGTGATATCAAACTGCAGGCCGGGGATACACTATTGTTGGTTTCTCATCCTGACTTTTTTCAACAGCACCACAATTCCCGAGACTTTTTCCTGGTCAGCAGTCTATGCGATTTACAACCAGTCCGCCATAAGCGTGCACCAATTGCAATAACAATCTTGTTGCTGATGGTTATTGTCATTGCTCTTGGCTTACTTAGCATACTCAAAGCGGTTATGCTTGCTGCGGGTCTGATGATCATCACCCGCTGTACGACCGGTCGTATCGCCCGTCGAGCCATAAATTGGCAAGTGTTAATCGTAATCGCAGCTTCTTTCGGTATAGCCAAGGCGCTGCAAAACAGTGGCGCCGCATCCGTCATTGCCCAATGGCTGCTATCATTCACCCAGGATTCACCTTGGCTGGCCTTAGGTGCGATCTTCGTTTTAACCGCTCTGTTTACCGCATTGGCGACAAACAATGCGGCTGCTGTGATCATGTTTCCAATTGCACTATCCACAGCACAAAGTCTTGATGTCAGCTTCCTACCCTTCGCCGTAACCATCATGGTGGCTGCATCGGCAAGCTTTGCTACCCCTATCAGTTATCAGACCAATCTCATGGTCTACGGCGCGGGCGGATACCGTTTTAAAGACTACGTTTACTTTGGTGGTCCACTGACACTTTTGGTTGGGCTGTTGACAGTCATCATTACCCCCATGGTGTGGAATTTCTGACCAGCTAATCGCTTTTCTACCAAGCCTGCCCTAGGTTGATAAGTGCTATTTAGGTATTGGCATACCGGGACGCACGGTAATGAATCGATAAGGTACTGAGATCAGTCCCTGCCGGGTATCGATCAAGAGCTGGGCCTCCCACTCCATAGCGTCCCATACACACACCGGCAGCATCCCATTGCCACTGAACACCCCGTCACCTTGACTGTTCAACCGGGTTCGATTAAAGCCCATATTCATATCCACGCCGCTGAAATCGACTGCGATACTATTCGCCTGTATACCCTCCAGGTCCACCCTTAACTGCAGGGGTTTGACCGCCGGAATATCTCTAGGCTGGATAGAGAAAGTGACGCTGCCACCCCCATTCAACTGGGTCGTGCAGGCACCGGCGCGTAGGTCACAGGTCGGATCGACACTCGCCTTCAGGGTTGCCTTAGGGAAGAGCATCGGCCAAGTCTTATAGAGAGCTACTATGCAGATCGCTGCAAACAGCAGCCCCAGCAGAGCCCATAATAGGGGGTAATTTTTGTTTGAGGGTTGCAACTATCTTTTCCTGTCTGGCTGACCTTTATCCTTTGACTATTTTCTAAACAAAGATATCCAGCATGATGCCCATAAAGATCAGTAACGGCGTCAACAGGGTGAGGATGACGTTCTTGCCCAAATAGGGTACCAGCTGTTTGACATCACCACTATACACCCTGACACCCTTGAAGTTTTGATAGGCAAGCCCTGCTGTCGCCAACCCAATGAGTGCCGTCATAGGCAGGCGATCCAGCACGACTCCCACGACAATCGCCAGATAGGCCAGGAGACAGAAAACAAGGTATAGCCAGGCGCCTTTTGCCGGGCTCCATGCGATCGCATAGTTGTCGCGACCCACGCTGCGGTCAGCTTCCACATCTGGTATCTGGTTGAGCAACAATAGGTTATTCACCAGAAAGAAGGGAACCATAGAGAGCAATAGCGCTGTAGTACTATATTCTGCCGTCAAGGCATAGTGGGTACCGATCACCATTAAGGGCCCGAATCCCAAACCCGGGGCCAGCAACACCAGCAATCGATTACGGTTGATCCAGCCGGTATAGGTAACGATGATCAACACACCGATAATCCCTATCGGGATCAACCCCCAACCCACTTGTTGCAAAAGGTATAGGCCGCACACAAGGGTTATCAACAAAGAGACCACACCTATCGCCAATGCAAAGGGGGCGAGACGGGGTTGAACCACCAAGGTTCCGCTACCGCCGCTGAAAGGTGTACGGTCGGTTTTAAAATCGAGGCCTGAATGAAAATCCGCATATTCATTCAGCGCATTGACACTGATATGGGCCATCAAAGCACCCAGCAAAACAACAGCAAATAGCCCCCAATGCACAATATGTCCACTCAACAGGACACTGGACAAGCCTAATAGAATACAGATTGGCGTAAGAACCAGAAAATTGGGTCGTGCAACTCCAACTACGGGGAAGGGTATCATCGGCTGTCCTGGAAAAAAGAAGCTTGGATGCACAGACTACTGCAAAACATCGATGCAATAAAACAGCATATCCCCAGGGATAACCCATTCATTGGGCCAGGGCTGAGATCAGAACCTTTCATTACAGCGTTCTGCTCAAACTGCAATCCCGGCAATTGTTAGCCGCTGAGAAAACGCCCCAACAGGAAAAATCTCCTATTGGGACGCTACCTCAAGGCCGATTACCCTTCCCGACCACTGACCAGTCACCCGAAGGCCAGCGAGCATTTCGGTAAGGCGTCCAAGCGTCGCCCGTAAGGGTGTGTGCCATCAGAACTGCAGCGTACCTTTCAACCAGATCTCGCGGCCGGGCTCATTGACCTTGATGGCTTCCGGATTGAAGGGATCCACATTGGCCCTGTTGACATGATAGGCAAAGCTCTTATCGAACAGATTATCGACACCAAAACGGATCGAGCTGTTTTTCGTCACGGCATACTTCCCATACAGATCAAGAACCCCCCAGCCGGGTGTCTCCTCAACATCCTGACCGCTGCCATTTTCCAGATCGGCGCGGGTTTGCTTTGCATTCGCCCGCAAGCTGCCACCCAATTCCAGGTTGCCGCTGCTATAGTCCAGACCCAGGCTCGCCTCCAGGGGTGCGACTTGCGCAATCGGCCTGTCGTCAGTGCTATTTTCCGCTCTGACATAGGCCAGGCTTGCCTTAGCCTGCAGTGCGCTGGAGATAGGATAACCGGCTTGCCATTCGATGCCGTAGAACTCGGCATCCACGTTACGATAGATATTGGCCGTACCGTTTGCCACCAGAATACCGTCCTGCCCTCTTGCCTTGTCCCGCAGAATAAAGTCACTGACATCGTTGTAGTAAAGGGTGACATCGCTATCAATGCCTGCACTCTGCCACTTATAACCGACTTCAAGCTGATGGTGCTTTTCAGGTTCCAGTTCCGGATTACCCACCCAGCTGGAGTCCATGCCGGTCATCATGTTACGTGCGAAGCTGGCCAAATAGCGTTCCGTCGAATCTGCGGTTCTGACACTGCGGCTGAAACCGGCGAACACCGAACCATCTCCCAAGGCATGTTCGTAATTTACGAAACCACCCACATTGTTTTCCGTCTGCTCATCCGATGTCTCGGCATAGTAGGCGGCATACAGGTTGTTCGGTGTCGGGCTCGGACCAAGGTCAGGCTTCTCGTCACCACGGGAGATCGAGGCATCGACGCGATCATAGCGCAGACCGAGTTTGAGCATGTTCTCGTTCCCAACCGGCATCGCAAGTTCCGCGAACAGGCCTGTCTGCTCGAGTTCTGCTCCGGGCCACATGATCGATTGCAAGGTAGTCGGCTCCGCCATCATTGGCATGCCTGAGAAACGGTCCGCATCTCGCTCATTGTTTTGGTAGTCGACGCCGATGGTGAGATTTGTACCACCCACCATGATATCGCCAAGGATCCTGCCCCCAGCGGTATCCGAAGTGGTCGGCACACTCATCAGCATGGGCGCTGTCAACTCTCGCAGCGAATAGTTATCCATCAAATGATCGACTTGACTGGAGTAGATCTCGGCCTTCATTCCGGCAAAGGGTCCCAGATCGTCGTTATGCTCGTATTTGAAGCGAATGTTGTCAGCGTCACTCATGGGGGAATCCATACCCGCACCTGCATATAGGGTATCGTCTTCCCGTGTCGCCTCGATATTCAGCTCCAAACGTCGGTTTTGCTCGGGGGTATAACCCAAGAGCAGATTTCCGCTTTGATTTTCATAGGCGGAGCGCACCTCATTGCCATCGCCGTCCTGGTAGTTATCAGCATCCTTATAGCCGATCACACCACGGATATAACCCCTATCCGAGCCGGCCGCGAAATCCGCGGAAAACTCCTTCGTCTTGGAATTGCTCTTATAGCCGGCATCCACCTGCCCCAGATAGGATTTACCAGCCTCAAATCGAGGTGGCTTGCGTTCAAACAGCACTGTGCCACCACTGCCTCCACCACCATAGATCACGCTTTGAGAGCCCTTGATAACGGTTACGCTATCGTAACTCTCCATGGCGGAATAGGCGGTAGGCGGATCCATACGATTCGGACAACCACATGGATGAAGGCACCATCCAGGAGGA
>JBEVVS010000190.1:0-27516 GCA_040507005.1 Candidatus Thiodiazotropha sp.
CTGGCAGAAGGCGGCGAAAAACCTGGAAGGCCGCATGCCCGGTTGCCTGTTCGGCAATCTGGCCCTGGAGATCAGCACCCGGGACGAGGTCATCAGGGCCCGTATCAATGCCATATTCACCAAGGCCAGCGACCGTTTTCACGAGGCCCTGGAGCAGGCGGTGGAGCGCGGCGATATGCCCCCCCTGGACACCCAGGCGACCGCCACGGCGATGCTGGCCTATCTGGAGGGGGTCATCCTGCTGGCGAAGGCCCGCAACGACCCGGAAGTGGTCAGAGAACTCGGTCCTGCCATCAAGAGCATACGCATTGAGCTGAAAGCACCGAATTGAGGCTATATTTTTTAAACAATACTTGACCGACCGGTCATCTATTTCGGCCACAACTGTGAAAGGAGCGTTATCATGAGTGAAACCACCCACACCCTCGACGCACGAGGCCTGAGCTGTCCCCTGCCCATCCTCAAGACCAGGAAGGCGATCGCCACCCTGAGCTCAGGCGACATCCTCGAGATCATCTCCTCGGATCCCGGTTCGGTGAAAGACCTGGACGCTTTCTGCAGCCAAACCGGGCATCAACTGATGACCAGTGAAGCACAGAATGACGGCTTCTTCTTCAGAATCCGCAAGGCCTGAGCAACACCCACAGGAGCCCATCATGACTACCACTGCACCCCTCGTCGACCTCCCCAGCAAAGATCTGGACAGCTGGTTCGACCAGCGCTTCGCCCAAAAGATGGCGGAACGGGAGGCCGCCCATAACCCGTCGATGACCATCATCGCCACCAAGGGCACCCTGGATATGGCCTACCCTCCCTTCATCCTTGCCTCCACGGCCGCCGCCCTGGGATGGGATGTCTCCATATTCTTCACCTTCTACGGCCTGAATCTTTTGAAACAGGATCTCGATCTCAAGGTGACGCCCCTTGGCAATCCCGCGATGCCCATGAAACTGCCGGAGGGACCCACCTGGATCAAAGGCAAGGCGCTACCAATGCCTACCTCGGTGATGACCCTGATGCCTGGTTTTGAGTCCATGGCTACCACGATGATGAAAAAGACCATGGTCAATAAAGGCGTCGCCAGTATCGAGCAGCTTCGCGAGTTGTGCCTGGAGGCGGATGTGAAACTGATCGCCTGCCAGATGACCGTGGATCTCTTCGACTATGGTAAATCGGACTTTATCCCTGAAGTCGAGGAGTGGGTCGGCGCGGCCAGCTTTCTGCCCCGGGCGTTGAAGGCCGACGTCAATCTGTTCGTCTGATTGTGTTCAAAACTCCCCCTGCTTGGGGGGGTGGCACTCATGAACTCCGATTCGATAGATTGCCGATCTTCTCTTTACTTACCATCTCTGCCTGGTTCTGGAATCAATTCTTATTGGCATCATGACCGACTATCATTTCAAACAGATAACTGAATGGTTTTTCACTGGTGGTTAAAGACATGTAGAGGTGTACAGGTATAAAACAGAGCATGGCAAAGGCACCAATGGTATGCACCACAGCCACAAACCCCAGTGGCACATCTGCAATACCTATCACTGTCCAGTATTGGTAGAACAGATAGAGCAGTCCGCTGATCCAAATAATGGGTGTTATGACCATGGTTAAAAGCAGATAAACCATCCTTTGCACAGGATTGTGTTTCTCTGCCCGCCGACGATGAAAGGGATGTGGCGCGCCGAGAAAGATACCGACAGCGTAGTACTTGACCGACGCCAGCATAGAGTCAGGATCGCTCGGCACATATTGACGCCACTCACCGCTAGTCGTATGCCAAAACAATGCAAGCAGCCACAGCCCGATCAATACCCATGCCATGGTGGTATGTAAATCGATTGCCCGTTCAAAGCCCAATAAGCGGTAGACCCCATGGATTTCGAATCCGGTTATCAGCATACCGAAAATAAGTACCGCTTGGGACCAATGCCATAGGCGCTCGAAGAGTGAGAAATAGTAGGTTTGGCTCATTGACTTATCTCCGCTTGGCTTTCGACAAGAGTCGACCCAAACCATGCATGGTGACTCCACCCAAGGTTCCCAGGACTGCAAGCCAACCGATCAGGTCAACCCAGTAATAACTATCGCGACCAGGCATATAGAAACCCTCTAGCTTGTCCAGTCGTCCCTGCTTCGAATGACAAGCCTCGCAATCAAGCGCTTCCTCCTTGGGCGAAACCATATGTGCCAATGGCCAGTGGTAAGTAGTCTCAATGAATCCATATTCGCCACTGTAGTCGGCATTGCTTGCCTGCATGGCTGCTTTGATCGCCCGATTCCAATCAAAGGATTTCCAATAGGCATCACTATCCTTGCCGAATAGATGAGTCGTTACCAGGGTATTGTTGCCTTTGTCGTAGGGCTGCCTGCCTCGCATCACCTTAAACGGCCAGATCCTGGCGTCGGGATCGTCATAACTCCCTGCAAAGGTATTGATGGCAACTATATTGTTGGGATCGATTTTTTCATCGAGCTGCTTATAGCGAATGTTACCCGAGAACCAGGCATACTCTGGTATAAGATTCTCGCCCCATTCGAATGAGCCTTTTTTGGTTACATAGTTGACATACCCCTGAGCGTCCTTTGTCTTGATATGCTTGCCTTCGTCGCTCATGCGTCCTGCGGTTGACCAATCCCACCATGTCTTGGTGGGTCTGCCGCCCCTGGCATAACTGGGTATATGGCAAGTGACGCAAGCCACCTTGTTGGTATGGTCGTTGAGCTTATTATTGATTGTCACTGCATGTGGTTTGAGACCATGACAGGACTCGCAAGTCGAGCGTATATTATCGCCCCGTCCCGGCACATCGATACCCTGGGTATCCTTGGCCTGAGTTACATAGCGACTACCCGATACATCATGTCCGTCTTTCTGGTGACAAGTACTGCAGGTAAAATCCAACCCTTCTGTATCCATATGAACATCCAGGGACTTTTTGGGATTGGTCATGCTCGAATCGAGATCGCCATGCTTGATGCCGTCACCGCCACCCCCATAGAAGTGGCAGGCGCCACAGGTTTTACGACTGCTCTTACCGACCTTTTGCGCAACCTGAGAAAGATCCGGTGCCTTCCAGATTTTATTACTCTTTGGCGGAAAGGGTTTGTCCACATAGGGTGGGTGCCCGGCCCCGGTGGGGAATTTCTTATAAGTTCCTGTGGTATCGTGACAGACTAGGCAATCAACATTGGTTTCAGAACTGAAATCGAAACTGTTGTCTTTCCAGCCATACCCGATATGGCAACTGGTGCAGCGGGCATAGTTGGTCTCTATGGCGCCGCAGAAATTATTCACAATCGTCTGCTTACCCAATTTCTCCCCTGTCTCGGGGTGGGTGAACCGCCAGTTCCAATGTTTGGTTTTGTGGATCTGCCTGGCTGCCTCCGTATGACACTCCAAACAGGCTTTTGTCACTTCCGGACCTGAACTGAAGGTCTGCTGAAGCGCTTCGAACTTAGTGTGATCGGCCGTTGAACTGATTATCTCCTCTGATGCCTCCAGGGTAACGCCAACTATCAGGAATGAGATGAACTGCAACAGTATGAACGGACGTAGTGTACAGCTCTTGAATGAGCACATAACGCCCCCCAACCAGATTATAATAATTATGCCTCACACCGGGTGTCACCGGTGTGAGGACTTTGTTTGGTTATAGACTAACTTCTGCGACAGCGATCGACGCTGGCGCCACCAAATCTTCCGGCAGATGTTTGAATTTTTCTACCAGTACCGGCCAGAGCAGATTGTAGAACAGCTCACCTCTTACCAACACGGCATCCTTGGCAGGAATCGTGTAAGAGAGGATACGTTCTTCATAGGGTTTGAGGCGTGAATCGACACCGAGCTGGGTCGCTTTCGGCGGCATCGCCGGATCACCCTTGTCATCCGCCAGCAGATAGGCGAAATAGGCCTTGGAGTCGCTCTTCGCGGGATGACCCTCTGCGTTTTGCCAAACCACATTGCCCGATGCATCGTAGGCGGTGAGCTTCAGGTAGATGTTTCTGAAAGGCGCGCCAGTGGGAAGACTGTGAGGTTGCATGTTCTTCAGCTTCACAGTGGCATTCAGACCATCGCCATTTTTCACTGCATCCATGGTGAACACCACACTGCGTTTCAACATCGCATTATTGTGTCCGCCACCCATGCCATGATCCACCATGCCCCCTGCGACAGGCATATGACAGGACTGACAGTTGACGTTGCTGCCCGCATACTCATTGCCAGTCTGGCAGAGTGGAACCCCGTGAGGATTGTTGCGCTTGTCGTGACAACCCATGCACGCCGCATTGGTTTTCAACAGACCCGGGTTTCCAGCCATGGGCAGGGCCTGGATTTTCTTGCCATCCAATTCCACTTCACCCTGGGTGTGAGGATTCGGCTTTGAGTCATCGTCACTGCCGGCGCCACCGAACATGTCGTCTGCGGCAGTCAGTTTTGCCAATCCCTGATTGAACCCCTGCGGCCCTTGCAGTTCATTCTTGCGTTCATAAGCCTTGAGGCCCAGCAAGAGTTTTCCACCCTTGCCACTGGTACCCTTGAATTTGGCCAGGGTATGGCAGGCTACACAGTTGACCCCCTCGGAATAGGCTGGTTTGGCATCCAGCTTGGTTGTCTTGTCAACCGCTGCATTGGGTGCATGACATTGTAGACATATCGGATACTTGCCGGATGCCTTGTGTTTAACACCCTCTTCCACCGGGCTGCCGACAACCTTCTTGTAGAAGGTGGCGTGAATCGGATCCTTCAATGCGGTGCTTTGGGCGTGCATTGAACCCTTCCACTGTTTGTAGATCTCTTTATGGCAGTTCTTACAAACCTCTGAAGATACGTGATGTAATTGTTCCTCTGTACCAGCCAAGGCACTCGAGGAGACCCCTATTAGAATCAATGATGAAAATAGCAGACTTAGGGCAAGTACCGCCCTTGAAGCGAAGGCTGCTTCCATGGTGTCCCTCCTTATTTATTACTGTTTCTTTGTGAGCAAGAAATAACAACTCCTATATTCTTCTCACCGGTGAATAATACACACATGGAGTGAGATACCAAACAAAAAAACACCGATGGCATTGACCGCCCAAAGGAACTGATTGGTAAATACCCTGTACTCTATTGGTAGTTTAACCTTGCTACAGATCTATATTAGAAAATAGTGTGTTAGTAATTTCACAGGAATGACATTTATCATGGGAATGGCAGTGCTTCATGATAGGATTAGTTTGCACGACTTTCACCTAGGGTGTGCGGAAAGAAGAAAAAAACAGCTGGTTCGTCATCTAGAATTCCACAACGAACAATGCCTCATGCAGTATCTGGCTAGGATGCAGGAATTGACACGCCAGCTAAAGGAGACTGTGAATGAACCCATCCCACATGAGGCATTTTCTGTTATGCATTCTCATTTTTACCCACGCTCTATCCTTTGCCGCCAAGGTTAGTATCGACCCAAGTGAATGGGGCGACCCACTCGGTGAGGAGTGTGTCAGTTGTCATCAGAAGAGCTCATCCGGGTTAGCGCAGCAGTGGCAAAAGAGTGCCCATGCGGAGGCTGGTGTCAACTGCCTGGATTGTCACAAGGCTTCTGTAGACGACGTCGATGCCATCACCCACGAAGGACAGGTTATCGCCACTATCGTATCCCCGTTGGATTGTTCACGCTGCCACAAGGTAGAGTTTGAACAACAGAAGGGATCGGTCCATTCCGAGGCTGTAAGCCTGATCGAAAACAGGCTCCCGGCCTTGGCCGGTCATGTGGGTGGTGACGCCATCGTGGCTGCCGGTTGTGATCAGTGCCACGGCTCGAAGGTCACAGTACGCGGTGATGGCTCCCTGGATCCACGCACTTGGCCCAATTCCGGGATCGGTCGCATCAATCCTGACGGGTCAAAGGGCTCATGTTCATCCTGTCACGGCAAACATCGCTTTTCCAAGGCCCAGGCCCGGGAACCCAGTGCCTGCGTGAGATGCCATTCAGGACCTGACTCTCCTGACAAGGGGATATACGAGGCGTCCAAGCATGGCATGCTGTACCTGGCGCACCGGGATGAGATGGCGCTGGATAGCGATAGCTGGATAGCGGGAAAGGACTACGTGGCCGCACCTACCTGTGTCACCTGTCACATGGGTGCTGCGGGAAAATTGAAGGCCAACCATGATGTGGGTATGCGCAATGCCTGGAGCCTCAACACTCCCGTCTCCACAAAACAGTACCTGGTCGTCTTCGAGGATGGTGAGAAGCTGGAACTTCCCGCCTCCGAAACCCCTCCCAAGCGAGGCAGTGAACTCACAAAGGCCGACGGGAGCCTGGGCAAAGTCAAGGCCGTCGCAACTCCCAAACGCCGGCGCCAGGCGATGCAACTCGTCTGTCTGGAGTGCCATAGCAAGGCGTTCACCAAGAGCTTTATGGATCAGTTCGACGCCGTTGTGAATCTGTTCAATGAGAAATTCGGCATACCCTCAACCCAGATCATGCAAGCCCTCTACTCAGAAGGCCTGCTGACACCCACCCCCTTCGACGAGCCGATCGAGTTCATCTACTGGGAGTTATGGCATGACGAAGGAGCCCGCGCCCGGCATGGCGCCTCCATGGCCAGCGCCAACCACACCTGGTGGGAAGGCATGTATTTGGTGGGAAGGAATTTCTATTCCCGTTTCCTGCCACAAGTGGAGCAGATTGCAGGTAAAGAGAGGGCAGATGAACTGATTCAGAAAACCATCGGATCCTCAGAGCATCACCAGTGGATGAAGCAACCCCAAAAGACCAATCCAATCCTCGGATACGAACGAGGGCCTGAAAGCACTGGAAAGACGGAATATGAATAGTAAGGACAAACCTCACTTTATTTCCCGTCATGTCATCTATGCCCTGGTCATAGGAGGCATAGCCGGGATCGTTTTCATGCTGTTTCTGATCGAGTTTGACCATTTGACCAGTTCCGAGGAATTTTGCACCACCTGCCACTCCATGGAGATTGCCGCCGAGGTCTACCGCCAATCGACCCACTACAATCCGGTTTCCGGGGTTCGCGCTTCATGCGGTGACTGTCATGTATCCGAAGGGGTGTTTGCCGCCACCTGGGATCACATCAAGGGCGGTAAGGATCTGCTAGCCCAGATCTCAGGAGAGCTCTTCGGACCCGACTATGACGACCCGGTGATCAATGCACTGCATCTGCCCGCCGCCGCATTCGAGGCCCGAAAATGGTTCAAGTCCACAAACTCGGCCACTTGCAAACGCTGTCACGTACTCGAGGCCATACAGGGTATGCGGGCAAACACCAATTCCATCCACCGAGAAGAGACTCAGGGCAAGAGCTGTATCGACTGCCATATCAATCTGGTACACAGAAAGGTACCGGATGAAAAGACCTTCAAACAGGCGCGATGGCAGAAAATGGTCGAAGAGGAGTTTGGCCTGGCCCCAGGGAGCGCACGGCAACTGCTGTCTCAGTAGCTGAGAAACTGCGAATCACTGATTGCCGGACTGCCGCTACTGCATGCAGTCCTTGAAACTCTTGCCGGGAATCAGGCTGAGGATCATTGCAAGCAGCATAACCACGGGGCTGAACAAAACCATACCCAAGGCGACAGGCTGAATGATCAATAATCCGATGTTGGAGGCCAGCCAGTGTGCGACAACCTCTAGCAGAATTCCGCCAATGAGGAGCACACCTGCCAGGGTGACAACTTTGCGCAGATGTTTACAGTTGAGAAATGACACGATACACCTCACTACTCGCGTATTAGTCATTAATAAAATAGTGTCAAATAAATCTTGCTTAATCACTGATAATACTCAATCGCTACTGAAATTCAGTTCAAGATCGAACCGCTCTATCAATAATTAGCGACTATATTAATAGTTTCTAAAATAATTATATACGATTTTTGTCTAGATTTATAGATATTGTGATGCAGATCAACAATCACTATAACACTCTGTTGAAGTATTACTTATTGATTATTGTGTATTTATTGTGAATCACACGGGTCAGCATAGCTTCTTCCGTGTTATCAGTCCCCCCGACATCACAGACTTATCATTGTTTTCCTCCTTCTTTGACTGTTATGCCTATCTCTCTGTTTTAATTGATTATTTACCATAACCAGCCAGCTCTATCGGGACTGTGCCTATTCACTCTCCTGAAGCTCGATATAGTTCTGCGGTTCGAAACGGGGTGTACAGAGTGCAAGAAATATCAGATCCTCATCACCGCTATTTCTGATGCGCTGGGAGTATCCCGGGGGTATGAGAACCACATCTCCGGCAGCGACAGACTGCGCAGGCAATCCCTCAATCTCAACCACTCCCTCGCCGGCGATGATGCAGTAGCGTTCAGCTGTTTGATCCAGACGATGCAACAGGGTCGTCACACCTGGTTTAACCCTGGCTTGCGCGATGGATAGCTCCCTGTCCCCCGGATGATTCGATAGTTCCTTGATATAACACCCTTCTTGGAAAAAATACTCCTTTGACGCATCATGCCGTAAGATTTTTGCCTGCATATTTATCTCCTGCTGACGAGGTCAAACGTGTCTCTATTTTCCCTGGATCCTGCTCTTATCTACTTGAATCACGCCGCCGTTGCCCCCTGGCCTGAAAGCACGGTTGCCGAAGTCGTGCGATTTGCGCAAGAAAACGGTTTCAGTGGCTCTAGCCACTATCCGCGCTGGATAGGTATAGAGAGCGAGCTGCGCAGACTGATGGCGAAGTTGATCAATGCGCCATCTGAGCATGATATCGCGCTCTTGAAAAGCACCTCGGAAGGCCTCTCGGTTATCGCACATGGTCTCGAATGGCAGCCTGGGGAGAATATTGTTTCCATTGCCCAGGAGTTTCCCTCCAATCGCATTGTCTGGGAGTCGCTCAAGCCCCTCGGGGTCGAACTCAGGTTGTTGGATCTGAAGCGCAGTCGCGATCCTGAACAGGATCTGATAGATCTCTGTGACCATAAAACCCGTCTGCTCTCTGTAAGCTCTGTTCAGTATGCCGCTGGAGAGCGGCTGCAGCTGGATCGCCTGGGTGATTATTGCCGGACTCATGATGTGATCTTCGTCATCGATGCCATCCAGAGTCTTGGGGCAGTCCCGTTCGATCTGTCGGAATGTCATGCCCAGGTTGTCGTGGCGGACGGCCACAAATGGATGCTGGGCGCTGAAGGCGTCGCCCTTTTCTACTGCCAGCCAACCCTACGTGAGCAACTCAAACTGCATCAATATGGCTGGCATATGGTTGAATCCATGGGGGATTTCGATCGCACCGACTGGCAACCTGCGCACAGTGCAAGACGCTTTGAATGTGGCAGTCCAAACATGCTCGGCATCCACGCATTGCATGCGAGCCTTACCCTTATCCACGAGATCGGGTTGCCGGAAATCGCGGCAAAAATCACCCGCAATGCCGACTTTGTAATCGACCGGGTTGATGGGGCCGGTTTTGAGTTATTGACCCCGAGAGAACCTGATAAGCGGGCAGGAATCGTGACATTTCATGTGCCGGGGCGAGATAACCAGGCCCTCTATCAAGGCCTCATGCAACAGCAGGTCATGTGTGCATCCCGGGCGGGAGGGATTCGTTTTTCACCCCACTTTTACACCTCGGAAACAGAGATAGAGACCGCCTTCAAGCGCTTATCAGCACTGCTTTAAAACCAGAATATTAAAGATCGATAATTTAATGATTTAAATCAAGCAAAAAAATTATCGCTGGCATATAGTAATTATGAGGTTCAAGGCACAGCCCCACAACTGGCTATGAACCCATACAACAAAAAATGGGGTGTTGAGGCCAGGTGGTGACTCGCCACCTGAGAAAATATTATAAAGTAAGACGAAGGAGACATTCTGCCATGAAAAAAACCTTAAAAATTGCTGCTGTAGCTGCTATCACCGGATCCGCTCTGTTGACAACTCTACCTGCTCAGGCGTTCTGGGGTCCTTTTGATTGGTTTGATGATGACGATTGGTATGGACCCTATGGTCCCTATGGTCACGGCCCCTGGGGCTATCCTGGCTATGGTTACGGTTATCCCGGCTATGGCTACGGCTATCCCGCCTATGGGTACGGCTATCCCGCCTATGGCTACGGCTATCCCGGCTACGGCTATCCCGGCTACGGTTATGGCTATCCCTATGCTGCCCCGGTAGCCCCTGCTGCACCGGCGGCACCCGCAGAGAGCCAATAATTAAAACTACCTAATAAGAACTTGCCCCGCCTTAGTGGCGGGGTTTTTTATGCCGTGTACTATTGCTTACACGCTGTTGCCTGGTTAATGATCTTTCCAATTGGCGGCCCAAGAAACGACTATGACTGTTCAGGACACACATATATCACTCGCCCATGGTAATGGTGGGCGCTACATGCGGGAACTGATCGAATCCCTGTTTGCACACTATCTCAAGAACCCCTGTCTGGATATCCAGGCGGATGCCGCTCTGCTGCCCGCTATGACCGATGGGGATCTGCTCTTCACCACCGATGGTTTCACCGTCCAGCCCCTGGAGTTTCCCGGCGGTGACATTGGTTCCCTGGCCGTGCACGGCACGACCAATGACCTGGCGGTAAGCGGTGCGGTGCCTAAGTATCTCAGTCTCAATGCCTTTATCGAGGAGGGTTTTGAGGTCGCTCAACTGCAACGCATCATTCAAAGCATCGCCAACGCTGCGAATGCTGTGGATGTGCATGTGGTTGCAGGTGACACCAAGGTGGTGCGGCGTGGTGAAGGGGGTGGCATCTACCTGGCAACAACCGGTATCGGTGTGCGGGATCATCACCTGAAGTTGGGTATGGAGATGATCAAAGCGGGTGACAAACTATTGGTCAGCGGTCCCGTGGGTGACCACGGAATCGCGGTCATGCTCGCCCGGGAACAGTTCGGTTTAAGGGGGGATGTAGAGTCCGACGCCGGTTCCGTGCTCCCCTTTACCCAAGCCCTGCATGATCTGTCCGGACTCCGATTCATGCGCGATCCCACCCGGGGCGGTGTCGCAACAGTGGCCCACGAGATCAGCCGCGCCACCGGCATGCAGGTCAGGCTCGATCAAGCAGCCATCCCGGTGCGCGATCCGGTTACCTCGGTGTGCGAAATGCTTGGCTATGATCCACTCTTTCTGGCCTGCGAAGGACGCGTCGTAGCGGTGGTCGCTCCCGAGCAGGCAGACAGGGTCCTGGCTCGCTGGCGAGCTCTTCCTGGTGGCGACCTTGCGGCACTGATCGGTGAGACACAACAGCAAGATCCCTATGTCATCCTCGAGACCGAGCTGGGCGGTGCCCGCATCCTGGAAGAGTTGGAGGATGATCCACTGCCGCGTATCTGCTAGGGAGATGCGCTCAAATCGACCATCTACCCACCCGGTCCGCGCTGATTCTCATCAGCGCAGGTTAGGTCCCAGCCCCACTCCGCTGAAGGTCGCCAACACTTCCGCCACCCCGGCACCGATATTCCGGGCAAAGCGCTCCCATACATCCTCTTTCGGGGTGAAGTCGACGATCTCCTCCGCACCTATGACCTCTCGCGCCACATAACTGCTGCTGCCGAACTCATCCACCAGGCCCATGGTCTTGGCTTTCTCGCCATTCCAGAACAGGCCGCTAAACAACTCTGGGTAATCTGCAACCTTGAGGCGTTCTCCCCTGCCCTCTTTCACGGTTGCGATGAATTGTTCATGGAGTTGATCCAACATCTGCTGGATATGCGCTTCATCGGACTCGTCCAATGGAGAGAAGGGATCGAGAATGCCCTTGTTCTCCCCCGCGGTCAGCAGACGTCGCTCTATCCCCAACTCCTGCATGCCATCCACAAAGCCGAATCCGTTGATCAATACTCCGATCGAGCCTACGAGACTGCCCTCATCCGCATAGATCTTATCCGCCGCGGCAGCGATATAGTAGCCCCCGGAGGCACAGATATCCGCGACCACCGCATACAGGGGTATCTTGGGGTACTTTTCTCTCAAGCGAACAATTTCGCGATTGATATAGCGGGACTGGACCGGGCTGCCTCCCGGGGTATTCATCCTCAGGATGACCCCCTTGGTCTTTTTGTCCTCAAATGCATTACGCAGACCGGTGACGATATTGTCCGCACTCGCCTTGGTCTCCGAGGAGATCAATCCCTTCACTTCCACCAGGGCGGTATACTCCTCGGCGGTGGCTTGCGCCACTTTAAGCTTATCCCCCCAGAGGAACACCCCCAATATCAGAAACAGATAGCCGAAGGTGAGGAGTTTGAAGAAGATCCCCCAGCGGCGACTGCGACGATTTTCCGTGACAGTCGCCATCACCATCCGGTTCAACAGATCCCGCTCCCAGCGACTGGGTTCGGACTGATTTCTATGCTCTCCATTATTGCTTTCCGACATGAGAAAGACCCTTTGGCAAATGATTAAAGATAGATTTTATTAAACAGAGTCAGAGGAGTCCCTATTCAGCCAGAGAGGAATCTCCGTCACACGATCCACGCAGGCAAGGGGTTTGTGTTTGAGCAATCTTTCCAGGCTGTGGGTGCCATAGGTCACGCCCAAGGAGGGTATGCCGGCATTCACCGCCATCTCCAGATCATACTCCGTATCCCCTATCATCAGCGCTTGCTGAGGTTCAACTCCCGTCTGTTCGAGAATCTGATTCAACATTTCCGGATGCGGTTTGGAAAAGGTTTCATCGGCACATCGGGTGAGATGAAAAAGCTCACCCAAGCCGGTGGACTGTAAGGCATAGTCCAATCCTTTGCGCCCTTTACCGGTGGCGACCGCAAGCATATATCCCTGCTGCAACAGCCCCTGGAGCACCTCGCGTGTGCCCTCGAAAAGCTGTGATGGGGTTGTATTGTCTTTGAAAAAATGGACCCGGTAACGGGCTGCCATTTCCAGATCAAGCCCCTCTCTACTGCCGGGAAAGAGGGTGTTGACCGCTTCGTGCAATCCGAGCCCGATGATATCTCGAATCGCATCCTGGCTGGGCAGGGGTAGCTTCAGGTCGCGCACAGCGGCCTCGACACACTCGATGATGTGCGCCTCGGAATCCATCAAGGTTCCATCCCAATCAAAGATTAATAATTCAAACTTCATCTTTTATCTTAAGCTCATGCAAAAGTTCTGCGAGGTCTTGCGGCAGGGCTGCATCGAGAATCAATTCCTCGGCCTCCCCGGGCCAGCGGAAAGCGACTTGATGGGCATGCAGGAAGAGCCGCTTCAGACCCATCTCCCGGAAATGCTTGTTGGCATCGGCCTCGCCATATTTACTGTCACCCAGGACCGGTGAGCCCAACCAGGCGCTATGTACACGGATCTGGTGGGTACGGCCAGTAATCAACGTCACCTCAACCAAGGTGGCCTCTTTGAAACGCTGCAGGCGTTTGTAGCGGGTTTCTGCCGGTTTCCCCTCCGCATCCACCCTGACTACCCTCTCACCGCCTTGTAAGGTGTTTTTTTGCAAGGGCATATCCACCACCCGCGTTCCTTTGCGCCAACTCCCCGCAAGCAACGCCAGATACCGCTTATCGACCCGGTTTTCACGCATGAGTTCATGCAGTATGCGTAAGCTGCTGCGACGCTTGCTGATCAAAAGACAGCCAGAAGTCTCACGATCCAATCGATGCACCAACTCCAAATGCCGCTCATTCGGGCGGATCGCCCGCAGCGCCTCTATGACGCCGCCACTCACCCCGCTGCCACCATGCACCGCCATGCCGGAGGGTTTGTTCAACACCAACAGGCGCTCATCTTCATACACCACCGCCTGCTCAAGGGTGGCGCGCAGCTGCTCTGACGGACGGGGGGGTGTCCCCGATCTTTCGCTTCGTACCGGGGGAATTCTGACCAGATCCCCTGCCTGAATCTTGTAGGGGGCTTTAACCCTGCCTTTGTTGACCCTCACCTCACCCTTTCTCAGGATACGGTAGATATAACTCTTCGGCACCCCCTTCAAATGCCGCATCAGAAAGTTGTCGATTCGTTGACCGGCATATTCCGAGTCCACCTCGACAATCCGGACCGATGGAGAATTCTTTTTTGATTCTGACATTTAGCGTCGATTATTTAAGCGTATCGATTGATGTTCGGGTTGAAGGTTGCTATATTCTTCATCAGTTTTTCAGGTGCCGGCTTATGTATAGCCATTTATGCCGGTACCCGCGCGGTATATAACCACCTGCTTCCGACTAAATTGCTTTGCGGCGCAAGGGGTTATCCAGCCAAGCGCACAGGTGCCCTTTGGATATCTGGCTCTTAATCTGAACCCTCCGCGCCATAGCAGCTGTTGAGTATGAGTCCTTTGAGGGGACCAGACTCCGGGAATGAAGCCGGGCCAGGCTATCTTGGCCATGTTGCTCTCCCTATGCTTTGAGCGCCTTTTTTTCAGTTCGATCAGCAGCCGATCCCAAGCGGCGAACTTTAACAGTTTTTCAGCCATTTGAGCTAGTTTTCTAGCCTGGAATCGAGCCCGGTTCCCCGGGTTCGCGTAGTGATGCTCTGTTGACGCCGAGCAGGAAAGGCTATTGCCTGTTCAGTCAACGATGAGATCTCCACGTAGCGCCAGGCGAAGACCCTGGATGGCTGTATGGATAGATAAATAATGAAGCGCATGTTAATCAACGCAACTCAACCCGAAGAGTTGCGTGTCGCCATCGTTGATGGTCAGAAATTATTCAATCTCGATATAGAGGTTCCCGGTCGGGAACAGAAAAAAGCCAACATCTACAAAGGCCGCATCACCCGCGTCGAGCCCAGCCTGGAAGCCGCATTTGTCGATTACGGATCCGAGCGGCATGGGTTTCTCCCCCTGAAGGAGATCGCCAGGAACTACTTCTCGGATAAAGCCAAGGCCTCCTCAGGGAGAGTCAACATCCAAGAGGCGATCAAAGAGGGCCAAGAGGTAATCATCCAGGTGGAGAAGGAGGAGCGCGGCAACAAGGGCGCCGCCCTGACCACATTCATCTCCCTGGCCGGACGCTATCTTGTGCTGATGCCGAACAATCCCCGTGCCGGTGGCGTCTCACGCAGAATCGAGGGTCAGGACCGGACCGAACTGCGCGAGGCCATGAGTGAGCTGCAGATCCCCGATGACATGGGATTGATCGTACGTACTGCCGGCGTCGGCAAGAACAGTGAAGAGCTGCAGTGGGATCTGGACTACCTGATCCAGCTATGGCAGGCAATTGAACACTCCGCTGAAAAGCCCGCCCCGTTCCTGATCTATCAGGAAAGCAATGTCATCATTCGCTCCATCAGAGACTATTTGCGCGCCGATATCGGCGAAATCGTGATCGACGATCATGAAGTCTTCAACCAGGCCGAGCGTTTCATCAATCAGGTGATGCCCCAATACAGCAAGAAGCTGCGCCACTATGATGACGAGGTCCCGCTCTTCAGCCGTTATCAGATCGAGAGTCAGATCGAATCAGCGTTCAGAAGAGAGGTCAGCCTTCCCTCTGGGGGCGCTATCGTCATCGATCACACCGAGGCCTTGACCTCCATCGATATCAATTCCGCCCGGGCCACCAAAGGTGCGGATATCGAAGAGACCGCCCTGAATACCAATCTGGAGGCGGCGGATGAGATCGCACGACAGTTGCGTCTGCGGGACCTGGGGGGGCTTTTTGTCATCGATTTCATCGATATGACCCCCTCACGCAATCAACGGGAGGTTGAGAACCGACTCAAGGAAGCCCTGAAACAGGATCGGGCACGGGTACAGATCGGCAGAATCTCCCGTTTCGGACTACTGGAGATGTCACGCCAGCGTCTGCGCCCATCCCTGGGTGAGGCGAGTGAACAGGTCTGCCCCCGCTGCAAGGGTCATGGCACCATCCGTGGTGTGGAATCACTCTCCCTCTCTGTATTGCGCATCATCGAAGAAGAGGCGATGAAAGAGAATACCGGCCGCATCGTCGCCCAACTACCGGTGGATATCGCCACCTTTCTGCTGAATGAGAAACGACAGGCGATTCATGACATCGAGAGACGCCAGACAATCGATGTAGTGCTGGTGCCGAACATTCATCTCGATACCCCGAATTACACCCTCGAGCGAGTGCGCGTCAGCGACCTCCCCTCAGGTGATGATGCCGTATCAAGCTATAAGATGGTCAGTGACGAAAGCGAGCAGAGCGCAGTAGAGTTCGCTAAAGGGAAACAACCGCAAGCGGAGAAACCGGCGGTTAAATCAATTGCGCCGGCGAGCCCTGCTCCCCAGAGAACTGAACCCGTGGCGGAGATAGCGGAGAGTGGCGAAGGCGGTTTTTTGAAGAAGATCTTCGGTATTTTCACATCCAAAGCTGCCGAGCCCGTCAAGGAAGAGCCGGCCAAAAAAGAGACCAAGCCCCGCCAGACAGGCAATCGCAACCAACCGGCCGGCGCCGCAAAAGGACGCAAAAGGCCGGCAAATGGTCGTGGTAAAGGGGGATCAGGAGAGAGCAAACGCGGGGAAAAATCGGAGCGTCGTTCCCAAGATGCCTCTACGACCGGCAAGCGCAGACAGCAAAAATCCACAAAGAAGACAACTGAAAAGCAGGCGACGGATACTAAACCCCAGGATAAGAGCAGCGCTCAGGCTGACAAGGCGAACGCTGAGGCACCCAAGCCCAAGGGCTCCCGCCGTGGTCGCCGGGGTGGGCGCAGACGCCGTTCAAGTGGCGAAAAAGGCAACGAGCAGGCAGTAGCCAGCAGTGCAGCTGAGGTGGATAACTCAGAGGCAAACAAACCAAACAGCGCAGAATCCAAAGGTGAAGGGAAACGAGCGCCGAAGAAGGACGAAACCAAACAAGAGACCAAATCTCAGGCTGATGCCAAGAAACCTGCCGCTGCAGCGAAAAAGAGGTCACCCGCAAAAGCCAAGCCTAAACAGACGCAAGAGAAGCCAGTTGCCGACCAGGCAACCCCTGTTGAAACGGTAAAGCAGGAAAAGCAGGCTACTGAATCGGGACCGAAACTGGTGCAGATTGAGACCAAGCCGCAACAAAGCGAAAAGGCACCCGCCGATACGAAACCGAAGGTCTCCCCCGTAACCGCTGCCGGCGATGCCCCTAAACCTTCCGCACCAAAAGCGGAAAAAACACCTGCGCCGCCGGTTGCCGAGAAAAAACCGGAAGCAGCAAAATTACAGCAGGTCGAGACCACCAAACCCATGGAAAAACCAGTCTCACAACAGGCTGAAACAAAACCGGACACGGCAGTCAGCAAACCGGCTGCGGTGGAGAAGGCTCCGCCAAGCATACAACCTGCGGCCACAGCTCAACCAGAAACACCGCAACCAAAAGCAGCTGTCACCGAGAGCAAGCCCATTGACCAGAGTGTCGATAGGGGGAATGGCGACTGACTGAACAAACCTTGCTCCACCAGGGTGGAGCAAGGCTCACACGTCTTTAATGCACAGCCACTGAGGGAAATGTTGCCCTAGGCGAAATGGTGACTCACGATCTGTTCCAATAGGCCACGGGAGGCCTCCTCCACCAGATCGAATACCCGGTCGAAGCCAGCGACACCCCCATAGTAGGGATCGGGCACTTCACGGATTGGTTGTTGCGGAGCAAAATCGAGAAACAGGTGCAGCCGCTCCTCCCGGCCCGGCGGACAAAGCGCCTGCAGATCAGCGTAGTTGGACTTGTCCATGGCCACCACATAGTCAAACACCTCGAAATCCTCCACGGTGACGATCCTGGCCCGCAGATCACTCAGATCGAGCCCCCGCTTGAGGGCCGTCTCCCGGGCCCGGCGATCCGGCTTCGAGCCGCTATGATAGTCGATGGTACCCGCCGAGTCGGTGGCAATGAAATCACTCATACCCTGCTTCTCCACCATATCCCGAAACACACCCTGGGCCGTGGGTGAGCGGCAGATATTGCCCATACAAACGAACAGGATACGAATCTTTTCATTGTCATTCATAGCGTTACTTAAATTACCCATACTTAAAATCCAATACCATGAGTCTCACGACTCGATTCGACGCCTATTCTAACCTATCCATCGCATTCACATCTGCCGGTATTGCATCCCAACCCCAAACCTTCGTTTCACAACATCGCACTGAGCCAACCCAGCAGTAGCAAGCCACTGCTCACGACCAACGCGCCTATCAGCCGTTGTCGCCAATGTTCCCGCTCGGCAAAAAACAGTATCGAAAGCAGTACCGCCAGGACGATTCCCCCGTTGGTAAAGGAGACCACGTGGGCCGCCGGCAACTCCCCCATGGCCCTCACCACCAAGGCATAGGCAGTACCGATAAAGAGTCCGCCAAACAGCACATAGGGGATGGGAGGACGGGCTTGCGGCAACCAGCTGTTCGTCTCCAGCCGCTGCAACAGCGACAAACCGATGAATGAGGCCGCATAACCAATAGTGATAAATCCCAGTTGTTCGGCGAAACCAGGAAGGTACTCAACCGCCACCTTGTCACTCAGGGAATAGACGCTGGTGGACAAAGCAGCCAGCCCGGTCCAGGGCAGCGCATGACGGGCATCCCCGTGCCGGGATGACGCGGCGAGTATCCACAAGCCGAATACACTGATGCTGATCGCCAACCCCTCCCACAGAGAGATCGCCTGAGAAAAAAACAGCCAGGACCAGAGCGCGATCAGAATCGGGGAGCTGCGTGCCAATGGATAGACCAGAGCCACAGGCGCATAGTGATAGGCACGCCTTAAGGCAATAAAGTACAGGGTGTTGGCAGCCGATGTGGCGAGCAATGCAGCGATCAGTGGGGTTCCCCATATGGCGTTGCTGAGCAGATGCCAGATTGCATAGGGTCCCAATATCACCAGATGGGCAAGCAAACCCCACCATAGATAGTTGGCCCTGCTATCCACATGCCGGGCCATCAGATTCCAGGTCACATGCATCAAGACGGAAACCCCAATTAGGAGGTAGGGGTTATCCATCAGGTAGGAATCGGGAATAGAGTCATCCCATCTCTACCGATGGTGATGTGGGAAGGTAAACAGCCTGGATTGTGGTTAAACCAGATATCGAGATCATGTCCCACATGGGTAAGAATGGTGCGCTTAGATCCCAGCTGCGCATCGATGGCCAATACATCATCGAGATTATTATGTCCCATCTCTTCACTGCCAGGCACATAACTGCAGTCGATGACCATTAAATCCAGGGCCAAATCAGTCATGTATGAGGCCGTTCGCGGAGACAATCCCTTTGTATCCGTCAGATAGGCAATGCATTCACCGGCTTGTTTGAATACATAGCCGAAGGTTGGCTTGGAATGCAGCAATGGGACAGGTGTAATCTCCACGTCTCCCAGGTCGAGACTTTCAAATTTTTGTTGTGGAATAAATTCGAGAATGCCTGGATGTTTATAGAGATCCACATAACCCCCCGCGTCGGGTGGCGTGTAAACCGGAATGGTACTGCCGATTCCCCAGCGCAGGTGGAACAGACCCTGTACATGATCGGGATGGAAGTGTGTCAGGAAGATGCCATCGAGTGAGCCTGCTGGAAACTGCTCACACAGGTTGACTTGACCCGCATCCAATAAAAAGCGTTTCTCACCAGCCTCTAGCAGGGCACTGCATGGGGTGCGTTGTAAATCACGCTCTTTTCTGGCGCGAGTGCAATACTCACATTCGCAACCATAGAGGGGCATGCCGGCCGCATTGCCAGTTCCAAGCAGAGTCAGCTGCATACACACTTGTTCCTGTCATGGATCAATTTGATCAGGCATTCACCCGCATCCGCCAACACCCCATCGTTGTCGATTCTCGCAAGCCTAGGATGCTGGATAGTCCGCTCCAGGGCAGTCGCTTGTGCGACTCTTGCTTCTATCTCATCACGCTCTTCCCTGCCCCGCGCGAGCAGTCGGTCACGCAGTTTTTGGGGTGCAACCGAGACAAGCACAGGGATCAGGTTCGGGTAATTACGCAATGCCACCTCAAGATAGGCACGCGAACCATTCACCACCACATGCAAACCCATGGCAAGCCATTGGTTGATCTCAACACCGATTCCGTACCATTTATCGTGGCTGTACCACTGTAAGGCAAAGCAGCCCATTTGGGCGCGGCAGCTAAACTCCTCTTCACTCAGAGCAATGTGGTTTTCACCCCCTGCATCCGCAGGCCGGGTAATGTAACGATGAGCAAAGGCCACCCCCATCTCAGACTGGATATTCAGACGCGCGTAATTGAGAATGCTATCCTTGCCCGCACCTGAAGCGCCAATCACATAGAACAATTCAGCCATGATCGTAGCGTGCGCAGTAGGCCAGCTTGCCGTGCACCCAGGCATCGGTCACCTGGGGCAGTCCACCAGGTTCACCGATGGCAATCAAGTCCGCACGCTTACCGACTTCGATCACCCCGCGGTCTTCAAGCTTTGCCGCATTGGCGGGATTGAGCGTGACTAGGCGCACCGCCGCGGGCAGGTCGATTTCGGCCAGTCCGGGGATGGCCATGACCGCCATGATCAACGCGGCCGGGGCATAGTCCGCACACAGGCAGTCAGCAACACCCGCATGGATCGCATCGATGGCCTTCATGGAGCCGGACTGACTCTTACCCCGCAGGATGTTCGGTGCGCCAAAGATAGTCGACATGCCAGCCTCCTTGGCCGCCCGGGCCGCCTCCAGGGAGATGGGAAACTCGGAGATGTCAGCGCCGATACCACTCATGGTGGCTACACGCTCGACTGAATCATCGTCATGACTGGCCACGGATATCCCGGCGGCATGGGCGGCCACGGCCAACTCATACATCCGCCCATAGGCCCCACTGGCGGCTTCAGCCTTGCGTTCCACAATCACCTCGACCTCGTCGGCGGTCTTTTTATAGGTACGGGTCAGATAGTCCCGATAGGCGGCCATATCCTTGAACTGTCCCTGCCCGGGGGTGTGGTCCATCATCGAGATCAAGTGCATGGACTCCTCCGCCAACAACTCCTTGAGAATGGGCAGACCGGTTTCATCGGTGATCTCGTATCGGCAATGGACCCGATTGTCCACCAAGCCATGGGGATGCCAGGTGTGTACCGCACGGGCAATCTGTGCCGCGAAGTGGTTGTTGCGTACACCCAACTCATCATGGGCAAAAGAGAGTGCATGATAGACGGTAGTGATACCTGCTGTTGCATTGCGCTTGTCGGCCTGGGCACAGGCGAAGGTCAGTGGAAAATGAACATTGGGACGCGGTTCAACCTCCTTCTCCAGGGCATCGCAGTGCAGATCGATCATCCCGGGCATCAGCCATTTGCCTTGCAGATCGATCACTTCACAATCCCTGGCAGACTCGGGATCTATAGCCCTAATCACTCCATCCTCGATCAATACACTGGCATCGTTTAGCACTTCATCAGCCATTACGACACGTGCATGGGTCAGGTAGGTTTTCATCAGGCGATATCCTCCAGGGGTGATTCGTTCATCATGGGTGACTCGAGTTCAACCACCCTGTCAGCCACCCGTTTTACTAATTCGGGTTGGTGGAAGATGGCCAACATGGCGACATCCTCCTGTTTCAGTCTTTCCAACAGCTCCATTACCCGGTCGGTGGTCCTGGTATCCAAACTTGCTGTGGGCTCATCAAGCAGCAGCAGGCGTGGTTTGGCAACCAGACCACGGGCTAGATTGACCCGCTGTCTCTCACCGCCGGAAAAGGTGGCCGGGGAGATGCCCCACAGGCGCTGCGGGAGGTTCATGGCGGCAAGCATGTCACGGGCCAATGCCCGTGCCTCTTCCAATGGTCGTCCACGCTGTATCAGTGGTTGTGCCACCACATCCTCGGTGGCCTGGCGGGGAAGAAAGTGTAGAAACTGTGTGACGAAGGCGATCTCGTTGCAACGCAACTGAAGTACCTGATGTTCATCGGCCTGAGCGAGGTCGATCATCCTGTTATCTTGCGTGGTATAGAGCAGGCGCCCCGCAGTTGGCAGATAGGTGCGGTAGATTCCTTTGAGGACCGTTGATTTACCCGAACCGGTTGGACCGATCAAGGCGGTGAGACTTCCAGGATAGACCTCCAGATTCACATCTCGAGAAGATGGAATAACCTTGTCCTGTTCGTGCAGCACGAACTGTTTGGTATAGCCCTCCACCCGCAAAACCGTTTGCTCTGTCATCGCTATCTCCTTACAGGGCCGATGCAACCAGGCGTTGCGTATAGGCGTGTTGCGGATCTTCAAGTATCTGATCGGTGAGACCGGTCTCAATGACACGGCCGTATTTCATCACCAGGGTGCGATCGGCAAGCAGACGGATGACGCCGAGGTCATGGGTGACCACGATCATAGCGGTATGGGACTGCTGTTGAATCTCCAGGATAAGGTCAAGAATTGCCGCCTGGACCGAGAGATCCAATCCTGTGGTAACCTCATCCAGAAACAGCAATGGCGGATTGGTCGCCAGGGCCTTGGCAATCTGCACCCGTTGCTGCATACCACCGGAGAAGTTCTTGGGCATCTCATCCATGCGCTCGGGGAGCACCTCGGTACGGGACAGCAGGCTGGTTGCACGCTGACGTATATGTGCGTAGTTATCCACGTCGGACATCAACAGCCGTTCTGCGATGTTACCACCGGCGGAGATCTCGAAATTCAACCCCTGGTGCGGATTTTGGTAGACCATACCGAATCGCTGATTGACCAGGCGGCGTTGCTCTGCCTTGTTCAGTGCAAACAGTTCGAACCGATCTCCTTGATCATAAAAGGTGGCGCTGCCACTGCTCGGTTCCTGATCGAAGTAGAGACACTTAACCGCTGTCGACTTGCCGGAACCGGACTCGCCCATAATGCCGAGTATCTCGCCGGCATAGAGATCGAATGAGACATCATGGGCCGCGACAACACTGCCGCAGTCAGGACAGATATTGGACTCGAACTCCGGGCCGGTCTTCTGGTAACAGGCGGGACATCCCTTACTGTAGCGCTTACTGAGATTGCGTACCTTCAGTACCCTATCCATTGATCACCTCTGCCGGGTTTTGCAGGGCCAGCTGTTCCTCGCACCAATCAGCGTCAGAGCAGCGGTAGACCAGCTCACCTGTATTGGAATCCACATATTCATCCAGGTAGCTGTCACTGCAGCCACAACGGGCACAGACGCGACGCCTGCCCTGTTGGTCATGAAAGGACTCGACCCGGAAGGGTATATCCTCGAAGGCAAGCGGTTCAGCCTTGGTGTAGGGTGGCACGGCGTAGATCTTCTTTTCCCGCCCGGCCCCGAGCAACACCAAGGCCTTGGACATATGCAGTTTGGGCACATCCCAACGGGGGATCGGAGACGGGTCGATCACATAGTGATCGTTGATGCGGGTCGGATAACGGTGCGAGATGGTGATCTCTTCGAACTTGACGATATCCTCATACAGCTTGACCAACAGGCGAGAATAGTCTGCTTCCCCATGCAGCAGTTTACGCCGATCTTCCGAGGCCTCCACCACCACCAGAGCATCGGGATAGGGCACCTGCAGCACCAGCAACTGGTCCTCACGCAGGGGCTTTTCCGGAATGCGGTGACGGGATTGGATCAGATCCGCCTGCTGGGTCAGGGTGGTGGTGGCAATACCGGGACAGGTCATCTCGATAAAGGTCCGCAGGTTGACTGCGTTGACCGAATCGTCCGATCCCTGATCGATGACCTTCAGTGTCTCGCCCGCACCGATAAGCGCCAGGGTCAATTGCAGGCCGCCGGTGCCGAACCCCCGGCCCATGGGCATCTCCCTGCTGGAATAGGGGACCTGGTAACCGGGTATGGCGACTGCCTTGAGGGCACTGCGGCGAACCTCTTTCTTGGCATACTCATCGAGGAAACCGAACTGTTGGGGGAGACTCATTCTCGCTGCTCCTTGGATAGTTTCTCTTGGGTGGCGCGCAGTCGATCCATATCGGATTGGAATGTCACGTAGTGAGGCATCTTGTAGTGGGTACAAAAGCCCATCGAATCGATACCATCCACATGCAGCAACACGAATTCAGGGTCTTCGGAGGGATTTTTGGGACCATGCTGCATGCCTGCCTGCAGAGAACGGTCGAGTATGGCCATACTGATGGCCTTCACCTCGTTGTGGCCGAAGCAGACGCCATAGCCGAGGGTAAATACAGGCTTGCTGCCCTCCTCGTCACTTTCATACATGGCAATCACTTCACACTCGGTGATCTCCACCTCCCCGACTTCCATCGGCTGGCCCGTTATCGGGTGCGGCAGCATTACTGGAAGATAACCGACACGCAGTTCCGCCACAGTCGGATGCACATCCCCATAACCACGCATGTTGGAATAGGCGATTGCCAACAACGATCCCTGTTCCCCCCGCGCCATGGTAGACAGCGCGGCCGAACGCGGTACCGGGAAGATCATGGGTTCACGGGTGATATCGAACGGATCAGTTTGATCCTGTTGTTCATGCAACGGCGCCAGCAGGCCTTCTGCCCGTAGCTGTTCGAGCACTTTAGGGAAGGTATCGGGTATCTCATCCACATCCAAGCCCTCGAACCATTCATGGGTGATGGCGCGAAACTGCTGCGGAGACTCGTTGAGCAGTTCCATACGCATCAGACGCAAATGGTAATCGGTGGTGGCGCCGAGCATTTGACCACCAGAGATATCTTTAAAGGCGGAGGAGATGCGTCGGGTTATGCGCATCTCTGAGGTGTCGAGCACTTCGGTCTCGGCCAGTCTAGGCACGGTGGAACGATATGCGCGAAGGATGAACGCTGCCTCCAGGGTATCCCCCTGAGCCTGCTTGATCGCCAGCGAGGCGAGGCGAGGATGATAGACTCCACCCTCAGAAAGCACCCGACTGTGCAACAGCCGCAACTGATGCTCGATTGTCTCCGACTGCAGCGGTTGGGCATCCTCCCCTTGACGCGCACGCAGATAGTCGAATGCCAGTTTGCTGCCTTCGATAGCCTGGCCGCCTCCCTTGATTGCCACGTATGCCATCAGCACACCTCCACTTTAGTGGTGCGCGGCAGTGCCACCACGTCTGAGTCATCCACCAGGAACAGATCCACACCCAGGGGAAATGCAGCCACCCAGTTCTCCCGCTGAGATAACCAGTCAGGGTCTAATCCGGTGATGGCGCAATGGGTATTGCCGTTGACACCAGGACCGCTCAGGCGCAGTCGCAACCCACCTCTCTTCACAGAGTCGACCTTGATGATCAAGGTGGCGGACTGTTCCGGGCTGGGCAAACTACCCAGCTTGGGTTGAAACGCCTGGCACCTGCTGCCGTCGCAGAAGACATAATCCGCCTCTTCCAAGACACCACTGGACGCCTGCAGCATGGGCCAATCACTCGCATCGAGCAGGTCGTGCATGTCGGCCAGGGAGACTTCCGCATCCAGCAAGGTGGCGAGGATGGCTGTAGCCGCCTGACCACCCTGGGTTGTATGTAAGGGTTTGACCATGCCAGGCCGGGAGATGGCCTCTAGCAGTGCACGATAGTTTTGTTGTTGCACGCTCGGTGTCCAGATCGCATCTACATCAAGCATCGCTATCTCCCACATCGTCGAGCAATGAGAAATCGACTCGTGTGCGGGCCAGGATGGCCTTGCGTTCTAGGGACTGCTGTGCCCGCAGATCCATACCCTCTTCGATCAATGCTTCCACCCGCTCCCAGCCTGGCAGACGCCCTGAGAGTACCGCATCACAAAGTGCCATCTGCTCTGCACGATCGACCCGTTCGTCCATCACCAAAGCCGCGCCTTCGGCACTCTCTCCCCCATCAGTGGTCACACTCAACCAGCAGCTGGCCAAGGGAAATTCACCCAGATAGAAGGCATCCCCAAGGGTGGTATCCCGAAGCTTTAGCATCCCCAGTCCACTCTGGGAGAGGGCCTTTGGCGTCACCTTCCAGGTGCGGGGAAAACTATCCGCCAGACGCTGCAATGAGTCCTCTGGTACGGCACTTAGGGCACTCGCCCACTGTTCTCTTGCTAAATTAATCATTGATCCAGATATCTATACAATTTTTCCTAAACAAGGGCCTGGGAACACCGCTCCAATGCTGTAAGCCCTATAGGGTTTTGGTACGCAAACGTTGCGACATCATTTCCAACACCACCACGGTGATGAAGATCACCAACAGAATGGTGGATACATGGCTGTAATCGAACAGATCCCAGCGCCCTTTCAACTCCATGCCAATACCGCCGGCACCGACAATACCAAGCACGGTGGCAGTCCGGATATTGCGTTCGAAAATGTACTGCACATAGGCAATCCAAGCCGGCAGCACATGGGGAAAGACGGCAAAGCGTAATACCTTCATGTTGTTGGCGCCGGATGCAGCTAAAGCGGTTTGCGGACCTGGGGGGGCATTCTCTATCTCATCGGCAAAAAACTTACCCAGCACACCACTGGTGTGAATCGCCAGCGCCAGCACACCGGCAATGGGACCGAAGCCGTACATCAAGACCAGGAACAGTGCGATGATCAGCTCCGGCATGGCGCGATGAAAACTCAACCAGCCTCGGGCAATGGTGTAGATAATCTTATGGGGCGTGTAATTGCGACTGGAGAGGATTCCCAGGGGCAGCGATATCATCACAGATATAACAGTACCCCAGAAGCCCATCTCGATGGTCTCCCACATCTTGCCCAGCACCTTGGTCAGATAACCGACCGGCTCCACAAGAAACTCCGTTGTTTCGCTGGTCCAGGTTTCGGTCAGTGCGTCGTACTGTTTGTCTTCAGCGATCTCTATGCGGGAGAACAGGGGCAGGTTGTCAGGATCGAATGATTGCAAACGATTGACGGCAGTACGATCGGAGATCTGAATCGGGAAGGCCTTGCTGCCAAAACGCACCGCACCATCCAGGACCTGGGACTCACCGATGCCAAGCATAGACAAGGCAGCTTTGCTGGTCTCCACAAAGGCCTTGTCCATCTCTGTGTTGTGGGCGGAAAACGACAACAACACAAAGGTCACGAACAGTATAAGAATATTCTTGGGTGTGACAGTGCGATGCAGCGACCAGTGCTCCCAGGAGCGGTTTGACAGTTCAGTATTCATGCCGCTACCTGTTCCAAGCGCTCCGGCTTGGCCAGTTCATACAGCTCTGCCTGGGTAGCGTCATCCATCGCATTGGGATGACCGTCAAAGAAGACCTGTCCCTTACGCAGGGCAACGATCCGGTCGGCAAATTCCAGCGCGTACTCCATCTGATGAAGGGTGCAAACCACAGTGGCTGAATGTTGCTTTGCGGCGCTCTTTAAACTATCCAGCACGCTGCGGCTCATGGCGGGATCGAGACTGGCTACCGGCTCATCAGCCAATACCACTTCAGGATCGGAGAGGAAGGCGCGGGCGATGGCGACACGTTGCTGTTGCCCCCCCGAAAGGGCTGATGCGCGCCGATAGAGGTGCTTCTCTTCCAGACCGACCTCATGCAGAAGCTGGCAAGCCTTGCGTTGATCATCCAGGGGAAAAGACTTGACCAGGCTGCGCCAAAAACCCACCTGGGGCAGCTTTCCGGTCAACACATTGTGCAGTACCGACAAACGCGGGACCAGATAGAGTTGCTGGTGGATCATGCCTACCTTGCGTTGAATGGTACTGCGAGTTTTCCGCGTCAGTTCCACG
>JBEVVS010000091.1:0-26871 GCA_040507005.1 Candidatus Thiodiazotropha sp.
CCCATATCCACGCGACGTTTTCGTTCGAATTGGGAGCTCTCTTCCGCCAGGGCAGTGACCGTTGTTCACGCCATGCTAAGTAATGCGGCCATAGATGAGGGACGCTTTCTGATCCAAGGCTTTGCTGACTCGAAGCCACTGGTAGCCAATGATACGAGTGAAAACAGGGCGCAAAACAGGCGTGTCGAGCTTGTGATTCAGCGTGGCGAGGATCAGGATAGCGGTGAGGTGATCAAGGCCAGTGAACAAGAGTGAAAGCTGGAGAGGAGTGCTGACAGATGACGAATGACGAGAAGGGATTGTCCCAGGATGAACGCAGAGAGTTTTTCCGCATCGATGATTCGATACAGGTCAGCTATCGTGCGATCACCAGGAATGAGTTGCCGCAAAGCATCGACGAGAAGTTGCAAGGGACAGACAGATTCACGGTAATGACCCGCTTGCAGAATATCAGTCAGCACTTGTCAGCCCCCCTGCACCGCATCGAGCTGCGCGACCCTGATACGGCTGACTATCTGAAAGCCTTGGATGAAAAGATCAATCTTCTGGGTCAGAGCTTTCTGGCTCAGGAAAATGATCTGCTGTCACGCCCCTCCCGCCCGGTCAATCTCAGCGCCGGTGGTCTGGCCATGGATCTCACAGAGAAGTTGGAATTAGGCGGCCTGGTTGAGATAAAGCTGTTGTTGTTACCGTCCTATACTGGCGTAGTGGCCTATGGCGAGGTGGTTGGTATTGATGAAGTGACGTCGGAAGACGACACCTATCCGTACCACACCCGGATCACTTTTACCCTCATCCGCAACAGTGACCAGGACGCCTTGATCCGCCACATTACCCGGCGACAAGGGGAGATGTTGCGCCAACGCAGAGAAAAACTGGATCAGGAACAGCAGTGAGACTCCCTGGTTAGGCCCATCTCGAGCAGTCTTAAGCACAGGGATCTGTTGCTGGGGCCATGCCCACTCTTGCGATCTAAGCCGCGCCAGTTATAAATCGGCACCTGACGATTAGCCCTTGAAATGTCGTTTATCACCCCCAATATGGTAGGATTCCCCGATTCAGCGGCGCCACAGGCATGCATGGTGCCGCAAGCGAACAATTGAGGAAACCTATATGCCTATTTATGAATATCGCTGTGAGGCTTGTGAGCATGAGTTGGAAGCCATCCAAAAGATGAGTGATCCGGCCCTTTCCGAATGCCCGGAATGCAAGCGTGACAGCCTGAAAAAGGTCATTTCCGCGGCCGCCTTCCGTCTCAAGGGGAGCGGATGGTATGAAACCGATTTCAAGAGTGGAAGCAAGAAAAACATCCACGATAGCGGCAGCGAGGCGAAGGCCAGCAAAACCGAAAGCAAGCCAGCCAGTTGCAGCGGCGGTGGCTGCGGGTGCCACTAAACACCTGTCGGAACTACTAAAATGAGCTTCCTACGCCGCTACCTGGTGGCAGGCCTACTGGTCTGGTTGCCCCTTGGGGCCACCTTTCTGGTGATCAATCTGCTGGTTAGCTGGATGGACACCAGTCTGTTGCTTCTGCCCGAGGCCTACCGACCCGATAACCTGTTCGGTTTTCACATTCCCGGATTGGGGGTGCTGCTCTCCCTGCTGATTCTGCTCCTCACCGGCTTGGTGGCCGCCAATTTGTTCGGGCGTAAATTGGTGAGTATGTGGGAGAGGTTGCTGGCCCGGATACCCCTGGTCAGGTCGGTCTATTCTGCCGTCAAGCAGATGGTCGAGACCATGTTTGCCGACAAGGGCAAATCCTTTCGCAAGGTCGTCCTGGTGGAGTTTCCCCGGCGTGGGCTCTGGACCCTCGCTTTCTTGACCAGCGAAGAGAATGGTGCCGTCCAGCAAGTAACCGGCCGGGATGTGGTCAATGTGTATATTCCCACTACACCGAATCCCACCGGCGGTTATTTTGTCCTGGTACCGAAAGAAGATCTACGCGAAGTGGATATGAGTGTCGATGACGGATTGAAGATGCTACTCTCCATGGGAGCGGTCAATCCAGACGATGGGCTTGCAGAGGCAGAGGTCAAGCCGTAACATTCCCGCTTTTTAGCCCGCTACAGAGTTATTTACCCTTCAACCGTCGGGTGTCTGGGGAAATACCAGCGGATTCTCACAGGAAATTTCCATGCGCAGTCACTATTGTGGACAGATCAACAGCTCTCATATCGGCCAGGAAGTAGAACTTTGTGGCTGGGTGCACCGTAGACGCGATCACGGGGGGGTCATATTCATCGACCTGCGGGATCGGGAGGGCCTGGTTCAGGTGGTCTACGATCCCGATCTGCCGGATGTCTTCAGCATAGCCGAGCATGTTCGCAACGAGTATGTGTTACGCATCAAGGGTCGCGTCAGGGCCAGACCCGAGGGTACCGTAAATCCCGATCTGCCCACCGGTGAGGTCGAGATCCTGGGATTGGAGCTGGAGGTGCTGAACCCTGCCGAAACACCTCCATTTCAGCTGGATGAGCATGAAAATGCCTCTGAAGAGATACGCCTGCGCTACCGCTATATCGATCTGCGCCGTCCCGAGATGTTGGAGAAGATCCGCACCCGCGCCCGGGTGACCCAGGTGTTGCGCCGTTTCCTGGATGAGCATGGATTCCTGGATATCGAAACACCGATGCTTACCAAGGCGACACCCGAAGGCGCTCGCGACTACCTGGTGCCCAGCCGCACCCACCCGGGCTCGTTTTTCGCCCTGCCTCAGTCACCACAGCTCTTCAAGCAACTGCTGATGATGTCAGGGATGGATCGCTACTATCAGATCGTTCGCTGTTTTCGCGATGAAGACCTGCGCGCCGACAGGCAGCCTGAGTTTACCCAGCTCGATATCGAGACATCCTTTCTCGACGAGGATGAGATCATCCAGATCAATGAAGAGATGATTCGTCAGCTCTACAAGGAGATACTGGATGTGGATCTCGTCCATCCCTTTCCCCGCATGAGCTATGACGAGGCCATGGAGCGCTATGGATCGGATCGCCCGGATCTTCGTGTCCCCCTCGAGTTGGTGGACCTGCGGGACCTGATGAAAGAGGTGGAGTTCAAGGTCTTTTCCGGCCCGGCAAAGGATCCCAATGGGCGGGTAGCGGCCTTGAAAGTACCGGGGGGTAGTTCCCTGAGTCGAAAACAGATCGACGAATACACCAAATTCGTCGGCATCTACGGCGCCAAGGGGCTTGCCTATATCAAGGTCAACGAGATCGCCAAAGGGGTGGAAGGCCTGCAGTCGCCGATACTTAAATTCCTCCCGGTAGAGGTGGCCGAAGCGATATTGCAGCGTACCGAAGCCAAAGATGGGGATCTGATCTTCTTCGGCGCCGACAAAACCCAGGTGGTGAATGAATCCCTGGGGGCCCTGCGGGTCAAGTTGGGGCATGATCTGGAGTTGTTGCAAGGGGAGTGGCAGCCCCTCTGGGTAGTCGATTTTCCCATGTTCGAATGGGATCAACAGCATGAACGCTGGACACCGCTGCACCATCCGTTCACCTCGCCCAAACTGGATCAGTTGGATGTGCTTGAGAGCGACCCGGGGGCCTGTAAGTCGAGGGCCTATGACATGGTCATGAACGGTGTCGAACTGGGCGGTGGCTCGATTCGTATCCATCAGCAGGCGGTGCAACAGAAGATATTCGAGCTGCTGGAGATCGGCGAGGAGGAGGCCGAGGAGAAGTTCGGTTTTCTGTTGAACGCCCTGCAGTATGGCTGTCCACCACACGGCGGTTTGGCATTCGGTCTCGATCGGCTGGTGATGCTATTGACTGATTCCGCCTCGATCCGGGAAGTGATGGCCTTCCCCAAAACCCAGACAGCGGCCTGTCAACTTACCGCCGCCCCTTCGGAGGTGGGCGCCGACCAGTTGCGCGAGCTCTCTATCCGGGTGCGCAAGCCGGTCAGTGAAGAGAGCAAATAAACGCCCCGAATCGGTCCTGGTTGTGGTCTATACCCCAGCCAGTGAAATATTGATGCTGCGTCGAACCCATCCCGGGGATTTCTGGCAATCAGTGACCGGAAGCCTGGAGTGGGGTGAGTCTGCGCTACAGGCAGCGCGTCGGGAACTCTACGAGGAGACAGGGATACAGGTCGGCGGTGGTTTGCTTGACCTTGCTTGTAGTGAGACCTTTCCCATTCTCCCTGCCTGGCGTTCCCGCTATGGGCCCAGTGTGCACGTCAACAGAGAGCACTGGTTTGCGGTGATGTTGCCCTTCCGGCGACAGCCCAGGCTAGATCCCGGTGAGCACGCCGAGTATCGCTGGGTTTCCTATGCCCAGGCCCTGCAACTGGCCACATCCTGGACCAATCGTAAGGCCATTCGATATATATTCAGCCAGTGTCTGTCTCGAAATAGCTAAATTTGTATATATTGCCCGCATAGAAAAGAGGCGGCATTCAAGCAGAGCGATGTTCTATAGGCATTGAATTTCATCAAGGAGGCGGAGCATGTCTGAAACGATCCAACTGGAGACAGATAGCCGTGAGACACTTGTGGATATCACCCGGCAAGTGGAGGCGGTGGTTGCGCGCAGCGGGGTTCAACAGGGTCTGGTCAATGTCTACGCCCAGGGGGCAACGGCGGCGATCATGATCCAGGAGAACTGGGATCAGAGCGTGCAGACCGATGTGGTTAATCTGTTGCGCAACATGATTCCCCAGGGTGTCTGGCTGCACGACGCCCAGGACGGCAATGGGGACAGTCACCTGAAGGCGGGACTGGTGGGACCGTCCGAGACCATTCCCGTTATTGATGGCAACCTGGGTCTGTCGCGCTGGCAGAATATCTTCTTCTGCGAGTTCGACGGTCCCAGAAGCGATCGCAAGGTTGTCTGCACCCTGGTAGCGGAAACCTGATTAGCACATCCTTGTGCTAACAGACCGCATAGCGGTTTAATAGGAGTCCGATTTTTTTATATCCGAGGATACCCGGGTCCAATCTCTGCCAGGCAGTCTTGCTAAATGACATCCATGTAGTCACGATCTTAAGCGATAATGAGATGTGGGGCAGTGATCTATTGGACTGCTGGGATGTGATATTTTCACATGCAAATGTTGATGCAGGTCACTGATTTCCGGAGTTGAGCGTATCAGCCCGGTCTTGAGAGACAAGCAGGATATCTTCAGTCGCAAAACCTAATGACCTGGATAGATCGAGAAAACGCTGAATAGTCTCTTTGTCAACCCTGGGCTCTCTTGCCAACAGCCAAAGATAGTTGTGGTTATAGCCACTGACAAAGGCGTATTGATAATTTGTCTTGTCCAATTCGAAGATGACGTAGGAGCTGTAAAAAGGGCCGAAAAAAGAGACCTTCAGGTGGCCCTGGTTCTTCTCATCCACAAAGTATGCCTTGCCCTGTGCCTCTTTCCAGCGTTTGTCCTTGGCGGAGTATCCTCTGTTGACCACATCGATGCCGCCATCTTTCCTTAATGCGTAGGTGGCCGTCACCTTGTCCAACCCTCTTTCAAAGGGATGATCGAGACGTGCGATCTCGTACCAGGTGCCGAGGTAACGGTCGATCTCAAAGCCTTCGATCGGTGCTACCCCTTGCGGCAGTTGGGTGCAACCGGACAGCAATAGGCTGATGGCAATTAGATAGTAGATACGTTTTAGGATCTCACACCCCCCAACATGAATTTGGGTAAATTTGTATCCGTGCAGATAAGACGAGCACTTATTTGCCTCCGGCCCCTGACGGTTGTCTTTCTCCGACGCGCCAACACGACATCCTTGTCGTGATGGCTCTTACGCGGCATCCCTGCCGCTACTGCGAAAGACAACCGTCAGACGCCTCCCATGGTTCAGATAAGCAGTGGAGGGCCCTTCGATAGCTTTCAGGTGCGGAATGCTCCGTTATGAGGTTTGCTCCTCGAGGGCATCCAGAAAGCGTTCCGCATCCAGGGCGGCCTGACAGCCTGTACCGGCGGAGGTAATCGCCTGTCTGTAGACATGATCCATGACATCGCCGGCGGCATAGATGCCCGGGATGGAGGTTTCGGTGGCGTTGCCCTCCAGGCCCCCGGCTACTTTGATATAGCCGTTGGTCATATCCAGCTGCCCCTCGAACAGTGATGTATTGGGGCTGTGTCCGATGGCAATGAAGACACCTTGCAGATCGATCTCCTTGGTGGCCCCGTCTTTCACGTTCTTGATGCGCATTCCGGTGACCCCGCTCTGGTCGCCAAGGACTTCATCCAGGACATGGTCCCACTCGATGGTGACATTGCCATCCGCGGCCTTGCTCTTCAGTTTATCTGCCAATATCTTCTCGGAGCGGAACTGATCGCGACGGTGCACCACCACCACTTCGGAGGCGATGTGCGACAGGTAGAGCGCCTCTTCCACGGCGGTGTTGCCGCCGCCGATGACGGCGACCTTCTGGTTCTTGTAGAAGAAACCGTCGCAGGTGGCGCAGGCGGAGACGCCGCGTCCGCGGAAGGCCTGCTCGGATTCCATGCCCAGATATTTAGCTGAGGCGCCGGTGCAGATGATCAGGGCATCGCAGGTATAGACCGCCTGGTCGCCGGTGAGGCGGAAGGGACGCTCACCCAGCTCTGCCTTATTGATGTGATCGAAAATGATCTCGGTGTCGAAGCGTTCCGCGTGCAGGCGCATACGCTCCATCAGATCCGGCCCCTGGACACCGGCGTTGTCCCCGGGCCAGTTGTCCACTTCGGTGGTGGTCATCAACTGACCGCCCTGTTCCATGCCGGTGACCAGGACAGGATTCAGGTTGGCGCGGGCGGCGTAGACCGCCGCGGTGTAGCCGGCAGGGCCTGAACCGAGAATCAGCAGGCGGCAATGCTTGGTTTCGCTCATGTATACTTACTCCAACTCGGGTCTGCCGTGGCTAGCTGCCAGGCAGATGATATGTGTTGACCTGGCCTTGCGCGTCCCTAATCGGTGACCCGCATCCAAGTCTGAAAACAGGATTGCGGGAATACTACGTAATCATCCCTCCGGGGTAAAGAATCGAGAGAAATTGGCAATGATTATCGGCATTCCGAAAGAGATCAAACCCCTTGAGGGGCGGGTTGGTTTGGTGCCTGAGGCCTGTGGTGAGCTGGTCAAGGCTGGGCACCAGCTGATGCTGGAGCAGGGTGCCGGCAGCGCCAGTGGATATGAGGATCCAATCTATAAGGCGTCTGGTGTGGAGATCGTGGCCGATGCAGAGACCCTCTATCAGCAAGCCGATCTGGTCGTCAAGGTCAAGGAGCCCTATGCCGACGAGCCCGAGATGCTGCGGGAAGGGCAGTTGCTGTTCTGTTTTCTCCACCTGGCGGCGGATGAGGGATTGACCAAGCGTCTGCTCAAGTCAGGTGTTACAGGCATCGCCTTTGAGACGGTGGCGGATCGAGGGGGTTTGCCTATCCTGGCGCCCATGAGTGATATCGCGGGGCGCATTGCAGTCCAGAATGGCACTACCCTGCTACATCACCAGCACGGGGGCAGGGGGCTGCTGCTGGGGGGTCTGCCGGCGGCAGAACGGGGGCATGTGGTGATACTGGGGGCGGGTGAGGCAGGCGGCAATGCTGCCGCACTCGCGGCGTCCATGGGGGCGAGGGTGACGGTGTTCGATCGGCTAAGGGAAAAGATGGGGGCGATGCGGGATTTAGGGAACAATGTCACTGCCCTCTACTCTTACCATGATGCGATCAGTGAGGCCGTGGCCAGTGCCGACCTACTCATCGGTGCCGTCTTGATTCCTGGTACGAAGGCACCGAAAGTCATCTCACGCCAGCAGATTTCGACCATGAAGGCGGGTTCTGTGGTTGTGGATATCTCTGTCGATCAGGGTGGATGTATCGAAACCACCCGGCCAACCACCTACAAGGAGCCAACCTATCAGGTGGATGGGGTGACCCACTTCTGTGTCACCAACATGCCGGGAGCCGTGCCGAGAAGCGCCAGCCAAGCCCTCTCAGCAGCGATGATGCCCTATCTGAAACGTCTGCTTGATGGATGGCAGGATGATCCCTGTCTGGCGCAAGCGGTCAATCTCTCCAGAGGGGAGCTGATCTACCCGGCCTTGCGTGAACAGTACCTATGAATCTACAATAATAAATAACCGTAAGATTTTAATTTAAATAGATTATTAATATGCCAGCACAGGCGAAAAGCCAACAATCAACTGACCAGAGCGCATTTCAAAACCATGTGAGTCACGCCCTGCGTGAAGGTATCATGTGGAGCCTCTTCTGCCTCAGCGGCTATCTGCTGCTCTCCCTTTTCAGTTATTCGCCTCTGGATCCTGGCTGGTCCTATACCGGACCATCGGTCTCGGTGATGAATTCCGGCGGTCCGGCGGGAGCCTGGTTTGCCGACGTCTTTCTCTATCTATTCGGTATTTTTGCCTATCTGTTTCCCGTCATGTTGAGCTGGAGTGCGGTACTGGTGTTCCGTCGCCGCAATCCCGACGACTCGGTCAATCTGAATCTGGTGCTGGTACGATGGCTGGGATTTTTCATCACCCTGGCGTCGGGCTGTGCCCTGGCGTCGCTCCACACCAGTAACCTGGCCGTCACCCTGCCCACAGGCACCGGGGGGGCACTGGGCAATTTCCTGGGTGGTCACTTTGAAGCCTCATTCAGTCGTTCCGGCAGTTCGCTCTTGATGTTGGCGCTGTTTCTCAGCGGCTTTACCCTGTTTACTGGCGTCTCCTGGTTTACCGTGATGGACTTCTTGGGGGGGATGGTGCTGGGTCTGATGCGCAAGACACAGCTCTTTTTTAGCCAGCGACGGGAAAATTTGGCAGCGAAGAGGGCACGTCAGGAACGGGTGGATCTGATCAAGAAGGAGCAACAGAAATCAGGCAAACGCAAACAACCCCGAATCGAACCGGTGATCAATGCGCCAAAGGCCAGTGAGCGGGTCGAGAAAGAGCGGCAGGTGCCACTCTTTGAGGCCGATCCCAACAGCGAGTTGCCTCCTTTGGCACTCCTGGATCCGGCAAAACAGACGGTCCAGTCCTACTCACCTGAAGCCCTGCAGGCCATGTCCCGTCAAGTGGAATTGAAGTTTGCTGATTTCGATATTGAGGTTCAGGTGGTGGCGGTCCACCCCGGGCCAGTGGTGACCTTGTTTGAGCTACAGCTCGCTGCGGGCACCAAGGTGAGCAAGATCAGCAGCCTGTCAAAAGACCTTGCGCGAGCCCTTTCCACCATTGCGGTACGTGTGGTGGAGGTGATTCCCGGTAAATCGGTGATCGGTCTCGAGATTCCTAATGAGTATCGGGAGATGGTCTTTCTCAGCGAGGTCCTCCAGTCCGATACCTACGAGTCGGCAAAGTCGGCCCTGACTCTCGCCCTGGGCAAGGATATCGCCGGCAATCCCATGTGCGCCGATCTGGCGAAGATGCCCCATGTCCTGATTGCCGGCACGACGGGCTCGGGTAAGTCGGTGGCGATCAATGCCATGATCCTCAGTCTGCTCTATAAGTCCAAGCCGGATCAGGTGCGGATGATCATGGTCGATCCCAAGATGCTGGAGTTGTCGGTCTATGAAGGTATACCTCATCTGCTGACGCCGGTGGTGACCGACATGCAGGAGGCGGCCAATGCCCTGCGCTGGTGTGTCGGTGAGATGGAGCGGCGCTACAAGCTGATGGCCAGCCTTGGCGTGCGAAACATCGTCGGTTACAACCGCAAGGTCAGGGATGCGATCAAGAAGGGCGAACCCCTCAAGGACCCGCTGTTTCAGCCAGAAGCAACGGAGATCATCGAGGCCATGGAGCATCCCACCCTGGAACCTCTCCCCTACATTGTGGTCATTATCGACGAGCTTGCCGACATGATGATGATGGCGAGAAAGAAGGTCGAGGAGTTGATCGCAAGGCTGGCGCAGAAGGCGCGAGCTTCCGGCATCCACCTGATACTGGCCACTCAACGACCCTCCGTGGATGTCATCACCGGTCTGATCAAGGCGAATATACCCACCCGTATCGCCTTCCAGGTCTCCTCCCGGGTCGACTCCCGCACCATCCTCGACCAGATGGGGGCGGAGCACCTGCTGGGGCATGGTGACATGCTTTACATGGGCACCGGCAGTAATATTCCGCAACGTATGCATGGCGCCTTTGTGGATGACAACGAAGTACACAGGGTAGTGAAGCATCTGAAACAGGCGGGACAACCAGACTACCTGGAGGAGATACTCCAGGAAGCAACGGAGTCGGTACCTGGTTTTCCGGCGGAGAACGGCGATGTGGAAGATAGCGATCCCCTCTATGATGAAGCGGTTCGCATCGTCACCGAGACACGCCGGGCATCCATATCCGGCGTACAGCGGCGCCTGAAGATCGGTTATAACCGGGCTGCTCGGATGATAGAAGAGATGGAGCGGACAGGCATTGTCGGGGCCGCGGAAAGCAATGGCAGTCGCACCGTACTGGCGCCGCCACCGCCAAAAGATTGAATGAGAATATGTTGTATGCAGACAAGCCTGAAACGTCTTATTTTCCTGGCTCTATTGGGTTTCACCCAATCCCTTTGGGCACTCAACGGACCGCAGCAGTTAGAGGCCTTTCTCCAGGACCTGACCACCCTGCAGGCTGACTTTGAGCAGACCCTGCAGCAGGATGATGAGGCCTACACCAGTAGCGGTGTCTTCTATTTGAAGCGCCCCGGTTTGCTGCGCTGGGAATATTCCACACCAAATGAGCAGTTGATAGTGGCAGACGGCGATCGCATCTGGCTCTATGACATCGAGTTGGAACAGGTTTCCCATCGCAGCCAACAGGCAGCGTTGGTCGGTACACCGGCTCAATTGCTCAGTGACCAGGCACCCATTAACGAACACTTCCAGATCACTGACCTGGGTCAAAGCGAAGGATTGAACTGGGTTGAACTGCTGCCTAAAGAGAAAGACTCTCAGTTTGCTAGCCTGCGCCTGGCGCTGAATGATAACAGTCTACAACGTATGGAGATGGTCGACAATTTCGGTCAGACCACACGCTTCGTTTTTGAGAATATCCAGCGCAATCCGACATTGGATGCCACCCTGTTCAAGTTTGAGCCACCACCCATGGTCGATCTGATCGGCGACCTATGAACCACCAGGATCTCTTTACCCAAAACGAGGGTGGAGAGAACCGCCCGCTCGCCGACCGGATGCGACCGCGCACCCTGGAACAGTTTGTCGGTCAGTCCCATATCGTTTCTGACAGCAAACCCTTGCGTCGGGCCATCCAGGAGGATCGCCTCCATTCCATGATATTCTGGGGCCCTCCGGGCACGGGCAAGACCACCTTGGCACGCTTGATCGCCCACCACTCCGGGGCCCAATTCCTCAGCCTGTCAGCGGTACTCTCAGGGGTCAAGGAGATCCGTGCTGCGGTGGAGCAGGCGCAGCATTACCAGCAACAGGCACAGCGACCTACTGTTCTTTTCATCGACGAGGTACATCGTTTCAACAAATCCCAACAGGATGCCTTTCTGCCCCATGTTGAGGACGGCACGGTGGTCTTCATCGGCGCCACCACCGAAAATCCATCCTTTGAACTCAACAATGCACTGCTTTCCCGTGCACGCACTTATGTATTAAAGGCACTAACCCTTGAAGAGTTGGAACGGATTATCGACCTGGCAATGAAAGATACCAACAATGGGCTTGGTGCAAGGGGGTTGGGTATTGGTGATAAGGCGCGCACCCTGCTTGCGGAAGCGGCGGACGGGGATGCCCGAAGGGCACTCAACCTGTTGGAGATCGCCGCGGACTTGACCGAGTCGGGAGAGATCGATGAAGGTATTGTGACGGAAGTGGCCAGCGGCACCCTGCGCCGCTTCGATAAAGGCGGCGAAGCCTTTTACGATCAGATCTCGGCGTTGCACAAATCGGTCAGAGGCTCTGCCCCGGACGCAGCCCTCTACTGGCTGGCACGCATGGTCGATGGCGGTTGCGATCCACTCTATATCGCACGTAGGGTAGTGCGCATGGCCTCGGAGGATATCGGCAATGCGGATCCGAGGGCCCTGCAACTGGCTATCAATGCCTGGGACACCCAGCAACGGCTCGGTAGCCCCGAAGGGGAGTTGGCAATCGCGCAAGCTGTTGTCTACATGGCTTGCGCACCTAAGAGCAATGCCGTCTACACTGCTTGGAAAACCGCCCTTGCCGAAGCCAAAAATTCCGGCTCTCTTGAGGTGCCGCTGCAGTTGCGCAATGCACCCACCAAGCTGATGAAAGAGCTCGACTACGGCAAAGCCTACCGTTATGCCCATGATGAACCCAACGCCTATGCTGCCGGTGAGAACTACATGCCAGAACAGTTAACCGGCCGTCAATACTATTACCCAGTCGATCGGGGAATGGAGATAAAAATCAGGGAAAAGCTTGCATTTCTGCGCAAACTGGATGAAGAGACAGGGGACAATTGAGCGTTTGTGTAGCGGGTCAGTATTGCTATTGCTTTTTATCTATTACTTAAGATTTGTCGCTTTTTCTTAAGGATCATCCATATCAATCCAACTTGGGTATAGCGTCCGCTTTTGTAAAAAATTTACACAACGCAGCCCCTTAAGACCATCTTGTTATGTGATTCGGCTCACATATTCGTGTGATCATTTTCTGAAAAGAGTCCCTAATTGACCATCATCTGTTTCATTGCCCGGGTATTAAACGGTAGTCTTTAATCCGGCCAGATGAGGCCTAATAAGGAAAAACAACGAGGAATCAGGAGACATGAAGGGAAGCGTAGGGATTTTTTTGTCGGCAATCCCTCTGTTGCCGGCAATACAAGGATGTGGCGGTGGAGGAGGCTCATCTGACGATCCTGTTGATACGAATAACCCCACAAGTGACGACAGCGTCACCGACAACAGCTCAGATGTCTACATCGGTAGTGAATCTGAAACTGTAGTCAACGATTCCAATGCCAAAGATCTGGCCATCAGCGCAGCATCAGCCGTTAAACAAAGGGTTGATGAGCATGCCATTGTATTACCAGCACAAACAGCAGTTAAGGCTTACGATCAAGCCCCATTAATCGCACCGTTGGGTACCATCGATAGCAGTACGAAACTCTATCCCCATGGTGGGTCAGCGATTGTCGAATTCAATGAGGCTACAGGTCAAGTCAACTAGTAGGATGAATTTATTAAGAGTCAGCCTATCAATTTTGCTCTTCACGGTAGTAAGGCTTTGTTTAGGCACAGAAGATGCGGTAGTGCAAATCAATGAAAACAGATTGAAGCCTGCAAAACCATTCACTGCGTTATTGGTTGAGTACAACAAGCATAATGAGAGAGTGAAAAAGCGAACACGGATAACACTAAGTCAGTATGGAATACGCTCTGAAAATTTACCTCAGGACAGTAACAAAGCAAAGCTGATATATATACAAAACTACAAGTCATCCCAGGAGTGGTTAGTCAACTCTCAGAGGCAGTATTACAGCGAGATACCAAATGGAAGTCCTGTTATTAGCGATGAAGGATACCAGGGCGATGGTGCAGATGATGGAAAAGACGACACAATGGCCTGGTCAGGCGTATTGAGATCACTGCCCTGCAGTGGTGCAAAAGGGAAAAAGATAAACACAAGAAGCGTGAGAAATTCAGAATTGAGTGTCTGGAAGTGTAACGATGCACAAGGCCGTGACTATCTGCAACACTATAGTTCCTTGCTTGGTTATGTAATCCGCCAGGAAACCTCAGACGGTCAAATAGGAGAACTCAAAGAGATTAAGTTTATAGATAAACCAAATGATTATTTCAGGCCGTCAGAAATGTGGCGTGAAGTATCCATGGAGGAGTTGTTGACAGGCGCACCAATGTTACCTGCTTATAAAGAGTGATTCAGCTTGTATTCTTTGATAACTGTGTGATCAGTATAAATCACAGACGGATAATTTATGGAGGGGTGGTCAATAAAGTTAATTTCATCAGTGTGGAGCGCATAGATTTCGATCATGCGTAAATAGGGAAAAGCAACGCTAAAAGCGTAACTTATTAAATTCAATGTTTCATGGAGTAATTTACATGTCATATAAATCTGTAAGGAAAGAGCCAAAACGTTTTCATTTTGGTCAAGGGATGACTGAGTACATCATTATTGTCGCCGTTATTGCGGTTGCTGCAATCGGTGCCTTTGGGTATTTCGGACAGATCGTAGAAACACAAATCGCCGGTTTGGGCTCAGAACTTGGTGGTGGCAGCGGTGCTGATGCTAGAGGTGCTGCAACGCAAATGGGTGACACCGCAAAGAGCGAAGCTGTGGAAGCCAACAACATGGGTAACTATGATGATAACGACTCTCAGGCAGGCGCACTTAGCACTGGCGGTGGTGGTTAGAGATTAATCACGGGGAAGGTAGGGCCTTCCTTCAACATCACGCCTTATGAGGCCTGGCTTCACAACTCTATATCTTGTGAAGCCAGGCCAACAATGGATAGCACTATGATTCGGATATCAATCGCAAAGCAGAAAGGTCAGGCGCTTCCTCTCGGGGTGGCTTTTCTCATGTCATCGGTTTTATTTGCCCTGGTATTGTTCAATACGGGGCAAACCGCATCTGAGAAGTCTCGACTTGCGAATACAGCCGACGCAGCCGTCTACAGCGGCCTGATATGGCAGGCTCGAGCACTCAATTTTCAGGCATATACCAACCGTGCAATGGTTGCAAATCAGGTTTCGATAGGCCAAATGGTGAGCTTTTCATCCTGGGCCAGGTATGCCTCTATTCTTATAAGAAATGTTGATTACATTGCCAACTTTATCTGGGTGATGAAACCCTTTACCAGTATTGCAAATCAGATAATGGGCCAAGTGGACAATGTTGTAGTCAATATTACCGAAGCACTCATTCCTGTCGTGGATGGTGTCAACGGTGTTCTGAGCAGTGCCCAGCAAGCGGTCTATCTTGCAAGTTTTGCCGCAACACCGGGGATTGTGCGAGAAGTCGTTGAATCAAATGATGAGCGTTACAGTGTCAATTCCGCCTACGCAGTTGTCGGTATGGGTGAAAATGCCTGGGCATGGAACAATTTCGCAGAACAATATGATGATCGGGATGCATTGATACGCAAAGCAGATGTTGTGAACCGCTCGAAAGATGAGTTCACGAATGCCAGGAACATCGGTCAACGTCAACTGCTGCCAGGCTCACCAAGTAAAATAACGATCTTTCCCATGCGTTTCTGGATCAAGAAAGAGGGTCGGTCCAACCTGATAGCTGAGGAGGGTAACTCAGGTGATATCGAGTGGGAGTGGAAGGGTAAGGACACACTCTCATTGCATTCCGAGACATATCGATGTTCACCTGGGAGGGGCTGTGGCTGGCGCAGTCATCGGGAACTTCCCATGGGATGGGGTTCAAGATATGTCAATGGTGACTTTGAATGTGAAGAGGATGAGGAGGGGAGAGAGATTTGCCCAGAATATATGAATGAGAATAGATGGGCAGAAGATTTGGCTGACTTGGAGAGTGAAGAGCTGGACGCTGATTACAATGGTATTCGTGCCTACTACGACCTGACTGACCTAAGTGAAGAAAATAAAGACCCGCGAATGGTTTTGCGCATAGAGGTCGATCTCCCGGAGAATGAAGTAAGAACCGCATCAAAGATAGAAAATCTTGGCTCTGAAACTGTACCGGATGAAGAGACAGGAAACGGTATCGGTATGGGTGTGTTTGGAACCGAAGATCGTATGGCAGGGGATGGTATCGCCTCGATTGCGAGTGGAGAGGTATTTTTTCATCCGCCTGATGATTACAACCCGTCTCTAAGACGTGGTAGATACGAGATTGCCAATCTGTTCAATCCTTATTGGGAAGTAAGACTTACAAAAACACCCATTGAGCGTCGCTTTATGGCATGGGCACTTAGAGATAGTGATCTGTTGTCAGAAGGCGCCTCCGGCGTTGCAAGTGGTGTTGCGATTTATATAAGTGAAAGGGAAGAGGAATTGAGTCGCCTGCAACAGCTACAGGAAGATTTGCAAAATCAACTCGATAGTACTGTAGATGAAGTTGAAAGAACCCAGATACAAGCTGAGTTAAATGCAGTTAACGTTGACATAGCAGGTTTGGAATCCCAAAACTACGATGTAAATAATCTGACCCAGAATCTACAGCAAAATTTCTCACAAGGTATTAGCAGTGCCGCGAATACTCAAGTTGCATCATATGAGCAAGAGCTGGAGCAGTATGCTCAACAGCAGGGTGAAGCATTAACTGACCAGTTCCAGGATGAGATAGTAGGTCAAGTGACGGATTCACTCCAAGAAGCGCTTGAAGGGGCTGTAGAAGATGCGGTTGAAAGTGCGATTTCTTCATTCTTTGGCGGATGACGTAAATTGTTGATGACTGAACATGTATGAGGAAGTGTAAGCGTATGGCATTCACATATTGGTGTTTGAGGAAGCGTCAGTCAGGCGGTGCAACAGTGGAAACTATCCTTGTTGCGACTGTATTAGTACCGGTGCTGGGAAGTCTGCCATTGTTGGGCAAGATTGCGGATATTAACAACACTACGAATCAAGCAAGTCGATACATGGCCTGGGAGCAGACAGTAACCGGCCAATCGGGTAAGCCTGTTTCCCAGTTGCAAAGTGAGGTGAGTAACCGTTTTTTTGCCCGACCTGATTTGCATATCAGGACGGATAGGGAAGGATTGTCGGAAGATGATCAAACCAATCATTTTTGGACGGGTTATGGTTATACAGAAGAAGACGAGATCAACCGGTTAGTATCATACGGTGATGGAATGACACTCGAACTCGGAAATGACGAACCTGACAGTCTTGCAGGTACGCTCTCATCAGGTATTGCAACCATTGGCCGTACCATGGCGAGATTTACCGGTGGAGAGTGGGAAATCGAGGATGCTGGTCTATACACGGCAAGGGTCTCGGTCAATGTCGCGAGTAATCAATATCTGGAATCTGGTAACGGTTGTGGAAATAGCGATTCAGAAGACGTAGCCGCATGTGTGTCCAGAGCGAATACGATATTTGTGGATGCTTGGGAAGTGGCAGATGCAGATCATGCAGAGGATAGGACAAGGACCTTTGTGCCGGCAGCGGGATTGGAAGAGTTGGGAAGTGCTGCAGTGCAAATTGTAGGTATGGTCCCATTCTTTGCGGATATTGGAACCTTGGAAACAGACGAAAATGGCGGATTTGGTTATATCGACTCTGAAGTTTTGCCTTTAGATCGGTATGCGGAAGATTGACCGATTGAGCATGACAGTTTTGGTTATGAAGATAGTAAAACAACTTTCAATGTCAATGCTAATGCTGTCAACGGCTACAGCGTGTTTTGCATTTGATATATCAGACGTTGTCGATCCTCCAAAATCTACTGTCTTGTATGTTGGTAAGGTTGTACAAAATGGTCTCCCGATACAAATGAAACAATTTGATGCAACTGCTTCTCCTGGAGAAGTCCTGGGCTTCTACAAACAGCGTTGGTCCGACACAAGAAATTACAAGGAAAATACGCCTCAATATATAGAAAAAAAAGTAGGTGAATGGTGGGTGCTCAGTAAAATGGAAGGTAACAGCAGTGTTGTTGTACAGGTGCAGAAATCAAATAACAATCAATCAACTGGATTTATTTCAGTATCTGACGTAAGCAAACCCCAGAGAATAAGTGAGGAAGCGGTAAAATTTCCGCGAATGAACAATAGTCAATTGCTGTCAAGTACGGAATCTATCGATAATGGCAAGCATGCGACAACGATTATATTGATCAATAATCATCCGATTTTAGAAAACAACGAATACTATAAAGCAAATATGGGCAATAGTGGCTGGATATACACAAACAGCAAACTCAATGAAGATGTTTCAACAATGTATTTCTCAAAAAATAGTCAGCATTGTGAAATAGCGATTGCTAAGGCGGATGATGGCAAGACTGTAATTTTTGCAAATGTCGTAGAATCAAAACAAGATGATTGAACAGAAGCAGAGAATGAAATGCCAAGAAGGCCATGTTGCAGTGGAATATGTCATTGTGACTTTTATACTGATTATGTTTCTTTTTACGCCGATAACTGATGACAGTCAATCAGTGGTTAGTTTGTTGATGGAATCAATTAGAAATTACGATACCAACCGATCACTGCTTTACTCCCTACCGTGACTATTGAGTACGTTTTAAAGAGATAATGGATATACAGAAATCAAACGTTGGAAGAGAACGTCAAAGTAAACGAACTTTTTTCAACAAAAATATACTTATGTTGTTGGTCTCTCTAGCAATTGGCGGTGGTGGTGTCTACCTTGCTAAAGAATTTATAGAGAAAAAAATAAATTACTATAAGAGTCAATTGGAAAAGACAGAAGAGATGGTCTCGCTTGTCGTGCCGAAGCGCAATATGACGAGGGGTACAACTGTATCTGTCAAGGATTTTTCAATTAGGAATATCCCGAAAAAATTCGCTCACACCAATGCCGTCACTCAATCCACGATGAATACAGCGATTGGTCAGCGTTTGAGCTTTGACATAACCAAGGGAAAGGCCCTCCTCTGGGCGCACCTAGAAGGAGGACTAATGCCCACCTTCTCTGGAAAGATAGAGGAGGGAAAGCGTGCGTTATCTTTTACAGTAGACAAAATCAACTCTATCTCAGGTTTCCTGCAGCCGAAGGATAAAATTGATCTTTTGCTTGAATACAATAATCAGATAATACCGGTCATCCAAAATCTTCATGTTGTCGCAACAGGAACTAGAACGCGTATTGATAAGACTGGGGCACAAGGGGCAAATTCATACAGTATTATCACTGTCGATGTAACACCGGAGGTTGCAGAGAAAATAATCCTTGCAACCAGTCTTGGCAAAATAACTGCCATTCTAAGATCACCTCTGGATGATAAACCGATGAGCGATGCGCCGATGACAGTTGCAAAGCTGTTTAACAAACCTAAGCCTAAGGTGGTTAGGAAGAAGAGAATCGTACAGAAAAAACAAGGTATCGAATTTATCATTGGTGGTAGATAGCTAAATTAGCTTGCCGGTAGTTGGTCTTGAGAGAAATCAGAAAGTGACGAAAAAAATATGTGTTTTAAGTGTGGCACTGACAATGTTGGTGTGCACAGGAATTGTTTCAGCAAATAACATCGATCTCTTTGTTGGAGAGGTGAAGATACTCGGTAAAGTCGAAGTCGACAGAGTTGCAATAGGTAAAGACGGGATTGTTAAATTAGAAATAATCAGCACTGGTGAGCTTATTGTCATTGGTCAAGAACAAGGAAGTACCTCGCTCCGTTTATGGAATAAAGACGGCAGTCAATATCAATACAATATACGAGTTTCAAAAAGTGACCCTGAGAAAAGAGTAAGAATGGATTCAATGATCAGGGTCAGTGTCAAAATGGTCGAGTTTAGAAAGAGTGCTCTCTCGAAGCTCGGAATCAATTGGTCCAATGATTTTAGCGGTCCGACATTTTCAACAGTTGGAGATTTTGTCTCAAACACACTTTACAAACCTGCAAACGTAACGATTGATGGCGCAAATCTTCCACTAAGGGTCGAACCTTTTTCATCATACTTCGGTATTGCGACAACCCTTACATCAAGGATTAATCTGCTTGCATCAGATGGTGATGCGGTTGTTTTGGCAGAACCTGTGCTGAGTTGTGTAAATGGCGGAACGGCAAAATTTATTTCAGGTGGTGAGTATCCAATTCCGGTAACTAACACCAACGGTGGGACGAGTGTTGAATTCAAGCAGTATGGAATCAAGATGGATATCTCACCTCGCGCGAATAATAAAAACCAGATCTATACCACTATCAAGGCAGAAGTCAGCGAAATAGACTTTTCGACCACCGTGCTGGAAGTGCCAGGCATATTGAAAAACGAGACCGAGACAATAGTCAATGTAGAGTCCGGGGAGACAATCGTTATTTCAGGCCTGTTGAAGGCAAAGCGTGGTAGAGGCAGTACGAAGATACCTGGGCTGGGTGATCTCCCCTTGGTAGGCGGATTGTTCGGCTCTAGGGACGTGCAAAATGAAATGTCTGAGATGGTGGTTTTTCTCACCCCAGAAGTTGTGGAGGTAAAGGACACATACGATGATCGCGCTACACGGATTATGGGTATCAGAGATAAAACAAACAATCAAATATCGGAAAAGTTGCAATATAGCATTCTAGATTGAGCCATGTTTGAGATTCTTTACCAACAAGGAAGAAAGCGGCGTGTACGCCACTCGATCAAAGGAGATCGCTGTGTCATCGGCAGTGCTCGCCACAACGATCTTGTGTTGAAGCACCGACATATCGCAAAAAAACATGCTTCTTTATATGCACACAACAATCAGGTACACATTGAAGATCTGGGTAGTATTACTGGAACCTGGGTAAATAGAGAGCGAGTCATCAACTATGGGCCAATCGATGAGCATGATGAGATTACTATTGGTGATGTCACGCTCAAGATAGAAGCCAAATTCGCCTCCACTCAGTCCCAATCTCCTGAAAACCTAACAGCAGTAGATATAGGTGGAAACAGTACCACCAGTCTGGTTCAGCGTGAGAAGATTAAAGATAATCAACCGGAGAATGAGAGCCAGAAGGCTGTCCTCTACTGGACAGGCATTATACATGAGCAACTGATCGCTGAGATGGATTTGCGACGCAAAGACGTGCATAGCATGTCCGATAGTCAACTTAAGGATGAAGCAGAAACCCTTCTCGATCAAATTATTTCACGACTGGGCAATGATCTTCCTCATGACTTGGATATAGGGAGGTTGCGTGTAAATGTTCTCAATGAAGCGGTTGGATTGGGGCCCCTTGAGAGCTTTCTGGAAGATGATGGAATTACCGAAATAATGGTAAACAACCATAAGGAGATATTTGTAGAGCGTGGGGGAAAGCTGGTCGACAGTGGCGAGAGTTTTAGTGGTGACCAGGCAGTGCTATCAGTAATTGAGCGGATAATAACGCCACTAGGGCGAAGAATTGACGAAAGCAGTCCGATGGTTGATGCGCGCCTGAAGGATGGCTCACGAGTCAACGCCATCATACCACCGTTGGCGATTAAAGGACCCAGTCTGACTATCCGCAAATTTGCTAAACGAAAGCTCACCTTCGAAGATGTTATCGCATTCGGATCCATCAACCAGGAGATGGTGGACTTTCTTAGGATTTGTGTTGAACAGAGGAAGAACATAATAGTGTCGGGCGGCACTGGTTCAGGTAAAACCACCTTGCTTAATGTGCTTTCCAGTTTTATTCCCGACTCTGAAAGGATTGTTACCGTAGAAGACGCAGCGGAATTGAAGCTGGACCAACCAAATCTAGTATCGCTGGAAGCCAAACCCGCCAATCTCGAGGGACGAGGTGCAGTGCCAATCCGTGAGCTGGTTAAGAATACCTTGCGTATGCGGCCGGACAGGATAGTTGTTGGTGAGTGCAGAGGGGGTGAGGCGTTGGATATGCTTCAGGCGATGAATACAGGCCATGATGGTTCATTAACCACTGCTCACGCAAATAGTCCTCGAGATGCACTCTCCAGGCTTGAAGTGATGGTCTTGATGGCAGGTATGGATCTGCCTGTTACGGCGATACGGGAGCAAGTGGCATCAGCGGTCAATATAATTGTTCAACAGACCCGTTACTCATGCGGATCAAGAAAAATCACCAAAATCACTGAGGTAACAGGCATCGAAGGCAGCACTATCCAGTTACAGGATATCTTTGAGTATAAACAGCGCGGCGTGGATGAAAATGGCAAGGTTGTTGGCCAATTCAAAGCCACTGGATTCATACCGGCATTCTATGAAGAGTTAAAGTTGATAGGCGTGCCGGTTGATCTATCAATCTTTGGCCAGGGCGACTACTGATTATGGATATTTACCTCATTCTAGCGTTTTTATTCGTCGCAATAAGTGTCTTGATATGGGTTTTTCTCACTTTCAGTATGCATGGCTTCGAACGCTATCAAGCAACCTTTACTGAGCAGACAGAGAGTAAGTTGGAAAATCTTTTCCTCTTCATCGATGCCAAAAGGGTATTTTTGTTCAATGTCATAACATTGCTTGTATTGCCGATTGCAATCTATCTGCTGACTCAGTCCGCTTTCTATGTGGTTCTGTCAGTGTTGGCATTGTTGGTACTGCCAAAACTCTTCTTCATGCGGCTAGAGGCCCAACGCAAAACGAAATTCGTACATGGATTGCCCGATGCTTTAGCCCAGATAGCCAGTGGTATGAGTGCAGGCCAGACATTTACCTCTGCCATGGAAACCATGGTCAATGAGACCAGGGGACCTATCAGTCAGGAGTTTTCACTGGTACTACGCGAACAAAGATTGGGTAAATCTCTTGCTGAGGCCTTGGATAATCTCGCCGAGCGGGTACAGGCAGAAGAGTTGGATCTGGTTGTTACAGCAACCCAGATCGCCAATGAGGTGGGGGGTAACCTATCTGAAATATTTCGCCGACTCTCTGATACTCTGCGCCGAAAGATGGAGATGGAGGGTAAGATAAAGGCGCTGACTTCCCAGGGTGTCCTTCAGGGATGGGTTGTAGGCATGCTGCCATTTTTCATTATCCTCGCTCTCTATTTTGTGGACCGAGAAAATATCTCCCCAATTTTTTCCAACCTGCTTGGATGGATATTCCTGGGCATCATTTTCATCAATGAGCTCATTGGCGGGATGATGATCAGAAAAATTGTCAGCATAGATATTTAAATCACTAAATCAACAGATAGCGTTTTTAACAACAATGGATTTACTCATTATAAGTTTGTTGATAGGCGGAATGCTTGCACTGATCGTGTGGAGTACCTATCAGGTGTTCGCAGTCGTTCCAGATGAAGACCGTTCCTACCTGGATCGTCCTCCGATCGGCTTTAGAATCGCCTGGCCATTGATCAATACTTTTGTGCATTATTTTAATGGATTTATCTCACAAAACTATCGCATTGTAACTTTGTTGCGACTCAGAAAAGCGGGGCTTGATTACATGCTGAGTCCCGATCAGTTTTTTGCCGGTAAGGTGATGGCAGCCTTCTTCGGTGCAGGATTCGTCTATCTGCTGCTGAATATGTTGAATTCATCGGCTTGGTATTTTCTGTTTATTGGATTCGTTGCAGGCTTTTATTACCCGGAATTGTGGCTACGCGAAGCGACCCAGGAACGAAGCAAAAGCATTTTCAGAGATCTGCCCTTCTATCTGGACGTAATAATTCTCGCGGTTGAAGCGGGTACCAACTTTACAGGTGGTCTACAGCAGGCTATCAGCAAAGCAACAGGCGGCCCTCTCAGGCAGGAGTTCAGTCGCGTCATCAGGGATATACGAGCAGGAAAACCAAGAGCGGAATCGTTACGGGACCTCTCTGATCGGGTTGATAGCGAAGCCATGAGGAGTGTTGTCAGCAGTATCATTCAAGCAGAGAAGACAGGTTCGAGCCTTGGTCCGGTACTCAAGGCGCAGGCCGATCAGTTGCGCACAGCAAGATTTCAAAAGGCTGAGAAAATGGCCATGGAAGCACCTGTCAAATTACTAGGGCCCTTGGTCATGTTTATCTTCCCTAACACCTTTCTAATCATCATCTTTGTAATTCTCAGCAGCGCGATTCAGAAGGGTGTCTTGAACTGGCCAATTTTTAAACCATTGATCTGGGCATTTAACTGGCCTGGTTAACATACAGATAGCACTTCTCAGTGATACAGATGCAGAAAACAATGAAACATTATTCGATATTACAGAACACACTTATCATTCTGTTCGGCCTCGTATTTGCCGGCTGTAACAACAATGACCAACTAGGGCCGCAAACCAGTGTCAGAATATCACCCACGGAACAGGTCTGGATAGTAACAGACTTGCTCGATGCGAATGGCAACTGTGTGGTTTCTCAAGATTTTTACCAGGACAATGTCTTTGTTATCACTGTCGCTGATTCAAATGGAGCACCGATCGGAGAGGCGGAACTGTCAATATATTTGTCTCCCTCAAACAGTACCTCGCCGCCGCAATACAACAATGAGTACATTTTCTACCTGTATGATGACCTAAACAACAATGGCGTGGTAGATCACCCACAGGAATTAGTAAGTGGCACAGGGCAACCAATACTCTATGTAACCGAAACAGAGAGATACCATGGTACAAAAAGCGTAATTGTAAGAACAAATACCTCTTGTAGTGGTTATCTCGCTAGCTTAGAGGCATTCGCCGGTGATGGTCACGCTTCGGTAAGCATCTCGACAGAATCTCCAGATGATTCATCTGACGATACCAGTGACACGAATGATGGTTCAAATACTGAATGATTAACAAAACTGGTGTGAAATAGCTATGAAATTAATCGAGATGCACAAACAGAGAGAGGGCGGATCAGAATCGAAAATGCCGCCAAATCTTACTGTACAGATGGCCGATAGCTATTTTTCACGACTCAGAGGATTGATGGGAAAAAAGAGTATGGGTGATACAGGAGGACTGCTGTTAAAGAAATGCTCTGCTGTACACACTATTGGAATGCGCTACACACTCGATCTGGTTTTTATGGATAAATCAGGAAAAGTACTGAAATGTACAGAGGGAGTTAAGCCCTTTCGGACTGCATCCGCAAGAGGTGCTTATTATACCCTTGAACTGAACCAAGGCATGATTCAAAAGCAGGACATCAAGGTCGATGACCGCTTCGAATTAAATGCCGTGGAAAAAAGCTGATCATGTTACAGAAACTGATTTTGAAATTATTATTGATACTGACCCTGATAATTTTAACCGCGTGCAGTGGTGGCGCCAACAAGGTCAAGGCATTTACACGTCTGGAAATGGCAGATAGAGCCTACGCACAGGGCAGATGGGTTGAGGCGGAGCAGCACTATCTATCGATCACTGAAGTAGCCTCCAATGATTTTTATGCCTGGTTCAGACTGGGTAATGCGCGTCTGCATCAAGGCAACCTTGAAGCAGCCATCCATGCCTACGAGTCGGCTATACAACGTGACCCCCGTCAACCAAAGCCACACCATAACTTGGGTGAGGCATATATGCTGCTCGCGCGGCAGTCTCTTGAAAAAGCCTATAACTTGGCAGAGAAGCAGAGTTATGAACGTTCTATTGTGCAGGATAAGTTAAATAAGCTGCATGGGATTATCTATAAACCGGTAAGAGATCTACCATCACCGGCCAAAGGATTGATCCGATAATTAATGTGAACAACCAAACCTAACATTTTCAACCTGGAGTCAAGGATGAACATCAAAGGGAGCTTGAAGTATTGGTACAGCCGCCAGCGTGGTGCAGCAATGGCGGAGATGCTGGTTTCACTGCCTGCGCTGCTGCTGATGGGATTGGGCAGCCTGCAGACCGCCTTGTTGTTCGACGCCAAGACCACGGTCAACTACGCCACCTTTGAAGCGGCCCGTATCGGCGCAGTGGAACACGCCCAGAGCGATGCCATGCGTGAGGAGCTGGGCTTGCGTCTGGCGCCCCTGTTCGGTGGCGACGGCAGCGCCGAAAGGGCGGTCTCGGCGATCACCCGTTCCAGCCTGGATGTGCAGGACAGCCGCTTCACCGAGATTGAGATCATCAATCCCACCATCGAGGCCTTCGACGAGTTTGGTCGCGATATCGTCAACCCCCGCACCAACGAAACCCACTTTGGTATTCCCAACAGTCACTTGCGCTGGCGCAGTGCCGACGTTGGCGAAAGTGGCGTCAACATCCAGGACGCCAACTTGCTGAAGATCAAGGTCACCTACGGCTATCAACTCAAGGTGCCGCTGATGGATCGGGTCATCCCCGCGGTGATGCGGGTCTTCGATCCGGAAAACAGCAACTACTACAATTCGCGACGGTTGCCGATCACCTCGGTGGCCACGGTGCGCATGCAGTCGGATGCCTGGCGGGATGAAAACAATATCCATGGCGAAGGGGAAGGCTCCGGCGGTGTTGTTCCCCCGGAGAATGAGGACAGCGACCAGGAAGGCGCGGTGCCCGATGAACCCGCAGAGGGCGATGAAGAAGCGGGCCAGGGAGGGGATGACGAGACGACGGACGATGCTGACGCATCCACAGACGGCGACGAGGGCGCGAGCGGGAGTGACGGCAACGCCGGCAATGAAACGGGTGATGATCTTCCCTCCATCGGCGACGGTGACGATCAAGGCCCACCACCCTGTGACCAGTTTACACCGGTGGAAGAGAGCGACAGCCCGACAGCCCAGCGCAGCAGCATCGCCAGCACCCACGCCGGTAACCCCATCCATGTGGTCACGGGCAACAAATACCAGCAGGAGCCCGACCTCAGCCCCTTGCCTGGCGCTCTTGGCCTGCTCTTCAAGCGACACTACAACAGCCATAGTGGATACAAGGGTCCTATGGGTTACGGCTGGAGCCACAGCTACGACCTGAGTCTCCAAGCTGCGGGAAGTGGCTACCGGCTGCGCCAGAGCGACGGCCGGGTGATCCGCTTTGATCCCAGCGAGAATCGTGATCACTATATCGCCCCCCGCATCAGCGACGGCTGGCTGCGGGTCAATGAACAACAGCTCACCTGGCACTGGCGCGACGGCCGTCAGCTTCAGTTCAGTCCCCAGGGCCAGCTGCAACGCATCGTCCTGGCCACCGGCCAGACCCTGAGTCTCTTCTACAACCCCCAGGGTGAGCTCTTCCTGGTGCGCGACCCCCAGGGTCGGGAGCTTAGTCTGGATCACTATCCCAACGGGCGGATCAAGTTCCTCTACGACCCCAGTGGCATGGCGACCCGCTACCGTTACGATGAGGTGGGCAACCTGCAACAGGTGACCCGATCCGATGGCACCAGCCGGATCTACCACTACGAAGATCCCCACGACAGCCACAACCTCACCGGCATCACCGACGAGCGGGGGATTCGCTACGCCACCTGGGGCTATGACGACCGGGATCGGGGTATCCACTCCACCTATGCCG
>JBEVVS010000158.1:0-26745 GCA_040507005.1 Candidatus Thiodiazotropha sp.
TGACAACCCAGATAATGACAATCTCCCAAAACTTACCTCTGACATAGTTGGCAATCTGCTTATCCACATCCTTCCAAACCGTTCCGGCAAAGCGTCGATGTCTGGGGAGATACCTGACAAACCAATCGACAATCAGCTGCTTGTCTTTTAAAAAGAAGAACACCAGCAGCGGCATCAGAATCAGGTAGACGATCAGCGTGATCACACCGACTACCGAGGCAAGGGACCAGGTCACAGCCTGTTGAGCAAATGAGGCAATCTCATTGCGAATCTGTTGAATCAGTTGGTCGACCTGCTCCTGTGGAATCAGGTCCGGATAGCGTTCGGGTAGTTGCATCAACGCCTGCTGCCCCATGATATCATGATCGGCAACTGTTGCAAAAACTCTGTGACCTGGTTTGAAAGCAGCGGAAGCAATCCAAACAATACCAGGGTGACAAACAGCAGGAACAGGACAAAGACTACCAGCACCGATATGAATCTCGGCCATGAGCGCCTCTCAAGCTGGGAAATGACACCTTCCAATAAATAGGCTATTACGATGCTCGCCAACACCGGGGCGAGCATATCCCCCATGGTGATGACGATACCGAAAAAAAGCAGCAGAAAAAGCGTCAGAAAGACGATTTGCGGATCGGAAAAGTAACGTTTGAACCAGTTTGTTACAACCTGCATAGGACTACCTATTGAGGGGTACCTTAAACTTAGCGATCATCCAGATAATTTTGGTAGTGCCGGGCAAAAAGGACCTCCAACTCATCAATCACTACTTTGGCCTCTCTTCCCTGTAACATGTGGGCCATCATCAATGACGATGTTTCATCAAGCAGCAACTCTCTTTCGAGCATAAAATAACTCTCAGAGAGACGCTTGATTGCCTTTACTACAGACTCATCCTGAGGCCGATCAATCTGTTTTGGTTCATGAATCTTATCCGCTTCGGGGGCACTCTCAAGATCTCCCTGGCTGGTCAAAAAAGCAGCAAAAGAGAGCAGTGTCTGTCGCTGTTGCGGATCTAGCTGATCGAAGAGATTCAGTAACTGCTGCTGATCAGCTGCCAGTTTCTGTTGTTTTGGAACAAATTGCACAATGACTCCGCCATCTGCATCTTACCGAAAAGAGCATGCCGTCAAAATAACAGGGCTACTACAGATTCTCCTCTGCGTGATCTTCACAGTAACCCCTGGCAAAGTCGAGCAACTCTTCCATGGCACGCAGTCTGAATTTCTGCTTTTGATGCACAAAAGAGAAGGGGCGTTCTAACTTCGGCACCAGGTTAATCGCACGCAAGGTGTCCAGCTTGAGTTCTTTCTGGATGGTAGCGCGGGAGACCACGGAGACACCCATCCCCGCCTCGACAGCACCCTTAACCGCTTCAGGACTGCCCAGCTCCATGGATATATTCAATGCAGCATCGCAAGAGTTGTTGTCAAGATACTCGTTGATCACTTCCCGCGTACCGGATCCCTCTTCACGGCAGATAAAGGGGTACTCGAGAAGGCGTCTGATCTCAACCGATTCCAGATTGGCCAGGTCATGATTGGGTGGCACGATGGCAACCAAATGATCCTCACGGCACATCTCCACCACGAGATTCTTATTTCCAACCGGTGCCTCTACAACGCCCAGATCGATAGTATTGTTCTCGACCATTGACACAATGCCTTCCGAATTGGAAACCCGTAAATGGATGGTGACCTCCGGATAGCGGGCGCCAAAGTCACCCAGCAAGGCAGGCAGCATATATTCGGCGATAGTTGTGCTGGCCCCGATCGTCAGCGCCCCCCGGATCTCACCGGTCATCTCACGTACAGAGTTTTCCATGTCCGCATACAGATCGAAGATCCGATCGGCGTACTCATAAACCCGTTCACCTGCTTCGGTCAAACTGATCCGGTTATGGGTGCGGTCGAACAGTCGGGTATTAAAATACTCCTCCAATTGACGAACCTGAAAGGTCACGGCAGGTTGTGTCATATGCAGGGTTTCAGCCGCCTTGGTAAAGCTTAAAAGTCGCGCAACCGTATGAAAAACTTGTAATCTTCGATCCGCCATTGTATTTATGGGTCCAATCAACCAGTCTTTGTTTTAGATAAGCTCAATTTATACCATAACTGATGATGCTATGGGAGTTGTTAACGCAAACTGGTAGTCGAGGCTACATTGGATATAGCTGGCCTGGTAAGTCACATATGAAGAAAATCATGTTCTTAAGCATGGTAATTCGATTGAAAATCCTCTAGCCTCACTTAGATGGACCCATTGCGACCTCAATGGGGGTTCAGTATGACAATGAATAGGGCCTGATCCCGGGCTGTGCATAAAGCAGATTGGGGCTGGCCTAGAATAAACGAGAACCATGGTGGAGGAATTATGCGGACACACATCAACAAGCCCTTTAAACACACACTACTGGCGCTGGCATGCGGCACCGCCATGTTGCCCCTTGGCCAGACAGTCCAAGCGTCTGGTTTTGCAGTCCCCGAGCTGAACATCACCGGCCTTGCCCTCTCCAATGCTATGGTTGCAAATCCCGATTCCTTGTCAGCCATCGCCTACAATCCTGCCGCCATGGCTTTCCATGAAGGCAAGGCAATCGAACTTGGCCTGTTGCTGGTTGAGCCCGATCTGAGTGTCGATACAGGTTCCGGTACAGTGGACAGTGAGGCAAACGAGAGTGTGGCAATCCCGGCTTTTACGGCCTTTACACAGCTCAACGAAACCTGGTCACTGGGGATATCCGTGAATGCGCCTTTTGGACTGGAGACCGATTGGCCTGTCGGCACCTTTGACAGCCAGTATCCAGCCGGGGCAACCATTCCGACCCAGAGCAAACTGGAGATAGTCGCGTTTTCTCCAAGTGTTGCCTACAGAATAAATGATAAAGCAAGCATTTCGGGTGGGGTCGACTACTACTGGATGCGTGAAGTCATATTCAACGGCGACATCAATGCCGGCATGCCTGGTTCCAATCCCGGCGCAGATCTCGAGGGTGATGGTCGCGGTGTGGGTTTCAATCTGGGGTTCATGGTCGACCAAGGCGCATGGAGTTTCGGGGGCAGCTACCACTCCGAGGCGAATATCCCGGTCGAGGGTAGAGTCGATCTACCCGCTGGCGCACTGCCCTCCTTCCTTTCGAACAGGGTCAATGCCAAGCTGAAATTGCCCTGGCGTCTGCAGGTGGGGGTAAGACACCAGCCGATGGCTAAACTCGCCGTCGAGTTCGACATCACTCGAACTGGCTGGAGTTCATTCGATGAACTGGTTGTGGATCAGGATCAATTGGGCACCAATATCGTTACCAGCATCAATAAATGGGATGACGCCAATGCCTACCGGATAGGCATCAGTTACGACTTCACCCAGGCAACCCAGCTGCGTATCGGATATACCCTGGATGAAACGCCTCAGAGCGAAGACTATTTCAGTCCGCGCATACCCGATGCGGACCGCCAGCTCTTCAGCCTGGGTGTGGGACACACCCTGAGTAACGGCTGGACCATCGATGCCGGTTACATGTATGTCAAATTTGACGATCGAAGCCTGAATATCGATCCTGCATTCGTCCACACGGATGCAAGTGAAACCAATGGCACCAGTGCCGTCAACGGCGACTATGAATCGAGTGTCCACCTGCTGGGTATAGGCGTCAAGAAGCGCTTTATGTAACACAGATAGCATATCCATCGGCAATCGAACCCCGAGCACCTGCGCGGGGTTTTTTTTGCTTCTTTCCACAGGTTGGAACAGTGGAATGAAAAAGTCCGCACTCGTTCTCGATCTATGTTCCACCTGGTCATTTTTTTTAAGCACAAAAAAAACGCCGCCCTTGTGGGGCGGCGTCGTGACTGCGTTTTACAAAGGATTAGATGTAAAGGCAGATATCACTGGTGCCGGCAAATTCAAAGAAGCGGGCAGCACCCGCATATTCGATACCGTCGATGAATTCGCTGGTGTTCATTTCAAACAGATCAACGGTCATTTGACAGGCTATCAGTTTGACCTCGGCTTCCTGGCAGAGCTCACGCAGCTCGGCGAGATCGGCCACCCCTTTGGAGGCCATCTTTTTCTTCATCATACCGGTCATCATGCCCTGCATGCCCGGTAGTGCCAGGCCCAGAACCGGGAACCATTTATCCATACCCATGGGCATCGGCATGCCGGGATTACCCAACGGGGTCACTTCCAGATTGAGGTCCTTTTTCAGCAGCTGCAGACCGTAGAAGGTGAAAAATATCTCTGTATCATAGCCCAGGGCGGCTGCAGTCGAAGCAAGGATAAATGGAGGATAGGCCCAATCAAGAGAGCCTTTCGTTGCGATTATGGCTAACTTTTTTTCGTCTGACATTGTGTTGTCTCCTGAATAACTCCAATCAGGCCTTCTTGATCAGAAATTCAAATTTACCGCCGACCTCTTTCGACTCCATCAGCTCATTACCGGTCTGGTTGGCGAAAGCCTCAAAGTCCTTTACAGAACCAGGATCGGTGGCAATAATGTGCAACACTTTGCCGGATTCCATACCATTCAGGGTTTTCTTAGCACGCAGGATAGGCAGTGGGCAATTGAGCCCGCTCGCATCCAGTTCTTGATCAAAATCTGCCATGGTATGACCTCCAGCTATTATCTAATTTGGTTATGTTTGTCGTAAAAAAACAGACGGACCTTTATATGTCATGCGTCTTACAAACGCAAGTCACAGGAGGATCCGAATGCCACTGTATAGAGCGCTATCGTTGATGCCTCTTTCGTTAACTAACTGGCCAATCTGGCAGCCAGTTGAAAGCCTGAGCGAGCCCAAGCCAATATGCCACCCCGCAGGTTGATTGCGTTGTCAAATCCCTGCTGTGCCAGATAGGCGCATGCATGATAGGAACGCGCACCGCTGTGGCAATAGAGAATTATCGCCTTATCCTTTGGCAACTCACTGATTTTCAACGGTATTAAATGCATTGGCAGATGCTCTGCATGGGGCAGTCCCCCCTGAGCGATTTCACCCGCGCTGCGAATGTCAAGCAGCAGGAAGTCATCCCCCTCATTGATTCGGGACTGAAGATCATGGGCATCGATTTCCTTTATCATCACTTACCGTTTCGCCTTTAAAAAACAAATAACAGGGTTAATTAGTATATTAATGTGTTTAAATATTGCAAGCTGTATTAGCTCGATTAAGCTTAAATTGTTCAGGGGGAATGGGTCATGGCAGCGCCTGGCCCCACCCCGCCCATATCAATGATAAATATGTTATCTGGTTGATTTTATTATGGATTTTTTTCCCGCCTTCCTCGACATAAAGAACCGCTCATGCCTGGTTGTGGGTGGTGGCGCCATTGCTGAGAGAAAAACCGCACTGCTGCTGAAAGCGGGGGCGGATGTCACCCTGATATCCCCGGATCTGTGCCACAACCTCACCACTTGGCGCGATATGGGGCGTTATACACACCTGGAAAGGCCCTTCCGGGATGAGGATTTGAGCGGTCACCACCTGGCCATCGCGGCCACCGACGACCCGAGCGTCAATCGCCGTATAGCCGAGATTGCAGGAAATCTTCGCATCCCGGTCAACGTGGTCGATCAACCGGAACTCTGCAGTTTTATCGTACCCTCCATCATCGATCGTTCACCGGTGGTCGCGGCAATTTCCACCGGCGGCGCTTCACCCGTACTGGCGCGTCTGATACGTTCCCGACTCGAATCCTTGATCCCCGCCGGTTATGGCCGCCTGGCAAAGCTCTGCAGCCGTTTTCGGCAACGGGTAAAAGACCGCTTCACCGACCCCACCGAGAGACGTCTGTTCTGGGACCGGGTACTCGAGGGGGGGGTTGCCGAACGGATTTTTTCCGGCCATGAAGAAGAGGCGGATCAGTTGATGGAGAAGGTCCTGAATACGCCCCTATCGGGTGACAGTATGGGCGAGGTCTATCTGGTGGGCGCCGGCCCTGGCGATCCCGATCTGCTGACCTTCCGCGCCCTGCGGCTGATGCAGCAGGCCGATGTGGTTATCTATGACCGCCTGGTGGCGAAACCGATTCTGGATATGACCCGGCATGATGCAGAGCATATCTATGTGGGTAAGGAACGGGATAAACACACCATGCGCCAGGAGGAGATCAATCAACTGTTGGCAAAACTTGCCAAGCAGGGCAAGCGGGTATTGCGCTTGAAGGGGGGTGATCCCTTCATCTTCGGCCGTGGCGGAGAAGAGATCGACACCTTGGCCGCCGAGGGTGTCCCCTTCCAGGTGATACCGGGCATCACAGCCGCCGCCGGTTGCGCCTCCTACTCCGGCATTCCCTTGACTCACAGAGACTATGCCCAGTCGGTAACCTTCGTCACCGGTCACCTCAAGGATGGCAGCATGGACCTGAACTGGAAGATGCTGTCGCAACCGAATCAGACCATCGTCTTCTACATGGGCCTGGTCGGTCTACCGGTGATATGCCGAGAGCTGCTGAGACACGGTGTAGAGGGTGAGATGCCGATTGCACTGATTCAACAGGGTACGACACATATGCAAAAGGTATATACGGGTACTCTGGAGACTATTCTGGAGATTGTCGAGCGGGAGCGTCCTAAACCGCCGACCCTGATCATCGTCGGGCATGTGGTGGAGCTGCAGGAGAAGCTCTCGTGGTTTGAGACCCCGCCCCATTCCGAACAGGGAGCCACATCACCCGTCGATTATTAGTCCGCAAATGGAATTCAGCGTGTAGAGTGGGGCCCTGCCCCACCAAAATTGCGCCAATAGGAGAGAGCACTGACGCTGAAAAGTTTTGAGTTTTCAGTTGTTGTGTTCGCTTCGCTCAGGTCTTTCTTGAATAACTCAAAACTCTACAGTTTTGGTCTTAGTTGTTCTTCGCGCAGCTTGGGGGTGAAGTAGTCATCCGCCGCCTCGATTTCCACCAGCTTCCCATCCCTGTCCACCAAGGGCTGTTCATAGTCATTCCAGCCCCGCAGTCCGGTTTTCAGCGAGACCACATTCTCAAAGCCGAGGACATGCATGGAGAAGGTGGCAAGCACACTGCGATAACCGGAGCGGCAGACAACCACAATTTCCCGCTGCCGGGCGTTCACCAGTTCAGGGATCGTCTCCTCGTAGTCCCATTCACAGGCGGACTCGAGAATACCGCGAGGTACAGTAAGCGAGCCTTCGATGTGCATCGAGTCATACTCATAGGGTTCACGAACATCGACGATCATCAGCTCCGGGTTGGCTTGCATCCGCTCTTCCAGATCCCAGGGCATTATCTCTTTAACATCAGCGAGACTGTCACTAATCAGATTTAAGAAGTTTTTCATTTATCTTGTACTAAGTTGCTACTGCTTGGGCAGACAACTGCTGAATATTCCAGAACCGTTATCGATTATTTCGAAGCATTGAAAATGCAGGGGACAGTTAAACCCATTTTCAGTTTTTCTGCCCTGATAAATGTCGTGGATGATATTAATTAAAACATCATCAAAGTTGCCCCCGCGAGCAGAGATTCTGTTCTACCGCGATCACCGCAGCTTCAACCCTGGAATGGACCTCCAGCTTACGCAGAATCGCCTTCACATGCAGTTTTACCGTACCATCGGAGATCCCCAGATTGCGGGCGATCACCTTGTTGCTTTGGCCATCGGCCAAATGACACAGAATCTCCCGCTCCCGCGGAGTCAGATCGTCCAGTGAGGAGGTCGGAGGCGAACTGCTTTGGCTTTCCCCTTGTACCGCCTTAGCCAGAATACCGGTCAACTCCTTTGCAACCACGGTCTGTCCCTGCTTGATCTGCTGCAGCGCATCGATCAATTCGTTGGGTTCCATATCCTTGAGCAGATAACCCTGGGCGCCGTTTTGCAGGGCTTCGATCACATCCGACTCCTCGCGGCTGGTGGTCAGCATACTGATCGGCATCTCCGGATAGTGCTTGCGCAGCACACTCAATACCTCTGTGCCGGTCATGTCCGGCATGCGCATATCGAGCAGCACCACATCGGGACGCTCGGTTGCCACGGTCTCTATGCCCTTCAGGCAATCACCGATGGCGATGACATCGATGCCGCGACGCTCGAGCAGCTCCTGCAAGCCAATCCGGAACAGGGCATGGTCGTCTATCAGTAATACCCGCATCTTGTTTTACCTCTGTAGACTTGCTTCGCTTTTTTCACTGCGGATCACCAACTCCACCCGGGTACCCTCACCGGGTTCACTCTCTATGGATAACTCACCACCGACTCGCCTGGCCCGCTCCTCCATAATCGACAGTCCGATATGTTCTCCAGGATTGCCCTGAGGCACTGCTCCCTCGAAACCTACACCGTCGTCCTCCACCAGGATTAGATAACTACCCTGACTGCGACAGCGTAACAAGACGCGGATTGTATGGGCTTTGGCGTGTTTACGGATATTGGCCAGGGCTTCCTGCACGATACGAAGCGCCTGCATCTCCTGGCTGGTATCCAAATCGGTTTTAATGCAATCGGGTTGAAAAAAGGCGGGTATCCCGGTCTCCTGGTTGAAGCGTTCAACCAATTTGCTCAGGGCCGGCACCAAGCCCCGTTGATCGAAGGGCGCACGGAAGCTGTTGATCAACTCTCTCAACTCATCATGGGCCTCATCCAAACCGTTGTGAATTCTCTTCGCCTCCTGGATGGCTTTCTCCGAGACCGGATCGCTTTGCATGGTCTCCTCCAGCATCCGCACTTGAAAGCGCAAACTGGCGAGGGTTTGTGCCAACGAGTCATGCAGCTCATGGGCCAATGAGGTCCTTTCTTCCACGATCGACAGACGCCGCGCCTCGGAATCCGAGCGCTGCTTGGCAACCGCCATACCCAGATGACTGCCTATGGTGTTAAGGATATCAAGCACATCCTCCCGGCCGTCATAGATACCGGGTTTATCCACATACAGATGGTAGAATCCAAGCACATCACCGTGATACCACATGGGCACCGAAACCCGCTCTACCTGATCCGCACTGAACATGGGTCGCTTGTTTCTTTGCGTGCAGACACCCGCATCCTGACTACAGAGAATATCACCGGGCGAGAGGGCAATGCCGCACTGACAGAGTTTGATGGGCAGCATCTCCTGTTCATTGTAGAGTCTACCCTGCAGATCGATACAGCCTACCTGACGCACCCTGTCATCCGGCAATACCAGGTGTACCGTCGCCGAACGGGCACCCACCATGCGCTTAAATACCCCCATGTACTCGAGTAACAGTTCGTCAAGATTTTCCGATTGATTGATGCCTGCCGCCACATCATAGAGTACCTGCAAGGATGTGGTCTTCTGTGCCAGGCGAGAGGTTTGGCGCGCCACCCGAACCTCCATATCCTCGTAGATATCGGTAAGCTCCTCGCTGAGACTATCGATGTCACGGGCCATTCCGCTGAGGACCCCTGTCTGTTCATGACCTTTGCTGGCAACCGGCTCTCCCTGACAGACTTGGTTCACGATCTGTTCCAACGACGAGAGTGGACGCAGTAACTGACTGCGCAGACGTATCAACACCAGCACCAGGGAAAAGAGTGTTGTCAGGATGCTTATCAGTAACACCAGGTACAGGGATGAAGTCTCCTGCTGATAGATGGACAACACCACCGCCAGCAACAGACTGAGCATCACGCTGCCACCCAAAATCAATATCGGCAGCAGCAGATTACCGGTAAACAGGATTCTCAGGCTCGGCCAGTGCTTGGAATCGATCAAGCCTTCTAACCAGGCCATCTGTTCTTGCGAACGATCCCCCTCCCCGCCGTGGGCAGGGGCTTTACTCATCGACAGTTGCTTCTCTTCAACTTGCATAGACAGACTCTATCACGAACCTGGAAAGGGGGTCAGTTTGAGCCACCGGTTTGGCTCATCTCCTCACTCAATCTGACCGCACGCCAGGCAAACAGTGCATCACCCAACGCCTTTCCCTCTAATCCGGCATCCACCAACTCCTCCGGCACGGGTGAGCTCAGGAGTTCAGCTGAAAACTCCAAATGGGGCAAGAGAACCTCTAACCGCTGCGGCCACAAACCCTGCGCGGCCTGCACAAAACGACGAAACCGCACCGCTTGTTGCTTTGGATTGAGTGACATCATGAACTGTAGGATTGATTCAGCCTCGACCCCGTCATTAGAGAGTCGATGGAAGCGCAACAGGTCGAGCAACAGCTGTCGCCCCGCCTTGTCGATACGCAATCCCTGCATCCAATCATCCGGCTTTGGCGAGTGAGCAACACTCTCAAACAGAGCCGCGCCACAACGCACAATGGGATCTTCGCTCTGCTTCACTACCCGCCTCAGCGGCGCCATGAACTCACTCCTCCGCTGTTCGCCATGGGCTGGAGCGAGCGTCCCGACCAGCAGCTCCGGGAGTAACCGATGCAGCGCTCCACATTGCTCTAAGACTTCAAAAAAGCGCCAGGGTTGAGGGGTCGCCAGGGAACGACTCATCTCGCGCCAAATACGCTCTGGATTCAAGCTCATCAGCTCTTCGGAGCGGGCCATGGCTTTCATCAGCCGATGGGTCTCATGGGCCACTCTGAACCCCCAACAACCGAGTTTGGCGGCAAATCGGGCAATCCGCAGCAGTCGTACCGGGTCCTCGGTAAAAGCTGGGGTGATATGCCGAAGCTTGCCGTTCTCCAGATCATCCCGTCCCCCGCAGACATCAATGAAATCACCACCCTCGGAGAGGGCCATGGCGTTGATTGTGAGATCCCTCCGCAACAGGTCCTGTTCAAGGGTGATATCCGGCCCATACTCCACCTGAAACCCCTTATAGCCGGGTCCGCTCTTCACCTCGGTACGTGCCAAGGCAAACTCCTCACCGGTTTCGGGGTGCAGAAATACCGGAAATTCACTGTCCGCGCGCCGATAGCCGGCAGCCAGCATCGCTTCGGGACTCGCTCCCACAACCACCCAATCCCGTTCAGTGACAGGCAGATCCAACAGCTGATCCCGCACCGCACCACCGACCAGATAGATTTTCATCCTCACCCTTGTGAATCCATATTCGAGACCATTTCCAAGGCCTGCCGCTCTTTTTGCTGCAGTTGCCACATCTGATGATAGAGACCATTGATGGCAAGCAGTTCATGATGGGTGCCCTGCTCCACGATACGCCCCCCCTCCATCACCAGAATACGATCAGCATCCACTACCGTGGAGAGGCGATGGGCAATCACCAGGGTTGTATGGTGTTTCGCCACTTCTTTCAATGTCTCCTGTATTGCCTGTTCGGTCTTGCTGTCGAGTGAGGAGGTCGCCTCGTCGAAAACCAGGATACGCGGTCGTTTCAGCATCGCACGTGCGATGGCGACCCGCTGCTTTTCCCCGCCCGACAGTTTCAATCCCCGCTCGCCAACAACCGTATGGTAGCCTTCCGGCAACTGTTCGATGAATTGAGCAATATGTGCGATACGAGCTGCCTCTTCGATCTCCTCGCGGCTGGCCTGTGGTCTGCCATAGGCTAGATTATAGAGAATCGTATCATTGAACAGCACGGTATCCTGCGGCACGATGCCAATCGCAGATCGCAGGCTGTCGCGGCTGATATGTCGAACATCCTGGCCATCGATCAAAATACGTCCGGCGCTAACATCATAAAAACGAAATAACAGCCGTGACAGGGTGGATTTGCCGGCACCACTATGGCCTACCACAGCCAACTTCTCACCGGCGGCTATGTTGAAATCGACTTGATGCAGAATCTCCCTTTCCGGCTGATAGGAAAAATCAACCTGTTCAAAGCGGACTTCCCCATCAACCAACCGCAACGGCTTGGCATCCTTTGCGTCCGTTATCTCAGGCTGCTCCTCCAGGAGCTTGAAGATCAGATCCATATCGGTCAGTGAGTATTTGATCTGGCGATAGACCATGCCGAGAAAATTGAGCGGGATAAACAGCTGCAGCATGAACGCATTGACCAGAACCAGGTCACCAATGGTCATATTCCCCTGCACCACACTGTTCGCCGCCAAAATCATGATACATGTGACACCGACTGCGGTGATCCCACCCTGACCGAAGTTCAATAGAGACATTGAGGTCTGACTTTTGACCGCATTATCCTCCCAGCGTGAGAGTGTTTCATCGAAACGCTGCAACTCCAGCGGCTCATTGCCGAAATATTTCACTGTTTCGTAGTTGATAAGGCTATCGAAGGCCTGACTGTTGGCCTGGGAATCCAGACGGTTCATGGTATGACGAAACTCCATACGCCACTCGGTGATCGCCAGGGTGAAAGCGACATAGACAGCAACCGTACCGAAAGTGACCAGGGTGAATATAATCTCATACTGGGTAAGCATGATGATTGCCACCATACTGAATTCAACCAGCATGGGAATGATGCTGAAAACCATATAATTGATTATGGTACTGACCGAGCGGGTGCCCCTTTCCAGGTCCCGGCTGATCGCCCCCGTTTGCCGCTGCAGATGAAAGCGCAGAGAGAGCTCATGCAGGTGGGTCAGCACACGGTTGGAAAGATTGCGCATCGCCCGATAGCGAACCCTGGCGAAGATGGCATCCCTCAGCTCGTTGAACATCGAACTGCCAAGACGCAGCACCCCATATCCAAGCAGCAGGAAAAGAGGCAGCACCAGCAGGGTCTGGTCATTCTTATCCAGGGTATCGACGATCTCTTTGAGCAACAGCGGGATACCCACATTGGCGAGCTTAGCCAGCACCAGACACCCCAGGGCCAGCAGGGCTCGCCCGCGATACTCCCACAAGAATGGCAGCATATTGCGCAGATTGTGAAAATCACGCCGGTCTTTGTGGACCTGGGGTTCGCTTCGGCTTGAGTGGACCATGCTAATATTGAATAGAGAGTGGCTTGAAAGCGGAATTTTATAGGAATTAACGCCGGGATGCGCTTTCACTCGTGGTTTTTCAGGTTATTCAACCCTTACACGCGCCACGGAATCGATTAAAATCAACGCCAACAGGAGCGCCCACAAAGGCCGGGACCCTCGCTCCTTGCGTAACAGAGACAGATAGTGGTTATTGATGAGTCAAGATTGCAGTTACAACGAGCTTTACCCCCTGCAAGTGCTGGACGACAGCATGGAGCCTGAGTTTCCCGAGAAGTGCATTATCGTCATCGAGCCTTCCGACGTGTGCGCCACAGGCGCCTTCGTGGTGGCAGAAGCCAATGGAGAACGCTGGTTTCGTCAATACCTGTCCGAGGGTGAGTCAGGGAAAAGATTGGTTGCCTTGAAACCGGGGTATCCTGAGATCTCCCTAAAGCCTGGCGAATTCAAGATTATTGGTGTCGTCGTGCAGCGAAATATCGGGCGCAAGGTAAAACACTATCATCCCTATGTACCCAACGGCATACCACCGAAGCCGGTCGGTCTGGCCTAGCAGTGAACGGCAAGTTGGACATTAGCCACTCGCTATTCTGCTCAGTTGCTGCTGTCACAGCGTTCTTATGCCTCTCACTGACGGGGTGTTCACAATCATCCACAGAGACCAATCCCAGTCAACGGGCTGAGGATGATGCGCAGGCTCACCTGGTCGCCGTTGAGATCATCAAGCCGCGCACGTTGGGCAATATCCATGAGCGCACCGGCACTCTGAAACCCCGCCAGACGGTTCGCATCTTCAATCAGGAAGAGGGCAGAATCACGAAACTGCCCTATTTCGAAGGCGACACCGTGGCTCAGGGGGATAGCATTGTGACCCTGGATGAGGAACTGCTGAGGTCGGAATTCAAAAAGGCGATCGCTACCGCCAAACAGATGAGTTTGAACCTCAAGCGGCAGGAGGAACTGGCAAAACGGATGGCCGTTTCCCAGGACGACCTGGCCCAGGCGCGGACGGATCTCAGTGTGGCCGAAGCGGAGAAGCGGGTGTTGCAGACCAGATTGAGTTACACCCGTATCCAGGCCCCGTTCTCCGGCGTGGTGAGCGAGCGTTTGGTGGAACCCGGAGACGTGGTTCCCCGCCACTCTCACCTGATGACGATCATAAACCCAAAGAGCCTGGTAACCAGCATCCTGGTATCCGACCTGTTACTACCCCATTTACAGCGCAACGACCCCGTCACCGTTCGGATTGACGGACTCGGGGAAACACCCTTCAATGGTCGAATTCATCGGATCCATCCTGAACTCGACGAAAAAACACGCATGGGGACGGTTGAAGTAATCCTGGACCCGATACCGGAGGGGGCTCGCTCGGGTCAACTCTGCCGGGTCATGCTGCAATCAGCGAAACGGGATCGAATCACCATCCCATTTAATGCACTGCAGCGGGACTCTCAAGGGGAGTTCGTCTTCAAGGTGGATGAACAGCAACAGGCAGAGCGGCTCTCGATAAAGAGCGGTATGCGCATTCTGGATAGAATCGAGATTCAGCAAGGCCTGGCGACCGGTGATCGGATCGTCACCAAAGGCTTTCACGACCTGGAACCAGGCATGAAGGTCGAGCCGGTGAATTGATATGACACTCAGTTTCCGAGGACTTTGCAAGACAACACTTGCAGGGAAACATCTCCTATACTTAACATATCACGTTGGCCTATCTCACTGATTTCACCAGCCCTGTGGCGTTGACCACTAACTGTTGAGAGAAATAACAGCAATTTGAAGTGGCTCTAACTGACGGACAATACCTCATCTATCTCGTTGGGAGGGAGGAACCATGAATATCGATCTCGCGGATGTCACCCTGCACGTGGATGAAACCCTGGATAGCGACGGCTTGACACAACTGGAAGATGCGTTTCGCGCTCGGGAGGGTGTTGTTTCGGTGCATATCGATCCCAAGCGGCCCCATCTGTTTTTGATCGAGTACAATCCCGAACGGGTTAACAGTCAGGACCTGTTGGCGATAACCCACTTTCAAGGGCTGCATGCGGAACTGATCGGGCTCTGACTGGCCCGCTTGATTGCATGCTTCTAAAGGCCTGATCTCCGGCTCTCACCGGGAGACGGACTTGGAACAGGCCCTTTCACCTGTCAACCGCCTTGCTACCGATACTTAGGGTTTGCCGTAGACATAGACCTGCAAGTATAGATTCCGGCTTGGCACAGAATATCGTATATTTTCATCCCAAGAGAGACACCACAGATCAATCACCACACTCCATCGATGCGCTAAATCAAAAAAACTACCGGAGTTCGAGGCATGCACAGAGTAACCATCGTCGGCTGCGGTTTTGCCGCACTGACCGCCATCAAGACACTTAGATCCAGGGATAAATCCATTGACATTACTGTTGTCAGCCCGAAAGCTGAATTCCACTACCTGCCCGGTTCGATCTGGATTCCCTCAGGCATACGCAAACCTGAAGATCTCATTTTACAGCTGGACGCCTTCTTTAGACGCATGCGGGTCAACCATCATCCTGCAGAGGCTACCGGCCTCAGCGATGACGGTAGGGTCTTGCACACCACCAAGGGCGAGATAGAAAACGATGCGCTTATCATCGCCTCAGGAGGACGCTTTATTAAAAAGCTACCTGGTATCGAATATGCCATAACCCCCTGCGAAGGCATTTCAGCGACGAGCAAAATCCGCGACCGACTCAAAGAGCTGGAAAGCGGTGTCATTGCCATAGGATTCTCCGGCAATCCCAAAGAGCCAAGTGCCATGCGTGGCGGGCCGATGTTCGAATTTCTATTTGGCATTGATCGTCAATTGAGGCTGGAAAACCGGCGTGAGAATTTCCAGCTCGTATTCTTCACCCCGGCTGAAAAGCCGGGTCAACGATTGGGACCCAAAGCCGTCTCGGGTCTGATTCGGGAGATGGAGAAGCGTGATATCAAAACCCATCTGGGGCAAAAGATGGTGAAGTTCACCACCACAGGCGTTGTCATGGAGAACGACAGCTTCGATGCGGACCTCATTCTCTTCATGCCCGGCATGACAGGCAATCAATGGTTCGACAATACAAAACTGCCCCGCTCCCCCGGCGGTCTCATCCAGGCTGATGCCCAGTGCCGGGTCGAAGGCATGACCCATGTCTATGTGGCCGGCGACTCGGGCAGCTTCCCTGGTCCAGACTGGATGCCCAAGCAAGCCCATATGGCGGATCTACAGGCTGCTGCCGCCGCCAAAAACCTGCTCTCTGAACTCAAGGGCGAATCAGCCGATGAAACCTTCAAAGTGGAACTGGTATGTATTGTCGATAGCCAAACCAGCGGCATGCTTGTGGCTCGAACCGAAAACAGAAACATCGTAATGCCGAACATGACCATCTTTCACTGGCTGAAACGGTTGTTTGAATGGTGGTATTTACGCCAATACCGATAGCCTGTTTTTCGAGTCTCTGGTCACACTCGTCAAGTTTTGCGATTGACACTGTTTGCAGGTGATATTTATCTGAACAATGGGGCCCGCGGCCAACAGTATGGATCAGCGGCCGATCAATCGATAAACCGATGGAATTAATATCAGTGTGACAATGGTGGAAAAAAGCAGTCCGGAAATCATTGTTACCGCCAGGGGCTGCAGCATTTCCGAGCCTTCTCCGAAGGCCAATGCAAGCGGCATCATTCCAACCACAGTGGTCAATGTGGTCATTAGAATCGGTCGCAACCTAATCTGTGCCGCTTGTATGATTGCAGTACTCTTATCGAGTCCGGCGTCTCTTTTCTGAGAGATGTATTCAACCAGCACAATAGCATTATTCACCACGATACCTGCCAGCATGATCATGCCCAGCCACACAGGCATAGAGACGGGCAACTCTGCCCAGGACAATCCCAAACCTACTCCGATCAATGCAAATGGCACACATAATATGATAATTATCGGATTCCTCAACGACTCATACTGAACAGACATCACAACCAACACCAGAAAAAGCGCCAAGCAGAGCAATAGAATTCCACTATCTCGACCTCTCTTAATGACCTCCAGGCTGCCGCCATAACTTATGCTATAACCAGTCGGCAGATCCATGGTCGATACAATCTCCCTTACTTCGGATATCGCCTCCTGTAAGGACAGGTCACCACCCAAAGAGGCACTAACCTCTGCCATTCTCTGTTGCTGATCGCGTCTAATGGTGACAAAGGATGGCGACAACTCTATCTTTGCCAATTCACCTAAACGAATCGGCACTGAGGGTTCGGTTTGACTGAAAATAACGATAGATTCCAGATCTGCAGGTGAGGCGATATCCGACTCCAGCAACCCCACCCTGACATTTATACTTCGATCATCTTCCAAATAGTCCGTTACCACGTTACCGCTCAGGGCCAAACTGACGATTTCCCCCAAGTCATCCACATCTATTCCGAAATAGGCTGCCCGTTGCCGATCCACCGAGACCATGATCTCTTGAGTAATATCATCACTGCTGTTTTCAATACTACGCAGCCCGGTAACTTTTCCAAGCTTATCTTTGAGTGTTTCCGCAACCTTATTCAAGACTGTCAGATCCGGTCCTTTTACTCGCACACTGAGATCGTCATCGCCCCAGTTGAGCCGGATACCCCGCACACCCTGCACCCGCATGCCCACCCATAGACCAGGCAACTTGGCCTTTTTTATCTCTTGATTTACACGCTCCACCCAATCATGACTGCTGGCTTCTCTACTATGTGCGGGTTTCAAGATCACCTTGATACTGGCTCTGTTGACTGATTCATAACGAGAACGTCCGAAAACAAAACCACCTACCTGTGAATATATGGATTCCGTTTCAGGTTGAGCCCTTATTATCTCTTCGAGTGTGTAAACCAACTCATCCATTCCCTGCAAGTTGATACCCCTGTCCGCATACAATCGTATAGTGATGCGTCCTTCATCGATCTGGGGCAAGAAAATTTGTTTTTCTGGCACTAACTTGAGAAATGCAAACAGCAACAGCAGTAAAAGAGTAACGACAGGCAGCACCGGCCTTCTCAACAAGGCAGTAACGAACCTTGAATAAGCATGCTGCAGTTGACCCATAGCTTTATCGATTGCAATCCGGAAGTGGTCCTTAAGGCCGATACTCATTCCACCGGCAAGCGCCGGCACCAATGTCAGCGCAACGATCATTGAAGCCAGGATGGCGGCGGAGATAGTGAAAATCAATTCACGAAACAACAGCCCGACAAGGCCACCGATAAAGAGAAATGGCAGAACCGCAACCAGATTCGTGGTTGTGGATGCAACAATAGCACTGTTTACTTCACTCGCCGCGTAGCTGGAGGTTTGAGTAATCTTCTCGTTTTCAGCTTTCTCACGCTGGTGACGATATATATTCTCCAGCATCACAATCGTGCTATCCACCAACATCCCTACACCCAGCGCCAAGCCACCTAAACTCATAATATTCAGGGTCAATCCGGCGCTCGACATAAGAATAAAGGCCACCAGGATCGCGATCGGGATAGCACAACCGATAATCAACATCCTTCTGATGCTGCCTAGAAACAGGTAGACCACAAGCATCGCCAATATCGCGCCAAGAATTACCGAATCGATAGCATTGTTCAAAGCTTGACGGACAAAGCGAGCCTGGTCGTCAACCGGATGTATCTGAATATCTTTGGGGACCAATCCTTGGCTTTCAAGCTCAGCCAGTCTGGCCGTAACATGATCAACTACTTCAACACTATTCGCGGTGGGTTGTTTCTGGATCGATAATTTGATCCCCGGCAATCCATTCAAGCGAATACGCATTCGTTCGTCTTCCGCCCCATCTACAACCTGAGCGACTTCCGATAAACGAATCAGCGTCGTGGTATCACCATCACCCACCCGTCTTAACGGCAGTTGCAAAATATCGTCTACAGATTGAAAGCGACCCGCGGTTCTTCCGCTGATCTCGCCTTGTTCTGTAATCAGCCTGCCTCCTGAGGTTTCCACATTCGATGACTGGAGGGCGTCTATCAGATCGGATAGATGAATGCCCAAACCCGTCAGGCGTTGCTGATCCGCATAGACATTTATCTCTCGCACCAAACCGCCGCCCACCTCCACAGCCGCCACACCAGGCAGATTGAGAAACAACTTACTGAATTGGTAGTCCACCCAGCTTCGCAGTGCCACTTGATCACGCAGTGTGGAACTGACGATGAACTCCGCCACGGGCAGTTGCGAGGGATCGTGCTTATAGATAATGGGTGGATCGATACCCTCAGGTAGAAATCGTTTTGCCCGATCCAGCCGGGTGCTGGCATCCTGCAACGCTTGATCTATATCAGTACCGTACTTAAAGGCCAAGGAGACTTGGCTTCGCCCTTGATTGGTTGTCGAGCCGATATGAATCGCGTCTTCAGTGATCGATAGTTGTTCCTCCAAATGACGGGTAACCTGATCCTCCATAATCTGTGCCGGCACACCAGAATCCAAAGCCATCACCGCAATAGACGGATAAACAACTTTTGGCAACAGATCTACGCTTAAACGGGTCAACGCCATGAATCCCAGCACCATGAATGCCAGGGTTATCATCACCACACCGATCGGGTGGTGAATTGACCAGCTTGCCAGACCTCCGCCAAGGGCTTTTTTCATATTTCTATCTTGTCAATCAATAGCGCTTAAGAATAGGCCTTGAAAAACTGTAGCGCGGCACGGCCACTTTTATTACCACCCCGCGACATTGCAAATTGTTTCGCCGCCTCATGCAGTGCTTCACGATCTCCTTCATAATCCGGAAAATAGCTGTCCACTATATTCAAGTAGCCCTGCCAATTCACCGGATAGAAGGAGAGCCACAGACCGAATCGATCCGAGAGAGCCAGCTTATCCTCAGTAGTATCGCCCAAATGAAGATCTTCGCCTATCATCTTCGCTTCGCGGTTTTCACTCATGAACTCTGGTATAAGATGGCGTCGATTCGATGTTGCGTAGACCAGTACATTATCGGGAGGCGCTTCTATAGAACCATCCAGCACACCCTTCAACGCACGATAGGAAGCCTCGCCGGCATCGAAAGTGAGATCATCGCAATATACGATGAAGCGCTGCGGCGCTCCCCTGACCGAGTCCACGATCTCCGGCAATTCGATCAAGTCGTTTCTGTCGACCTGTATCAATCGCAAACCCTGATCCCGAAAATGATTGAACACCGCCTTGACGAGGGAGGACTTACCGCTACCCTTGCCTCCCCATAACAATGTATTGTTGGCGCCCTGACCAGCCAGAAAGCGTTGTGTATTCTGCACAAGCAACAGCTTTTGCTCATCGATACCAACCAGCTGATCAAGCCCTATTTGATCGATATGTTCCACCGCTCGCAGATAACCTTTGCGTGGACGCCAAATTGCGGCAAATGTCATGTTCCAATCGATCGTCATGGTTCCCCCTTGTAAATGGCCACCTATTTCCCATATTTTGGATCGGCAACCACAACGCAATTACGGCCTTGTGCCTTCGCGGCAAAAAGCGCGTCATCGGTACGTCTCAGGCATGCCCCCAGATTTTCACCACTGAGGTAGCAAGTCACACCGAAACTCGCTGTGACAGATATTTCGTTATGTTCATGAACGAAGGATGTAGCGGCCAACTCAGTACACAAACGCAGTGCCAGGTTATGAGCTTCGGAAAGTTCGGTTTCCGGGGTCAAGACCAGAAACTCCTCACCACCCCAGCGGCCCAGTTCATCGGATTCCCGGATACAGCTCTGCAGTTTTTCGACACTATGCTTCAACACCAGATCACCAACATCGTGACCATACTGATCATTGACCTGCTTGAAGTGGTCGATATCCAGTAAGATGGTGCAAAAGCTCTTCGAACCCCTGGCCGTTTGCGCCATTACCTGATCCAAACGAATAGTGATAGCCCTGCGATTCAATATCCCGGTCAGGTAGTCAGTGCGCGAGGTCTGTTCCAACATCCGTTCAACATGTTTACGCTCAGCGATCTCTTGCATGAGCTTTTGATTGGCCTGTACCAATTCTGAAGTACGACTCTCCACCCGCTGTTCCATCTCGCCGTGCGCCCTGCGCAAAGAGACCTGGTTCTGATCGATCTGCTGCTGTTTGATCTGCAGACGTTTCGACATATGATCGAAGGAGAGTGACAGCTGGTCAAGCTCATCACCCTGTGCCACGCCGCCCACATCCTCCTCGATAGGCGCTATAAGCGCAAAACGGGTTGTCAGATTGGTAATGCGCTTGGTGAAATTCATCGACAACAGGCGGCTGAATATCATTGCCAGGATCACGGATAGGGCAAAGGAGAGGACCCCGGCCAGGCGTATTCTTTCGAACTTGGCCTGCACTTCATCCGCCCGCATATCTATACCCACCAGATAATCTTCCTCTCCGCCCTCGAGGGGAGCATAACCTGACAGAAAAAAACCCCATTTATCCTCCGTAATACTTTGATCCACCGATGGCCGTAGAAAACCCTCCATCAGGGCCGGGATATCATGTTCATACTCCTCCCCGGGGAGGGCCGGATCCTGGACATCGGAATCGACGACGAAATAGACCCTGTCATCCAGTCTGCGCATGATATAGATAAAGGCGAAATCGGGATTGGACTTAACGAACTCGCGTAGTGCGGCCAAACTTTTTGTAAAGGCCGGGTCTTGCATATCCGCTACAGAGCGGATCTGGTCCAGGTTATCGGTATCCAGGCATTGACTAATCAGCGCAGCGCTATTCTTCAAGCGGGATTGAAGCGCGTTTTTCAGGTTGTCGGCGGCGCTGGTATAGAAATAGGTGCCCGCGCTGCCGGAGACAAGGATGATGGCGGCAAAGTGGCTGAGGAATAGTTTTGTTTGTATGGTTATTCGCATGCTGGGAGACTTTCGCCGATTCGGCAGTTATCTTTTTTGCTACTTGGTGAGTGTAAAACGCAGTAACAACTCATTCTGAACCAAATTACCTGTAACAGTAAACCGGTAGCGTGTAAAAATTTCTAATTCGCAGGAAGATGCAATTCAGCTGGAAACCAGGCAACTCACGCCTGAGCCAACCAGCAGCTCACCCTATGGGTTTCACTAACCCTCAGCTCATCTGGATAGTTCTCAACACAGGCCTCCACCGATCGTGGACAGCGGGGATGGAAATGACAGCCACTCGGGGTTGACAGCGGTGAGGGAATCTCACCGGGCAAGCGAATCACATTTCGATCCATCTCGGGATCGGGAACGGGTACAGCCGAGAGAAGCGCCTGTGTATAGGGATGCAGTGGCTGCTGCATCACCTCATCGGTGCGGCCTTTTTCCACAATCCTGCCCAGATACATAACGGCAATTTCATCCGCCATGTAACTCACCACCGAAATATCATGTGAGATAAAAAGATAGGAGAGCTGAAACTCCCCCTGCAACCCTTTCAACAGATTGAGTATCTGGGCCTGCACAGAGAGGTCAAGGGCACTGGTTGGTTCGTCACATATCAGCACCCTTGGCTTTACCGCCAATGCCCGTGCAACGCAGATACGCTGCCGCTGCCCCCCGGAAAACTGATGCGGATATCTGGTGGCGGCCGATGCAGGCAACCCCACCTGATGCAACAGTGATTCAACACCTTTGGCTATGGCTGTTCTGCTATGCAAGCCCTGTGCACGCATTCCCTCCGCAATGATATCTGCCACCTGCAGCCTGGGATTCATGGCAGACATGGGGTCCTGAAAGATAAGCTGGAGATCTCCGCGGATGGTTCGCAGCTCACGCTGTGTCATGCCGGTCAATTCCCTGTCTTCCAGGGTAACGCTTCCCCGGGTTGTTTTAACCAGCTGCAGAATCCCCTTGCCCACGGTCGACTTGCCACACCCCGACTCCCCGACCAGTGCCAGCACCGAGCCTTTCACGATATCCAGATCCACCCCGTCCACCGCCCTGAGATGACCAACCACGCGCTGCAACACCCCCTTGCGAATAGGGTAGTGCACCTGAAGATTCCGGACTGACAGCAACGGCCTATTGCCGGGATCTGCTATGGGGTGGGTCGACACCTGTTCTGCCTTACTCACACCTGGTGTCCACCCATTGCCAGTAAACAGATGACAGCGCACACCCGATCCATCGTCACCGGATAACCAGTCAGGTGAGACCTCGGAACAGATCTGCTTGGGTTGATCACAACGCTGCTGAAAACGGCATCCAGTGAAATCATTGCCCAGGGGTGGCACCCCGCCTTCGATCACAAACAGTCGTTCCCCAGGCTGCCTGTGCTCGGGCAGGGAAGCAAACAGCATCCGGCTGTAGGGGTGTTTTGGGGCTTGGAAAAAAGCAGCGACCGGGGCAGTTTCCACAACCTCACCGGCATACATCACAGCTACCCGGTCCGCCATTTCCGCAACCACTCCCAGATCGTGGGTGATCAGGAGTATCGACATTCCCCTCTCCTGCTGCAAATGCTTCAGCAAAGCCAATATCTGCGCCTGCATGGTGACATCCAGTGCCGTGGTCGGCTCGTCGGCAATCAACAGTTTGGGGTTTCCCGCCAGGGCCATGGCGATCATCACCCGCTGTTTCATACCCCCGGAGAGTTGATGGGGATAGCGATCGATATACTGCTCCGGTTCGGGAATCAGAACAGCCTGCAACAACTCAAGGACACGCTGCTTGACCCGATTGCCCTTGTACTCACTATGCAGCTTCACGGCTTCTGCTATCTGGCCACCGATAGTCATCAACGGATTCAGGGATGACATAGGCTCTTGAAATATCATCCCCATCTGACCGCCGCGCAGCCGACGCATCGATGCCTGGTCCTGCTCCGTAATATCGATACCGTTGAATTCGATCCTTCCTGCATCGACAAAAACAGCCGGCGGTAACAGGCGCAACAACGACAGAGCGGTCATTGACTTGCCACAACCCGACTCACCCAGCAGGGCAAATGTCTCACCCTGGCGAATCTCGAGGTCGAGACCCAGCACAATGGGAGGCCTGCTGTTGCCACGCTTCAGGGCAAGTCGCAAAGCACTGATCTTTAGCAGCTGTTCAGCCATGCTTGGGTAATACCCGACGATATCAAACCGGTACCCGGGGTACCGCTGCAATCAACTGCTGGGTATATTGGTTGCGCGGGCGATTGACAATCTCCTCGGTTCTCCCCTGCTCGACAATCTTGCCCTGGTACATCACCGCGGTGCGATCACTGACATACTCCACCACTCCGATATTGTGGGTGATGAACAGTAGCGTAAGACTGCGCTTGGCACGCAGCTCCAACAGCATACGCAATATTTCTGCCTGCACCGAGACATCCAAGGCGCTGGTGATTTCATCGCATACAATGAAAGAGGGGTTGAGAGAGAGGGCCCTTGCAATGCCTATCCTTTGCCGCTGGCCACCGGAAAATTCATGGGGGTAGCGCCATAAGGCATTCTCTTCCATCTGTACCTGATCCAGCAGGTCTCTTGCTATCTCGATGCGCGCTTCCTGGTTTTCTCCGATCCCATGCACCTTCATCGGTTCGGTGAGGATGGCGGCGATGCTGAGGCGCGGATTGAGAGACGATATGGGATCTTGAAAGATGATCTGCATATGGCGTCGAAAACGCCTCAGCTGGGACCGGTTCATCTCAGTGATGTCGGTATCATCGAACGCCACCCGGCCGGCGGTGGGTTCGGTCAGGCGCAGGATACCCCTGCCCAGTGTGGTCTTGCCGCTGCCAGACTCACCCACAAGGGCCAGGATCTCCCCCCGGGGTATCTCCAGATCCACACCATCCACTGCACGTACCTGATCCACGACCCGCCGCAACAATCCCTTGCGAACCGGAAAATGGATCTCCAGCTGAGAAAGCCTAATCAAGGGGACCTGACCCGCGTGCTGTTCATGGGGTTGATTGCGTGCCAGGTTCTCCGGCAGTGCGGCAATCAATGCCTGGGTATAGCTATGAGCCGGTCGGTGAATTATCTGCTCGGTCTCCCCGGTCTCCACCAGCTTACCCCGCTGCATGACACCGACACGGTCGGCGATCTGTGACACAACGCCAAAATCGTGGGTGATGAAGAGGATCGCCATCTGGGTGCGTTGCTGCAGGGTCTTCATCAAGCGCAGAATCTCCCGTTGAACCGTGACATCCAGTGCAGTGGTAGGTTCATCGGCGATCAACAGGTCCGGCTCACAAGCCATGGCCATGGCGATCATCACCCGTTGACGCTGACCACCTGAAAGCTGGTGGGGATAGCTGTGCACACGGGTTTCAGGATCGGGCAGCTGTACCGCCTCCAGGGATTCCATCACCCGTTGCCAGGCCTCCTCCTCTGAAAGATCGGAAAAGTGGAGTCTCACGGCCTCGAGAATCTGCTCACCAATGGTAAAGACAGGATTCAACGAACTCATGGGCTCCTGGAAGATCATGGCGATCCGCCCCCCCCGCACCTGTTGCATCTCGGATTCACTCAAGGCCGCCAAATCCACACCCTCCCCCCCCTGGGCATGAAACCGGATCTCTCCCGAATGGCGTTGCAGATTGGATTGGGGCAGCAGCTGCATAATCGAGAGCGCGGTTATCGATTTTCCACTCCCCGACTCCCCAACCAGGCAGAAGGTTTCACCTCTGGCAATATCAAAACTGACCTCATCCACCGCCTTGATGGTTCGCTCCTGGTGCTGAAACCAGGTGTGCAGCTGTTTCACCGAGAGCAACATCAGCCCGACTTGCTCAGGTAGGGATCGATGGCGTCGCGCAGGGACTCACCGATCAGGTTGTAGGCAAAGACAGTAAAAAAGATGGCGCCGCCGGGGAAGGCCGCCATCCACCAGTTGAAGCTGGAGGATTGCACCGCCTGATTCAACATCTCGCCCCAGGAGGGATCGTCCACCAGACCCAGGCCGAGGAAGCTGAGGGTCGCCTCCGCCAGGATCGCCGAAGCGACACCGAAACTGGCCGCCACCAGCACCGGCCCCATGCCGTTGGGCAGCATATGACGAAACAGAATCGAGGGCAGCGGCAGCCCCGCCGCCTCCGCCGCCTGCACGAAGTCCTGCTTGCGCAGGCGCAGAAACTCGGCACGCACATAGCGGGCGTAACCGGGCCAGCTGGTGATGCCGATGATCACCATCATGATATAGAGACTGCGGCCGAAGAAGGCGACAAAGGTGAGCAGCAGAAAGAGGGTCGGCACCGCCTCGAAGATCTCCACCAGACGCATGCCGAGCATATCCACCACACCGGAGAAGTAGCCCATCAGGCCACCGATGATGATACCCAGCACCATGGCGATGCCGGTGGCGACGAAGCCGATGCCGAGGGCGATGCGTGAGGCGTGGATCATGCGGCTGAGCACATCGGCGCCGTTCTGTTCGGTGCCGAACCAGTGGTTGCGATCGCCGTTGGAGAGGGGGGCCTCCAGGCCGGTATCGCCCTGCTCCCGTTGATAGTCCTTGGGTGAGTAGGGGACCGGGGCATAGAGCACCCAATCGTAGTTGTCTTGTGCCTCGGCCACCCGGTACTGCTCGTAGATCACCAACTTGGGTGGCGAGACCAGGGTGTAGGCGAGCAAGGTGGCCACCCCGATCAGGCCGAGGAAGACTGCCAGCTTGCGCCAGAAGAGGGTGCGCCAGAACGAGAGCAGGAGAAAGGCGACAAAGCCGACCAGGAAGATCACATCAACCGGTTGCAGATAGTCCAGCACCGGACTGCTGAGCTCTCCACCCTCGCTCAACAGCAGGGGAAAGCTGCTGGCCAGGAAGGGTGCGAAGACACCCACCAGGGCCAACACCGCCACCCAGAAGAGACCCAGCCTCGCCCCCCAGCGGAGAAAGGTCTGGCGCAAGATTCTGCGCCAGTAGCTCTGTCGTTGCGGACGGCTACTCATAGCTGACCCTCGGGTCGGCCAGGGCGTAGAGGATATCGGCCAGCAGATAACCCAGCAGGGTCAGCATGCCGCCGATGAGGGTG